>NZ_JBIAUQ010000003.1:156764-671158 GCF_042893155.1 Streptomyces sp. NPDC001668
GCGCGGAGCGTCTGGGTCTCGGGCGGACGGCCGTGGACGGAACCGGACTACCGGCCCACCCTCACCACCGCGGACACCGCGTCCGCCATCCGGCGGGTGACCAGCACCTGAGCCCGGCCAGAGCCCGGCCATGACCAGCGGCCGACGCCAACGCTGCTCGTGCCGGACGAGCCGGTACCGGCACCGTCCCCCTGCGCGGACATCCGTGGCGCGCAGGGGGTCGGGGCGCGGAGCGTCTGGGTCTCGGGCGGACGGCCGTGGACGGAACCGGACTACCGGCCCACCCTCACCACCGCGGACACCGCGTCCGCCATCCGGCGGCTGACCAGCACCTGAGCCCGGCCATGACCAGCGGCCGACGCCAACGCTGCTCGTGCCGGACGAGCCGGTACCGGCGCCGTCCCCCTCCGTCCGGGCCGGCGTCCTCACCCTGCTCGCCGACCGAGGTGCGTCGGCGCCGTGTCACGCGCGCGTGGCGGCCTCGATGACCTGCCGCAGGCCCTCCGTGAGGGTGTCCGCGTCGGGCGCGCTCTTCGGGTCGAAGCCCCACTGGCCGATGAGTCCGGTCATCAGCGCCAGGTAGAACCGGCCGAGGGTGTCGGCGGTCTCGTCCGTCACCTCCTCCTCCGGCACGCCCATGAGGATGGACACCAGACCACGCCCGCCCTCCCGCTGGGCACGGACCAACTGGTCGCGCACCTCGGGCAGCTGGTCACCCATGCCCATGACCTCCAGGCTGAGCCGCCAGATCGAGCCGGGCTCGCGCATGGTGTCGACGATGGTGGCCCACACCTCCCGGAACCGCTCCAGCGAGCCGGGCGCACCGGTGAATCCGTCGCCCCCCTCGAAGGGCACCTCCTCCACCAACGCGATGTACGCCTGGCCCAGAAGGGCGTCTTTCGAGCCGTAGTGATACCCGATGGACGCCAGGTTCGTCCCGGACTCCCTGACGATGTCCCGCGCGGTGGTGCGCAGGAACCCCTTCTCCAGCAGGCAGCGCTTGGCGCCTTCGAGCAGATCCTCGCGATGTCCCATGCCCTCAGCCTATCTAGACAAGCGATTTATACAAGCGTCATAGACAAGCGTTTAAGACGCTCGTATAGTCACCGGCATGACGAACCCGAATCCCGCCCATGCCCTGGCCGGCCGCCGCGAATGGACCGCCCTCGGCGTCCTGATGCTTCCGCTGCTCCTGGTCTCGATGGACGTCTCCGTCCTCTACTTCGCGATCCCCGCGATCAGCGCCGACCTGAAGCCGAGCGGCACCCAGCAGCTGTGGATCTTCGACATCTACGCCTTCGTCCTGGCCGGCCTGCTGATGACGATGGGCTCCCTGGGCGACCGCATCGGCCGCCGCAAGCTGCTGCTGATCGGCGCGGTGGCGTTCAGCGCGGCTTCCCTGGCGGCGGCGTACGCGAACAGCGCCGAGATGCTCATCGCCGCCCGCGCGGTGCTCGGCATCGGCGGCGCGACCCTGATGCCGTCGACGATGGCGCTGGTGCGCACGATGTTCACCGACTCCGGCCAACGCGCGAAGGCGATCGGCATCTGGTCCGGCGTGATGACGGCCGGCATCGCCCTCGGCTCGGTGATGAGCGGTGTGCTGGTCGAGTACTTCTGGTGGGGCTCGGTCTTCCTGGTCAACCTGCCCGCGATGGTGCTCCTGCTGGTCCTCGGCCCGATCCTGCTGCCCGAGTCCAGGGCCTCCGCGCCCGGCCGCTTCGACCGGCTGAGCGTCCCGCTGTCGATGGCCGCGGTGCTGCCCGTCGTCTACGGCCTGAAGGAGATCCCCTCCGACGGCTGGAACGTCCGTTACGTCGTCTCGATCACCGTCGGCCTGCTCTTCGCGGCTCTGTTCGTCCACCGCCAGCGCACGACCGCGAACCCGATGATCTCCCCGGCCCTGTTCCGGGGCCGCGGTTTCGGGCCGTCCGTCGCCCTGAACCTCATCTCCTCGTTCGCGATGATGGGCTCGGCCTACTTCACCACGCAGTACCTGCAGTCGGTGCTCGGCAAGAGCGCGCTGGAAGCGGCCCTGTGGGCGCTGCTGCCCTCGGTGCCGATCGGCGCCGCGGCCCCGTTCGCCACTTCCCTGGTCCAGAAGGGTGTCGACCGCGCCCACGTCATCACCGCGGGCTTCGCGATCGGCGCGGTGGGCTACGCGCTGCTGGCCTTCAGCGGCACGGACTCGATGTGGCTGGTCCTGACCGCGTGCGGCATCCTCGCCGTCGGCATCGTCACCGTGATCTCCCAGGTCACCGACCTCGCGATGGGCAGCGCCCCGGTGGAGCGGGCCGGCTCGGCGTCCTCCCTGATGGAGACCGGCGCGGAGTTCGGCGGCGCCCTCGGGATGGCGGTCCTCGGCTCCATCGGTACGGCGGTCTACCGCCACGAGATGCCGGGTTCGGCGCCGGACGCGGCCCGCGAGACCCTGGGCGGGGCGCTGGCGGTGGCCGACCGCTTCCCGGGCCTGGCGACGACGGCCAGGGAGGCGTTCACCAGCGGGATGCAGGGGGCGGCGATCGCGGGGGCGGTACTGCTCGCGGGGGCGGCGGTGCTGGCGGCGGTGACGCTGCGAGGAGTCGACGTGCGCAAGGAGACACCGGAGCCGGAATCTGAGCAGTCACTCGCATGAGAAGAGGCTGGGCGGACCGGGAGTCCCGGTCCGCCCAGCCTCTTGTCGTGACGCCTCAGACCAGGTTCACCGCGCGCGCCGACGTCGCCCCGATCTCCTCGGCCACCTCGGTCAGCACCCCGGCCGGAACCGTGTCGTCCACGGTGAGGACCGCCAGCGCCTCGCCACCGGCGATCGCCCGCGAGACCTGCATACCGGCGATGTTGATACCGGCCTCGCCGAAGATCCGGCCGACCGTGCCGACGACACCGGGACGGTCCTCGTACTTGAGGACGACCATGTGGTCGGCGAGGGCCAGATCGACGTCGTACTCGCCGACCGCGACGATCTTCTGGAGGTGCTTCGGCCCGGCCAGCGTGCCGGAGACCGACACCTCCTCGCCGCTGCCGAGCGTGCCGCGCACGGTGACCACGTTGCGGTGGTCGGCCGACTCGGAGCTGGTCGTCAACCGCACCTCGACACCGCGCTCCTGCGCGAACAGCGGGGCGTTGACGTACGACACCGTCTCGGCGACGACGTCCTCGAAGACACCCTTGAGGGCGGACAGCTCCAGCACCTTCACGTCGTGCTGGGTGATCTCGCCGTACACCTCGACGTCGAGGCGGACCGCGACCTCACCGGCGAGCGCGGTGAAGATGCGGCCGAGGCGCTCGGCGAGCGGCAGGCCCGGCTTGACGTCCTCGGCGATGACACCGCCCTGGACGTTCACCGCGTCGGGCACCAGCTCACCGGCGAGCGCGAGGCGCACGGAGCGGGCGACCGCGATACCGGCCTTCTCCTGGGCCTCGTCGGTGGAGGCACCGAGGTGCGGGGTGGCGACGACCTGGTCGAACTCGAACAGCGGGGAGTCCGTGCAGGGCTCCTTCGCGTACACGTCGAGCCCGGCACCGGCGACCCGGCCCTCCTTGAGGGCGGAGTACAGCGCCTCCTCGTCGACGATCCCGCCACGCGCCGCGTTGACGATCCGCACGCTCGGCTTGACCTTGCGCAGCGCCTCGTCGCCGATGAGACCCACGGTCTCGGGGGTCTTGGGCAGGTGGACGGTGATGAAGTCGGAGACCTCGAGCAGCTCGTCCAGCGACAGCACCTTGACGCCCATCTGGGCGGCGCGGGCGGGCTGGATGTAGGGGTCGTACGCGACGACCTTCATGCCGAAGCCGGACATGCGCTGGGCGACCAGCGCACCGATCCGGCCCAGACCCACGACACCGAGGGTCTTCTCGGCCAGCTCCACGCCCGTGTACTTGCTGCGCTTCCACTCGCCGTTCTTCAGCGCGGCGTTGGCCTGCGGGATGTGGCGGGCGGTGGCGACGATGAGCCCGCAGGCGAGCTCGGCGGCGGTCACGATGTTGGAGGTGGGGGCGTTGACGACCATCACGCCGGCCTTGGTGGCGGCGGAGACGTCCACGTTGTCCAGGCCGACGCCGGCTCGTGCGACGACCTTCAGCTTGTTCGCGGCGGCGATGGCCTCGGCGTCCACCTTGGTGGCGGAGCGGATCAGGATCGCGTCGACGTCGGCGATGGCGGGGAGCAGTTCGGCTCGGTCCGCTCCGTTGCAGTGCCGGATCTCGAAGTCCGGGCCAAGCGCGTCCACGGTCGCGGGCGACAGCTCTTCAGCGATGAGTACGACGGGTTTCGAGCTCACGTGAGTCCTCACAAGTCCATTGCGTGCGGACGGCCGTCCCGACGGCCGCAGGCGGTGGAGGGTACTGGCCGCGTGGAAGACGCACGACGCTGTGGGCCTGACGCGTATGTTGTGCGCCAGTGTAGTGGCGCGGCAGGGGTCGTCTTACGCCTCTGCGGAAGGATCACCCGTCCGTGCTGCGACGGGTTGGACAACGGGGCCGGAGCTGTCCGCTCCGGCCCCGTGGCCTGAGGCTTACGCCTCCTCGTCGACCCAGCTCATCAGCTTGCGCAGCTGCTTGCCGGTGGTCTCAAGGAGGTGCTCGGAGTCCTGCTGCTTGTACTCGTTGTACTTCTTCAGGCCGCCGTGGTACTCGGCCATCCACTCACGGGCGAAGGTGCCGTCCTGGATCTCGGCGAGGACCTTCTTCATCTCGGCCTTGGTGGCGTCGGTGATGATCCGCGGGCCGGTGACGTAGTCGCCCCACTCGGCGGTCTCGGAGATCGACCAGCGCATCTTCTCCAGGCCGCCCTCGTACATGAGGTCGACGATGAGCTTCAGCTCGTGCAGGCACTCGAAGTACGCGATCTCCGGCTGGTAGCCGGCCTCGGTCAGCGTCTCGAAACCGGCCTTGACCAGCGCGGCCGTACCACCGCAGAGAACGGCCTGCTCACCGAAGAGGTCGGTCTCGGTCTCCTCGGTGAAGGTGGTCTTGATGACGCCCGCGCGGGTGCCGCCGATGCCCTTGGCGTACGACAGCGCGAGCGCGAAGGCGTTGCCCGACGCGTCCTGCTCGACGGCCGCGATACACGGAACGCCGCGGCCCTCCTCGTACTGGCGGCGGACCAGGTGGCCCGGGCCCTTGGGGGCGACCATGCAGACGTCGACGCCCGCCGGCGGCTTGATGAAGTCGAAGCGGATGTTCAGGCCGTGGCCGAAGAACAGCGCGTCGCCGTCGTTCAGGTTGTCCTTGATGGACTCCTCGTAGACCTGGGCCTGGATCGGGTCCGGGACCAGGATCATGATGACGTCGGCCTCGGCGGCGGCCTCGGACGGCGTCACCACGCGCAGGCCCTGCTCCTCGGCCTTGGCCTTGGACTTGGAGCCCTCGTGCAGACCGACACGCACGTCGACACCCGAGTCACGGAGCGACAGCGCGTGGGCGTGGCCCTGGCTGCCGTAACCGATGACCGCGACCTTGCGGCCCTGGATGATGGACAGGTCGGCGTCGGCGTCGTAGAACAGCTCGGCCACTTTGGGTTCTCTCCTTGTGTGCAGGTGTTGCGTCCCACCGTATGACGGCGGGCTGAGATGAAGTTTCGGGGTCTCGGTATACGGGCGGCCCGGGCCGCCCGCACCCGGTGTCAGGCGCTGCGGTCGAGTGCGCGCAGCGAGCGGTCCGTGATCGAACGGGCGCCGCGGCCGATCGCGATGGTGCCGGACTGGACCAGCTCCTTGATGCCGAAGGGCTCCAGCATCTTGAGCATGGCGGACAGCTTGTCGCTGGAGCCGGTGGCCTCGATGGTGACGGCCTCCGGGGAGACGTCGACGGTCTTGGCGCGGAACAGCTGGACGATCTCGACGATCTGGGAGCGCGTCTCGTTGTCGGCGCGCACCTTCACCAGAACGAGTTCCCGCTGAACGGCCGAGCCGGGTTCCAGTTCGACGATCTTCAGCACGTTGACGAGCTTGTTGAGCTGCTTGGTCACCTGCTCCAGCGGCAGTTCCTCGACCACGGTCACCACGATGGTGATCCGGGAGATCTCGGGGTGCTCGGTGACACCGACCGCGAGCGAGTCGATGTTGAACCCGCGGCGGGAGAAGAGGGCGGCGATCCGGGCGAGGATGCCCGGGGTGTTCTCCACCAGGACGGAGAGCGTGTGCTTGGACATGATCTGCTTCCTTTACGGCTCTCAGTCGTCTTCGTTGTCGCCGAAGTCGGGGCGGACGTCCCGGGCGGCCATGATCTCGTCGTTGGAGGTGCCGGCGGCGACCATCGGCCACACCATCGCGTCCTCGTGGACGATGAAGTCCACGACGACGGGGCGGTCGTTGATGGAGTTGGCCTCCGCGATGACCTTGTCCAGGTCCTCCGGGCGCTCGCAGCGCAGACCCACGCAGCCCATCGCCTCGGACAGCTTCACGAAGTCCGGCACGCGCGTGCCCTTGGCGTCCGGGTTGATGTCCTCGGGGCCGCTGTGCAGCACGGTGTTGGAGTAGCGCTGGTTGTAGAAGAGGGTCTGCCACTGGCGGACCATCCCGAGGGCGCCGTTGTTGATGATGGCGACCTTGATCGGGATGTTGTTCAGGGCGCAGGTGGTCAGTTCCTGGTTGGTCATCTGGAAGCAGCCGTCGCCGTCGATCGCCCAGACGGTGTTGCCCGGCATGCCGGCCTTGGCGCCCATGGCGGCCGGGACCGCGTAGCCCATGGTTCCGGCGCCGCCGGAGTTCAGCCAGGTGGCGGGCTTCTCGTACTGGATGAAGTGCGCGGACCACATCTGGTGCTGGCCGACGCCCGCCGCGAAGATCGTGCCCTCGGGGGCGAGCTGTCCGATCCGCTCGATGACCTGCTGCGGGGAGAGCGAGCCGTCGGCGGGCAGGTCGTAGCCGAGCGGGTAGGTCTCGCGCCAGCGGTTCAGGTCCTTCCACCAGGCGCTGTAGTCGCCCTGGTGGCCCTCGCTGTGCTCCTTCTGGACGGCCTGGACCAGGTCGGCGATGACCTCGCGGGCGTCACCGACGATCGGCACGTCGGCGGCGCGGTTCTTGCCGATCTCGGCCGGGTCGATGTCGGCGTGGACGATCTTGGCGTGCGGGGCGAAGCTGTCCAGCTTGCCGGTGACGCGGTCGTCGAATCGGGTACCGAGGGCGACGATCAGGTCGGCCTTCTGCAGCGCGGTGACGGCGGTGACCGAACCGTGCATGCCCGGCATTCCCACGTGCAGCGGGTGGCTGTCGGGGAATGCGCCGAGCCCCATCAGGGTGGTGGTGACGGGGGCTCCGGTGAGTTCCGCGAGGACCTTCAGCTCGGCGGTGGCGCCGGACTTGATGACTCCGCCGCCGACGTAGAGGACGGGCCGCTTCGCCTGGGTGATCAGCTTGGCGCCCTCGCGGATCTGCTTGGCGTGCGGCTTGGTCACCGGGCGGTAGCCGGGCAGGTCCATGACGGGCGGCCAGGAGAACGTCGTCTTCGCCTGGAGCGCGTCCTTGGCGATGTCGACCAGGACCGGGCCCGGACGGCCGGTGGAGGCGATGTGGAAGGCCTGGGCGATGACCCGTGGGATGTCCTCGGCCTTGGTGACGAGGAAGTTGTGCTTGGTGATGGGCATGGTGATGCCGACGATGTCCGCCTCCTGGAAGGCGTCCGTGCCGATCGCCTTGGAGGCCACCTGCCCGGTGATCGCCACGAGCGGCACCGAGTCCATGTGGGCGTCCGCGATCGGGGTGACCAGGTTGGTGGCACCGGGTCCCGAGGTCGCCATGCAGACGCCGACCTTGCCGGTGGCCTGCGCGTATCCGGTGGCCGCGTGCCCCGCGCCCTGCTCATGACGGACCAGGACGTGCCGCACCCGGGTGGAGTCCATCAGCGGGTCGTACGCCGGAAGGATGGCACCGCCGGGGATACCGAATACCGTCTCGGCGCCGACCTCCTCGAGAGAGCGGATGAGGGACTGCGCGCCCGTGACGTGCTCGGGGGCGGACTGCTGTCCTCCGGATCGGGGCCGCGGCTGCGGATGGGCCCCGGTGGCCTGCTCGGTCATCGTCATTCTCTTCTCGATGCTGAGGGTGTGAAGCTGGGGTGGGGAGGCTGGGCAACAAAAAACCCCTCGTGCCGTAAGGCAAGCGAGGGGAGCGCGCCGGGTGGGGATCGCTGAGCGGTCAGTGGCTCAGCGTCAGCCGACGCGCTTTCCAAGTACGAGAATTCGGGTGCGCATGAGACTGACCCTCCCCCCGGCACGCACCCACTGTCAAGTGGGTGGGACGGGAGTCTCATTATGTGAGCGGAGGGTCGTCCCACCACCGAGGACCGCCGTCATGCTTCCGGTGTACACCCCCGAACCGCCCCCCGCGAACGCGGGCTCCGCGGGGCCGTGCGGCACCGGATAGTGCCCCGAGGCCAGCGCCCTGCGCAGCCGGTACTCGTCCAGCGGCCCCGAGAACGCCATGCCCTGCCCGTGCGTACAGCCCATCGCGCGCAGGGCGACCACCTGTTCGGGAAGGTCCACGCCGTCGGCCACGGACTGGAGTCCGAGGTCTCCGGCGATACGGAGCAGCCCGTTGGTGATCTTGTGCAGCCGGGCGGACTCCACGACGCCCTCGACCAGGCTGCGGTCGAGCTTCAGGACGTCCACGGGGAGTTTGCGCAGCGCGGTGATCGCCGCGTAGCCGCTGCCGAAGCCGTCCAGGGCGATGCGGACCCCGAGGCGCCGGATCGCGGTCAGCCGGCGCTCCAGCTCGTCCAGGGAGACCCGGGGGTCCGCGTCGGAGAGCTCGATGACCAGGGAGCCCGACGGCAGCCCGTGCCGGGTCAGCAGTGCCTCGACGGACCCCAGGGGCAGCGAGCGGTCCAGCAGCCGCTGGGCACTCATCCGGACGGCCACGGGCACGGTCAGCCCGTTCACCGCCCGCTCGGCGGCCTGCTCCACCGCCTCCTCCAGGATCCAGCGGCCCAGCTCCTGTGTCCGGTCGCTGTCCTCGGCCACGCGCAGGAACTCGGCGGGCGTGAACAGCACCCCCTGGGAGGAACGCCAGCGCGCCTGGGCGGAGACCGAGGTGATCCGGCCGTCGTCCAGACGGACGACGGGCTGGTGCAGCAGGGCGAACTCGCCGTCGTGCAGCGCGGCACGCAGGCGTGTGGCCAGTTCCGCCTTGCGTACGACGTCCTGCTGCATCTGGGGCGCGTACAGCTCGACCCGGCCCTTGCCGCCCGCCTTGGCGCGGTACATCGCGAGGTCCGCGTTGCGCAGGATCTCGCCCGCTCCGAGGCCGGGCTCGGCGAAGGCGACGCCGATGGAGGCGGCGACCCGGACATCGTTGCCGTCGATGAGGTACGGCTGCGAGAGCGTGACCCTGAGGCGGTCGGCGAGCTCCAGGATGTTGCCCTCGCGCGCGGTACGGTCCCGGGTGCCGTCCCCGACGATCAGCGCGGCGAACTCGTCCCCGCCGAGCCGGGAGGCGGTGTCCCCGTACCGGACCGCGTCCTGCAGTCTGCGGGCGGCCTGGACGAGCAGTTCGTCCCCGGCCTGGTGCCCGATCGTGTCGTTGACGGCCTTGAAGCCGTCCAGGTCGATGAAGAGGACGGCCGTGCCGCGGTCGGAGGAGCGGCGGCCGGACAGGGCCTGCTGGACGCGCCGGGTGAACAGGGCGCGGTTGGGCAGGTCGGTCAGCGGGTCGTGCTCCGCGTTGTGCTGGAGCTGCGCCTGCAGGCGCACTCTCTCGGTCACGTCCCGGCTGTTGAAGATGAGGCCGCCGTGATGGCGGTTGACGGTGGACTCGACGTTGAGCCAGCCGCCGTCGCCGGACCGGAAGCGGCACTCGATGCGGGTGGTGGGTTCTTCGAGCGGGTTGGCGGCGAGGAAGCGGCGCACCTCGTGCACCACGCAGCCCAGGTCCTCCGGGTGGATGAGACCGGCCAGTTCCGTGCCCACGAGGTCTTCGGCGGGGCGTCCGTAGACCCCGGCGGCGGCCGGGGAGACGTAGCGGAGGATGCCGTTGGGCGCGGCGATCATGATGACGTCGCTGGAGCCCTGCACCAGGGAGCGGAAGTGGTTCTCCTTCTGCGCGAGTTCCTGGGTGAGGGTGATGTTGTCGAGCAGCATGATGCCCTGGCGCACCACGAGGGCGAGCACCACGGTGCCGCCGGTGAGGAGCACCACGCGGTCCACGCTGCGGCCGTTGAGGACGTTGTAGAGGATCCCCAGGGTGCAGACGGCGGCGGCGAGATACGGGGTGAGCGCGGCCAGCGACCCGGTGATGGGGCGGGTGACCGGATACCGGCCGTGGTCACCGCCCTGCGCCCCCTGCGCGGACGGGTGGTGCTGGATCCCGAAGCGCTGCCTGGGCAGGTGTTCGTGCACCACACGCGTCTGCCCTGCCGGTCGCTGCCGGTCGGCGTCCGGCTGCCGGGGCGCGGCCCAGGGGGCGTAGGCGAGGAGCAGGGAGCCGGCGAACCAGCCGGCGTCCAGCAACTGGCCGGAGCGGTAGTTGTTGTGCAGCAGCGGCGAGGTGAACAGGGCGTCGCACATCACGGTCAGGGCGAGCGCGCCGATCGCGGTGTTCACCGCGGTGCGGTTGACCGCCGAGCGCCGGAAGTGCAGTGCGAGGACCATGCTGACGAGGGCGATGTCAAGGAGCGGGTACGCCAGGGACAGCGCGGTGTGCGCGACGCTCGGCCCCTCGGACTTCGCCGCCTGGGCGAGGGCGAGGCTCCACGCGAGCGTCAGCAGCGAACCGCCGATCAGCCAGGCGTCGAGGCCCAGGCAGACCCAGCCCGCCTTCGTCACCGGCCGCTTGGCGAGGACCAGCAGGCCCACGATGGCGGGCGGCGCGAAGCACAGGAAGAACAGGTCGGCGTAGCTCGGGTCGGGGACGTCCCGGCCCAGGACGACCTCGTACCACCCCCAGATCAGGTTGCCGAGCGACGCCATCGTCGAGGACAACGCGAAGAGCAGCCACGCGGGTCGAAAGCGGACCCGGCGGTTGCGGGCGTAGACGAAGCACGACACGGCGGCGGTGCCCGCCGCGGCGCTCAGCCCGAAGTCACCCATGATCAGGGCGGCTTCGCGGGTGCCCCAGCCGAACGCGGAACCGACGGCGTATCCCGCGCACACCAGGGCGAGGACGAGTTGGTGGACCAGGTTCGGCCGGCCACGGGAGGCCGGCGGCCGGGAGGGCAGCAGCGCCCCCCGTGCGGGCCGGGCCCGCAGCGCTCCGTCGAGCGTGGTCGTGGGAGACGGGGGCGAGCTCACCGGGTCCTCCCGGTCCGCGCCGCTCCGGGGTCCCGGGGGTCCGGGTGCGCCGGGTGCGCATGCCTCCTGCGGCTGTTGTGCCTGCGGTGATGATGGCTGTGGTGACCGCCGTGACCGGCGTGGTGGCCGCGTCTGCGCGCGGCTGTGTGCCAGGGTCGGAGCCGGCGGCCCCGCCGCGTCGGATCGTTGGTCCATAGGCCGTGCATCGCCCGTCGCCCCCCTCACAGTCTGCAATGTCCATCCCCGGCGCCGAACGGTGCGCGGCGCAGCCCCTGTCGGGACGATACACCAGTCTCGTCACTCAGGGACATAGTTCCTCTACGCTCCGTGACGACCAGCGGCGATGCGGGTACGGACCGCGTCCGAAAGATTGCGGAGGGTACCGGAAACGGATTACACGCCTGTTGCGCGCCCGCGCCCGGCAGCGCGCTTCGTACGCGTCACGCGCCGTCTGGTCCCGTCGTAAGGATCACGTTGCGCAGCGGCTCCTGGTTCACATAACGGTTCAACTGGTCCGCCAACAGGCGCTTGGCGCGCGGCATGAACGCGGACGTGGGTCCACCCACATGGGGACTGATGAGTACGCCCGGCGCCTGCCACAAGGGGTGACCCTGGGGCAGCGGCTCGGGATCGGTGACGTCGAGGGCGGCGGTGATGCGGCCGGTCTCCAGTTCGGCGAGCAGGGCCTTGGTGTCGACGACCGGCCCTCGGGCGACGTTGACCAGCAGGGCGCCGTCCTTCATACGGGACAGGAACTCCGCGTTCACCAGGCCGCGGGTGGTGTCGTTCAGCGGGGTGGAGAGGATGACGACGTCCGCCTCGGGGAGCAGGGCGGGGAGTTCGGCGAGCGGGTGCACGGGGCCGCGCTCCGTGGTGCGCGCGGAGCGCGCGACGCGCACCACCCGCGCGACCTCGAAGGGTACGAGCCGGTCCTCGATGGCGGCACCGATGGAGCCGTAGCCGACGATGAGGACGCTCTTGTCGGCGAGGGCGGGGCGGAACGCGCCCTGCCAGAGCTCCTGTTGCTGGGCGCGGACGAACTGGGGGATGCCGCGCAGCGAGGCCAGTGTCAGCGTGAGCGCGAGCTCGGCGGTGCTCGCCTCGTGGACACCGCGCGCGTTGCACAGCACCACTCCCGGCACGATGTCCGACAAACGCGCCAGGACGTCGTCGACCCCGGCCGTGAGCGTCTGGACCAGCTTGAGGCTCCGCATCTGCGGCAGCGGCCGGACCTTGACCGGCTGCCGCTTCATGTACGGCACGACGTAGATCTCGCAGTCCGCGGGATCGCCGGGGTACTCCTGGTCGCCGTCGTCACCCCCGTCCCAGAACAGGTAATTGGGCCCTTCGGGGAGCCCGGTGATCTCGTCCGGCGGGATGGGGAGCCACACGTCAGCAGTCATGCCTGGAGGCTATGTCAGGCGCCCGGGAGCCCAGAGGTTAGGTTGGGGGCCGGAAGAGGGAGGGTCACGAGCAGGTGGAGCGCAGGACGATCGGCGCGGCGGCGCTCGCGGTGGGAGCCGTCGGACTCGGGTGCATGCCGATGAGCTGGGCCTACAGCGGTTCGCGGCAACGGGGCGACGAGTCGGTCAGGGCCGTGCACCGGGCGCTCGATCTGGGCTCGACGCTGCTGGACACGGCCGACATGTACGGCCCGTTCACCAACGAGCTGCTGTTGGGGCGGGTGTTGAAGGAGCGGCGCGAGGACGCGTTCGTGTCGACCAAGGTCGGTCTGCTGGTGGGCGAGCAGCACATCGTGGCCAACGGCCGCCCCGGCTATGTGAGACGGGCCTGCGACGCGTCCCTCCGGCGGCTCCAGACCGATGTGATCGACCTCTACCAGCTGCACCGCGAGGACCCCGAGGTCCCGGTCGAGGAGACCTGGGGCGCGATGGCGGAGCTCGTACAGGCGGGAAAGGTACGGTCGTTGGGGCTGTGCGCGATGGGGGCGCGGGGCGGGCGCCGCTCCGGGACCCGGCTGTACGACGCGACGATCCGGCAGTTGCGGCGGGTCCAGCAGGTCTTCCCGGTCAGTGCGGTGCAGGCGGAGCTGTCGGTGTGGTCGCCGGAGGCTCTGGAGACGCTGGTGCCGTGGTGCGCCGCGCGTGGCATCGGCTTCCTGGCGGCGATGCCGCTCGGCAACGGCTTCCTGACCGGCACCCTCACCCCGGGCGAGGGCTTCGAACCGGATGACGTCCGTGCCCGCCATCCCCGCTTCACCGCCGAGATGATGGCCGCGAACCAGCCGATCGTCTCCGGCCTGCGCCGCATCGCGGCCCGCCACGGGGACGCCGTCACCCCGGCCCAGGTGGCACTGGCCTGGGTCCTGGCGCAGGGCGGCCACGTGGTCCCGGTACCGGGCACCAAACAGGAGCGCTGGGTGACCGAGAACGCGACGGCAGCCACCCTGCGCCTCACTGCACAGGACCTCACGGAGGTGGCGGAACTGCCGGCGGCGCAGGGGTCCTGGGACTAGCGGTTCCACGGAAGCCGGGGCCACGGACCGGCAGGCCTGCGGCTGAGCAGGGGGCCGGGACCGGCAAGCCCGAGGCTGGGCAGGGGCGTTGAGCCTTCGGCCGCCCCCGGCGCACGCCGCAGCCCCCGCGAGCCTGCCCGCCACGCACGGCGCGTGAACCACCGGCCTGCCCGACCAGGGACGGCCGCAGATCAACAAACCTGCATGGGATGAGCGGGCCCGCCCCCGGCACGCACCCCAGACCCCAGCGGCGCGCCGACCGGCCGCGGACAGCAAGCCCGCCGCCGGCACACCGGCGCGCACACGCACCGCGAGGCCCGCGGGAGCGGGTGTGCGCATCGGGTCCCGGAGATCGGGAACCTGTGAGGCGCGAGCGGTGTATGACAGGTAGAACCCGCCGCTGCGAAGGGACCATGATCGTGCATCGTCGAGCTGTGACGGCCGTGCTGGCCGCGACCACGCTCCTGCTGACGGCCGGCTGCTCCTCCGACGGCGGAGGTGGGGACGGCCCGCCGGGCGGCGGCGACAGCGCCTCATCGAGCACTGCGGCCCCGGGGTCCTCCCCCACCCGGCAGGCCGCGGAGGCGACCCCGCCGGCGAAGGGCTCCGTGAAGGTGGTGCGTACGGTCGCCCAGGGTCTGAAGACCCCCTGGGGCCTCGCCCCGCTCCCGGACGGCGACCTGCTCGTCTCCTCACGGGACGAGGGCACGATCACCCGGGTCGACGGGCAGTCGGGCAAGAAGACGGAGCTGGGCCGGGTCTCCGGGGTGTCCGCGGCCGGCGAGGGCGGCCTCCTGGGCATCGCCCTGTCCCCGGACTACGCGTCGGACCACATGGTCTACGCCTACTTCACCTCCGACTCGGACAACCGCGTCGTGCGGATGGTCTACGACGAGCGGAAAGCGTCCGGCGAGCAGTTGGGCGCCCCCGACACCGTCTTCAAGGGCATCCCGAAGGGCTTCATCCACAACGGCGGCCGGATCGCGTTCGGCCCGGACGGCATGCTGTACGCGGGCACGGGTGAGAGCGGCAACACCGGCCTGTCCCAGGACCGTGAGTCCCTGGGCGGCAAGATCCTGCGCCTGACCCCGGAGGGCGACCCGGCGCCGGGCGACCCGTTCCCGGACTCCCCCATGTATTCCTACGGCCACCGCAATGTGCAGGGCCTCGCCTGGGACCCCGAACAGCGGCTGTTCGCCTCGGAGTTCGGCCAGGACACCTGGGACGAGCTGAACGCGATCAAGCCGGGCGACAACTACGGCTGGCCGACCGTCGAGGGCAAGTCGGACGACAAGAGGTTCCACAATCCGATAGCGCAGTGGCACACCGACGACGCCTCCCCCAGCGGTCTCGCCTACGCCGAGGGCTCCCTCTGGATGGCCGGTCTGAAGGGTCAGCGCCTGTGGCGCGTCCCGTTGAAGGGCACGGCGGCCTCGGCCGACCCGCAGGCGTTCCTGAAGGGCGAGTACGGCCGGCTGCGCACAGTGGTCTCCGCGGGCGGGGACAAGCTGTGGCTCGTCACCAGCAACACCGACGGCCGGGGCAGCCCCAAGGCGGGGGACGACAGGATCCTGGAGCTACAGGTCAGCTAGCCGGACGCTCGCCCGAGTCCGAGTCCGAGCCCGAGCCCGAGTTCTCGCCGCCGCCCTCGTCCGGCCTGGGCCGGCGGACGACGACCTTTCCGGACGTGAGATCTATCGGTCCGCGTCCCGGGTCGCCGTCGCCGACGTCCTCACGGGTCAGTTCGAGCCGCTTCTGCTCGTCATGGCTGTGCTTGCGGCCGGGCGCGAACAGTTCCTCGAACATGTTGAACATGCGGCCTCCCTGCCGGTTCCCTACACCGTACGCCTCACTCTGTGACCGGCGCGTGGAGAGCCTCCGCCGGGAACAGCCCCCGCCGGTGCGCCACCGCCGCCGCTGCTCCCCTTCCGGAGACGCCGAGCTTGGCGAGGATGTTGGAGACGTGGACGCTGGCCGTCTTCGGGGAGATGAACAGTTCCTCGGCGATCTGCCGGTTGGTGCGGCCGAGGGCGACCAGGCGCAGGACGTCGCGCTCGCGGCCGGTGAGACCCAGCGAGCGGACCGGGTCGCCGCGGTGGGGCGCGGGGGCCGCGGTCAGGGTGAGGCGGGCGCGCTGGGCGAGGAGGGTGACCGCGTCGGCCAGGGGCCGGGCGCCGAGGTGGTCGGCCGCGGCGTGAGCCAGGCGCAGGAGTTCGGTGGCCCGGTCCCGTTCGGACTGCTCGGTGGCGCCGGGTGCCGACAGGAGGGCCTGGGCGAGCCGGTGGCGGACGCGGGCGAGGGCGTAGGGGCGTTCCAGGGGCTCGAAGGCGGTGAGGGCCTCGCACCAGTGGTCGGGGGTGTCGGCGCTCTCGGCGCGCAGCAGTTCGGCGCGCAGCCAGCGGTCGTGGGCCAGCCAGACCGGCGCGTTGGCGGCGAGGGGCCTGGCGGCCTCCCGGATGCGGTCCAGGATCTTCGTGCGGTCCTGTTCGGCGACGGGCAGACCGAGGCTGTCGGCCTCCATGGCGGCGGCGGCGAGGAGCAGGGGCCAGGCGTAGCGCTGGGTGCCGGGCGGGAAGCCGGCGTCCAGGACGCGTTCGAGTTCGGCGCGGGCGTCCAGGAGGCGGCCTTCGGCGGCGGCGATGCCGATGGCCAGTTCACGGAGGGGGAGGTCGTGTTGCGGAGCCAGGTCGTACGGGCCGAAGTGGGCGCGGGCTGCGGTGAGTTGACGTGCTGCCTCGGTCAGTTCGCCGCGGGCGAGGGCGAGTTGGGAGCGGGTGGCGGCGTGGAAGCCGCGGGCTTTGGCGCTCTGGCCGACGAGTTCGGCCTTGGTGGCGGCTTCCGCGGCCCGGTCCCAGTGCCCCAGGGAGCAGAGGGATTCGGCGAGGTTGCCCCAGATCCACGCCTCCTTGTCGGACAGGCCGAACTTCCGGGCGTAGTCGATGCCTTCTTCCAGGACGGACACGGCTTCCCGGGAACGCCCGATGGCTTCGAGGGCGTTCGGCAGATTCACGTAGACCCGGCTGGCGACGGCGGAGACACCGTCCTGGAGTGTCTGCCGCAGGATCTCGACCATCTCGTCGAGTCCGCTGTCGACGCCACCGGACTCGACGAACAGGCCCGCGTGGGTGAGGCGGGCGTTCATCTCGATCTCGTGGGCCCCCACCATGCGGGCGTACTCCACGGCGCGCTCGGCGGCCGAGATCGCGTCGGGGCCGGGGATATGGATCATGGACCAGTGGGCCACGTCGGCCAGCACCTCGGCGTGCACCTCGGACGGGGGCAGACCGCGGACCAGGTCCTCCGCGGTGGCCAGCTCGGTCCAGCCGTCGCCGCGGGCCAGCCCCTGGACGAGATGGGAGCGCTGGACCCAGAACCAGGCCGCGCGCAGGGGGTCCTCGTCGTCCTCCAGGATGTTCAGCGCGCGCTTGGTGATCTTCAGGGCGCGTTCGCGTTCCCCGCCCAGCCGGCCGGCGACGGCGGCCTCGGCCATCAGGTCGAGGTAGCGCAGCGGGGTGGTGGCCGGGTCGCAGCCGCTGGGGGTCCCCCCACGTCGTTCAGACAGTGACGGAGGGTAGACCTCGGTGTAGTCGACCGGGCGCAGGGCGGCCCTGACGTCCTCGGGGGCGGTGTCCCACAGCTCCATCGCGCGTTCCAGGAGCCGGAGTTGCTCGGAGTAGGCGTGCCGGCGGCGGGCGGTCACGGAGGCGTCGAGGACGGCGGGCAGGGCCTTGGCGGCGTCGTGGGCGTGGTACCAGTAGCTGGCCAGCCGCATGACCCGTTCGTCGGCCGGGACGAGCGTGGGGTCGGCCTCCAGGGCTTCGGCGTAGCGGCGGTTGAGGCGGGAGCGTTCGCCCGGCAGCAGGTCGTCGGCGACGGCCTCGCGGACCAGGGAGTGCCGGAAGCGGTAGCCGTCACCGTCGGGCGCCGGGATGAGGATGTTGGCGTTGACGGCGACCCGCAGCGCTTCGATGAGGTCGTCCTCGGCGAGCCGGGTGACGGCGGCGAGCAGCCGGTACTCCACGGTGGAGCCGCCCTCGGCGGCGACCCGGGCGACCCGCTGGGTGCTCTCGGGCAGCCCCTCGACGCGGACCAGGAGGAGGTCGCGGAGCGAGTCGGTGAGGCCGGTGCCGCAGCCCTCGGTGGCGCAGACGGCGAGTTCCTCGACGAAGAAGGCGTTGCCGTCGGAGCGTTCGAAGATGGCGTCGACCTGGGCGGGGTTCGGTTCGGTGGCGAGGATGCCGGCTATCTGGCGGCTGACCTCGTCCCGGTTGAAGCGGCCGAGTTCGATGCGGCGGACGGTGCGCAGCCTGTCGAGTTCGGCGAGCAGGGGGCGCAGCGGGTGGCGGCGGTGGATGTCGTCGGAGCGGTAGGTGGCGAGGACGACCAGGCGGCCGGTGCGCAGGGTGCGGAAGAGGTAGGCCAGGAGGTGGCGGGTGGAGGCGTCGGCCCAGTGGAGGTCCTCCAGGGCGACGACGACGGTGCGGTCGGCGGCGACGCGCTCCAGGAGGCGGGCGGTGAGTTCGAAGAGGCGGGCCAGGCTCTCCTCGTCGTGCCGGCCGGTCCCGCGGGCGGGGTGCGCCTCGCCGACCTCGGGCAGCAGCCTGGCCAGTTCCTCCTCCTGGCCCGCGGCCGCGACGGCCAGTTCGTCGGGCAGGGCGCGGCGCAGGGCGCGCAGGGCGGTGGAGAAGGGTGCGAAGGGCAGTCCGTCGGCGCCGATCTCGACGCAGCCGCCGAGGGCGACGACCGCGCCCTGCCGGCAGGCGGCGGTGGCGAACTCCTCGACGAGCCGGGTCTTGCCGACGCCGGCCTCACCACCGAGCAGCAACGCCTGCGGCTCTCCCGCGGCGGCGCGGGAGAGCGCTTCGTTCAGGCTGTTCAGCTCTTCGGCTCGGCCGACGAACACGGGACTGACGGACCTGGTCTCCACGGGCCCGAGCATGACACGCGGGTCCGACAGGACGGCACTCGTTTTCGGGGCGGGCCC
The DNA here is from genome assembly GCF_042893155.1 of Streptomyces sp. NPDC001668. Lineage (NCBI taxonomy): Bacteria > Bacillati > Actinomycetota > Actinomycetes > Kitasatosporales > Streptomycetaceae > Streptomyces > Streptomyces sp. NPDC001668. The sequence continues at coordinate 175,449 of NZ_JBIAUQ010000003.1, forward strand.
GGGCTCTCCACTCGCCCCGGTCACGGGGAGGACGGCCGCGGTGGTGACCGCGGGGACGGGCAGAGCCGTACGGCCGTCCTCCCTCCCCCCGGCGCTCACGCCGTGCGCAGGAACCGGTGCCGCCGGGGGCGGCCGGTATGCGAGTCGGTCTCCGCGGTGCGTTCGGCGGCTTCGCGACGGGCGGCGCGGCGGCCGCGCAGGGTCTCGCGGACGAGCCGCTCGTGCTCGGCCTGGCGGATGAGTTCGGTGGAGCGGTACTGGGAGATCTCGTACTCGGGATACATGGCGTCGTCCTTGTCGGAGTCGGTTTCGGGCTTCGCTTTCCGCGATGCCTCTACCTTCGTCTCCGAGGCGGGTCCGCCACATCGGGAGAGTTCCGCATCTTCGGGGCCCGCGGGGGCCTTAGACGCGCAGGAGGGGCCTCAGGGGCTCCGTAAGGTACCTACGGATGTCCTGAGACCCCTTGGGTTCTGCGGTTACTCAACCGGCCGACGGCACGCTGACCAGCACATCGACGTACTTGAGGACGGCGATCAGCAGCCCGATGACACCGAGCGAGACGCCCGCCCAGGAAACCGACTTGATCCAGCCGGCCTGCGGCTTGCCGGGCGCCCCGAAGGCGGGCCGGATCAGCACGAACACGCCGACGAGCAGGGCGACGAGGGCGAAGATGCCGGCGTAGACGGCCTGGGTGTTCCAGACGTCGCCGTAGCCCTCCTTCAGCAGGGTGTCGACGTTCGACGTCTGGGAGTTGTGCATCTGGCTCAGAAGGCTCTCCTTCTGAGCGGCCAAGGTGCCGATCCAGCTGCCGGTCAGCGAGACGAAGCCGAGTGCCGCGGAGACGACGGCGCCCGCGCCCTGGCCTACGCCGGTGGGGCCCTGCTCCGGGGCGGCCTCGGACAGGTCGTCCTCGTCGTCGATCTCGTCGGCAGCGGTCTCGTCGGCCGGGGTGGCCTCCGCCTCCGTCACCTCGTCGGTCGTGGCGACGCTCTCCTTCTTCTCTTCGGTCGTGGCCTCGGCGCCCGTCTCGGCGCCGGTCTCGTCAGCTGTCTTCGTTCCCATGTCGGGCACCGTACGGATCCTGTCTGAGAGGGTTCTTAATGATCGTTCCGGGCTGCACGCGCGCGTGCCTCACGCCACTCGGGGGCGAGAATCGACCACACCTCGAGGTCGTGCCGTACGCCACGATAGGGGTGCGCCTCACGGCGGACTCCGTCGCGGGTCATCCCGAGGCGCCGGGCGACGTTGATGCTGGGCGTGTTTCCGGCCGCGGCGACCCATTCGACCCGGTGGATTCCGCGTGCCTCGACCACCCAGTCGATCAGCACCCGCATGGCCCGGGTGACCAGTCCGCGGCCGGTCGCGGCGGGCTCCAGCCAGCAGCCGACCTCGCAGTTGCCCTGCGCGGCGTCGAAGTTCAGGGTGAGGACTCCGCCGACGAGCTTTCCGTCCAGCCAGATGCCGTGGTAGCCGCCGGTGTCGTCGGCGCGCATCCGGGCGTACCGCTGGAGTGTCTCGCGCGCGGAGGCCACGTCGACGGCCTGGGAGCCGAAGGGGATGAACCGTCCGATGAACTCACGGCCCCGTTCCAGGTTGGCCAGGAACTCCTCCGCGTGCCACGGCTCCAGGGGCCGCATTTCGGCTCCGTCGTCACCCAGGGATGTCGCGTACATCCTCGTCCCGCTCCCTCTCCATCTGCTGCACGACGTCCTGCTCCAGGACGTCGGTGAGCCTCTCATGCGCGGCGCGGCGCTCGGGAGGTTCGATGCTGATGCGGGGCATCCGGCGGTCCAGCCAGCCCGGCAGCCACCAGTTGGCGCCGCCGAGCAGATGCATGAGGGCGGGGACGAGGAGCGTGCGCAGGACGAAGGCGTCGAGGGCGACGGCGGCGGCGAGCGCGATACCGAACATGGCGATCACGCGGTCGCCGCTGAGGACGAAGGCGAGGAAGACGGAGATCATGATGACCGCGGCGGAGTTGATCACCCGGCTGGTCTCGGCGAGGCCGACGCGGACGGCCCGCCGGTTGTCGCCGGTCTCCAGCCACTCCTCGTACATGCGGCTGACCAGGAAGACCTGGTAGTCCATGGAGAGCCCGAAGAGGACCGAGACCATGATCACGGGCAGGAAGGGCTCGATGGGCCCGGCGCGGCCGAGTCCCAGCAGCTCGCTCCCCCAGCCCCACTGGAAGATCGCCACGACCACTCCGAAGGCGGCGGCGACGGCGGCCACGTTCATCGCGGCGGCCTTCAGCGGGATGCCGACGGAGCGGAACGCGAGCAGGAGCAGCAGACAGCCCAGGCCGATGACGACACCGACGAACAGGGGCAGCTTGCCGACGATGACGTCCGCGAAGTCGTCGTAGGAGGCGGTCATCCCGCCGACGTGGATGTCGAGGGAGGTGCCGTGCTCGGCGCGTGGCAGCACCTCGGTGCGCAGCCGGTCCACGAGGTCGCTGGTCTGCCGGGACTGCGGGGCGGAGTCGGGGACGACCGTGAAGTAGGCGAGATCGCCACCGGTGTCGTAGGTCACCGGGGTGGTGGACGCGATGCCCTCGGTGGTGCGCAGGGTGGCGTCGAGGTTGTCGAGGAGGAGCTTGTCCTCGGCGCCGTCGACACGGGTCACCAGGGTGAGCGGGCCGTTGACTCCGGGGCCGAAGCCTTCGGCGAGGAGGTCGTAGGCCTGCCGGGTGGTCGCGGACCGCGGGTCGTTGCCCTGGTCGGAGGTGCCGAGGCGCAGGCCCAGGGTGGGCAGGGCGAGGACGGTGATCACCACCAGGGCGATCGCGCCGAGCAGCTTGGGGTGCCGTTCCACGAACGCGGACCAGCGGTGGGCGAACCCGGTCGGCAGTTCCGGCTCGGGCCCGTGCTCGGCGAGGCGGCGCCGCTCGCGCCGGCTCAGGGCGCGCATGCCGATGAGGGAGAGCAGGGCGGGCAGCAGGGTGACGGACGCGGCGACCGTGAGGACGACGGTCAGGGAGGCGGCGATCGCGACGCCGTTGAGGAAGCCGAGCCGGAGGATCAGCATGCCGAGCAGGGCGATGCAAACGGTGGCACCGGCGAAGACGACCGCGCGCCCGGTGGTGCTGACGGCGTTCTCCACGGACTCGGCGACGCTCAGCCCGCGTTTCAGGCCGCGCCGGTGTCTGGTGACGATGAAGAGCGCGTAGTCGATGCCGACGCCGAGCCCGATCAGCATGCCGAGCATGGGCGCGAAGTCGGCGACGGTCATGGCGTGCCCGAGCAGCACGATCCCGGCGTACGCGGTGCCCACGCCGACCAGGGCGGTGGCGATGGGCAGCAGCGAGGCGGCGAGCGAGCCGAAGGCGAGGAACAGCACGAGGGCGGCCACGAGCACGCCGACGATCTCGGCGACATGCCCGCCCGAGGACTCGGTGAGGGCGACGGCGCTGCCGCCCAGCTCCACCTGGAGCCCGTCGGCCTCGGCGTCCTTGGCGGTGTCCACCACGGCCCGCGCCTCGGACGGGTCGATGTCCTCGGCGGAGTGGGCGAAGGTGACGGTGGCGTACGCGGTGTGCCCGTCGGGGCTGACCAGGCCGCCGCGGGCGTCGTCGTACGGGCCGACCACGGCGGTCACCCCGGGCAGGTCCGCGATCTTGTCCAGGGTCGCGGTCATCGTCTGCTCGACGTCGGCGTCGCGGACCGAACCCGAGCTGACGTGCCAGACGACCGTGTCGCTGTCACCGCCGAGGTCCGGGAAGCCGTCCTGGAGCAGCTGGGTGGCGCGGCCCGACTCGGTGCCGGGGACCTCGTAGTCGTTCGAGTACGCGGACCCGACGACGGCGGCGGCCGTGCTCACGCCGCCGAGGGCGAGGAGCCACAGGAGGACGACGATGAGGCGTCGTCGGACACACCAGCGTGCGAGGGCTGCCACGAACGTGCTCCCAGGGTGGTGAATTGTGGATCTTTGACCGGGAACAGTCGTTCATGACCTTCATGAGGTGAACGGCCCGCAAAGAACGCATGAGCAATGCGTAGTCCACTCTCGCAGGCAAAAGTGATCGTTTATCGCGATCGTGCCCTTATTCACAGGAGTGGGAGACAGATCACAGGACAGTAACGGTCACTCTGTCACGCCCGCCGCGCCTCAGTCGAACTGGTCGCCCAACGCCATCACCATCACACCGACGATCAGCAGCCACAGCGCTCTGCGGGTGCGCCCGCGGGAGCCCAGGAAGGCCGCGAGCGCGCACACGACGGCGCCCAGGGCGTAGGCCGCCGGCACCAGCGCGGGGGCGGAGCCGGCCGCGCGCAGCGTGGCCGCGGCCAGGCCGGCGAGGGCCAGCAGCACGCCCGTGCCGGAGGCCGTCCAGCGGGCCCGCCGGGCGTCCAGCACCTGACCGTCGTACTCCTCCTGTATGTCGGATGGCTCGGAATTCGCAGGACCGTTCATGGCGGGCGAGCGTAGCGTGTTCCGCCGAGCGACTCCGGGCCCGTCCGGCCCCCGACCGAAGCAGGTGCGTTGTTTGAGCGTCCGACCGAGCTCCGCCGTATCCCCTTCCGCCTCCCAGGACTCAAGGAGCCCGTTCACCGATGCCAGACGACATCACCCCGAGGACATCGAAGACCTCGAAGACCTCGAATGAGGACCTCGCCCGGCGCCTGACCCAGGCCCGCTACCCGCGCAGCAACAGCTACGACGTCCGCTGGGTCATCGAGAACCAGATGGGCCCGAACGCGCTGTGGCTGCTGGAGTGGCTCGCGCCCGCCCTGGGCCTGGACACCCTGCGGCCCTGTGCCCGTGTGCTCGACCTGGGCTGCGGCCGGGCGATGACCTCGGTCTTCCTGGCCAGGGAGTACGACGTCCAGGTCACCGCGGCCGACCTGTGGGTCAAGCCCGACGACAACGCGCGGCGCATCGCCGAGGCCGGTTTCGCCGACCGGGTGCTGCCCGTGCACACCGAGGCGCACGACCTGCCGTTCGCCGAGGCGAGCTTCGACGCGATCGTGAGCATCGACGCGTACCAGTACTTCGGCACGAACGACCTGTATCTGCCCACGCTGACCCGGCTGTTGAAGCCGGGCGGGCGGATCGGGATCGTCGTACCGGCACTGCGCGAGGAGATCGACGGCGTGGAGCCGCCGGAGCACCTCGCGCAGTGGTGGCAGCCCGACTTCTGGTGCTGGCACACCGCCGACTGGTGGCGGCGCCACTGGACCCGCGGCGGGGCCGTCGAGGTCGAGACGGCCGACTGGCAGCCGGACGGCTGGCGGGACTGGCTGCTGTGGTGCGAGGTGATCGCCGAGGAGAGCCCCGAGGAGTTCCACCGCACGATGGCCCGCGAGGTCGGCGAGATGGTCCGGGCCGACGAGGGCCGGGCGCTGGGTTTCGTACGGCTCGTAGGACGCCGTAAGTAGCCGTACGGCCCCGGAGGACATGTCCTCCGGGGCCGTACTCGGCGCTCTGGCTCAGCCCTCGCTGACGCCCAGCTTCTCCAGGATCAGCTCCTTGACGCGGGCCGCGTCCGCCTGACCGCGGGTGGCCTTCATGACCGCGCCGACCAGGGCGCCGGCCGCGGCGACCTTGCCGGAACGGATCTTGTCGGCGATGCCCGGGTTGCCGGCGATGGCCTCGTCGACGGCGGTGCCGAGGGCGCCCTCGTCGGAGACGACCTTCAGACCGCGCTTGTCGACGACCTCGTCCGGGGTGCCTTCGCCCGCGAGGACGCCTTCGATGACCTGGCGGGCCAGCTTGTCGTTCAGGTCGCCCTTCGAGACCAGCTCGGTGACCCGGGCGACCTGCGCCGGGGTGATCGAAAGCTCGTCGAGCGACTTGCCCGACTCGTTGGCGCTGCGGGCGAGTTCGCCCATCCACCACTTGCGGGCGGAGGCCGCGTCCGCGCCGGCGTCGATGGTGGCGACGATCAGGTCCAGGGCACCGGCGTTCAGGATCGCCTGCATGTCCAGGGCCGTGATGCCCCACTCCGCGACGAGCCGGTTGCGGCGCACCAGCGGCAGCTCGGGCAGAGCGGCCCGGATCTCCTCGACCCACTCGCGCGAGGGGGCCACCGGGACGAGGTCCGGCTCGGGGAAGTACCGGTAGTCCTCGGCCTCCTCCTTCACGCGGCCCGAGGTCGTCGACCCGGTGTCCTCGTGGAAGTGCCGGGTCTCCTGGATGATCGTCCCGCCGGACGACAGGACGGCCGCGTGCCGCTGGATCTCGAAGCGGGCCGCGCGCTCCACGGACCGCAGCGAGTTGACGTTCTTGGTCTCCGAACGGGTGCCGAACTTCTCGGTGCCGTGCGGGCGCAGCGACAGGTTCACGTCGCAGCGCATCTGGCCCATCTCCATGCGGGCCTCGGAGACGCCGAGCGCCTTGATGACCTCGCGCAGCTCACGGACGTACGCCCGCGCGACCTCGGGAGCGCGCTCGCCGGCGCCCTCGATCGGCTTGGTGACGATCTCGATGAGCGGGATGCCGGCGCGGTTGTAGTCGAGGAGCGAGTGCGAGGCGCCGTGGATACGGCCCGTCGCGCCGCCCACGTGGGTCGACTTGCCGGTGTCCTCCTCCATGTGGGCGCGCTCGATCTCCACGCGGAAGGTCTCGCCGTCCTCCAGCTGGACGTCGAGGTAGCCGTTGAAGGCGATCGGCTCGTCGTACTGGGAGGTCTGGAAGTTCTTCGGCATGTCCGGATAGAAGTAGTTCTTCCGGGCGAAGCGGCACCACTCGGCGATCTCGCAGTTCAGCGCGAGACCGATCTTGATGGCCGACTCGATGCCGATCGCGTTGACGACCGGGAGCGCGCCGGGCAGGCCGAGGCAGGTGGGGCAGGTCTGCGTGTTGGCGTCCTGACCGAGCTCGGTCGAACAGCCGCAGAACATCTTGGTCTTGGTGCCGAGTTCGACATGGACCTCGAGGCCCATGACGGGGTCGTACGACGCCAGAGCGTCCTCGTACGACACCAGGTCGGTCGTGATGGTCACGGTGTTACTTCCCTCTCAGCCCAGCAGGACGTCGTCGTCGCCCAGCCGCTTCAGCTCGCGGTACAGGACGGCGAGGCCGGTGACGACGGCGACGGCGGCCACGGTGGCGTCGACCAGAACGAGCGTGTCGTTCTCCGCGCGCGCCTTCTTGAGTCGCTTGGCGACACCGATGGCGCCGAACGCCGTGGTGGCGATGGACAGGTACGTGCCGGACTTGGACTTCTTGAAGTCCTTCGCCTTGGTCAGCTTGCTCACAGCGACGGTGCCTCCTCCAGGAGCGGGTGGCCCCACCTTTCCACGAAGGCGGCCTCGACGGCGGCGCCGACCTTGTAGAGCCGGTCGTCCTTCAGGGCCGGGGCGATGATCTGCAGACCGACCGGGAGGTTGTCCTCCGGGGCCAGACCGCAGGGCAGCGACATGGCCGAGTTGCCCGCCAGGTTGGTCGGGATGGTGCACAGGTCGGCCAGGTACATCGCCATCGGGTCGTCGGCGCGCTCGCCGATCGGGAAGGCGGTGGTCGGGGTCGTCGGGGAGACGATCACGTCGACCTGCTCGAAGGCCTTCTCGAAGTCGCGCGTGATGAGCGTGCGGACCTTCTGCGCGGAGCCGTAGTAGGCGTCGTAGTACCCGCTGGAGAGGGCGTACGTACCGAGCATGATCCGGCGCTTGACCTCGGGGCCGAAGCCCGCCTCACGGGTGAGGGAGGTGACCTCCTCGGCGGAGTGCGTGCCGTCGTCGCCGGTCCGCAGGCCGTAGCGCAGGCCGTCGAAGCGGGCGAGGTTGGAGGAGCACTCCGAGGGCGCGATCAGGTAGTACGCGGACAGCGCCAGGTCGAAGGACGGGCAGTCCAGCTCGACGATCTCGGCGCCCAGTTCCTTGAGGAGGGCGACCGACTCGTCGAAGCGCTGGATGACACCGGCCTGGTAGCCCTCGCCGCGGAACTGCTTGACGACACCCACGCGCATGCCCTCGACGCTGCCGTTGCGGGCGGCCTCGACGACCGGCGGGACCGGGGCGTCGATGGAGGTGGAGTCCAGCGGGTCGTGCCCGGCGATGACCTCGTGGAGCAGGGCCGCGTCCAGGACCGTACGGGCGCAGGGACCGCCCTGGTCGAGGGAGGAGGAGAAGGCGACCATGCCGTAGCGGGAGACCGCGCCGTACGTCGGCTTCACACCGACCGTGCCGGTGACGGCGGCCGGCTGGCGGATGGAGCCGCCGGTGTCGGTGCCGATGGCGAGCGGGGCCATGTGCGCGGCCAGCGCGGCGGAGGAGCCGCCGCCGGAGCCGCCCGGGATCCGGGTGAGGTCCCAGGGGTTGCCGGTCGGGCCGTAGGCGCTGTTCTCGGTCGACGACCCCATGGCGAACTCGTCCATGTTGGTCTTGCCGAGAATGACCACGTCGGCGGCCTTGAGCCGCTTGGTGAGGGTCGCGTCGTACGGCGGGATCCAGCCCTCGAGGATCTTCGAACCGACGGTCGTCGGGATGCCCTCGGTGGTGAAGATGTCCTTCAGCGCGAGCGGGACGCCGGCGAGCGGGCCGAGCTTCTCGCCCCGCTCCCGCTTCTCGTCGACGGCGCGGGCCTGCGCGAGGGCGCCCTCGCGGTCGACGTGCAGGAAGGCGTGCACCTTCTCGTCGACGGCCTCGATCCGGGCCAGGTGGGCCTCGGCGACCTGCACGGCCGTGAGCTCACCGGACGCGATTTTCGCGGCGGTCTCGGCGGCGGTCAGCTTGATGATGTTGACGTTGTCCGTCATGGCGGTTAGTCCTCCCCCAGGATCTGCGGCACCTTGAAACGCTGCTGCTCCTGGGCCGGGGCGCCGGAGAGCGCCTGCTCGGGGGTGAGCGACGGACGGACCTCGTCCGCCCGCATGACGTTCGTCAGCGGGAGCGGGTGCGAGGTCGGCGGTACGTCTTGGTCGGCGACCTCACTGACGCGTGCGACCGCGCCGATGATGTCGTCCAGCTGTCCCGCGAAGTGCTCGAGCTCTTCGGGCTTCAGCTCCAGACGCGCCAGCCGTGCGAGGTGGGCGACCTCCTCGCGCGTGATGCCAGGCATGCAGCGATCCTCTGGGGTGAGTGCGTGTGGTTTGGGGCGGGGCTGGCCGTCACATTCCCGTCGTCCGTCCGAAGGGCGGGTCGCGCGGCGTCTGGTGCGTGCGATCGCAAGGCGCCGGAGCGGCTTCGTGGCGGAGCCACGTGGCCGGTTCGGCAACGCGGCGAGCGTGCGTGCCAGGCGTCGCGCGACAGACGGGAATGTGACGGCTAGCCCCAATCCTATGGGTCCCGGCCGGATGGCCGTTAAACGGTTTCCCGCAGCCGGCGGCAACGGGCGGTGCCCATACCGCGCCAAAGGATGCCTGGACGGGTCACTCCGCCGCGGGCAGCGCCGCCCTCGGCCGCTGCCAGCCGCGCGACCCGCGCGCCAGGAGCCACGCCGTCGTCTCCTCCGGCGGCATCGCCGCCGCGACCAGCCAGCCCTGTACGGCGTCGCAGCCCATGTCGCGCAGCCGCTCCCAGGTCTCGTCGTCCTCGACGCCCTCGGCCACGACCAGGAGGCCCAGGGAGTGGGCGAGGTCGACCGTGCAGCGGACGATCTCCGCGTCCTCGGTGTCGACGGCCAGCTTGGCCACGAAGGAGCGGTCGATCTTCAGTTCGCTGACGGGGAGGCGGCGCAGGTGGACCAGGGAGGAGTAGCCGGTGCCGAAGTCGTCCAGGGACATCTTCACGCCGTGCCCGGTCAGCGCGGCGAGGGTGTCCGCGGCCCGCGAGGGGTCCTCGAGCAGGACGTGCTCGGTGATCTCCAGCTGGAGGGCGCCCGCAGGGACGCCGTGCCGGGCGAGGCGCGCGGCGACCGAGCCGGCGAAGCCCGGGGTGTGGACGTCACGCGGGGAGACGTTGACCGCGACCGGGACGTGCAGGCCCTGGGCCCGCCACTCGGCGACCTGGGCGAGGGCCGTGTCGAGGACGTACTCGGTGAGGTGGGGCATCAGCCCGGACGACTCGGCGATGGCGATGAACTCGTCCGGCGGGACCTTCCCGCGCTCCGGGTGCACCCAGCGCACCAGGGCCTCGAGTCCCGCGACCTGGCCGTCGAAGCGGACCTTGGGCTGGTAGTGCAGCTGCACGTCGTGCGCGTCCAGCGCCCGGCGCAGATCGCCGAGGAGGCCGAGCCGGTCGGGGGTGTTGGAGTCCCGCTTGGACTCGTAGACCTCTACGCCCGTACGGTCCCGCTTGGCCTGGTACATCGCCACGTCCGCCCGCCGCAGCAGCCCCTCGGCGTCCAGGGCGTGGTCGGGGAAGACGGCGACGCCGGCGCTGGCCTCCAGGACGAGGGTGAGGCCGTCGAGGTCGAGCGGGGAGCTGAGGGCGGCGACCAGGTTGCGGGCGACCCGGGACGCGGAGGTCGTGGAGTCGGCGACCGGCAGTAAGACGGCGAACTCGTCGCCGCCGAGCCGTGCCGCCTCCGCCCCGCGCGGCAGGGCGATCCGCAGCCGGTCGGCGATCTGGAGGAGCAGCCGGTCACCGGCGAGGTGGCCCAGGGTGTCGTTGACCGAGCGGAAGCGGTCGAGGTCGATGAGCATCAGGGCGGACCGGGCGCCGATGCGCTCGGCGTCGTCCAGTGCGGTCCAGATGCGCTCCAGGAGCCACTGCCGGTTGGGCAGTCCGGTCAGCGGGTCGCGCAGCTGCTCCTCGGCGCGGGCCCGGGCCATCCACAGGGTGGAGTCGAGGGCGATGAGGGGGATCGCGAACAGCGGGAGCAGCAGGGGCTTGGCGGCGGCGACCACGCAGACCAGCGGGGCGATGCCGAGCAGTGCGACCGCGACCAGGCCCTGTCTGACGAGGGCGGTGCGGGCCACGGTGGGCAGGCCGTGGCGGGAGGAGTGCAGGTACCAGCCCAGGGCCCGGGTGACCGCGAGGTAGGCCATGGCGACCAGGACCACCTCGGGGCCGGTGTAGAAGGACCAGGTGTCGGGGTTCCAGGGGGTCTCGACGGACGGCGACTGACCGAACGCGGCGAGGACCAGGGCGCCGGTGCCTATGCCGAGGATGTCCACCGCGCCGTGCAGGATGCCCTGCCGCCAGCGGTGGCGCCTGGCTATGCCGACCAGCAGGACGACGGTGAGGCTGACCATGCCGGCGGGCACCCAGCCGTACAGCAGCAGGACCGCGAGGGTCAGGGCGGCGCCCGAGCCGGTGCCGCCCCACCAGCGGGCCCGTCCGAGGGCGACGAGGTGGCCGACGATGACGCCGGTCAGCACGGCCAGCGACCAGCCGACGGTGCCGGACGGGAAGAGGGCGTGGCCGCCGGTGAACGCCCGGTAGAAGCCCGCGCCCAGGACGAATCCGGCCGCCGCGACGAGGGCCGTGGGCAGTGCGGGCCAGGAGAGCTGCCGGTCGGGTTCGGCGTCCGGGCCGCCGGGGGCGCGCTCGGCGGTGAGCTGTGCGGCACCGGGGCCGCCGGCCGCGGTGTACTGTCCGGCGACCCGTCCCTCCGCGCCCGGACGCTCCGAAGGCCGCCCGGCCCACCGGCTCGCCCATGCGCCGGTGAGCCGGCGCAGCCGTGAGTCCGGGGCGGCGCTCTCGGTCGGTTCCATTCCCGTCCCTCTCACAGCCGGCGGTGCCCACGCCACGCGGCTCGTTCGCCCGACAAAACCCTCGACGGCGCCGCGTTGGAAAACCCTTCCCCTTGCTCTTCAGGAGCAAGGGAATGCCCCGACCGCAGCTGGGCACGGCAGGCGCACATCTCAACATTAGGCCGCAGAAGGCTTCCACGGGCAGCGGTCGTCGACGGTTGCCCGAATGCGCCCCGGCCACCCGTATGCATCTGGTATGCGCCGATCGGGTGGCGTTCAACCGCCGCTTTCCGCTACTCCTCCGTGGGAAGCGCCACATCGGTGGCTGCTTCCGGACCCTGTTCCAGCAGGACGTCGAAGCCGTCCTCGTTCAGAACTGGCACCTTGAGTTGCATCGCCTTGTCGTACTTGGAACCAGGATTGTCACCTACGACGACGAATGACGTCTTCTTAGAAACCGAACCGGTTACTTTCGCCCCTCTGGTCTGCAGGGCCTCCTTGGCGCCGTCGCGGGTGAAGCGCTCCAGGGTGCCGGTGACGACGACGGTGAGCCCTTCGAGGGGACGCGGGCCCTCGTCCTCCCCCGAGCCCTCCTCCTCCATGCGCACACCCGCGGCCTTCCACTTGCGCAGGATCTCCTGGTGCCAGTCCTCCGCGAACCACTCCTTGAGGGACTTCGCGATGATCGAGCCGACGCCGTCGGTGTTCGCCAGCTCCTCCTCGCTCGCCTGCTCGATGCGGTCGATGGAGCGGAAGTTGCGCGCGAGGGCCTCGGCGGCGACCGGGCCGACGTGGCGGATGGACAGGCCGGTCAGGACGCGGGCGAGCGGGCGGTCCTTGGCGGCCGCGATGTTGTCCAGCATGGCCACCGCGTTCTTCTTGGGCTCGCCCTGCTGGTTGGCGAAGACCGTGGCGACCTTCTCCTCGCCGGTCTTCGGATCCCGCTTGGGCAGACCGCTGTCCTGGTCGAGGACGTACGCCTTGATGGGCAGCAGCTGTTCGATGGTGAGGTCGAACAGGTCGCCCTCGTCGGCCAGCGGCGGGTCCGAGGGCTCCAGCGGCTTGGTGAGCGCGGCCGCGGCCACGTACCCGAAGTGCTCGATGTCCAGCGACTTGCGGCCCGCCAGGTAGAACAGGCGTTCACGCAGCTGGGCGGGGCAGGTGCGGGCGTTGGGGCAGCGCAGGTCGACGTCGCCCTCCTTCATGGGCCGCAGCGCGGTGCCGCACTCGGGGCACTCGGCCGGCATCACGAACTCGCGCTCGCTGCCGTCGCGCAGGTCGACGACCGGGCCGAGGATCTCGGGGATGACGTCACCGGCCTTGCGCAGCACCACGGTGTCGCCGATGAGGACGCCCTTGAGCTTGACGACGTCCTGGTTGTGCAGGGTGGCGAACTCGACCTCGGAGCCGGCCACCGTCACCGGCTCCACCTGGGCGTACGGCGTGACCCGGCCCGTACGGCCCACGCCCACGCGGATGTTGATCAGCTTGGTGTTGACCTCCTCCGGCGCGTACTTGTACGCGATCGCCCAGCGCGGGGCGCGGGAGGTCGAGCCGAGGCGGCCCTGGAGCGGGATCTCGTCCAGCTTGACGACGGCCCCGTCGATCTCGTGCTCCACGGAGTGCCGGTTCTCGCCGAAGTACGCGATGAACTCCCGGACGCCGTCGAGGCCGTCGACCACCTTGTTGTGCTTGGCGGTGGGCAGGCCCCAGGACTTGAGGAGGTCGTACGCCTGGGAGAGACGGGTCATGCCGTCGAAGCCCTCCAGGGCGCCGATGCCGTGCACGACCATGTGGAGGGGGCGCGTGGCGGTGACGCGCGGGTCCTTCTGGCGCAGCGAACCGGCCGCCGCGTTGCGCGGGTTGGCGAAGGGCTTGTCGCCGGCCTCGACGAGACGGGCGTTGAGCTCCTCGAACTTCTCCATCGGGAAGTAGACCTCGCCGCGGATCTCCACGAGGTCGGGGACCTTGTCGCCGGTGAGGCGGTCCGGGATCTCGGTGATGGTGCGGACGTTGGGCGTGATGTCCTCGCCGGTGCGGCCGTCGCCGCGGGTCGCCGCGCGGGTGAGGCGGCCGTGCTCGTAGGTGAGGTTGACGGCAAGCCCGTCGACCTTGAGCTCGCACAGCAGGTGGTAGTCGGTGGTGCCGACGTCCTTGGCCACCCGCTCCGCCCAGGCCGCCAGCTCCTCGTCACTGAAAGCGTTGTCCAGGGAGAGCATCCGGGAGCGGTGCTGGACGGACGTGAACTCGGTCTCGTACGCCCCCGCGACCTTCTGAGTCGGCGAGTCGGGGGTGCGCAGCTCGGGGTACTCCTCCTCCAGCGCCTCCAGGGAGCGCAGGAGCTTGTCGAAGTCGGCGTCGCTGATGACCGGCGCGTCGTTCACGTAGTACCGGAAGCGGTGCTCCTCGATCTGCTCAGCGAGCTGCGCGTGCTTCTCCCGTGCCTCCGAGGGCACCGTCGTCTCCGCTTGCTTGTCGCCGGCCACCGTGTTGTCCTCCCGTTACTCTGGGTTGTCCGCGAGGGATCTCGCCGCCTGGACGCAGTGGGCGAGAGCCTTGCGCGCGTACTCGGGGGAGGCCCCCGCGAGTCCGCACGACGGAGTGACCGTGACCGCCTCCGCGAGAAGTCCCGGATGCAGCCCCAGCCTGCGCCACAGCGTCCTGACACCCATGACGCTACCGGCAGGGTCTGACAATGCCGTGTCCGTGCCGGGCACGACACCGGCGAAGAGCCTCGTCCCCCCTTCCACCGCCTCCCCGATCGCGTCGTCGTCACGCTCGGTGAGGAGCGAGAAGTCGAAGGAGACCGCCGCCGCGCCCGCCCTCCGCAGCAGGGCGAAGGGGACATCCGGTGCGCACGAGTGGACCACGACGGGGCCGCCCGCGTGAACCCCGACGACATCGCGCAGGCCGGCCTCGACGACCTGCCGGTCGACGGCCCGGTGGGTCCGGTAGCCACTGGCGGACCTCACGTGCCCCCGCAGCACGGCGATGAGGGAGGGCTCGTCGAGCTGGAGCACGATCTGCGCGCCGGGGATCCTCTTGCGGACCTCCTCCAGGTGCAGCCGCAGCCCCTCCGCGAGTGAGGCGGCGAGGTCCCGGCAGGCGCCGGGGTCGGAGAGGGCGACCTCGCCGTTGCGCAGTTCCAGCGCGGCGGCGAGCGTCCAGGGCCCGACGGCCTGCACCTTCACCTGTCCCTCGTACCCCTGGGTGAACTCCTCCAGCGCGTCGAGGTCCTCCCCCAGCCAGGACCGGGCCCGCTTGGTGTCCCGGCCTGGCCGGTCCCCGAGCCGCCAGCCGCTGGGCTCCACGCGCGCGTACAGCTCGACGAGCATGCCGGCGGTACGGCCGATCATGTCGGCGCCGGGGCCGCGGGCGGGCAGTTCGGGCAGGAACGGGAAGTCCTCGAAGGAGCCGGTGGCGGCCTTGGCGGCCTCTCTGGCGTCGCCGCCGGGGAGGGAGCCGATGCCGGTGGCGGGGGCGAAGCGGATGTCTGCGGTCACGTGTGAAGCCTACGTAGGTGACCGGACGGTTCTCGCCCCCGTGGGGGCCGTCAGCGACCGGGCCTGACCGTCAGGTCGTTGATCTCCGCGTCCCTCGGCAAATCGATCGCCGTCACGATCGCCGTCGCCACCGACTCCGGGTCGATCCACCGGGAGGCGTCGTACTCCTTGCCCTCCTGCTGGTGGACCTTGGCCTGCATCGGGCTCGCCGTGCGGCCGGGGTAGACCGAGGTGACGCGGACGCCGTTCTCGTGCTCCTCGTGGCGCAGGGAGTCCGCCAGGGCCTTCAGGCCGTGCTTGGAGGCGGCGTACGCGGACCAGTCGGCGTGCGCGTTCAGTCCCGCGCCCGAGTTCACGAACACCACATGGCCACGGGTCGCCCGGAGTGGGGGCAGGAAGTGGCGGGTCAGCTCGGCGGGGGCGATCAGGTTGACGTTCAGCTGGTGGCGCCAGGACTTCGGGGTGAGGTCGCCGACCGGGCCGAGGTCGACCACGCCGGCGACGTGCAGCAGGGAGTCCACCCGGTCCGGCAGCGTCTGGTGCGAGAAGGCCCAGCTCAGCTTGTCCGGATCGGCCAGGTCACCGACCAGCGTCCGCGCCCCGGGGAACTGCGCCGCCAGCTCCTTCGCTCGGCCCGCGTCCCGCGCGTGCAGGACGAGTTCGTCCCCGCGGGCGTGCAGACGCTGGGCCACCGCCGCGCCGATGCCGGAGCCCGCTCCGGTGATCACATGTGTAGCCATGCCGCCATGCTCGCATCACGGCGTCACCGGGTACCGAGCGACTCCTCCAGGTAAGCCAGCGCCCCCACCGGCTCCTCCGCGAAGAACACCAGGTCGGTGAGCGGGCGGGGCAGGAAGCCCTCGTCCTCCATGCGCCGGAACTGCTCCTTCAGCCCGTCGTAGAAGCCGGCGGTGTTCAGCAGCACGACGGGCTTCTCCGTGTGCCCGTGCTTCTTCAGCTCCAGGATCTCGGTCGCCTCGTCGAGCGTGCCCGTGCCACCCACCATGATCACCACGGCGTCGGCCTTCTCCAGGAGCAGCTTCTTCCGTTCGGCGAGGTCCTTCGCGATCACCATCTCGTCGACCCCCGGACGGACCTTGGCGGCCAGGAACTCCACCGAGACCCCGACGAGCCGCCCGCCCGCCTCCTGCACCCCGTCCGCGACGACCTTCATCAGGCCCACGTCCGAACCGCCCCACACCAGCGTGTGACCGCCCTTGCCCAGCAGCTTCGCGAACTCCCGCGCGGGGCGCGTGTAGCGGTCGTCGAGGTCGGCGGCGGAGAGGAAGACGCAGATTCGCATGACGTCACCGTACGCGGGAAGAACCGGGGGCCCGCGAGTGCTTTTCCGGTATGGCCGAAGGACACACGATCACCATCGAGCAAGCAGACCAGCACGTGCGCGTGGTGCACGGCGAGCAGGTCCTCGCGGAGAGCGAACGGCCCCTCGTGCTGCGCGAGACGGGCTGTCCCCCGCGGTACTACCTCCCCGCCGAGGACGTACGACTCGACCTGCTGACCCCCTCCGACACCCGCACCTACTGCCCCTTCAAGGGCACCGCCTCCTACTGGTCCCTGCCGGACGCGCCCGACCTGGTGTGGTCCTACCCGGAGCCGAAGCCCGCCGTCGCCGAGATCAAGGACCACCTCTGTTTCTACGAGGTCGACGTGTCCTGACCGATGATTCCCGTGCTGTGGGGCAGTCTCCAGAGGCATGGACAAGAAGACCCTCTCGCGCGACGGCACACCGATCGCCTTCCAGCGCACCGGGCAGGGCCCGGCCGTCATCCTCGTCAGCGGCGCGATGTCCACGGGCGGCACGGTCGCGCCCCTGGCCGTGCCGCTGTCCGAGCGGTTCGACGTCCTCGTGTACGACCGCCGGGGCCGCGGCGCGAGCGGCGACACGGCCCCCTACACGGTGGCCCGTGAGGTCGAGGACCTCGCCGCGCTCGTCGAGGCGGCGGGCGGCGAGGCGTGCCTGTGCGGCGTCTCGTCCGGCGGTGCGCTGGTCCTGGAGGCCGCGGCGAGCGGACTGCCGGTGCGCAAGGTCGCCGTGTACGAGACGCCGTACGCCGACTTCCTGGACGGCGGCGCCGAGCGGATGGCCGAGTACACCGAGAAGTTGACGGCCGCGCTCGACGAAGGCCGGCGCGGGGACGCGGTGGAGCTCTTCCTGCGGCTCACCGGCATGGGCGAGGACATGATCCAGGGCGCCCGCCAGTCCCCCATGTGGCCCGGCATGGAGGCGGTCGCCCCGACGCTCGCCTACGACAACGCGGTCATGGCCGGCGGCCTGGTCCCCCGGGACCGGCTGGCGTCGGTCACGGTCCCGGTGCTGGCGGTCGCGGGCGGCGCGAGCCCCGAGTGGATGCGCGAAGGCACGAGGGCGGTCGCGGAGGCGGCCCCGAAGGGCGCGTACCGCGTCCTGGAGGGCCAGACCCACATGATCGACCCGACCGCCCTCGCGCCGGTCCTGACGGAGTTCTTCGCGGCGTGACGGCCCGGCCACGCGCGCGCGGCCGGGAGACGGGTCAGGCCACGCCCGCCGTCGCGCGCGTGGTCGTCGCGATCGTCGCCGAGCCCACCACGCGCGTGCCGTCGTACAGCACGATCGTCTGCCCCGGGGCGACTCCGCGGACGGGCTCGGTGAACGACACCCGCAGCTCCCCGTCGACCAGCTCCGCCGTGACCTCGGTCTCGCCGCCGTGGGCGCGGAGCTGGGCGGTGTAGGTGCCGGGGCCGGCCGGGGCCGTACCGCACCAGCGGGGCTTGATCGCGCTCAGGGCCGTGACGTCCAGGGCCGCGGCCGGGCCGACCGTCACCGTGTTGTTCACCGGCGAGATGTCGAGGACGTAGCGCGGCTTGCCGTCGGCGGCCGGGGTGCCGATGCGCAGCCCCTTGCGCTGGCCGATCGTGAAGCCGTACGCGCCCTCGTGGGTGCCGAGCTTCGCGCCGGACTCGTCGACGATGTCGCCCTCCGCCTTGCCGAGGCGGGAGGCGAGGAAGCCCTGGGTGTCGCCGTCGGCGATGAAGCAGATGTCGTGGGAGTCGGGCTTCTTGGCGACGGCGAGGCCCCGGCGCTCGGCCTCTGCGCGGATCTCGTCCTTGGTGGTGACCGTGTCGCCGAGCGGGAACAGGGCGTGTGCCAGCTGCTTCTCGTCCAGGACGCCGAGGACGTACGACTGGTCCTTCGCCATGTCGGAGGCGCGGTGCAGCTCACGGGAGCCGTCCTCGCCCACCAGGACCTTCGCGTAGTGGCCCGTGCACACCGCGTCGAAGCCCAGCGCCAGCGCCTTGTCGAGCAGGGCGGCGAACTTGATCTTCTCGTTGCAGCGCAGGCAGGGGTTGGGGGTGCGGCCGGCCTCGTACTCGGCGACGAAGTCCTCGACCACGTCCTCGCGGAAGCGGTCGGCGAGGTCCCAGACGTAGAACGGGATGCCGATGACGTCGGCGGCGCGGCGGGCGTCGCGGGAGTCCTCGATGGTGCAACAGCCACGCGCGCCCGTGCGGAACGATTGCGGATTCGCGGAGAGGGCGAGGTGGACGCCCGTCACGTCATGGCCGGCTTCGGCGGCGCGGGCGGCGGCGACGGCGGAGTCCACTCCTCCGGACATGGCGGCGAGAACGCGAAGGGGGCGCGGCGAGGTGTCAGTCATAACCCCTCAAGAGTACGGGGGCGCGGGAACCGAAGCCCACGAGTATCCGTTGACGATCACATGGGGGCGAAAGAGGCATCCGAGGACGGCGACCGGCGCATCGGTCGCCGCGCGCTGCTGATCGGCGGGACGGCGGCCGCCGTGGGCTCCGCGGTGCTGGCCCGGGACGAGCTGGCGCGGCTGTGGTGGCGGGCGCCCGGGGTGGAGAAGCCGCGGGTCGAGGGCGCGGTCGACTTCGGCGGCGCGCAGTGGGTGGCGGCCTCGGACGCGAACTGGCGGCGCGCGGACCGGCCCGACGACTACGGCATAGACATGGTGGTCATCCATGTCACCCAGGGCAGTTTCGCCAGCGCGGTGAAGGTGTTCCAGGATCCGGGGCACGGGGCGGCCGCGCACTACATCGTGCGCAAGGACGGCCACATCACACAGATGATCCGCGAGCTGGACGTGGCGTACCACGCGGGCAACCGCGCCTACAACGAACGCAGTGTGGGCATCGAGCACGAGGGATTCGTGGACCGGCCGGAGGACTTCACGGACGCGATGTACGCGGCCTCGGCGCGGCTCACGGCCCGGATATGCGCGCGGTACGACATCCCCGTCGACCGCGAGCACATCATCGGCCACGTGGAGGTGCCGGGGACGGACCACACCGACCCGGGCGAACACTGGGACTGGGACCGGTACATGAAGCTGGTGAAAGCGGCGCGTACGGCCTCCGGCCAGGCACGGACCTCCGGCGGCGATCAGGACGCTCGGCGCTAGACCAGACCCTCGGCGCTAGACCTGGGTCACGGCCGCGGGCAGGGCGAAGCCTGCGATACGAGGTTCACGCCCGGAGTGTCCCGCCGCGGGGGGGTTACGTCAGGCCTGCCGCGCGGGCGCGTTCCACGGCCGGGCCGATGGCCTTCGCGACGGCCTCGACGTCCGCCTCGGTGGAGGTGTGGCCGAGGGAGAAGCGCAGGGTGCCGCGGGCCAGGTCGGGGTCGGTGCCGGTGGCCAGCAGGACGTGGCTGGGCTGGGCGACGCCCGCGGTGCAGGCGGAGCCGGTGGAGCACTCGATGCCCTGCGCGTCCAGGAGCAGGAGCAGGGAGTCGCCCTCGCAGCCGGGGAAGGTGAAGTGGGCGTTGGCCGGAAGCCGGCCCCCGGGCGCCGGGTCGCCGCCGAGGATCGCGTCAGGGACGGCCGTACGGACCGCTTCGACCAGGGCGTCGCGCAGGGCGCCGATCTCGGTGGCGAACCACTCGCGCTGTTCGGCGGCGAGGCGGCCGGCCACCGCGAAGGAGGCGATGGCGGGGACGTCGAGGGTGCCGGAGCGGACGTGGCGCTCCTGGCCGCCGCCGTGCAGGACGGGGACGGGGGTCCACTCGCGGCCGAGGACGAGCGCGCCGATGCCGTACGGGCCGCCGATCTTGTGCCCGGACACCGTCATCGCGGCGAGCCCGGAGGCGGCGAAGTCGACGGGGATCTGGCCGAAGGCCTGGACGGCGTCGGCGTGCAGCGGGACGCCGTACTCGGCGGCGACGTCGGCGAGTTCGCGGACCGGCAGCACGGTCCCGATCTCGTTGTTGGCCCACATGACGGTGGCCAGGGCGACGTCGTCGGGGTTCTGGGCGATGGCCGCGCGCAGGGCGTCGGGGTGGACCCGGCCGTGCTTGTCGACGGGGAGGTACTCGACGGTGGCGCCCTCGTGTTCGCCGAGCCAGTGGACGGCGTCGAGGACGGCGTGGTGTTCGACCGGGCTCGCGAGCACCCGCGTCCTTGCGGGGTCCGCGTCGCGCCGGGACCAGTACAGGCCCTTCACGGCGAGGTTGTCGGCCTCCGTGCCGCCGGAGGTGAAGACGATCTCGCTGGGGCGGGCGCCGAGCGCCTCCGCGAGGGTCTCGCGGGATTCCTCGACCGTGCGGCGGGCCTTGCGGCCGGATGCGTGGAGGGAAGAGGCGTTGCCGGTGGCGCCGAGGTGGGCGCTGAGTGCCTCGACCGCCTCGGGAAGCATCGGGGTGGTCGCGGCGTGGTCGAGGTATGCCATGGTGACGCCGATTCTACGGGTCGCGGGTGGGCGCCCTCAGGCCAGGACCGGCCGCCGCCGTGGACCTCAGAAGCTCCAGGACGGCGTGCTGTCCAGCTGCATGAAGGCCACCAGGACCAGGAGGTCGGCGACGCCGAGGCCGAGGCCCAGGTAGGCGCGGCCGCGGCGGGCGGTGCCGCGCCACAGGGCCACCGAGGCCAGGACGATGGCGATCGGGCCCAGGAAGACGTTGAGGACCAGAAGGCCGATGAGGCCGAGGATGAAGGACGCCACGGCCATGCCGTCGGCGTCGCGGGCGCCGGTACGGGGGCCGGCCTGCGCGGTGAGCTGCATGGTGATCAGTGCTCCTGGGGACGGTGGGGCGGCGGTCAGTGGGACGGGGTGCGGCGGCGGGCGTGGCGCTCGCGGAGCGCGAAGATGCCCAGCCAGGCGGCGATCACGACGGCGGCGACGGCGGTGAAGGTGAACGGCGCGTGGGCGACGGTGCCCAGGACGACGCCGAGCAGCATGAGTGCGGCGACGAGGAACAGCATGGGACGGATCCCCCTCCGATACGGCTGTCGTTACGTGGGTCGTTACATTTGGGTGAACAGTTGTGGTTACAGTTGTTCACTGACTCCAGAGTCTAGCGTGCTGTACGGCTTCCCAATTACGGAGAACAGTTGTTAACTGGATGACATGAGTCACACCCTCGGTATCCGGCAGGCACAGAAGCAGAAGACCCGACAGGCGCTCCTGGACGCGGCGTTGGGCCTGCTGGAGGAACAGAGCCTGAGCAGCCTGGGCCTGCGCGAGGTCACACGGGCCGTGGGCGTCGCGCCGACCGCGTTCTACCGGCACTTCCGCTCCACCGCGGACCTCGGTGTGGCCCTGGTCGAGCAGGCGCTGGGCAGCCTGCACCCGATGATCCGGACGACGGTGTCCACGGCCGACGACCACGGTCAACGCATTGAGCGCGCTATCGAGTTGATCGCCGGTCATGTGGACGCGTACCCCGCTCATGTCCGTTTTATCGCCCGGGAACGGCATGGCGGTGTCCAGCCGGTCCGGGAGGCCATCCGGGACCAACTGGCCCGGTTCGGGCAGGAGGTGAAGGACGAGCTGGCCAAGGACCAGGTGGCCGAAGGCTGGAGCGACGACGACCTGCTGATGCTGGCCAATCTCTACGTCGACCAAATGCTGATCACGGCCTCCCTGTTCCTGGAGGCCCTGGAGGCGCCCGCGGAGGAACGGGACCGTGTGTGCCAGGTGGCGGAGCGTCAGATGCGACTGATCAGCATCGGCCGCCAACACTGGCTGGATTAGACACCACACACAGGGGCGGCACCCCCTTTCACCGGGAGTACCGCCCCTGCCGTACGGCGCCCTACGCCATGTCAGCTCTTCGTCGCCGCCGCGCTCGGCGCACCACTGGGCGCGCCGCTCGGGGCCGCGCCGCCCGCGCCGCCGCCGGGACCGCCGCAGCCGCCCATGCCGCCGCCGGGGCCGCCCTGGCCGCCCTGGCCCCCCTGGCCGCCGCCAGGCCCACCGCTCGGGCTGCCGGAGGGGGTGCCGCCGCCGGGCGCGCCCGAAGGCCGGGCGGTCGCGTTGCCGGTGGGGGCGCCCGAGGGGGCGCCGCTGGGCATGCCGGACGCGTTGCCGGTGGGGGCCTGACAGTTCTGCCCGCCCGTGGTGCCGCTGTTCGAGGTCGACGACGAGTCGCCCGAGCCGCAGGCCACCAGGGCGAGGGGCGAGAGCGCCAGCAGGGCCACGGCGGGGAGGAGACGCACACGCTTCATGAGAGACAGCTCCGGGGAAGATGAGGAAGTCCTGAGGCCGGGAACTGTCGCAACCGCTCCTGAGCCTTCGTTGGGCCCGGCCTGTCCCCCGCCTGTGCGGGAGGCAAAGCGCGACTAAAGCAGCCCGTCTGAGCTGGGGTTCCGCGAGGACCGCCCACTCACCCGCTGGTACAGGTCCGTGACAGAAGCGGCCGCGCGGGCCACCTCGTCGCGCACCTCGGGCGGTAAAAGAACCTCCACGCGGTCGGAGAACTGCAGGAGTTGGCGGGCCTCGCCGATCTCGCCGAGGGAGAGCCGGGCCGTCACCCACGCGTTCTCGCCGTCGTCCTCGGGGAGTTGGGACAGGTACGGGGCCATCAGCCGCAGAAACAGGTCGAGTCGGTCGCGGCGGACCCGCACGGTGACGTCGATGCCGCCGGGTCGCTCCTCGACCTGGCGGCGCAACGCCTCCCAGACGTCGGCGAGTTCGACGCCGGGCCGGCGCCTGACGGGGTCGTCCAGTACAGCCGCGGTGTGCACCCGGTCGGCACGGAACAGGCGCGGCAGCCCCCGCCGGTCGGCGACCAGGTACCAGACACCCGCCTTGGCGACGAGGCCGTACGGGTCGACGGTGTACGTCCGTGTCTCCCGCTCCCCGCTGTGCCGGTAGCGCAGCCGCAGTCGGCGGTCGGCGAAGACGGCGTCCTGAAGGGCCGCCAGGTCCACGGACCGCTGTGGTCCGCCCTTCCAGCGGGTGGCGTCGACCAGGATGCGACGGGAGGTGGCCTCGGCGGCCGGGCGGTGCGGGGCGGGCAGCGCGGCCATCACCTTGCGCAGCGCCGAGCCGAGGGCGGAGTCCAGGCCGAGGGCCGCGTGGGCGCCCTGGGCGGCCAGGATGAACAGGGCGCGGGACTCGTCGGCGGTCAGGCCGGTGACGTCGGTGCGGAAGCCGGCGAGGAGTTCGATGCCGCCGTGTCGCCCGCGCTCGGCGTAGACGGGCACACCGGCGGCCGACAGGGCCTCCACGTCCCGGTAGATGGTGCGCACGGACACCTCAAGCCGGTCGGCGAGTTCGTGCGCGGGCACCCGGCCGCGGGTCTGCAGGAGCAGGAGGATCGACAGGAGGCGGTCGGACTTCACGGGTCAAGGATCCATGACCCCGCCCCCTGGGTGGGTCCGGCCGGGCCCGCCCGTCAGCCGAGCCGCACCCGCGCCAGTTGCCGCGACTGTGCGACCAGTCGGTCCTCGCTGTCCCAGACCTCGGCGTCCTCCTCCAGGAAGCCGCCGGCGAGGTTGCGGGTGGTGATGGAGACGCGGAGGGGGCCCGGGGCTGGGCGATGCCTGACGTGGACGGTCAGTTCGACCGTGGGCACCCAGCCCTTGAGGCCGATCTCGAAGGCCGTGGGCGGCAGCGCGTCCACCGCGAGGAGCAGCGAGAGGGGGTCGGGGTCCCGGCCGTCGGCGAGCCCGAACCAGGAGCGCATCTCGCCCTTGCCGGAGGGCGCGCCGAGGGCCCAGCCCAGGGTCGACGGGTCCAGCTTGAGCATCAGCCGGTCGGTGATGGCGGAGCTGCCCTCGACGGGGGCGGGTCCGTCCTCGGGGCCGAAGCACTGGTCCATGGGCGGGAAGGCGGGCGGCCTGGCCGTCGTACGGACGTCGTCGGGGAGGGAGTCGAGGTCGCCGTAGGAGGCGAGGACGCGGATGCGTTCGACCTCCCTGCCCTCGTCGTCGTACTGGAGGAGCGAGGCCTGGCCGGTGGAGAGGGTGCGGCCGGTGCGGACCACGTCCGTGCGGATCACCGCCGGTCCGGGCCGGGACGCGGTCAGGTAGTGCGCGGAGATCGTGAACGGGTCGGCGTGCGGCAGGGCGTCCGCGAGGGCGCGGCCCAGGACGGCCAGGAGGTAGCCGCCGTTGACCGCGCTGATGATCGTCCAGCCCGCGGAGAGGTCGATGTCGTAGACGCCGGGTGCGCGGCGGGTGACCGCGGTGTCCCGGTCGAACTCGCTGTCGCCGATCGTGGCACGCGTGGCGGAGGCTGCTTCTGGCATGCCTGAACGGTACAACAAGACACTACTAAGCGGTAGCTTTCTCACTCTCGGCGACCAGGTGAGACGCGGCTAATTTCTCGGTAAGTGTCCGTACTCGTCCGTAAACCCACGCCCCGGAACCCCCCTCTACAGGGACATGAGCCTCACCGGGACCACGTTCCTCTACACGCTGATCGTGCTGTCCGTCCTCGCCCTCGTCCTGCCGCTCGCCCTGTGGTCGCGGCTGCGGGGACCCCGGATCGCACGCGCCGCCGCCCGCGTACTGATGGTGCTGTTCGCCCAGGGAACGGCCGTCGGCCTCGTCTTCGTGCTGGTCAACAACCAGAACAACCTGTACGACAACTGGGCCGACCTGCTCGGCACCGGCAACCACGTCCAGCAGGCCGCCAACCTCGGCGCCGACGGCACCGGCGGCATCTCGCTGAAACGGTTGCCCAGGGTGAGGCAGCACTTCACGGACGCCTCCGGCCCCGGCATGAAGGGCGTGCGGGTCACCCAGCTCAAGGGCCGGGTCTCAGGGGTGAACGCCGAGGTCTACGTCTGGCTGCCGCCGCAGTACGGGGAGCCCGCCTACCGGCACCACAGGTTCCCCGTGGTGGAGCTGCTGTCGGGCTATCCCGGCTCGGCGAAGGCCTGGTTCGGGTCGCTGCACGCGGTGAACCAGCTGCGCCCCCTGATGCGGGACGGCACGGTGGCGCCCTTCATCCTGGTCGCCCCGCGCATGAACCTGCTGGCCGGGGTGGACACCGGCTGCGCCAACATCACGGGCACGGTGAACGCCGACACCTGGCTCAGCGTCGACGTGCCGAAGATGGTCACGGACAACTTCCGCGCCCAGTCCGGCCCTGCGGGCTGGGCCGCGGCCGGGTACTCCGCGGGCGGGCACTGCGCGACCAAGCTCGCGGTCGCCCACCCCGACCGCTACCGGGCCGCGGTCAGCATGTCCGGCTACAACGACCCGATCGGCGAACGCAACTCGCTGGCCTCGGAGACCCCCGCCCTGCGCCGCGCCAACAACCCCTATGTCCTGCTGCGCGAGGCCCGTACCCCGCCCGCGATCGCGCTCTACCAGTCCGGCCAGCCGGGCGACGGCTACGAGGCGGCCGTGGGCCTCGAACAGGTCGCGAAGGCACCGACGACCGTGCACGTCGTCTACATCCCTAAGAGCGCCGGCGGCCACAACATGAAGTTGTGGATGCCGCAGGTGGTGCCGGCGTTCCGCTGGCTGACCGAGGAGATGGGGCTGCTGCACGGCCGGGCGGGCGCTACTCCTCACGCACGGTCGACCGGCGGTTCCAGGCCCGCGGAGCTCGCCAGTGGAACCGCATCGCGAGCAACCGCAGTACGAAGGCCGTGAGCGCGGCCAGGCCGCTCGTGACCGGGCTGAGGACGTCGTAGCGGATGCACAGGACGACCATGGTGGCGCCGACGATCGCCGGGACCGCGTACAGGTCGCGGTCCCAGCGCAGCAGTGACGGCACCTCGTTGGCGAGCACGTCCCTGAGCACACCGCCGCCGACGGCGGTGGCCAGTCCCAGGGTCGCGGACTGGGTCAGGCCGAGCCCGTACTCGTACGCCTTCGTCGTCCCGGCGACGCAGAACAGACCGAGTCCGGCCGCGTCGAAGACGTTCACGCCCACCTGGATGCGCTCCACGTGCGGGTGCAGGAAGACGACCAGGAGGGCGGCGAGCAGCGGGGTGAGGAAGTAGCCCAGGTCCGTGAAGGCGGCGGGTGGTACCGCGCCGATGATCAGGTCCCGGAAGAGCCCTCCGCCCAGCGCCGTGACCTCGGCGAGTACGGCGATGCCGAAGACGTCGAAGTTCTTGCGGACGGCCAGCAGCGCGCCGGAGATCGCGAACACGAAGATGCCGACGAGGTCGAGCGTGTGCTGGACGGAGGGACTGAACAGTTGCTGGAGCACACCGCATTCTTGCGCAGCGGCTTTTACCGGGCGGGCTTGCCCGTCGTGAAGAGCCAGGTCCGGAACAGGTCGTCGAGCTGCTGTCCGCTGACCTTCTCGGCGAGGCGGATGAAGTCGGCGGTGTTCGCGTTGCCGTAGCGGTGGAGCTTCGTCCAGGCCGGCAGCAGCTCGAAGAAGGCCTTGTCGCCGATGCGTTCGCGCAGCACCTGGAGGGTCATCGCGCCGCGCTGGTAGACGGCGGAGGCGAACATCGTGTCGCGCTGCGGGTCGCCGACGGTGATCTGCCAGAAGGGGCTGTCGGCGGGGCGGGAGTCGTAGCCGGCGACGAAGGAGTCGTGGGCGGAGCGGGTGCCCTTGTGCTCGGCCCACAGCCACTGGGCGTAGGTGGCGAAGCCCTCGTTGAGCCAGATGTCCTTCCAGCGCTCGACGGAGACGCTGTCCCCGAACCACTGGTGGGCCAGCTCGTGCACGATCGTCGTCTCGTTGCGCACCGCCGAGTACACCGGCTTCGACTGCACCTCCAGCGAGAACCCCGCCTGCGGCATGTCGTCGACGATCGCGCCGGTCTCCTCGAAGGGATACGGCCCGAAGACCTGCGACCAGTAGTCGGTGGCCTCGGCGGTGACGCCGTACACGTCGACGTTGTTGCTGTTGCTGAGGACCGGGTCGATGGCGGTGTAGATGGGGATGCCGCCGGGGGTCGTCCCGGTGCGGACGTCGAACTTCCCGATGGTCGCGGTCGCGAGGTAGGTCGCCATCGGCTTCTTCTCGCGCCAGTGGGTGTACGTCGAGCCGCCCTTGTCGTACGTCGACACGAGCCGGCCGTTGGAGACCGCGGTCAGGCCCTTGGGGGTCTTGATGCGGATGTCGTAAGTGGCCTTGTCGGCGGGATGGTCGCTGGACGGGAACCAGGTGGAGGCCGCGTTGGGTTCGCAGGCGACGAAGACTCCGTCGGGGGTCTTCATCCAGCCGTAGTCGGAGCCGAAGACGATCGGGCCGCTGAGAGGCTCCGGGATGCCGCCGTAGGTGACGGCGACGGTGAAGTCCTTGCCCTTGCGCAGGGATTGGCGCGGGGTGATGCGGATCTCGTCGCCGTCGCGCGTGAACTGGGCGCGTCTGCCGTTCACCTCGACTCCGGTGACCTCCAGCTTCTGGAGGTCCAGGTCGAAGGACGAGAGGTTCTGGGTGGCGCGGGCCGTGAGTGTCGTACGGCCGTCCAGACGGTCGGTGTCCGGGTTGTACGCCACGTCGAGGGTGTAGTGGCGGGCGTCGAAGCCGCCGTTGCCGAGGTCCGGGAAGTAGGGGTCGCCGATGCCGGGGGCACCGGGGTTCGGGCCCGGGGCGGCCGCGATGACAAAGAAGGAAGCCACCGCGGTGACGGTGGCTCCTGAGCGTGCCGAACGGGAGAGTTTCATGAGCCGTCCCTTTCGAGCGTGTGCCGATCAGTCGGACACGGACGACTCTTCACTCTCCCGTTCGGGCATGTGCATGACTTTGCCAACTTGTCATGCGTTACTTGTCGGTTGGCTCCTGACCGTCGGCTTCCGGTTCCGGCGAGGCGGGAGTGTCGGAGACGGGCGCCTCGGCCGCGGCCGGTTCCTGGAGTCCGGATGCGGGCGTGGTCTTCGCCCCCGGGCCGGTCTTGCCGGCCGTGGCCTCGGCGTCCGCCGTGACCTCGACCGCGGACTTCTCGGCCGCCCCCTCGGAGGGCGCGGCCTCCTGGGAGCCCGCCGCCTCCGCCGCCACCGCCGCCGACGTCTCCGCGGACTCCGCCCGGACGTCCTCGGCGACCAGCGCGGCCGCCTCCTTGGCCGCCGACAGGAGGACCGTGTCCTGGGGAGCCTGGTCCGCGAAGTTCTCCGGGTGGTGGCAGGCCACGCGCTGGCCGGGACGCAGCTCGATCAGCGCGGGCTCGGTCGTCCGGCAGATCTCCGTCGCCTTCCAGCACCGCGTGTGGAAGCGGCAGCCGGAGGGCGGGGAGATCGGGGAGGGGACGTCGCCGCGGAGCAGGATGCGCTCGGACTTGGCGCCGCGGCGCTTGGGGTCGGGCACCGGGACGGCCGACATCAGGGCCTTGGTGTACGGGTGCATCGGCGCCTCGTACAGCGAGGTGCGGTCGGCGAGTTCGACGATCTTGCCGAGGTACATCACCGCGATGCGGTCCGAGACGTGCCGTACGACGGACAGGTCGTGCGCGATGATCACGTACGTGAGGCCGAGCTCCTTCTGGAGGTCGTCCATCAGGTTCACGACCTGCGCCTGGATCGACACGTCGAGGGCCGAGACCGGCTCGTCCGCGACCACCAGCTTCGGCTTCAGGGCCAGCGCGCGGGCGATGCCGATGCGCTGGCGCTGGCCGCCGGAGAACTCGTGCGGGTAGCGGTTGTAGTGCTCGGGGCTCAGACCCACCAGCTCCAGCAGGCGCTGGACCTCCCGCTTCACCCCGCCCTCGGGCTCCACGCCCTGGAGCCGGAACGGCGCCGAGACGATCCCGCCGATGGTGTGCCGGGGGTTCAGGGAGCCGTACGGGTCCTGGAAGATCATCTGGATGTCCCGCCGCAGCGGACGCATCCCGGCCGCGTTCAGCCGTGTGATGTCCTGGCCCTCGAAGTGGATCGAGCCGCCGGTCGGTTCCTGGAGACGGGTGATGACCCGGCCCATGGTCGACTTGCCGCAGCCCGACTCGCCGACCACGCCGAGGGTCTCGCCCTTGCGCACCTCGAAGTCGATGCCGTCGACCGCCTTGACCGCGCCGACCTGGCGCTGGAGGACGCCCTTGCGGATCGGGAAGTGCTTCTGCAGGCCCTCGACCTTGAGCAGCACCTCGCGCTCGGCGGGGGCGGCGGCCGCACCCGCGTCCGTCTTCTTCGTCTCACTCACAGCTTCGGCGTCACTCACAGCTTCGGCGCAATCTCTTCGGTCCAGATCCGCGTGCGGTCCTCCGGCGAGAGGTGGCACGCGGAGAAGTGCCCGCCGCCGACCTGCTGGAGCTCCGGGCGCACGGTACGGGTGACATCGCCCTTGGGGATGTCCGCGTACGGGCAGCGGGGGTGGAAGGCGCAGCCCGAGGGGACGTTGATGAGGCTCGGCGGCTGTCCCTTGACGGGGATGAGCCGCTCGGAGGTCTCCCGGTCGATGCGCGGCATCGAGCCGAGCAGCCCCCAGGTGTACGGGTGCTGCGGGCGCTCGAAGACGTCGTCGACGCTGCCGCGCTCCACGCACCGGCCGCCGTACATCACGAGCACGTCGTCGGCGATCTCGGCGACCACACCCAGGTCGTGGGTGATGAGGACGACCGCGGAGCCGAACTCCTTCTGCAGGTCCCGGATGAGGTCGAGGATCTGCGCCTGGACGGTGACGTCGAGGGCGGTCGTCGGCTCGTCCGCGATGAGCAGTTCGGGGTTGTTGACCAGCGCCATGGCGATCATCGCGCGCTGGCGCATACCGCCGGAGAACTCGTGCGGGTAGCCGTCCACGCGCTTGTCCGGCTCGGGGATGCCGACCCGGTCGAGCATCTCGACGGCCCGCTTGCGCGCGACCTTCTTGCTGACGTCGTTGTGGACCCGGTACGCCTCCACGATCTGGTTGCCGATCGTGTAGTACGGGTGCATCGCGGACAGCGGGTCCTGGAAGATCATCGCCATCTCGCGGCCGCGCAGCCGGCGCACCTCGTCCGGGTCGGCGGAGACCAGTTCCTTGCCGTCCAGCCAGATCTCGCCGGACATCTGCACGTGCTTGCCCTGTGCCCCGAGCCGGTGCAGGCCCATGATCGCCAGCGAGGTGACGGACTTGCCGGAGCCCGACTCACCCACGATGCAGAGGGTCTTGCCCTTCTCCACCTGGAAGCTGAGCCCGTCGACGGACTTGACCAGGCCGTCGTCGGTCGGGAAGTGCACCTTGAGGTCGCGGACCGCGAGGAAGGCGTCGGGGGCGTTCCCCGGAGCCGGCTCGCCCAGGGCGGCACCGGTCTTGGAGAGTTCGGTCACGAGAGCCTCACCCGCGGGTCGGCGGCGGCGTACAACAGGTCCACCAGGAGATTTGCGATCACGACGAAGAGGGCGGCGAGCAGGGTGACGCCGAGGATCGGGGGCAGGTCGTTGGCGGTGATGCCCTGCACCGCGTACTGGCCGATGCCGGGCAGCGAGAACACCGTCTCGGTGATCACCGCGCCGCCGAGCAGCAGACCGAGGTCCATGCCGAAGACGGTGATGATCGGGGTCAGCGCGGCCCGCAGCCCGTGCCGGGTCACCACGTTGCGCTCCCGCAGGCCCTTGGCGCGGGCCGTGCGGATGAAGTCCTCGTTCATCGTCTCCAGCATGCCCGAGCGGGTCAGCCGCGCGTAGATGGCGGAGTACAGGAGCGCGAGCGAGCACCAGGCCGGGAAGAGCGTGTTGGCCCACTGGGCCGGGTTCTCGGTGAACGGTACGTAGGTGCGGCCGAAGATCGGCCAGTGGTAGGTGAAGAGCAGGATCGCCAGGCTGCCCGTGAAGAACATGGGCAGCGAGACGCCGGCGAGCGCGACGCCCATGAAGGTGCGGTCGAAGAAGCTGCGGGGCTTGAGCGCGGAGATCACGCCGATCACCACACCGGAGACCAGCCACAGCACGGCGGCACCGGCCGCCAGCGAGAAGGTCACCGGAATGCGTGAGGTCAGCTGCGGCCAGACCGCCTGGTGGGTCTTGAAGGAGTAGCCGAAGCACGGCGCGTCACAGTGCGCCGTCGTGGGCCCCAGGTTGTAGGTGGCTCCGGCCACGATCCCCTTGATGAAGTGCCAGTACTGGGCATACAGGGGCTCGTCCAGACCGAGGTTCTGCTTGACCGCGGCGATGTCGGCCTTCGTCGGACTCTTTCCGATGTACTGCTGCGCGAGCTGGTCGGCGGTCTGGCCGGCCATCCGCGGCAGCAGGAAGAAGATCGCGAAGGTGACCGCGGTGACGACCAGCAGCAGGATCACTGCCGCGAACGTCCGACGGAGGATGTACGAGATCACGGGGACCGGCGCTGGTGCCCGCGGGCCGCGAGGCCCACGGGCACCAATGCCTTCACCTGCCTTCCGGGGCTACTTCTTGGTCGTGCCGATGTTGAGGTAGTCGTACTGACCGCTGAAGGCCGCCGTGGACACCAGGTTGGTGAAGCCCGCGGGACGGTACAGCAGGACCTTGAAGTAGGTCAGCGGGACCAGCGCCGCCAGGTCCATCGCACGCTTGTCGATCTCCCCGTACAGGGCGTTGCGCGCGGTGTCGTCCTCGGTGGCGATGGCCTTCTCCAGCATCTCGTTGATCTGCTTGTCGTTCAGATACGAGAGGTTGGTGTTGCCGGACGTGCCGATCGCGTCACCGTGCAGGATCTGCTGGAGGAAGCCGTAGCCGGAGTTCCAGTCGGCACCCCACTGCATCATGTGCAGGCCGATGTTCTGCTGCTTGTCGAACGTCGGCACACCCGCGTAGTCGGTGAAGTACTTGCCCGACGGGTACTGCTTCAGGCTGGCGTTGATGCCGACCTTCTTCAGCGAGGCGATGATCGCGGTGGCCGCGTCGATCTCCTGCGGGCGGTCGCTGCGCGCCGAGATGTTGGTGTTGATCGACGTCTTGCCGCAGGCCTTCAGCTGCTCCTTGGCCTTGGCGACGTCACCCTTGTTGCCGGGGGTCGCGTAGACGTCGGCCTTCGAGTAGCCCTTGATGTCCGGGGGCAGGACCGTGGTGGCGACGTCACCGCGGATCGGACCGCCCTCGGCGGTCTGCACGGAGACCTTGTCGACGGCGTACTCGACGGCCTTGCGGCACTCGACCTTGTCGAACGGCGCGACCTGGTTGTTGATCGCCATGTAGACCAGACGGCCACCGTAGGTGTTGTCCGTGTTGGCCTTCAGGTCGGCGCTGTTGACGACCTTCGCCTGGGTCGCGGCCTGGACACCGGTACCGCCGAGGTCGATCGCGTCGCCGGCCTGGACGTCCTGGTCGATCGTCTCGGCGTTGACCTTGAGCTTGATGACGATCTTGTCCGGGTACTGCTTGCGCAGCGGGTCGGTCTTCGGGTCCCAGTTCTCGTTCCTGACGAGGACGGCCTGCTTGCCGTCGTCGTAGCTCTGGAACTTGTACGAGCCCGAGGACACGATGCTCTTGACGTAGTCGATGCCGGTGTCCTTGGCCTGCGGCACCGGAGCCGTCTGCGGCGTCGCGACCAGGTAGTCGAACTCCTGGAAGGGACGGTTCAGCTTGAAGACGATCGTGGTGTCGTCCGGCGTCTCGATGGACTTCAGGCCCTCGGGGCTCTTGTCCTTGTAGGGGCCCTTGTAGGCCTTGCCGCCCTGCATGAACTGCTGGAAGTAGTTCGGGCCGAGCGAGAGCACGTCACGCGCGAAGTTGGAGCGCTCGACGGCGTACTTGACGTCCTTCGAGGTGATCGGCGTGCCGTCCTGGTACTTCAGACCCGAGCGGATCTTGTACGTCCAGGTCTTGCCGCCCTCGCTCGGCTCGCCCGCCTTCTCGGCGAGGTCCGGGACCAGCGTGTTGCCCTCCTCGCCCGGACCGGGCTTGAAGGTCATCAGCGGGCGGGCGTACAGCCGGCTGAGGTTGTACATGTAGGCGTAGTACGTGTTGCCGGGGTCGAAGGAGTCCGGGACGTCGGAGTACTCGTACGTGACCGTCCCACCCTTCTGGGTGGAGGCGTTGACGACACCCTTGGTCGCTGCGTTGGCCCCAGCCGACTTGCTTCCGTTATCACTGTTGTCATCGGCCTTGCTGCAAGCCGAGAGCAACAGGCTCGCACTGCCGATGGCCGCCACCGCGGCCAGCGCTGACCTTCGCATGATGGTCTGCTTCCCCTTTTTGTCGGAAATCTTTGGACTCTCGCGGCAGCCGCGGTCAGCGGCTGCGCGGGTCGAGAGCGTCGCGGAGACCGTCGCCGAGCAGGTTGAACGCCAGGACGGTCACGAAGATGGCCAGACCAGGCACGATCATGAACTGCGGGTCGACCTGGTAGTAGGTGACGGCCTGGTTGAGCATGCCGCCCCAGGAGGCCTGGGGAGGCTGGATGCCGACGCCGAGGAAGCTCAGCGACGCCTCGAAGAGGATGTTGGTCGGGATGAGCAGCGTCGAGTAGACGATGATCGGGCCGACGAGGTTCGGCAGCAGCTCCCGGAAGAGGATGTACGGCCCCTTGGCCCCCATCCCGCGCGAGGCGTCGACGAACTCCCGCTCGCGCAGGGCCAGGGTCTGGCCGCGCACGATGCGGCCCAGGTAGGGCCAGTTGAAGAAGCCGATGACGAAGATCAGCACGCTGATGTGCAGCGGCAGACCCTCCAGGCCGAAGGCGCCGCCCTGGAGCGTGGCCGAGATGGCGATGGCGAACAGCAGGAGAGGGAACGCCAGGAAGGTGTCCATCAGCCGGCTGATGATCGTGTCGACCCGTCCGCCGTAGTAGCCGGCGACCACGCCGAGCACCGCGCCGATCGTGTTGGACAGGATCGTGGCGCCGAAGGCGACGACCAGCGAGACCCAGGAGCCCTCGAGGATGCGGGTGGCGATGTCGCGGCCGAACTTCGGCTCCACACCGAGCGGGTGGTCCCAGCTCATGCCGCCGAAGTCGCCCTTGGGCAGCGAGGTGTTCGGGTCGATCAGATCCTGGTGCAGGGCGTTGGGGTCCAGGCCGAACATGGCCTGGATGGGGCGGGAGAGCACCGCGAGCAGGATCAGCAGGATGACGATCACGCCACCGGCGACCGCCACCTTGTCCTTCTTGAACCGGGACCAGGCGATCTGCCCCAGGGAACGGCCCTCGATCTGCCCCTTGTCGACGCCGACGAGGACAGCCTCCGGCTGCGCCTCGGCCTGCGCCCCGGTGGTCTCGATCGGTGCGGTCACAGTGACCCGACCCCTCTCGCCGGTGGTGACCGGCCTACACCCGCCGTGGATTACGGCTTTGTCGACTTGCTCAGTTCACAGGAACGTCCGATCCTGCGTCTGACTCGGGAGTCTTCAGCTTCGCTGCGATCACCCGCCAGGCCTGGCGAGGAAAGTATGCGTAACCGTGATGCAGTACGAGGGATTCCGTTATCCGAACAGTGGGTAACGCCCCTCGGACACCCGCCAGTTGGGACAGAACGGCACAATAGGCGACGTTCGGGATGATCTGCCGGTATCTACGCGCGAAGAAACGTGGCTGTTACGTAAACCAGCCGAATGGTGGTCATCGCTCTCAGTAACCGCCGCGCGCCGGGGGGTAGCCGTACCCTGCCACCGGTGCCTGGGCGGGGGATCCGTGGGCCTCACGGTCGTAGAACGGACGCGCCCCGGCACGCATCCACAGCGCCACCGGGTCGTACTCGTCGGACATCGCCACGGTCGACACCGGCAGCCCCTCCGGGACGGCCCCGATGGACTGCTGCATCATCGCGCGCACCGAGTCCACCGCCGAGGGGCTGGTCTCGTACACGTCGAGACCGATGGCGAGATACGGCGCCCCGAGCGCCGGCTGCACCCAGGCCCGGCGCAGCGAGCGGACCGCCGGGGTGCGGTGGGCGTTCTGCACGAGCAGGGCGTAGAACTGGGGGATCTCGATGCCGGGTTCGGAGAGCCGGAGCGGCCCCGCGGGCTGGCGCTCCAGGCCCGTCGCGATGCGCCGCAGGTCGAGCCAGGGGATGCCGACCCCGCCGCCGGGGGCGTGCGGGTTGAGCCAGAGGCCGTAGTGGTCGGGGTAGAGGGTGCGGGCCACGTCGATGCCGTCGGCCACCTCGTACGAACGGTTCCAGCCGCTGGCACTCAGCTCCTGGGCCGAGGTCACACAGGGGGCGTAGCCGTAGCCGTCGACCTCCATGGTCCCGTACTGGGCGTCCGGGGAGCCGGACTGGCCGTGCCACAGGAGCATCCAGATCTGGCCGGAACCGGGGGTCGCGAGTGCCTTGAGCAAGGCCTCGTAGGCGTCGTAGCGCCCGGGCGTCACCTGGCGCAGCATGTGCTCGACCGTGCCGGTCGCGGTGCCCGTGCCGCTGGCGCTCACCTGGACCGCCCCTTCCTTGTTCGTCACCCCGAGTACGGGAACAGCTTAAGCGCCCGGGGGCCGGTTCCCGCGCCCCTGGGGAGGTCAGGTCCCCTGTGTGTAGAAGGGGCGTACCTGCCCTCGCATCCAGTGGCCCACCGGGTCGTCCGCCACGTCCAGCAGCACCAGGTTGACCGGCCACCGCACCGGGGTGTGCCCGAGGGCCCGGCCCAGGGCGTCCATCGGCAGGGTGCGCAGGTCGCCCTCCCACTGGGAGAGTTCCACGCCCACGAACATCACCGGGTCGGCCGTCTCGATGGCGGCCAGGCAGCGGCGGGCCGTGAGGACCACCCCGGTGGCCGCGAACTCGGCGGACGCGGCCGCCAGGAAGTCGACCGGGTCGTCCTGCCAGTCCGGCTCGTAGAGCTTGACCCGGCCGCCGGTGTTGGGCCCGTCCAGCGGGGTGCGGCCCACCCGGCACAGGTCGGCGACGGCGGCGGGCGGGAGGGGGACGCCGACCACCCCGTCGGGGTTCACGGCGATGCCCACGTGCGGGGGCAGACCGCGGGCGAACTCGACCGCCGGGGCGATGGTGTACGACAGATGGCTGCCGACGACCTGGCGGAACTGCTCCTCGGAGCTGAAGACCGGGACGAACGCCTGGCCCTGGATCTCCAGGGTGGGCAGGTCGAGGGGGCCGCTGTGCGGGCCGCCGCCGTTCGGCAGGGGGACCCACACGAAGCTGCGGCCGAGCACCTCGATGATCCGGCCACCCGCCGAGGGCATGCCGAGGGAGGCCGAGAGCACCTCCTCCAGCTCGTTGCCGGGCCATCCGCCGTGCGGATGGGGGTGCGGGTGCGCCTGCCCTGGAAAGTCCGCGGGAAGATCCGCCGGGAAGTCCATCTGTCTGACCGCCTGCTGTGAACCGCTGTTGATGTGGCTGAAGGCTAGCGGGTGCGGCGCCCGGGTGGCTCAGCCCGGCGAGGCCCGCCCGCTCAGCCCGTGAACCCGATCCGCCGCAGCACGTCCGCCGCGTCCCGGTCGATCAGCACCGCCGAACCGCAGCCCGGGGGCAGGTCACCGCGCTCCACGGCGCGGATCAGCCGGGCGGCCGCGCCCCGGTGGCGCAGGAAGGCGTACCGCGAGACACCCCGGCCGCGCTCGCGCTGGCCCTCGAGCGCGGTGTCCGCCGTGACGTCGAGCAGCAGCAGGTGCAGGGTGCCGCCCCGGCGCCGGGCCTCCCGGGCCAGCCATCCGCGCACCCAGGCCTGTGTCCCGCAGTCGTGCACCACGACCCCTTCGCCGGAGCGCAGCGCGCGACGCAGTCCGGCGTAGTGCGCGAGCCGGACCAGGGGGCGGTAGAGGGCGTACGGCAGTAAGCGGGACAGCCGGGCGTCGAAGCGGTCGCGGGTGTCCTGGGAGTCGATCCGGATCCCCTTGACCGCACGCTTCATCAGCGTGGACTTGCCGCTGCCGGGCAGGCCGGTGATGACGACGAGATCCCTCGGGGCGAAGAGCAGGGCGTGCGGACCGTGGCCCGCGCGGTCGCGCAGGTCACGGACGACCGGGCGCGCGCCGCGGGCCTCGACGGCCGGGGCCGCGGGCTGCTTGGGCAGCGCGAGACCCGAGGTCGTCGCGTACGCCGAGGTCCTGTTCACCGTCATCGTCCTCCTCCGGGGTCGGGGTTCCCCTCCCCACCGAGCGTAAAGAGAAGGTAATGGACGATCTCTCGCGTTTCTGTACGCGTACCGCCACAAGCCGGTTACAGAAGGGAGGGGCCGAGGCAGCCCTGCCGTCGGCGTCCGGGGCGTGCAATGATGTCGGCGCCAACTGCATACCGGCCGCTTGAATCCGCGCGGGAGAGTCCCGGGGTACGTGTACCCGGGCGCCGAAGGAGCAAGTCCCTCCCTTGAATCTCTCAGGCCCCGTTACCGCGCGGGCGAGGCACATCTGAAAAGCGGGCCCCCTTCGTGGCGGCCCCACCCACGGTGCAAGCCATGTTCTTCATGGCGAACCTCTCAGGTTCCGATGACAGATGGGGAGGAATACCTCGCCCGTCACACCCATGTCCTGGGATCCTTGGAGACGACCGTCCGATGAGCAGTCCTGAACTCCGTCTCACCGCGCTCGATGCCCTGCACCGCTCGCTCGGTGCGACCATGACCGACTTCGCCGGCTGGGACATGCCCCTGCGGTACGGCTCCGAGCGCGACGAACACAACGCGGTACGCACGAAAGCCGGGCTCTTCGACCTCTCCCACATGGGTGAGATCACCGTGACCGGACCGCAGGCCGCACAGCTGCTGAACTTCGCCCTCGTCGGCAACATCGCCTCGGTCGGTGTCGGCCGGGCCCGCTACACCATGATCTGCCAGGCCGACGGCGGCATCCTGGACGACCTGATCGTCTACCGGCTCGGCGAGACCGAGTACATGGTGGTCGCCAACGCCTCCAACGCCCAGGTCGTGCTCGACGCGCTGACCGAGCGCGCGGCCGGCTTCGACGCCGAGGTGCGTGACGACCGGGACGCCTACGCCCTGATCGCCGTACAGGGACCGCAGTCCCCCGGGATCCTCGCTTCCCTGACCGACGCGGACCTCGACGGCCTCAAGTACTACGCCGGCCTGCCGGGCACGGTCGCCGGGGTGCCGGCCCTGATCGCGCGCACCGGGTACACCGGGGAGGACGGCTTCGAGCTGTTCGTGGCGCCTTCCGACGCGGAGGCGCTGTGGCAGGCCCTGTCCAAGGCGGGCGAGGGCGTCGGCCTGATCCCCTGCGGGCTGTCCTGCCGGGACACCCTGCGCCTGGAAGCGGGCATGCCGCTGTACGGGCACGAGCTCTCGCGGGAGCTGACGCCCTTCGACGCCGGGCTCGGCCGGGTCGTGAAGTTCGAGAAGGACGGGGACTTCGTCGGGCGGGAGGCGCTCCAGCGGGCCGCCGAGCGCGCCGCCGCCGCGCCGCCGCGCGTCCTCGTCGGGCTGGTCGCCGAGGGGCGTCGCGTCCCGCGGGCCGGGTACGCCGTCATCGCGGACGGCGAGGTGATCGGCGAGGTCACCTCCGGCGCCCCCTCCCCCACCCTCGGCAGGCCGATCGCGATGGCGTACGTCGACGCCGCGCACGCCACGCCGGGCACGGCCGGTGTCGGTGTGGACATCCGGGGCAGTCACGAGCCGTACGAGGTCGTGGCTCTGCCCTTCTACAAGCGCCAGAAGTAGCCGCCCAGAAGTAACCGCCGTAGGTGATGCTGAGCACAGAGTCGCTGCTCACGCACGCCTTTCGCAGTCCCCCTTCATCAGCACTCCCCCGCGTACAGGAGAATTCAGGCCATGAGCAACCCCCAGCAGCTGCGTTACAGCAAGGAGCACGAGTGGCTGTCGGGCGCCGAGGACGGCGTCTCGACGGTCGGCATCACGGAGCACGCGGCCAACGCGCTCGGCGACGTCGTCTTCGTCCAGCTCCCGGAGGTCGGTGACACGGTGACCGCGGGCGAGACCTGCGGCGAGCTGGAGTCGACCAAGTCGGTCAGCGACCTGTACTCCCCCGTCTCCGGTGAGGTCACCGAGGTCAACGAGGACGTCGTCAGCGACCCGGCGCTGGTGAACTCCGCCCCCTTCGAGGGCGGCTGGCTGTTCAAGGTACGCGTCGCGGAGGAGCCGGCCGACCTGCTCTCCGCCGACGAGTACACCGCCTTTTCCGCCGGCTGAGGAGTCCGCACCTGATGTCCGCACTGAACACGCCCCTGCACGAGCTCGACCCGGAGATCGCCGCCGCGGTCGACGCCGAGCTGGTCAGGCAGCAGTCCACCCTCGAGATGATCGCCTCGGAGAACTTCGCTCCGGTCGCGGTCATGGAGGCCCAGGGCTCGGTCCTCACCAACAAGTACGCCGAGGGCTACCCCGGCCGTCGCTACTACGGCGGCTGCGAGCACGTCGACGTGGCCGAGCAGATCGCGATCGACCGGGTCAAGGAGCTGTTCGGCGCCGAGTACGCCAACGTGCAGCCCCACTCCGGCGCCTCCGCGAACCAGGCCGCCCTGTTCGCGCTGGCCCAGCCCGGTGACACCATCCTGGGCCTGGACCTGGCCCACGGCGGTCACCTGACCCACGGGATGCGGCTGAACTTCTCCGGCAAGCAGTTCGACGTGGTCGCGTACCACGTGGACCCGGCGACCGGTCTGGTCGACATGGCCGAGCTGGAGAAGCTCGCGCGCGAACACCGGCCGAAGGTGATCATCGCCGGGTGGTCGGCGTACCCGCGGCAGCTGGACTTCGCGGAGTTCCGCCGGATCGCCGACGAGGTCGAGGCGTACCTGTGGGTCGACATGGCCCACTTCGCGGGTCTGGTCGCGGCCGGGCTGCACCCGAACCCCGTCGAGCACGCGGACGTGGTCACCTCCACCACCCACAAGACGCTGGGCGGCCCGCGCGGCGGGATCATCCTCGCCAAGCAGGAGTTCGCGAAGAAGCTGAACTCCTCCGTCTTCCCGGGCTTCCAGGGCGGTCCCCTGGAGCACGTGATCGCGGCGAAGGCGGTGTCCTTCAAGGTCGCGGCGGGCGAGGAGTTCAAGGAGCGCCAGCGGCGTACGGTGGACGGTGCGCGCATCCTCGCCGAGCGTCTGACGGCCGACGACGCCCGGGAGGCCGGGGTCAATGTGCTCTCCGGCGGCACCGACGTCCACCTCATCCTCGTCGACCTGCGCGAGTCCGAGCTGGACGGGCGGCAGGCCGAGGACCGTCTCCACGAGGTCGGCATCACGGTCAACCGCAACGCCGTCCCGAACGACCCGCGCCCGCCGATGGTGACGTCGGGCCTGCGGATCGGCACGCCCGCCCTGGCCACCCGCGGCTTCACGGCCGAGGACTTCGCCGAGGTCGCGGACGTCATCGCCGAGACCCTGAAGCCGTCGTACGACGTGGAGTCGCTGAAGGCCCGGGTCAAGGCCCTCGCCGACAAGCACCCGCTGTACCCCGGCCTGAACAAGTAGTTCGAGCAGTTCCACGGTGGGGGCACCCGACGCCGTGTGCCCCCACCCTTTGTGAAGGAGTTCCCGTGGCCATCTCGGTCTTCGACCTGTTCTCGATCGGCATCGGCCCGTCGAGCTCCCACACGGTCGGCCCGATGCGCGCGGCCCGCATGTTCGCCCGCCGCCTGCGCAACGAGGACCTGTTGCCGGCCGTCGCCTCGGTCCGCTGCGAGCTCTACGGCTCCCTGGGCGCGACCGGCCACGGCCACGGCACCCCGAAGGCGGTGCTGCTGGGCCTGGAGGGGGCGTCTCCTCGTACGGTCGACGTGGAGGGCGCGGACGGCCGGGTGGCGGAGATCAAGGCCGCGGGCCTGCTGAAGCTGCTCGGGGAGCACGAGATCCCCTTCTCCTTCGACGACGACCTGGTCCTGCACCGCCGAAAGGCCCTCCCGTACCACGCGAACGGCATGACGGTGTGGGCGTACGACGCCTCGGGCGCGGAGCTGCTGTCCAAGACGTACTACTCGGTCGGCGGCGGCTTCGTCGTGGACGAGGACGCGGTCGGCGAGGACCGCATCAAGCTCGACGACACCGTGCTGAAGTACCCCTTCCGCACGGGTGACGAGCTGCTGCGCCTGACCAAGGACACCGGCCTGTCGATCTCCTCCCTGATGCTGGAGAACGAGCGCGCCTGGCGCACGGAGGACGAGATACGGACCGGGCTCCTTGAGATCTGGCGCGTGATGCAGTCCTGCGTGTCCCGGGGCATGGCCCAGGAGGGCATCCTGCCGGGCGGTCTGCGGGTGCGCCGGCGCGCCGCCATGACGGCCCGTCAACTGCGGGCAGAAGGCGACCCGTTGGCCCACTCCATGGAGTGGATCACGCTGTACGCGATGGCGGTCAACGAGGAGAACGCCGCCGGCGGCCGGGTGGTGACGGCCCCGACGAACGGCGCGGCCGGCATCATCCCCGCGGTCCTGCACTACTTCATGAACTTCGTTCCCGGCGCGGACGAGGACGGCGTGGTCCGCTTCCTCCTCGCCGCCGGCGCCATCGGCATGCTCTTCAAGGAGAACGCGTCCATCTCCGGCGCCGAGGTCGGCTGCCAGGGCGAGGTCGGCTCCGCCTGCTCGATGGCCGCGGGCGCCCTCGCCGAGGTCCTCGGCGGCTCCCCCGAACAGGTCGAGAACGCGGCCGAGATCGGCATGGAGCACAACCTGGGCCTGACCTGCGACCCGGTCGGCGGCCTGGTCCAGATCCCCTGCATCGAGCGCAACGGCATGGCCGCGGTCAAGGCGGTCACGGCGGCCAAGATGGCGCTGCGGGGGGACGGCTCACACAAGGTGTCCCTCGACAAGGTCATCAAGACGATGAAGGACACCGGGGCGGACATGAGCGTGAAGTACAAGGAGACGGCGCGCGGGGGGCTCGCGGTGAACATCATCGAGTGCTGAGGAAACGGGCCCTGACCAGCTCGTTCGTGTCTTTCAGCGCTGTCGGGGGCTTCCCTGCTTACGCGGCGGAAAGTCCCCGGAATGTCCCTGGGACAGACGTGAAAGTCCCCGAAAAGTCCCCGTTAAATCCCACGGGATGGGCGCTTGACCTGGGGGTTCGCGGCACCCTCGATCACTGTTCCGACCCGCCACGACCGCCGACCGTCGCCAGAACGTATCAAATCGATCCCCTGATCTCACCTGAGGGGTATCATTCGATACATGAGTGCTTCGGCGAACTCGCGCCTGGAGCAGCGGCTGGCCGGCCTGCCCCCTACGTTCACGACGGCGCAGGCACGTCAGGCCCTGCTCTCCCCTCGTGATCAGGCGTTCTTGGTGGCGGAGGGGGAGATAGACGAACTATCCCGTGGGGTGTACCGGCGGGCAGACGCCCCAGAGACCGCACATTCAGACCTTTTGGCCGTGTGCGCGCGGGCTCCTCACGCTGTCGTGTGCGGCGAGTCTGCCTTGGCCCTGCATGAGCTGATCGACGACATCCCCGCAGCGGTACACATCGCCGTGCCTCGCGGAACACGCCGCCCCACGATTTCGTACCCGCCGACCGTGGTGGCGCAGTACGCCTCGACGACCTTCACCCTCGGCATCGAACGGTTCGAAGCAGCTCCGGGAGAGACCGTCCCTGTGTACAACGCAGCCCGCAGCGTCGTCGACGCGATGCGCCACCGCAGCCGCATCGGCGAGACCCTCGCCCTGTCCGCACTCGGCCGCTACCTGCGCCGAGACGGACGCAGCGGTGTCAGCGAACTCCAGCACATCGCACGCGAGTTGGGCGCCCTCTCCGTCATCCGCCCCGCCGTAGAGGCGGTGCTCGCCTGATGGCCAACCCCACACGCGACACCACCGCCGGCCGCGTCTACAACGACCTGCGTAACCTGGCCCGCCGCACCGGCCGGTCCACGGACGAGATCATGGTCGAGTACATCCTGGAACGGTTCCTCTATCGCTTGGCCGCATCGCCGCTTGGCCGGGACCACTTCGTACTCAAGGGCGGCCTGCTCCTCGCCCAGTTCGGCGCACGCCGGATGACCCGGGACATCGACATCCTCGGCCGCTCGTTCCCAGGCACCGAAACGGAGATCGTCCACAGGATCGCAGTCATCGCCGCCACCGAGATCGACGACGGAGTCGTATTCGATCCCGCGACGCTCAAGACCGTGCCCATCCGCGAGGAGGACGAGTATCACGGTCTACGCCTGTCCTTGGCTGCATCCATCGCCCGAGCACGACTCAAGCTCCAACTCGATGTCAGCTTCGGCGATCCCGTCACCCCCGCCCCGCGGATCATCGACTACCCGCAGCAGCTCGCAACGGAGACTGAAACCGCTCAGCACCGCCATCACCGACCTCGGCGAGCGTCGCCAGACCTCGTACACCGCCTGGCGGCGTCGGCAGGGCTCCGCTGCAACTGGCTACCCTGAACACTTCATTGACGTCGTCCGGCAGGTCACCGAGTTCGCAGACACTCTCCTCAACGGCGAGGCCGCCACCCGTACATGGAGTGCA
Organism: Streptomyces sp. NPDC001668; assembly: GCF_042893155.1. Classification (NCBI taxonomy): domain Bacteria; kingdom Bacillati; phylum Actinomycetota; class Actinomycetes; order Kitasatosporales; family Streptomycetaceae; genus Streptomyces; species Streptomyces sp. NPDC001668. The sequence goes on from NZ_JBIAUQ010000003.1 coordinate 218,838, forward strand.
GCAACCCTCACATGGTCATGAACCAGTCCTGACTGGCCGAGTAGAGCGTCAGGGTTCGAACCCGAGACCTACGCATTACGAGACCGTGAGCGTTCGTGCCGCGTGGTGCCCGGTCGTGTTGCTGAGTGACGTTTCACCTGATCAGAGCATGCGCGGCTGGTTAGTCTGCGCTACTTCGTGTTACGTCGTCCAAAGGCGTCCGGCCACCGGATGGCCACCGGGAAGGGCACCTCGGGTGACAAAGAGCCGAGGTACCGGGGCTGTCTTCTTCTCACAGACGGCGAAAACCCTGCGGGCAATCGTCTGCCACCCCATGGCCGGCTCCACTCGAAATCCTCTTCAGGAATCCTGCAGCAACCGAGACGGTCAGGTTCACGGCGCCTGCAACAGATGTCCAGCCGTTCGGCGCGGACTGGCCGCCGTCATGGCGGCGAAGCTGTCCGGGGCTTGAGTACGGCACCCGCGCCGGTCGGGAACCGCAGCACAGCGGACCGAGCAGTTTCGAGGGGAGTTCCTGGCCGACCACCACGACGTCGCGCTCCGCGGCGATGGCGTGCTGTACGAAAGAGGACTGGCCGAGCCACCGGTTCGTGACCGGCTGTCCGCGCTCGTCGGACGCGCCGGTGCTGCCGTCGGGGTAGCGGCCGCTGAGATTTCGGGCGTCGAATTCCTCGCAGTAGACGGGAGCACCCTGGAGGCGTTCGCGACAGAAGGAACCGACGGCTGTCACGACCCCGCTCCCCCTCTCACGACCCCGCTCCCGTCGTGGCGAGCACCATCGGTGTGAGCGTCTCTCGGGCAGGGGAGGGAACATCGACGGCCGGCTGCCGATTCGGACACGTTCAGACCGGGACCGCGGTTTCGGCGGCGGACCACAGGCCGCGCTCGGTGATGAACCTCCGGTATTTCATGATCTTGCGGGGTTCGTTGAGGGTCGCGGCGCCGACGAGTCGGTCACCGCGTCGGTAGAGGGCGACGAGGTGATCCGATCCCTCGTCCGGTCCGCCGCCGACGACAACGCTCACGTCATCCGCGTCGGCGGTGCCCACGAACTGGATCCGCTGGCCGTACCAGTCGCTCCAGAAGTAGGGCACGGTCTCGTAGGGCCGACGCCGGTCGGGCCGTACCGCGTTCTCGGCGGCGTGTGCGGCCTGCGACGCGGCGTTCGTCCAGTTCTCCAGGCGCATGGTGCCGTCGCCCTCGAACACTCCGTTGGGCCAGTGCGCGACGTCTCCCGCGGCGTAGACGCCGGGGATGGACGACTCCAGGTACGCGTCGCAGACGACGCCTCCGTCGCGGGGGTCGAGGGCGATGCCGGAAGTCTTCAGCCACTGCGTCGCCGGAGCGGCGCCCACGCCGACGACCACGGCGTCGGCGCGCAGGACCTCGCCGGTCGACAGACGGACGCCGCTCACGTGTCCGTCCCCGATCAGTTCCTCGACCGTCGTGCCGCAGAGCAGGCGTGTGCCGTGCCGTTCGTGCAGGGTGGAGAGCACGCGGCCGACCACCTCGCCCACCGCGCGGACGAGCGGTACGGCGGCTGCCTCCACGATCGTGACCCGGGCACCGCCCGCCCGCGCCGAAGAGGCGATCTCCGCCCCGATGAAGCCGGCCCCGACGACCACCACGTCAGCCGCCCCCCGGAGCGAGGCTCGGAGAGCTGTCGCGTCGTCCAAGGTGCGCAGGGTCCACACGCCGTCCAACGCCGGCAGGTGGGCCAGCGTCCGGGCGTGCGCGCCGGTGGCCACGAGCAGCCTGCGGTACGGCACAGGCCCGGCATCAGTGATCACCGTGCGGGCCTGTGGGTCCAGCGCGCGGGCGGTGACTCCCAGGCGAAGGTCGACCGAGAGGTCCCTGCGCAGGACGTCCTCGCCGAGGTAGTAGGTGGCCTCCACGTCGCCGGTGAGGAACGCCTTCGACAACGGCGGCCGGTCGTACGGCAGATGCGGCTCGGCTCCGATGAGAGTGATCGCGCCGCCGTATCCCGCCCGGCGAGCGGCCTCGACGGCGCGCAGGCCGGCGAGCGACGCTCCGACGACCACCAAGCCCGGCTCGTCGCCTGTGCCGGCAACGCCCGGCGTCAAGGCACCTGAGGTCACTGTTCCACCAGGGTCAGAGCGAGCGCGGGGCAGGCGCGGACGGCCTCGGTGACGTCCTCGGCGGTGCTCTCGTCGGTCGTCTCGCGGTGCAGGACGAGGCGGCCGTCGTCTCCGACTTCGAAGAAGTCGGGGGCGACCGACTCGCAGATACCGATGCCGGTGCAGCGCCCGCGGTCGACGTGGATCTTCATGGCTGTCCTCTCTGTATGGCTGTGTGGCTCTGCGGTTCCCTGGCTCCGCTGGTGCGCGGGCGCAACTCGCGGGCAGGGCTCAGCGGGTGCTTGCGGGCAGGTGGGTGACGCCGTTGATGAACTCGCTGCGCATCAGTGCGGGCTCACCTGTGATCCGCAAGTCGGGGAGCTTGGTGAGGATCTGCCGGAACAGCGCGCGAAGCTGGGCCTTGGCCACGCCGTTGCCGAGGCAGAAATGCACACCACCGCCGCCGAACCCGACGTGCGCGCTGCGAGGGCGGGTCAGGTCGAACTTGTGCGGGTCGGGGAACACCGACTCGTCACGGTTGCCGGAGCAGTAGAAGATCACGACCTTGTCCCCGGCCGTGATCTTCTGGCCGGCCAGTTCGGTGTCCCGCGTGGCGGTGCGGGCGAACTCGACGACCGGCGACGCGTGCCGGACGAACTCCTCGATCGACGCCATGATGCGGCCGTCGAAGTCCTCGGCCAGCCAGGCCCGTTGATCTGGGTTCCGGTCCAGGTTGTACGCCGTCCATGAGGTGGTCTGCTTCGTCGTGTCGTTGCCCGCGACGCTGAGCAGCACCATCAGCGACTGGATGTCGTCCTCGCTCAACGGCCGACCGTCGATCCGCGCGGTGGCCAGGGCCGTCGCGATGTCGTCGGCAGGGTGCTTCCGGCGGTGCTCGACGAGATCGACACCGATCTGCCGGAGCACGGTCATCTGCTGGAACATGTACTCGAGCAGGTTGGCGCCCTCGGGAGGACCGCCGCCCATGGCCGAGATGAGGTCGTCGCCGGCGCGCGCGAACTCCTCGGTCAGGCTCTCCGGCACACCCACCATGTCTGCGACCGTCAGCATGGGCAGCTTCGCCGCCACGCGTTCCACGAAGTCGAAATCCCCAGCGCCCGCCACCGCGCCGACGATCTTCTCGGCCCGTTCCTCGATCTGCGCCGTCAGTCGCTTCACGGCCTTCGGTGTGAACGCGGCGCTCATGATCTGCCGGTAGTGGGTGTGCTCCGGCGGGTCCATCTCCAGGAAGCTGGGCGGCATGGGCAACGCCGGGTCGCGTGGGCGGAATTCGACACCGCCGACGGCCGAGCTGAAGATGTCCTGGTTCTGGCTGACGTAGCGGATCTCCTCGGCGCGTGTCACCGCCCAGAAGCCCTTCTCACCGTGTACATCGGCCGGAAGGGCCGGGTTCTCGAGCGGCGGATGCCAGCTGACGGGGGCGTTGGCCCGCAGCCAGGCGAAGGTCTTGTCCCGCTCGGCGAATGGCTGGTCCCAGAAGACCGTGCTCGAGATGTCCTGGTCCGTTGTGAAGGGATGTTCGGTGGCGAACGGCATTGTCATCTTTGACAGCTCCGAATTCCGGCGACAACTTGCTCTTGATCTTGCTGTGGGCCCTGTGATGCGGGAAACAGCTTCCGCCTGGCTCGGACCGACGACCCGTCAGAGCGGGGGAAGGGGGAGCCCCACTACCTTAGTAAATATTCACTAAGTAGGGAAGACGGGTGCCCCGATGCGGATGGCTTGCTGGGGAATCTGCTGCGGCCCGTGCGGGAAGGGGCACCGGCGAGCCCGTCGGATCGCGGACGGATTGAGGGGTTCAGGGGATGAGAACCGGCTTGATCGCCCCACCTGACAACGAGTCGGCCTCCGCCGCGTTGATTTCCGCGAGCGGATAGGTGCGGACGAGCCGGTCGAACGGGAACCGGCCTTCCCGCCAGAAACGGATCAGCTGCGGGAGGAACACCCTGGGAACCGCACCACCTTCCAGGACGAAGGTGACCTTGCGGCCCGCGAGCTGCGGCGGCGGCACCGACAGCAGTCCGGTGCCCACACCGACCAGCACCGCGGTGCCACGCCGCGCGAGGACCGCGACGGCGTCGGTGATGACCTTGCCGACGGCGGTCGTCTCCAGGCTGAAGTCCATGCCCGGGCCCGCGTCGATGACCTGCTCGACAACGCCTTCCCCGCCTCCCAGCACTGTGCGGGTGGCCCCCAGCTCCTTCGCCAGGTCGAGCCGGGACTCGTTCAGGTCCACCACGACGATGTCGCTCGCCCCGGCGAGCTTCGCCGCCATCACGGCGGCCAGTCCGACGGCGCCCGCCCCGAAGACGGCGAGGGACTGGCCCGGCGCGAGCCGCATCTCGTTGAGTACGGCACCCGCGCCGGTCTGGATGCCGCAGCCCAGTGGGCCGAGCAGTTCAAGGGGGAGATCCTTGTCGACGACCACGACGTCGCGCTCGGCGGCGATGGCGTGTTCGGCGAAGGAGGACTGGCCGAACCACCGGTTGGGGACCGGCCGACCCTGCGCGTCGGTCGCGCCCGTGCTGCCGTCGGGGTAGCGGCCGGTGACGTTGAGGGCGTCGAAGTTCTCGCAGTACGCGGGAGCGCCCTTGAGGCACTCTCGGCAGGCACCGCAGGACGCGAAGCTCAGCAGCACATGGTCACCGGGGTGTACGGCGGTCACCGCGGAGCCGACGGCCGTCACGACCCCGCTGCCCTCGTGGCCGAGCACCATGGGCGTGAGCAACGCCCCGAGGGCGGGGTCACGCGCCATCATGTCGGTGTGGCACATTCCGGTCCCGGCGATCTTCACCAGTACCTCGTCCGGGCGGAGGTCGGCGAGGGTGATCTCCTCGATGACGTGCTCTTTGTCGGCGGAGCGCAGCACAGCCGCTCGGGTTGTTGTCATGTCGGTGAGCCTTTCGAGCAAGGGTGCGGGTGGCGCGAGAAACGTGAGATCAAGGCGGTCGGGGGTCGGCGTGGCAGGCCGGGGCCATGTGGGGTCGCGCAGCGTCGGCGTAGGTGAGCTGTTCAAGACGCGGAAGAGGCTGTTCGCGACCGGTCGGCGGCCGGGGCGGGGCGCGCTCGAGGAACGCCTGCCGGGGCAGCTTCCTCGGTCGGCGCCGACGAGGCGCAGGTATGCGGCCGTCTCAGGCGGAGCTGGTCGCGCAGGTCGCGGCAGGTGGCGCGGCCTCTTCCCGCCGCGGAAGGCGAAGGCCTCGTAAGCGCGCAGCATGAGCGCATCTCGGTGAGCGCGACCCATATCGCCTCGCGAGGCTCGTTTGCCGCGTACCGCCCAGTTCGAGGTGGGTGATGTCGATGCCGTCACCGACCGCCGTCCGGTCGCTCTTCGTGCCGCCCTGGCCCGCGGTGACCATGCTCATCTTCGCGAACTCCTTCGTTCACTCCCCAAACTAGTTCCCGGCCGGGAATTGCATGGAAGCAAGCTAAGCTCGCCAGTACGGCCGGTCAAGCCCCCGGGCAGAGGAGAGCGAAAGTCGTGGTTGCCACAGAACGGACACCGTCCGCCGGGGGCCGGCGCCCCGTCGGCCACAGGGCCGGGCTCGACCTGCGGCGCATCATCGACGCGGCCCGCTCCCTCGGTACGGAGACGCTGACCGTGCAGGCCGTAGCCGACAAGCTCGGCGTCGACCGCAAGGCCGTACGACACCACGCCACCGACCGCGAAACCCTCCTGAAGCTGATGGCTCTGGACGCGTTCTCGGAGAACTCCTCGGACATCGACATCCCGGCCGACTGCTCGTGGCAGGAAGCGTGCCGCGCCTACGCCCTGGGCTTCGCGGACAACGTGATCGCCACGGACGCGCTCGCCGAACACCTGCGCCTCGACCACGCGCTCCTCGCGAAGCTCGGCGTACCGACCGAGGCCGTCGCCAAGAAGCTGACGGAGGCGGGCTTCGACGACGAGTCCGCACTGCGGGCGCTGGCCCTGCTGTCCAACGTCTGCATGGCGTACGCGCAGGACGTCGTCTTCGTGTCACGCAGCGGCGAGCGTCCCCGGCGACTCATGGCACGCGAGGCGCTCAGCGGGCATGAGCGGGAGTTCGAGAACTTCGCGCGGATGGTCGACCTGTCCATCGACACGTACGACCGGAAGCAACTCGAGATGAGCGTCGAGATCTTGCTGCACGGCATCGAAGCGGTCCTGCTGCGCGGACGGGACACCCGCGTCCCGACGCGCGACTGACGTCGGGTCCGGCCGAAGAACCACAAGCGCGCCCCTGGCCCGCCCTCGAGGTCAGCGCACCGGCGACGCGTCACGGGTCGCCGAAAAGTCGCCCTCAGGCCGCCGTGCGGACGCGGTCGGCAACCCGCGAGTCCTCCCGATCACCGGACAGTCATGTCCGTTCTGTGATGTTCGCGGCTTTTTGCATCTCAAGCCCTCGCGGGGGTTGACGCGGCACACCCCCGAGCATAGCTTGCTGGCGACTTGAGTTCCCGGGCGGGAACTCAAGTGGTGTCGAGTCAAGGAGTTCGAGATGAGCACTGTCGCCGCAGGTCACGGCAGCCAGACGGGAAAAGTGAAGATCACCAGGGAGGACCTGCTCGGCACGGAGAGGCGCTGGCGGCGCTTCGGCGAGCCGACCGCGGCAGGTGAGTCGCTCAACGAGGACGGCACGCCGGACTACGGCCTCTTCGGCCCGGGCAGCGTGGTCTGGGAGGTCCTCCTCCACCCGGCCACCGTCGTCTTCCTCAACGCCGTTCAGGGTGCGGTGCAGACGAAGGGCTACAACCCGATCGTCGCCGGCCTGCGCGACCGCGATCCGGTCTCCCGCAAGGCGCGGGAGGGGACGTTGAACATGCTGGACGTGTTCGACCGGCTCTCGCGCAACTCCGGCATGCACGCCCCGATGTGGCTCGGTGACTCCAAGACCGCCAAGCTGATGTACAAGCACCTCCACAACATCCATAAGAGGGTGGCCGGCGACGTCATCGACACCGCCCGGCCCGAGCTCGGCGGCTACGCCGCGAGCGAGCCGCGGGACGCCATGTGGGCGGCGCTGACGGAGATGCACCCCATGCTGCGTGTGTACGAGGCGTTCGCGTTCCGCGACGGAAAATTCCCGCACCGCCTCTCCCCCGAGCAGCGCGACCAGTTCGTCGCCGAGACCGGGGCGTACCTGAGGCTCGTCGGGGCGGCCGAGGAGGACATCCCCGCGAACATGGCCGAGCTGGGGGCCCTGTACGAGAAGTACGCCGACCTCTTCGAGCCCAGCACGACGGTGAACAACCTGCCGGACACCGGCGAGGACTGGACCGAGCTGGCCAAGGAGGCGGTGAAGAAGAACTTCCACATCTCACAGCTCCGCGCGCTCGTCCCGTATCTGCTGCAGACCACGCTGATCGAGCTGCCCGTCATGGGCACGCTCCCGGCCAGGATGCGCCGGTCGATGGGGCTCAGCCCGCGCAAGGACAAGGCCGCCGTCCGTGCCGCGAAGCTCTTCCTCCCGATCGCCTGGCTGATGCAGCAGGGCCCCTACGAGCGCTACATCCTGCGCCGCATGTGGGGCCCGGACAGCATCCGGCTGCTGGAGTCCGCCCGCCGCCTGCACGAGCAGACACTCGCGCGACGAGCCATGGACCAGCTCGTCGCAGGCGCGAACAGTGCGGGAGCGCCCGCCCCCGCCTGACCTGCCTGCCGAGCCGGGGGCGGTCCTTTCGCTGCACCGCCCTGCGCAGGCCGCCCTCTCGGGCACCGCACGCCCCTCGGGGGCCGCATCGAGACGCCGTGTCAGTCAACGATCCGAGGAGTACCCGCATGTCCTCTCTCACCCACGCCTCCCCACCCCCCGCGCCGACCCACGTGGACCGCAAGGAACTGGACCGGCTTGTCGCCCTGCAGCGCGCCGCCTTCCGGGCCGAGGGCGACCCCAGCGCGGACGTTCGCCGCCATCGCGTCGACCGGCTGCTGCTCGCCGTACTCGACGCCGCCGACGAGATCGCCGACGCGCTGGCCGAGGACTACGGGCGGCGACCGGCCACCCTGACCAAGGCCACCGAGCTTCTCGTCCTGATCGAGGAGGCGGCACACCTGCGCGACAACCTCGGCGAGTGGATGAAGCCGACCCCGGTCGACGGCCCCGTCCCCGCTTTCGTCCAGCACAAGCCGCTCGGCGTCGTCGGGGTCGTCACCGCCTGGAACTTCCCCATCGGCCTGGCCGTCCAACCGGCGCTGGACGCACTGGCCGCCGGCAACCGCGTCATCATGAAGTTCACCGACGTGCACCTCCGCACCGGTGAGGTCTTCGCCCGGGCCGTCGCCAAGTACCTGCGCGAGGACGAGGTCGCCGTCGTGTGCGGCGACGTCGAGACCGCGCGGGAGTTCGCCGACCTGCACCTCGACAAGATCATCTTCACTGGGTCGCCGGCCGTCGGCAAGCTGGTCGCCGCGGCCGCCGGCGCGAACCTCGTGCCCGTCACGCTGGAGCTGGGCGGGAAGAACCCCGTCGTCGTCGCCCCCGACGCCGACCTGCAGCTGGCCGCGCACCGCATCGCCACCACCCGCATGCTCAACGGCGGCCAGGTCTGCCTCTGCCCCGACTACGTCTTCGTGCCCCGCAGCCGCGCCGAGGAGTTCACCGCCGCGCTCCAGGCCGAACTCGCCGGGCTCTTCCCCACGTACGCCGACAATCCCGCCGCCGTGCCCCTCGTCAACGAACGCAATTTCGACCGCGTGCTGGGCCTGATCGAGGACGCCGTCGAGAAGGGCGCCAGGAGAATCACGCCCAACGCGGAGGAACCGTCCCGCGCGGACCGCTTCATTCCGCCGACGCTCCTGCTCGACGTCCCCGCCGAGGCGCGGATCGAACGCGAGGAGGTCTTCGGACCCGTCCTGACGATCCACGTCTACGACGATGTCGCCGAGCCGATCTCCTACATAGCCGACCGGCCGTCGCCGCTGGCCGCCTACTGGTACGGCGAGGACAGCGACGACTTTCACCGCTTCCTGCAGCGCACCACCTCCGGCGGCGTCACCCGCAACGACGGCCTGCTCCACCACTCCGTCGACGCTCCGTTCGGCGGAGTCGGCAACTCCGGCACCGGCGCCTACAGCGGCAAGGCGGGATTCGACGAGTTCAGCCACCGCCGGCCGGTGGCCGCCCAGCCAGGCCCCAGCGGCACCACCGACATCATCGTCGGCGCCCCGCTCCTCGACCCCGCGGTGAAGTTCGGGATCGACCAGGCGATCAGTGGAGCCGCGGCCGACATCCGAGCCCGGCTCGGGCTGTGAGCTGGTGGGCGGCTGTGTCCCCGGCCGCCCACCAGCCCGTTTCCCCTACGACGGACAGCACCCGGAGCATCGCGGCCCCGGCGTAGGGCATGGCATGGCACTCAACGGTGGGGCGAAGCCACGAGGGGCCGGTCGGCCGGATGGTCTTGCCTCGTTCTCCGTAGCAGCCCCGTCCGCTGGTCAGGTGAGCGACGAGGAAGAGGCCACGCCCCCTTCGGTCGGTGCTGCGAGCATGCCGTAGGCGTGGCTGCGTGTTGCTGGGGTGTGCCGAGCCGGCGTCTTTTCGCGGGCATCAACAACGAGTGCCGCGACGCCCGCGAGGCCGCCTCTCGCGTTCTCCGCCCACTGCGTGCTTCCGGCAATCGTCTGCCGAGGCGGGCGCCGCGATGACCGGCAGCTCTGGGCGTCCTGCCGGCCGCAGCGCCAGCAACGCGACATGGCCGGGCGCCCCGTGCCCGCCTCCATGGCGGAACGGGCACCCGGCACCGCCGAGAGGAGGTCCTGACCGGCTCCTTGCGGAGTCCGCGGAGTCTCCCCTCGGCTCTTCTATCAGGTGGTGGTCTTCGTGTCGGTCCGGCGGCCCGGCTGCGCGATCACCGGCCGTTTCGCCGATCGGTGACAGGGCGTGTGCACGCGGCAGCGAGGGAGTCAGCGGTACTGCTGGGCCAGTCGGCCCCGGTGGTGAAGTCGGCCAGATCGGGCCAGCGTTCGAGCACGGCGGCGGGAGTCAGCTCGGCGGCTGTGAATCGCACGCCGGCCGACCGCTGCCAACGCACTTCCGCCGCCCAGCCGCCGCCGGTCTCCACGACGGCGCCGGACCTGGTGCCGGCCGGATGGGCCAGCGCGAGGACGAAGGGTGACACCTGTGCGGCGGAAAGGCGGGCGCGCAGCTCGTCGTCGAAGACACCGTCGGTCATACCGGTGTGCGCCATCGGGGCGACCGCGTTGACCCGTACACCGTGCCGCTGCCCCTCGGCCGCCAGGGTCTTGGCGAAGCCGATGAGGCCGGCTTTGGCGGCGGCGTAGTTCGCCTGGCCGAAGTTGCCGTGCAGGCCCGCGCCCGACGTCGTCAGGACGATGCTCCCGCGCTGCCGCCGCACCATGTGCGGCCAGGCAGCCGCCGTGACCTCGTAGGCGCCGCCCAGGTGTACGTCGACGACGTCGGTCCATTCCTCCTTGGTCATCTGCTGGAACGTGTGATCGCGCACATGGCCGGCGTTCACCACCAGGGCGTCGATCCGGCCGTATGCGTCGACGGCCGCGGTGACGATCGCCGCCCCGTCCCGGGCGTCGGCCACCACGGCAGTGGCCGTGCCGCCGTCCGCCCGAATGCGGTCCGTCAGCTCCTCGGCTGCCGCCGCCCGGCGTGCGTGTACCACGACCCGGGCTCCTGCTGCTGCGAAATCCAGTGCGTACTGTCGGCCGAGACCGGATCCGGCTCCGGTGACGACCACCGCCAGATCACGGAAATCCAGCGGTCCCGGCTCGTCTGTCATGTTCGCTCCCTGCGGAGAGGTGGTGACCCGTCGGCGTCATCATGGGGTCCGAGGACTGTCTCCTGCGGATCGCGGAAGGTCCGCCTGCCGGACACAGGCGGCTTGGCCGCGGGCGGCCAGCTGCAGGCTTCGGTCGGGATCCGGCTCGGACAGCGCCGCCTTGGTGTGGGCGATGCCGGATCGCGGTACGCGCGCGATCTCTGCGGCGTACGCGCTCGCGGCGGATGGAACGTCCGCGTCCGGGTGCGAGCTCAGGGCGAGCCCCATCTGCACCGCCTGCGCTCCCGTGAACTCCCGGCCCGTGAGGATCAGGTCCAGCGCCCGTTCCCGCCCCACCGTCCTCGGCAGCGAGACCGTGGCCCCCATGTCGGGTATCAGTCCGTACCGCACCTCGCGCAGAGCGAACCGTGCCGTGTGCGCGACGATGCGTACATCGCACGCGAGGGCGAGCTGGCAGCCGGCGCCGAAGGCGACCCCGGTCACCGCGGCGATCACGAGGAACGGAGCCCGCTCCATCCAGCGGAACGCCTCCTGGGCCTTGGCGATGGACGGCAGCATCGGGTCGGGGTCGCCTTCGGGATGAGCGGCGAGGCGCTGGAGAAAGCCGGCCGGTTTGCGTATCTCGTCGAGATCGATGCCCGAGCTGAAGGACTTGCCGCTACCGCTGACGACGACGCACCGCACCTGCGGGTCCGCCGCCAGTTCCGCTCCGGCTTCCGCCAGTTCGGCCCACATCAAAGGGGTCTGCGCATTGTGACGGGCGGGCCGGTTCAGGGTGAGACGGCGGATCGCGCCGCCGCCGTCGACGCTGATGTGTCTGGTGGTCATCCTCTGCTCCTTCAGGTGCGGGGCCGGATCACCGGGCGTGGTGCCGTCCTGTCACGGTCGCGCTGACGCACTGCCGCCCGGAGTTGTCGGTTCCCGTTACCTCGACCACGCCGAACGACTGGCCGAGGTGTACCGGCCGTGCCACCGCGGCTACCGATGTCCTGTCGGTCCGCCGCAGGTAGGAGACGCTGACCGTCGCCGTTCGCAGGTCGCTCCCGTGGTGCGCGAGCGCGGCCGATCCCGCCAGTTCCGCCAGCCCCGCCCAGACGCCGCCGTGGAGCGTTCCGTATCCGTTGTTCCACGGCTCGGCCCGGGGAAGCTCGGCCCGGGTGTCCTCGCCGTCCACGGTCAGTCGGGCGCCGAGGTGGTCGGTGAAGTTCGCGGCGCCGCTGCCGACGGCGTCCTCCGTCGCGGCATCCGCGGCCGCCGGGTGCAGAGGGCCGGAAGCCGCCACGTTCTGGACCCAGGTGGAGCCCACCGCCACGAGCTCGCCTCGCTCGTCCGTCACCTCGCACTGGGCGAAGCCGCCGCTCCGATCACTTCGCGGCACCCAGGACGTGGCGTACAGCGCGGCGGTCCGCCACGGTGACGGGGCAACGATGTCGTACGCCAGCCGGGTGGTGAGCGACCAGCGTCCCGGTCCTGCCGCGTTGTAGATGGTCTCGGCCATCGAGTGGTCGAGGAGCACCGCCAGAGCTCCTGCCTGATGCCCGTCGGAGCCGTCCATCCACGGACCGGTGCGCATCACCGTTCGCAGAAAGCCGTCCTGGACGCGACACCCCAGGACGCCGAAGCGTCTTTCCGCCGCACCCGGGGTGCAGGCGTGGGGTGCGTTGTCCAGCCGCGCGTGCTCCCGGGGAGTGAGGGCGCTGGGGGCATGTGGTCTGGGCAGGAACAAGGACATCGGGCTCCTCGGGTGGATGTGCCGCCGGCCGTCCGCTACTTGTTCCTGATCTTGCGGTAGGCGTCGTTGATGCGGCCCACGATGTCGGGGTGCCAGATCACCTCGCGGTAGGCGAGGGTCTCGTAGGTGAGGGCGCTGACCGGGTCGAGTCCTGGCGAGGTCCGGGCCATCTCCTTGTTGTTGACGGCCGACTTGACGGTCGTCCCCGCGATGGAGGCGGCGAGGTCGCTCGCCTGCGCGACGACCTGGCCCTCGGGCGCCAGCCGGTCGATGAGGCCGATCCTCAGCGCCTCGTTCGCGTCGATCCGGTCGCCGGAGAAGGTCAGCAGCTTCGCCTGGCTCAGTCCGACGATCCTCCAGAGGGGGGAGAAATAGGGGGTGAGGCCGAACTTGATCTGCGGGTATCCGAAGAGGGCGTTCTCGCTGCCGATCCGGATGTCGGTGAAGACGGCGATGTCGCAGCCGCCGCCCAGCGCCGGGCCGCCGACCGCGGCGATGGTGGGCTTGCGGTAGTTCAGCAGGGTGCCGTACGCGCGCAGGCAGGCCTCGGAGTAGACCGCGCGGGTCTCCTCGGTGAACTCGGACTGCAGGTCCAGGTCCAGGCCGGCGCAGAAGATGTCCTCGCCGCCGGTCAGGACCACGGCGGCGACCTCGTCGTCGTACGCCCACGCGTCCAGCTGATCGCTCATCTCCGTCATCAGCTCGACGCTCAGCGCGTTGCGGCGGTCGAGGCGGTCGAAGGTGATGGTCCCGACTCCGTCCTTGACGACGGAGGTGATGTTTTCGAACGTGGTCATGTGCGTTTCCCTATCTCCGGGGAGTTTCCTGAGGTCAGTTCTCTTGGTGCGGAAGACGTGCGCCGATGTTGAGGTGGTGTTTCTGGACCTTGCCGGTGGCGGTCCGGGGGATCTCGGGGATCACTTGCCAGTGCGTGGGGATTTTCTGTCTGGCCAGCTTCTTGCCCTCGAGGTGTGCGATCAGCGCCTGGGGACCGTGCCAGACGGCTCCCGGTCTCAGGACGATCCAGGCGCCCACGCCCTCGCCCATGCGCGCGTCGGGCACGGCGGTGACCGCCGCCGCCTCGACGTCGGGGTGTGATGCGAGGGCGAGCTCGATGTCCATCGTGGAGAACTTCTCGCCGCCGCGGTTGATGATGTCCTTGACGCGGCCTGTCATCCGCACCCAGCCGGAGGGGTCGACCTCGCCCACGTCGCCGGGGTAGAACCAGCCTTCGCCGTCGATCTGTGCCGTTGTCAGGTCGGGGTCGGTGTAGCCGGACAGCAGCTGCGGTCCCCGGATCCGCAGCTCACCGACGGTTCCCGGCGGCACCGGCCGCCGGTCGGCGTCGACGGCCTGGATCTCCATGCCCCGCTGCATCCGTCCGTCCCACTCCCGGCGCCGGGCGAGCGGGTCGTCCGCGGAGGCGGCGGCGCACACACCAGCCGTCTCCGTCATGCCGTAGGCCCGGACCACCGCGACGCCGACGTTTCCGGCACGGTCGACGAGGGACGGCGGGATCGCGGCACCGGAACAGGCGTACGTCGGCAGGCGGTAGTCCGGTGACAGGTCTCGCTCGTAGCGCTCCACGAGGTCGGAGACGAACACGGTGGCCCCCATCATGAGCGAGACCCGGTGCTGCTCGATCAGCCCGAGGGCCTCGTCGGGCTGCCAGCCTCGTGTGATCACGGACCGCCCGCCGAGGAAGGCCGGGAAGATCACAGCCGCCAGGAAGCCGCCGAGATGGGAGAGCGGCGTCGGGGTGAGCGTCACGGTGTGTTCGTCGGCGCCGAGCACCTCCTGGAAGTTCCGCATGTGTGCGAACAGCGCGCGGCTGGAGAGCAGTGCGCCCTTGGGCAGCGACGTCGTCCCCGACGTGTACAGCAGCAGAGCGGGTTCCTCCGCCGCGAGCGGCTCGGGCAGCGGCCCGGCCTCGCCCGAGGCGTCGGGCACCTGCGCCCAGCCGTCCGGATGGCCGCCCACCACGTAGCGCACGGCCGGGGAGAGGCCGAGCTCGGCGAGCAGGCCGTCGAGTTCCTCGGTCGGCCGCCGCTTGCCGAGTTCGGCCGCGGCGGCCACCGCGCTGGGGCGGCAGTCGGCCAGGATGCGGCGCATCTCGTGCTCGCGGTAGATCGGCACCACGGGGACGTCGATCGCGCCGATCCGGAATGCCGCGACCTGGAGGACCAGGGCTTCGAGGCAGTTGGGCAGTTGCACGAGAACCCGGTCGCCCCGGCGGACACCGCGGCGGACGAGATCGGTGGCCACCGTCGTGGTCCAGAGGTCGAACTCCCGGTAGGTCAGGCTCCGTCCCTCGAAGGAGAACAGCTCCCTGTCCGGAAACCGCTTCGCCTGCGCGGAGAGCAGATCACCGATCCGGTCTTCGGTCCACAAGCCGATCGCCCGGTAACCGGCATGCCGGTAGGCCGTGGCCAGGTCGGACACCGTCGTCATCGAGGTGCTCCCTTCGGATGTGCGGGGCCCCGTGCGGCTAACGGGCGGGGCCAGAGACCCGTGTGGAGGGACGTTCAGCGGAAGATCGCTGAACGGCTGGCTGTCAGTTGTCAGGTCCTGACGAGAAGAGAGGAGCAGAGGCGCCCCGCGCGGAGGGCTGGCGACTCGCCATGGGTACGTGGCTGACTCGTTGCGCCGAAACTTACCTAGTTAATATTCACTAAGCAAGGTCTCCGGGTCGACCATCGGGTGGCTGTTTGCCCCCGAGGAAGGTCTCGGCGCGGCAGGCTGCTTTGCCCGGCGCCCTCGCCCGGACGGCCCCGCGACAGCCGGACCGAGGGCGATGGTCGGGGTTCGGAGGCAGTCCTACCGCCGAAGCCACTCGCCTGTCAGGCGGACTCGCCCACCCGTCAATCCAGTTGAACCGCGCCGTGTGGGCGGCGCACAGGAAGCCGATGGCCTCACTGACGCCGATGAGGTCTTCGACCCGGCGGACAACGGGTCTGCGTTGGTCGAAGCATCGGTACGGATCAGAACGATCACCCGTCGGCGTCCGGTCCTGCGGGTCTGTGCCGGGGCGGCGGCCCGACCCACTCTTCGCGATGCTCCACGGCGCGGGCACGCGCCATCGGTCATGAGGGACTTCACCGGGAGGCTGGGCCGGCACCCACTCCAATCCCCGCCCCGGCTTGGCCTTACGCCGCGTCCGCGTCCGCCAACCGGAATCCGCCGAAGGCCTGAGTCAGACCTCGTCAGGCGCGATCCGGGCCGGATCCGCTTCAAGCACCGCGCGCAGGAGTGCGCCGAGCTCGCTCTCTATCTGCCGTCGCCCGTGCAGGTCTCCGACGCGGACCACGTCATTGACGACTCCTCGTGCCGCGTAGACCAGTGCGCGATCCTCGCCGGCGGACAGGTCGGCACGCAGCAGCCGCAGTGCGGCCGTCCACTCCTCGACGTTCGCGTCCAGCTCGGCGCCGATCCTGTCCGCGGCCTCCCGCGGGAGGTTGATCGCCTCGGTCACGTAGACGCCGAAAAGGTGGCGCTGCTGGACGCCGGCGCGGATGTAGTCACGTACCAGATCCTCGAGCGGGACCCCCGCCCCTCCGTCCCCCTCATGCGCGGCGAGTCCGTGCGCGGCCTGGGCGAAGGCCGTCACGAGGATCTCGGACTTCGTCTCGAAGTGGTAGTAGATGCTGGGCCCCGACAGGCCCACCGCCGCACCGATGTCGTCGAGACTCACCCCCGTGTAGCCGTGCTCGTGAAAGAGCTCGATCGCCGTTTCCAGCAGCTCTTCGGCACGTGACCGCGCGTCCTGCGGGCGGCGGGGCTTGGCGGGCAGCCCTGCTTGGCCGTCCTCCCCCGTCGGCAGCCGTGTGTGGGCGGCGGCGATCGCGGCGGCGGCGAGAACGCGCTGATGTTCGGTGCGGGGCAGATGTACGCCGCTGACCGAGGCGCTCGCCAGCGTCGCCAGCGCGGCCGTGACGAGCAACTTGCTCTGGCCGAGGTCGACGTCGGGGCGAGCGCGCCTCAGCTGCTCGGAGAACCGCAGGGTGAAGCGGGCGAACCTCGCGTCGATCGCCGCCCGCTCCTCACCACCGAGATGCCGCTTCTCCCTCTGCAGCAGAACCCACAGGTCACGCCGGTCGAGGGCGGCGCCCGCCAGGCGGAAGAGGGTGTCGTCGAGCGACTGCCCGGCACCGTCGAGAGCCGCGTCCGCGACATCGAGCCCACTGTCGATGGCGCCTGCGAGCAGAGCGTTCTTGTTCCGGAAGTGCCGGTAGACGGCCGGGGCCGTGACCCCGACCTCGGTCGCCACGTCGGCGAGGGCGACCGCATGGAAGCCGTAGCGGTAGAACCGCCGCGCCGCGGTCTCCGCCAGCTGCCTTCTGCGCTCCTCCGCTCCCAGTCGGGGTGCGCGCTGACCACTTCGTGTCGTCGCTCTAGCCACAGCTCATCTTCCCATCGCCATGCCGGCGTGATTCGCCGGACCCGAAACGAACACACATCAGGGTCTTGTTTAGTGAATATTAACTAAGCTACGGTCCGGGGGACAACCTGCTCCCACTCCCGGAAGGAAGCCCAGGTATGTCCTCCCGCACACCGTCATCGCCGGAAGCGTTCATCTACGACGCCATCCGCACCCCGCGAGGCCGGGGTAAACGGTCCGGGTCCCTCCACACGATCAAGCCCGTGTCGCTGGTCGTGGGACTCGTCCAGGAACTGCAGGCACGCCATCCACGCCTTGATCCCGCCGCCGTGGACGACCTGGTCCTGGGCATCGTCTCGCCCGTCGGCGACCAGGGCTCGGTCCTGCCCCGTACGGCGGCGCTCGCGGCCGGTCTGCCCGACACCGTGTCCGGCCTTCAGCTCAACCGCTTCTGCGGGTCCGGACTGGAAGCCGTGAACACCGCCGCGCAGAAGGTGCGTTCCGGATGGGACAACCTGGTGATCGCCGGCGGCGTCGAATCGATGTCGCGCGTACCGCTGGGCGCCGACGGCGGCGCCTGGATGAACGATCCCGAGACGAACCTCGCGACGTCCTTCATCCCCCAGGGCGTGAGCGCGGACCTGATCGCCACGATCGAGGGCTTCACCCGCGAGACCGTCGACTCCTACGCGGAACGCTCGCAGCGCCTCGCCGCGGCCGCCTGGTCCGGCGGTTACTTCACGAAGTCCGTCGTGCCGGTGCACGACCGCAACGGCATCCCGGTCCTGGACCACGACGAGCACATGCGACCGGACACGACCGCCGCATCGCTCGCCCCGCTCACACCGTCCTTCGCGAAGCTCGGCACCCAAGCCGGCTTCGACGCCGTGGCCCTCCAGCGCTACCACTGGGTCGAGCGGATCGAGCATGTGCACCACGCCGGCAACTCCTCGGGCATCGTCGACGGCGCGGCCCTGGTGCTGATCGGCGACGAGCACGTCGGCGAGCGGTACGGACTGACCGCCCGCGGACGCGTCGTCGCCACCGCCACCTCGGGCGCCGATTCGACGATCATGCTGACCGGCCCCATCCCGGCGACCCGCAAACTCCTCGACCGCACAGGCCTGACCGTCGAGGACATCGACCTCTTCGAGATCAACGAGGCGTTCGCGGCGGTACCGCTCAAGTACGCCAAGGATTTGGCGATCCCGATGGAGAAGGTGAACGTCAACGGCGGCGCCATCGCGATGGGACACCCGCTGGGCGCGACCGGAGCGATGTTGGTGGGCACCGCGCTCGACGAACTCGAGCGACGTCAGGCCCGTCGCGCCGTCGTCACCCTGTGCATCGGCGGCGGCATGGGCGTCGCCACCCTCATCGAGCGTCTGTGACGCCCCCTCACCAGCCCACGGAGGCACACATGACCACGCAGCACGACCACTCCATGTTCCGCTGGGAACGTGACGCGGACGGCATAGTCACCGTCACCATGGATGATCCCGGCCAGTCGGCCAACACCATGAACGACCGGTTCATCCGCGAGCTCCCCGCCCTGGTCGACCACCTGCACGCCGAGCGCGAGGCGATCACCGGAGTCGTCATCACGTCGGCCAAGAAGACCTTCTTCGCCGGCGGCGACCTCGGCATGATGATGCGCTGCACCACGGACGACCTCGCCGACGTGACCGCCATGCTCGACGGGGTCAAGGAGGCCCTGCGACGCCTGGAGACGCTGGGGCGGCCGGTCGTCGCCGCGCTTCAGGGCGCGGCTCTCGGCGGTGGCTACGAGATCGCGCTCGCCTGCCACCACCGGATCGCCGTCGACCGGCCCCACGTGAGCGTCGGCCTCCCCGAGGTCACCCTGGGCCTGCTGCCCGGCGGCGGCGGAACCACCCGCACGGTCCGCATGTTCGGCGTGCGCACGGCCCTCCAGCAGATCCTGCTCCCGGGCCGGAAGTTCCGCCCCCAGGCCGCTCTCGAGGCGGGGCTGGTCGACGAACTCGTCACCGGACCCGAGCAGTTGGCGGCAGCCGCCCGCACGTGGATCGCCGCGAACCCCGAACCTGCTCAGCCCTGGGACCGGCCGGGCCATCAGATACCCGGAGGCACCCCGGACAGCAAGGAGCTGGCGGCCATCCTGCCCTCGCTGCCGGCCGTCCTGCGCAAGCAGACCCACGGCGCCCCCGCCCCCGCCGCCCGCAACCTGCTCGCCGCGGCGGTCGAGGGCGCCCAGGTGGACATCGACGACGCGATGGCCATCGAGTCGCGCTACTGCGCGGAGCTGATCTGTGGACAGATCTCCGCGAACATCATCCAGTCGATGTTCTTCGACATGCAGGCGATCAACCGAGGTGCCAGCCGGCCGGAGGGCTACCCGCCGTACCAGGCACGAAAGCTGGTCGTCCTGGGGGCGGGCATGATGGGCGCCGGGATCGCCCACGTCGGTGCGGCGGCCGGTCTGGAGGTCGTCCTCAAGGACATCTCGCTGGAGGCCGCCGAACGCGGCAAGGGCTACAGCGCCAAGATCCTGGACAAGGCCGTCGAGCGGGGCAGCACCACTCCCGAGCAGCGGGAGGCGATCCTGGCCCGCATCCGTCCCACCGACGACCCGGCCGACGCCGCCGGTGCCGACCTGCTCATCGAGGCGGTGTTCGAGGATCCGGGGCTGAAGCGGAAGGTCATCGAGGAGGCGGCTGCCCATCTCGGCCCGGACGCGGTGCTGGCGTCGAACACCTCGACCCTGCCCATCACTGGCCTGGCCGAAAGCGCCCCCAGGGCGGAGGACTTCATCGGGCTGCACTTCTTCTCGCCGGTCGACAAGATGGCGTTGCTGGAGATCGTCGTCGGTGAGAAGACGAGCGACGCCACCCTGGCCAAGGCCGTCGACATCGCGCGGCAGATCGGCAAGACGCCCATCGTCGTCAACGACAGCAGGGGCTTTTTCACCAGCCGCGTCATCCTGGAGTTCGTCAACGAGGCCGTCGCACTGCTCGGTGAGGGCGTACCGGCGGCGTCCATCGAACAGGCGGCCACCCAGGCCGGCTACCCGGTCGGCGCGCTCGCGCTCGTGGACGAGCTGACCCTGACCCTGCTGCGCAAGATCCGCGAGGAGACGGCCGCCGGTCACCGCGCGACAGGAAACGAGAGGCCCGCCCACCCGGCGGCGCCGGTGATCGACCGGATGATCGACACGTTCGACCGCAGGGGAAGGGCCGCGGGCGCCGGTTTCTACGACTACGCCGACGGCCGCAAGACCGGCCTGTGGCCCGGGCTGAAGGACGCCTTCGGCGGTACGAACACCACGATCCCGCTGATCGACATGCAGGAGCGCATGCTCTTCGCGGAAGCCCTCGACACGATCCGCTGCCTCGACGAAGGCGTGCTCCGCTCGGTCGCGGACGCCAACGTCGGCTCGATCCTCGGCATCGGCTTCCCCGCCTGGACCGGCGGTGTCCTGCAGTACGTCAACCAGTACGCCGACGGCGTGCGCGGGTTCGTGAGCAGGGCCCTGGAACTCACCCATCAGTACGGCGACCGCTTCGCGCCGCCGGACTCACTCGTCCGCAAGGCGCAGAACGGAGAGGACTACCGATGACCACCGCAGACCAGGCCCGTCCGCTGGCAGGCCGCACGATCCTCATGTCCGGCGGCAGCCGCGGCATCGGACTGGCCATAGCCACCCGGGCCGCCCGGGACGGCGCGAACGTCGTCCTGCTGGCCAAGACCGACAAGCCCGACCCCCGGCTGCCCGGCACGGTCCACACCGCCGTGGCCGAGATCGAGGCCGCCGGCGGCAAGGGGCTCGCCGTCGTCGGCGACGTACGCCGCGAGGAGGACGTCACCGCGGCCGTCGAGCAGGCCGTCGCCGCCTTCGGGGGCATCGACGTCGTGGTCAACAACGCCTCGGCCATCGCCCTGGCGCCGATCGGGAAACTCCCGCTCAAGCGCTACGACCTCATGCTCGACATCAACGCCCGCGGCACGTTCACCCTGATCAGCGCTGCCCTGCCGCACCTGTACAAGTCCGAGAACCCGCATGTGCTGACCCTGTCCCCGCCGCTGAACCCCGACCCCGTGTGGCTGCACCAGCACGCGCCCTACACGATCAGCAAGTACGCCATGACCATGCTGACCCTCGGCCTCGCCGGGCAACACCACCCCCAGCCGCTGGCCGCGAACTGTCTGTGGCCCCGCACCACCATCGCCACCGCGGCGGTGCAGAACATCGTCGGCGGCGACGCCGCGATGGCCGTGTCCCGCCGCCCCGAGATCATGGCCGACGCCGCCCACGCCGTCCTCTCCCGCAAGGCGGCCGACCGCACGGGCCACTGCCTCATCGACGACGACGTACTGCGCGACGAGGGGATCACCGACTTCAGCGCCTACCGCTACGGCGACGCCGCCGAAGCCGACCTCAAGCCCGACCTGTTCCTGCCCGGAGGCGAACATGCCTGACGCCACCCGCACGGTGTACGACGAGGATCACGAGCTGTTCCGGCAGACCGTGCAGTCGTTCATCAAGGCGGAAGTCGCCCCGTACGACGAGGAATGGGAGCAGCGCGGCATCGTCGACCGCTCCCTGTTCCGCAAGGCCGGCGAGGCAGGCCTCCTGCTGTTCGCCACCCCGCAGGAACATGGCGGGGCGGGCATCGACGACTGGCGCTTCAACGCGGTCCTGGACGAGGAGTTCGGCCGCGCCGGCCACGCCTCGGCCGGCCTCGGACTCGCCCTGCAGAACGACGTGGTCGGCCCCTACCTCCTGGAGCTGACCGACGAGGAGCAGCAGAGCCGATGGCTGCCCGGAATGACGTCGGGCGAACTCGTCGGGGCCATCGCGATGACGGAACCGGGCACCGGCAGCGACCTGTCCGGCATCGCGACACGCGCCGTGCGCGACAAGGACACCTACGTCCTCAACGGCTCCAAGACGTTCATCTCCAACGGGCAGAACGCCGACCTGGTCGTCGTGGCGGCCCGCACCTCCGAGGACCGGCATCGTGGGCTGACGCTGTTCGTCGTCGAGAGCGACATGCCCGGCTTCGAGCGGGGACGCAACCTGGAAAAGCTCGGGCTGCACGGCCAGGACACCAGCGAACTGCACTTCACCGACGTACAGGTCCCGGTGACGAACCGGCTCGGCGCGGACGGCGAGGGCTTCTTCCAGCTCATGCGCAACCTCCCACAGGAGCGGCTCTCCCTGGCCGTCACGGCTGTCTCCGCCGCGGAGGGCGTGCTGGCCCGCACCATGGAGTACGTCACCGAACGCCACGCCTTCGGACAGAAGATCGGAAGCTTCCAGCACAACCGCTTCCTGCTCGCGGAACTCCACACCGAGGTCGACATCGCCCGCGTCTTCGTGGACCACTGTGTCGCCCTCCACGCCCAGGCACGGCTGACACCCGTCCAGGCCGCCAAGGCCAAGTGGTGGTGCACCGAACTACAGGTCCGCGTGGCCGACCGCTGCCTCCAACTGCACGGAGGCTACGGCTACATGCGCGAGTACCCCGTCAGCCGCGCGTTCGCCGACGCCCGCATCCAGACCATCTACGGCGGCACGACCGAGATCATGAAGGAGATCATCGGCCGCGACATGGGCCTGTGAGGACGCCGATATGACTGCACCAGTCACCTTCGAAACGACCGACGGCATCGCGCTGGTCGGCCTGTCCCGGCCGACCGTGGGCAACGCGATCAGCCTGCCGATGGCGCGAGAGCTGCGGAACGTCGTCACCGAGATCCGTTCGCTGCCCGACGTCGGAGCGGTGGTCCTGTTCGGACACGGTGAGCAGTTCTCCGTCGGCGGCGACCTCGAAGAGTTCGCGGCAGCGGCCGCCCCAGGCGCGTTCCTCGCGGAACTCGCCGGTACCGCGCACGAGGCCGTCCTCGGGTTCCGGGCCCTTCCCATGCCGGTGATCAGTGCCGTCCACGGCGCCTGTGCCGGCGGCGGCATCGGATTCGCTCTCGCCGCGGATCTCGTACTGGCCGAGGACACCGCCCGCTTCGTGGTCGCCTACACCGCCGCGGGGCTCTCGCCCGACTGCGGAGTGTCCTGGACCCTGGCCAGGCTGCTCGGACCCGCCCGCGCCAACGACCTGATCCTGACCAACCGGAAGGTCACCGGAACCGAGGCGGAGACCCTGGGGCTGGCCAGCCGGGCGGTCAGGCCCGGCACCGCCTTCGAGGAGGCACGCCGGCTGGCCCGCTCACTCGCCGCCGGCCCCCGTGAAGCATTCGCACGGTCGCTCCAGCTGGTACGCGACGCCCCGGCCACCCCGCTGACGGAACATCTCCGGCGCGAAGCCGCGTCCATTTCCGCTCTGGTCGAGACACCGGACGCCGCAGAGGGCATCACCGCCTTCCTCCACAAACGGCGGCCGGACTTCACCCACACCCCATCGAGGAGCTGACACGCCATGAGCCCTGACGCCACCACCAGTCCCGCCTTCCTGCGCCGCTTCGCCACCGAGTGGCTGGCGGCCTGGAACTCCCACGACACCGAGCGGGTTCTCGCGCTGACGCATCCGGACGTCACCTGGGACGACACCGTCTTCTGGACGGAGGTCATCCACGGCCGAGAGGCCCTGCGGGGCTACGTCGACCGGATCTGGCGGGCGATGCCCGACGTGTCCTTCGACGAGGTCCAGCTGTTCACCGCGCCCGAGGACGGCCGGGCGGTCGTCCTGTTCCGTCAGGAGGGCAGCGGACCGCCCCAGTTGGACCCCTCCCGCCGGTTCTCCACCCACGGCTGCGACATCTTCCTCGAGTTCACCGACGGCCTGCTCTCCCGCTACCTGGCGCAGTACGAGATCAACGACATGATGCGCCAACTCGGCGCACTGCCTCCCCGCAACGGAAAGATCGGAGGCGCCTACCTCCTCTCCCTGCTCGGCGCCGGCCATGGCTGAGACCGCGCCGAACACGAGGGACTCTCCTCCGCGGGCTTCTCGCCGAGCTGATGACGGCTGAGCGGGAGGACCGCGACCGGCGTGGGGCGACCGCCCGGATCCGGTCCGTCACATCCCGCGGAGAGAAGTCCCCACGCCCCGCCGAGCGGCGGCCGGCACCCGATTTCAGCCACTCCCCCATGTCGTGCTCGCTCTGTAGAGGGCTCCCGTCCGCTGAGCCTGCCGGTCACCGGCCCGGCGACGACGGTCCGACCGTGTCCGAGGTCGGCGATCCCGTCCGCCTCGCCATGGACACCCAGCTGTGCGACGCAACTGCCTCTGCTGTCACGGCCTCCACGGCACCCCATCGCCTCCATGGGCATTACCTTCTGGCTGCTGAGCACCAACTGTTGCAGGCGCAGGAGCCGCTCTACGAGCGGGTTGCTCGATGGGGCCCCAGGCGGAGCGCGTTGATCCTGGGATTGTCCGGATGGCACAACCCCATGGCCTGCGCGGTCGCCTGCGCGCTCCCCCGGGTGCGCCCCGCCGATCGGAGGAGCGGCGCCCACCCGATCAGTCACCATCCGTGCGCCCCGCCGTCCTGGCTCCCGGTACGGCCAGGGGGCAGCGGAGATGCTGAGCCCTCCTGGAACACCCGTTCCTCACGGCGAACGGTCATCGGAGGCGACCATGGCGCAACTGGATCCCGTCGACCACAAGGTCAAGCACAAATCGACTGTCCCGGCGAACTCCGGCGAGGAGATCGAGCTCTTCGTACGGGAATACAAGAAGGCCACCGGGCCCGCCGGCACCCCCAAGCCGGTCCTCATGCTCCACGGCAGAAGCGTTCCGGCCCTTCCCGGCTTCGACCTCGTGCTCCCTCCCAAAGGCGGCTCCCCGAACCCGGACACCAGCTACAGCTGGGCACAGTTCCTGGCAGGCAAGGGCTACGACGTGTACGTCATGGACCTCCAGGGCTCCGGGCTCTCCCCCCGCCCGAAGATGGAGGACCCGTGCAACGCCAACCCGGCCCAGCGCGGCCTGCTGCAGACCAATCCCGGCACCGGGACCTGCTCCCCGACGGCGCCCTACCCGCATCAACTGGGCAACTCCCAGAGCGAATGGGACGAGCTGGCCACCGTCGTCAAGTTCATCAGGGCGCGGTGCAGCAACGAGAAGGTCTCCTTCATCGGCTGGTCTGCGGCCTCGTTCGTCATGGGCCCGTACGCGCTGCAACATCCCGGGGACGTGGCGGGCATGTTCCTTCTCGCGCCCATCTTTCCCCCGGCGGGCCGCTGGTCGACGCACCCCGAGGCACCTTTCGACCCGCCTCCCGGGACGGGACTGCCGACGCAGCCCGAGTCCAAGCCGGCGGCGGTCTTCGGTTTCCCGATGAACCTGACCAGCAAGGCGAGCCTGCAGGCCACCATCAGCGACAAGGACCTGGCCGGCCACGTGTGGCAGACCATCATGGACTGCGACAGCGTCGGGCAGAAGTGGGGCGGCACCACGGCGGGGACGCCCGAAGGCGTCATGCGGTGGCGCAACTCCTACTGGTGGGGCTGGAATACGAGCACCGTGCCGTACGGCTCCACGCTCGGCACCGCCGTGCCGGTGTGCATCGTCTACGGCGACCGGGACACGACGGCCAACACCGCGGTGGAGCTGGGGCCGGTGCTGCACTTCTCCGTTCCGGACCTCTACCAGGCGATTCCGGGCGCCGACAAGCTGATGATCCGGGTCGAGGGCTGGGACCACCAGCCGGTCTGGGAACGTCGGCCCAGCCAGACCCTCCAGCAGATGTCCTGGAAATGGCTCGACGACAAGAAGGTGTACGGCGTCGAGAGCGGAAGCTGGGTCATGGACGCGGACGGCGTGGTGAGCGAAGTGGAGTGAGGCCCCCGGGCCTCGGCGACACGAGGGTATGAGCCGGGGTCGGGCCGTGGAGACGCTCCATCTCCTGGCCCGGCCGGCCAAGAGGGACGTGGGGCCGTGCGAGCGTCGACGTGGTTCAGGTGCCAGTCCGTGGCCCCAGGCGGCTGTTCCAACGTTTGGCTTCGGCGTCCCACGCAAACACGAACGGGGCCCAATTCCCGTACAGGCCAGTCGTCGCCCAGTGGTCCCCGTGCCAGTAGATGGCTCCTCGAGTGCCAGGACTCAGCTCGTGTGCGGGAACCGGCGGGGCTGCCTGACACAGATCGAACAGCTGGACCAAGCCCTCGGCGGGCAGATCGTCGTCGAAGGCGACAGTCCAACCATGTTCCGTCTGCAGGTGGATCTGCCTCGGTCCGCTGGGATTGAGCGAGCGTGGTGCCGACCCGCTGACTCCATGCTCGTCCACCTGCCCGCGCAGGAAGCGCCGCACGATCCTGGTTGTTCTCTCATCTACGGCCGTCGCAAACCGGTTACCCAGGTGCGTGGCGACCGCCTGCAGAAAAGGGACGGCGGCCATGGAGGCCACGATGACTTCCCAGGAAGTAATCGCACGCTCTTGTTCACGCTCGTACCAGGGCACATCGTCGTCGGCCTCTGGCTCTACCTGGTCACCCATCCCGTACCCCCTCGTCTCCTGAGTGTGCCAGAGGCTGACGCTTCGATCCTGACGTTCAGGCTGTCCATCGCCCTCGGTACCCGTGCTCTCGCCGGGACCACAGAAGCGGGCATTGCGGGCCCTGACGTTCCAGCATCACGTCGGCGAGCCCGCTCCGAGCCGCAGCCCCAGATCGTGGTGCACACGACCTGATGCCGGCCGGCAAGTTCACTGCCGCGGGTGGCCTCGTGCATGGCGCGGGCGAGGGTACCTGCTCCAGGCGCCACCCGTGATCGTCGCGCGACAGACGGCCGACGGATTCTCCAGCTTGTCCTGCACATAGCCCCCTTGGCTGGCTATCGTCGGAATATGACGTGGTGGCAGGCAGCGCTGTGGGGCCTGGCCGGCGGTGGAGCTGCCTCAGTGGTGTCTCTGTGTGCGGCTGTCGTGTCGGCTGGGTACACCTGGCCTTGGGAGAAGGAGGGCCAGCTGGGACCGCGGCTGTTCGTCCTGGGCGCCGGGCTCGTGCTGGGATCCCTGGTGGCCGCTGCCGCGCATGGTCAGATCAGCGGGCCATGGCCGGCCTTCATCTTCGGGATCGGTGCCCCCGCTACGATCCGGGGCGTCCTGTCCGGCGTAGAGGTTGGACCGCGGCCCGATCCTGGCCGTCGGGCACCCCTGTCTGCACCGCTTCCGCCCGTGGCCGAGGAAGGGGGGGTCCATGAAGACGCGCCCTGAGACTCTCCTTGGCCGTATCGCCGAGGCTGCCCGCCCTTCCCGTCCCTGGCTGCGCATCGAGGCATCCGAATGGTGGACTCGCGTGCTTCTGGCTGGCGGCGCCCGCCCCCGTTCTCTGCTTGGTGCGAACCTGCCCGGCGCCGACCTGCGCGGGGCAGACCTGCGCGGCGCGAACCTGCGCGATGCCTGTCTGACTGGCGCGGACCTGCGCGACGCGGACCTGACCGTGGCGGACCTGCCCGGCGCGCATCTGACCGGCGCGGTCCTGCGCGTCACGGACCTGTCCGGCGCGGACCTGACTGGCGCTGACCTGCGCGACGCGGACCTCACCGCCGCAAACCTGACCGCCGCGGGCCTGACCGGCGCGGACCTGCGCGACGCGCACCTGCGCGGCACGGTCCTCACCGGCGCGGACCTGACCGCCGCTGACCTGCGCGACGCGGATCTCACCGGCGCGGACCTGACCGGCGCGCACCTGCGCGACGCGGATCTCACCGGCGCGGACCTCACCGGCGCAGACCTGACCGACGCAGACCTGACCGGCGTGACGTTGGTTGAGGCAGCCTGGTCTGAGCAGACGCGCTGGCCTACGGCCGTGGTGACGGTAATGCGGGAGCGGTCTGTGCCGATCGGGGGCGGCCGGTATCGGGTGCAGGGTGCCGGGAACAGTGGAGCGGATGTATCCGTACCTCCGGTACCGGTGTCCTGAACGCTGCGACAAACGATCAGAGCGGACGGCGCGGGGCGGGTTGGCGGTCGGCATCATCGAGTGCTGAGGAAACGGGGCTCGACACCTGGCCCAATTCGCCACACTCCGTGCATGGCGGACCTGTACGGCGTGTCTCCCGTAATCTGCTCCGCCGGCCGCACAGACATTGAGGTCGGCGCAGGCTGTCGGTCGCTCGGGGCGGGGCACTGGCCCGGTCGGGGTTCCCTCGCCGGGTATGTGGGGCATCATCAACTCCCGTCCCCCCACTCTCACTTCACTCTCACTCAGGGAGCCCCCACATGCTCCGCGGCATCGATGTCAGCGCCTACCAGTCCTCCAGCTTCAGCACGGAGGGGCTCTCCTTCGTCTTCATCAAGGCGACGGAGGGCCGCTCCTACACCAATCCGAAGCTGGCCGCCCAGACCAAGCACGCCCGTGACGCCGGGCTGGTCGTCGGCTTCTATCACTTCCTGTGGCCCGGCAACCTCACCGCCCAGGCCGAGTACTTCGTCAAGCACGCCCCGGAGAAGGGGGGCGACATCCTCGCGGTCGACTGGGAGACCACGGGCGAGGGCACCCACGCGAGCAACGCGGAGAAGGACTCCTTCATCCGCAAGGTGCGGCAACTGCGCCCGAACAACCGGGTCGTCCTCTACACGAACAGGCACTACTGGCTGAACGTCGACACCACGTCGTACGCCGGCGACGGCCTCTGGATCGCCGACTACGTCACGGCCGGCAAGCCCCGTATCAAGGCGAAGTGGCGCTTCCACCAGTACACCGACGACCCCGTGGACAAGAACGTCGCCGACTTCGCGAGCAAGGCGGCCCTGCGGGAATGGGCCACCGACGCCTGACCGGCGGCCCGGCTCATAGGCTGACCCCATGGGCGGGAAGATCACTGCGGTCAGCAGCAACGGGACGTACTCCTTCACCAAGCCGAACCGCGAGAGCATCACGCTGCTCGCCGGGTTCGGCGTGGAGGGGGATGTCCATGGCGGGGCGACGGTCAAGCACCGTTTCCGGATGAGGAAGGACCCCTCGCAGCCGAACCTCCGGCAGGTGCACCTCATGCACGAGGAGCTGTTCGAGGAGCTCCGGGAGGCCGGGTTCGAGGTCCGCGCCGGGGAGCTGGGCGAGAACGTGACGACCCGCGGCGTCGATCTGCTGGGGCTGTCGGCGGGGACCCTGCTGCACCTGGGCGACGAGGCCGTTGTCGAGGTGACCGGGCTGCGGAACCCGTGTGCGCAGATCGACGGCTTCCAGAAGGGGCTGCTGAAGGAGGTCGTCGGACGGGGGCCCGACGGAGGCCCCCGCTTCAGGTCCGGGATCATGGGCGTCGTCGTGACGGGAGGCGCGGTGCGTCCCGGCGACACGGTCGGGATCGAGCCCCCGGAGGGACCGCACCGCCCGCTCGACATCGTGTGACCGCCGGGGGCAGGTGGCGCCCCCCAGGGTGCTCAGCCCGTGCTCAGCCCGTGCTCAGCCCGTGCTCAGCCCGTGCTCAGCCCGTGCTCAGCCGCGGAACGGGTCCTCCAGTTCCGCCCGCAGAATCTCCGCCGCCGCCTCCGCGTTCCCCTCCGCCACCGCCCGCACCAGGGCCGCGTGCGCCTCGTCCGCGGTGTTGGGGTCGTCGTCGCGCAGGCCGGTCAGGGCCAGCAGCTCGACCAGGCCCTCGCGCAGGACAGGGGTGAACTCCCTGAACAGGTCGGCGAGTACGGGGTTGTGGGCGGCCGCGACCACCGCCGCGTGGAAGGTGATGTCCGCGTCGACGAACGCCGCGTCGGAGGAGCCGGCAGCCGTCCGGCGGCCCTCCAGCGCGAGTTCCATCGCCGCCACGTCCTCGGGCGTACGGCGGCGCGCGGCGAGGCGGGCCGCATGGACCTCCACCGCCATGCGGACCTCGTACACGTCCGTGACCGCGGCCCGGCGCAGACGTGTGGGCCAGTCCGCCGCGGCCTCGGTCGCGGTGACGAAGACCCCCGAGCCCTGCCGCGGCCGCACCAGCCCCGCCCCGGCCAGCGCCCGCAGCGCCTCACGGACCGTGGAGCGGCCGACGCCGAGTTCCTTGGCGAGCGTGGTCTCACCGGGCAGTCTCGTGCCGACCGGCCAGTGTCCGGCGGTGATCTGCTCGCGCAGCCGTTCGGCGGCCTGCTCGACGAGGGGGCTGGGGCGGACGGGGCCTAGCGGCATCTGCGGTTCACCAACTCGCGCGGGAGACGAATACGGGGTCTGAGGACTGCGGGGTCTGAGGACTGCGGGGGCTGAAGACTGCGGGGCTGAAGGCTGCGGGAGCAAAGGGTTCCTCAGTCGATTCTCACTTGTCTGAGGAGCTGAGGAGTGGCTAGCCTACCTTCCGTGATCTTCCGCGGGCTTCTTCTTCTCGGCTGCCGCGGCGGGGCCTGACGCGACCGGCACCCCGCCGCGGGACGCCGTGCTGCCGGTCTCCGTCGACCGACCGAGCCGAAGGACACACCGTGACCACCGTCTGGAACCCCCAGCGACCCAGCCCGATGCCGTTCCACCGCTACCGCCCCTTCCAGGACCGCGTCCACGTCCCCGTCACCGCCCGCGCCTGGCCCTCCGCCCGCCTCGAACGCGCCCCGCTCTGGGTCCCCGTCGACCTGCGGGACGGCAACCAGGCCCTCGCCGAGCCGATGGACACCGCCCGCAAGAGCCGCCTCTTCGACCTGCTGGTGCGCATCGGCTTCAAGGAGATCGAGGTCGGCTATCCGTCCGCGAGCCGCACCGACTTCGACTTCGTACGGCACCTGGTGACCGGCGGCGCCGTCCCCGACGACGTGACCCCGGTGGTCTTCACCCCGGCCCGCGCCGACCTGATCGACCGGACCTTCGACGCGATCGCCGGCCTGCCGCGTGCCGTCGTCCACCTGTACATCGCGACCTCACCGGTGTGGCGGGACGTCGTCCTCGGCCGGGACCGGACGCAGGTGTGGCGGACCGTGCGGGAGGCGGCCGAGCACATGGCGCGGCGGGCCGGCATCCTCCAAGGCACAGCCGTCCGTTTCCAGTTCTCCCCCGAGACCTTCAACCTCACCGAGCCGGACTTCGTCCTGGAGCTGTGCGACGGGCTGACGGAGCTGTGGGACGCGAGCCCGGACCGCCCGGTCACGCACAACCTGCCCGCGACCGTCGAGATCGCCACCCCGAACGTCTACGCCGACCAGATCGAGTACGTCCACCGCCACCTGGCCCGCCGCGACTCGGTGATCCTCTCCGTCCACCCGCACAACGACCGCGGCACCGGCGTCGCCTGCGCCGAACTCGCCGTGCTGGCCGGCGCCCAGCGGGTGGAGGGCTGTCTGTTCGGCAACGGCGAGCGCACCGGCAACGTCGACCTGGTGACCCTCGCGATGAACCTGTACGCCCAAGGGGTCGACCCCATGGTCGACTTCGGCGACATCGACGCCGTTCGCGAGACCGTCGAGCACTGCAACCGGCTGCCGGTGCACCCCCGCCACCCCTACGCCGGCGACCTCGTCCACACCGCGTTCTCCGGCACCCACCAGGACGCCATCAGCAAGGGCCTCGCGCACCGGGACAGGCACCCCGACGAGCCCTGGCAGGTCCCGTACCTGCCGATCGACCCGGCCGACATCGGGCGGACGTACGAGGCGGTCATCCGCGTCAACTCGCAGTCCGGCAAGGGCGGAACGGCGTATCTGCTGCGCACGCACCACGGCATCGACCTGCCGCCCCGCATGCGCCCCGACTTCTCGCGGGTCGTCCAGGAGGCCACCGACACCAGCGGCCGGGAGATGAGCCCGAAGGAGCTGTACGAGCTGTTCCTGGCCACCTATCTCACGGAGGGCGAGGTCCGGCTGCACGACGGCACGGCGTACGAGGAGGCGCCCGGCGTCCACCGCTTCGTCGGCACGCTGGAGTGCGGTGACCGCGTCGGCGACCACGAGGGCACGGGCAGCAGTCCGCTCTCGGCCTTCGTGGACGCGCTCGCCGGTACCGGGTACGCGGTCGAGGTCGTCGACTTCGCCGAGGACGGCACGGCGGCCTACGCCGAGTGCCGTCTCGACGGCCGTACGACGGCCTGGGGCGCCGGCGTGGGTCCGGCCGCCGCCGTCCGGGCGGTGCTGGCGGCGATGAACCGGGCGATGCGGTGAGCGAGGTCCTGCGTGTCGAGGACGTGCATCTCGTCCGGGACGGGAGGCCGATCCTCCACGAGGTCTCCCTGACCGTCCGGACGGGCGAGCACTGGGCGCTGCTCGGCGCCAACGGCGCGGGCAAGTCCACCCTGCTCGGCCTGTGCGGCGCGCTGGCCCACCCCACCCGCGGCACGGTCGAGGTGCTGGGCCGCCGGCTCGGCCGGGTCGATCTGCGGGAGCTGCGCGCCCACGTCGGTCATGTCGACCCGCGTCACCCGCTCACCGCGCCGCTGCGGGTGAGGGACGTCGTCCTGACCGGACTGACCAACTCCGTTGCGCCGCTCCCCCGTTGGCAACCGACCCGGGACCAACGGGACAGGGCCGACCGGCTCATCGGCACGCTCGGCCTCGCCGACCTCACCGACGCCCGCTGGCCGACGCTCTCGCAGGGGCAGCGCGGCCGTACGCTCATCGCTCGCGCCCTGATGCCGGAGCCGCGGCTCCTGCTGCTCGACGAACCGGCGACCGGCCTCGACCTCCCGGGCCGCGAACAGCTGATCGACGCGCTGGGCACCCTGCGCCGGGAGCATCCGGATCTGGCGACGGTCCTGGTCACCCACCACCTGGAGGAGCTCCCGTCCGGCACCACCCACGCGATGCTGCTGCGGGCGGGGCGGGTCCTCGCGCAGGGCCCGGCGTCACAGGTCCTCACCGGCGACCGGCTCGGCACGTGCTTCGATCTGCCGCTGGTCCTGGAGCGTCACGACGGCCGCTGGACGGTACGGCTCGAGGGACGGGGACGGGAACGGGCATGACGAAGGGGGCGTCCCGGACTTCCGGGCGCCCCCTTCTCCGTACGCCCTACTTGTTCAGGTAGGCCCAGAACTCGTCGAACGACAGGAGCTTGTCGCCGTTCAGGTCGCGGCTCTTGATGATCGCCTCGGCGACCGACTCGGTCACGTTCCAGTCGCCGCCCTGGGCCAGGGCGGACTTGAACTCGGCGGCGGTGATGGTGCCGTCACCGTCCGCATCGATCCGCTCGAACTGCTTGCGTGCTTCCTCGATGTCGATGTGCGCCACCGGTCCGCCCCTTTTCTTGCCTTTGTCGTGTCCTGCTGGCTTGTGCCGCAGGTCAGATTAGCGGTCCGCCCCGACCTCCGGCGCGGCGACCACCGTGGTCTGCGAGTGTGGACCCTGCAGTGGGAGCGGACTCGGGGAGCGGTGTGATGGAGACCTTGCGGGACATTCTCGACGCGGCGGCCCGCGGGGTGTTCCCGCCCGCGGACGGCTCCACGACGGTCGTACCGCAGGCGTGCCACCGGGACGCGGGCGTGCTGTCCTTCACGGCGCACTCGGTCGTGTTCACCGACGAGGACCCGGAGTGGATCCACGCCACCCTGCGCGGCCTGGACTGCGACGCGCTGGCCGCGACCATGAACCCGCGGTTCCTGACCGCCCTCCTGGACCGGACCGGGCGCAGGTCCGAGACCATCGACGCGATGCTGGTCGCCGACCCGCTGCCGGGCGAACCGCCGCTCGCGCTCAGGGAGATCGAGGACGCGAGCCATCCCCGCATCACCTACGCCCGCAGGCGGCGCGACGACATCCGTGCCTGGACGGCCGAGGGCGGGGTGCTGGTGACGGGGCGCGGGGTCGGCGGCCGGCTGGAGGTCTCGGTCGAGGTGGACGAGGACGTACGGCAGCGGGGGCTGGGGCGGGCACTGGTGACCGCGGCGAGGCATCTCGTCGAGGAACCGCTGTGGGCCCAGGTCTCCCCGGGGAACGCCCGCAGCATGCGGGCGTTCCAGGCGGCCGGTTACCGTCCGGTGGGCGCGGAGGCGGTACTGCTCGCCCCGGCCCCGCGGGGCGGCGGCGGTTCAGCGGAAGATGCCGGTGTGGCCGAGTGAGTACCGCCCCGGCTGCGGGTACACCGCGAGCCCGTGCGGCCCGCTGCCGACCTTGACGCGGGCCAGCTGGGCGCCGGTGCGGGTGTCGATGGCGTAGACCTCGGAGTTGTAGCGGCCGGACAGCCACAGGACCTTGCCGTCGGCGGAGACGCCGCCCATGTCGGGGCTGCCGCCGTCGGGGAGGTGCCACTTCCTGGTGATCCTGTTCTGGGTGAAGTCGAAGACGGAGACGGTGCCTTCGCCGCGGTTGGAGACGTACATCTCGCGGGAGTCGCGGCTGACGTAGAGGCCGTGGGTGCCCTTGCCGGTGGGCAGCAGGGTCGGTTTGCCGAAGGTGTCGCCGTCCAGGACCCACATCCCGTTGGCCTTCATGTCGGCGACGTAGAACCGCTTGCCGTCGGGCGAGACCTTGACGTCCTGCGGCATGGCCCCGTCGAGGGGGAGCTTCTGCTGTCCGATCACCTTCATCTTCTCGGTGTCGACCTTCAGCAGCTCTCCGCTGAACTCGCAGGACACGATGAAGTACCTCCCGTCCCGGGAGAAGTCGGCGTGGTTGACGCCGTAGCAGCTGACCGGGACCGTCTTCCTGCGCTCCATGGTGTGCGGGTCGCGGAAGACCAGTTCACGGTCGAGGGAGGCCATCACGACGGCGTACCTGCCGTTCGGAGTGAAGTAGAGGTTGTACGGGTCGTGCACCTCGACCGGCTTGCCCGCCTCGCCGGTTCTCGGGTCGATCGGCGTCAGGGTGTGCCCGCGGTCGTTGTTGACCCACAGGGTCTTCATGTCCCAGGAGGGCACGACGTGTTGGGGCTGCCGTCCGACGTGGATCGTCTCGATGACCTCGTACGTCTTCGGGTCGATCACGGAGACGGTGTCGGACTCGGTGTTGGGCACGTAGACCCGCGACGGGAAGTCCTTGACCACCGGCGACAGCCTGTTCGGACGGTCGGCCGCGTACACGTCCTTCGGATCGAGCAGGGGCGGCATCCCGGGCAGCCCCGGGGCCGGTTTCCGCACCGGTTTCACCGGGGCCGGGACGGCGGCCCGGGTGCCGCGATGCGCGGAGGCGGACGGGGCGTGGTGCTCGGTACCGCAGGCGGCGAGGGCGGCGAGCGCGGCGCCCGCGATCAGGGCGTGCTTGACAGGGGTGCGGTGCATCAGCTGAACAGCTCCGTGGTGGTCACGGCGGCCAGGCCGCGGCGGTCGAGTTCTTCCAGTACGGCGGGGAGGGCGGCGACCGTGTCGGCGTAGCCGAAGTGCAGGCTGACCACGGATCCGGCGCGGGCTTCGCCGAGCACCGTGCGGGCGACGGCCGCGGCACCGGGCGAGGTGAAGTCGAGGGAGTCGACGTCGTAGGACAGGACGTGCGGGTAGCCGGCCTCGAGGGCGAGGCGCTCGACGAGCGGGGAGGCACGGGGGGTTCTGGAGGGCCGGAACCAGCCTCCGATCGACCCGGTGAGCCGCCTCAGCCGCTGCGCGCAGCCGGCGATCTCCTGCCGGGCGTCGGCCTCGGACATCGTGTTGATGTCGAGGTGGCGCAGGGTGTGGTTGCCGAGTTCGTGTCCGCCGTCGAGGATGCGGCGGGCGATGCCGGGGTGCTCGTCGAGCCAGGTCCCGACGGCGAACACGGTGACGCGCGCGCCGTGCCGTTCGGCTTCGGTGAGGAGGGCGCGTGCGGTGGCGGGGTCGCCGGCGCCGTGGAAGGTGAGGGCGAGGCGGGGGCGGTCGCGGGGGCCGTGGGCGAGCTGGACGGGGAGGGGGTCGGGACGAGAGCTGGCGGTGGCGTGCGCGGGATGGGCGACGGCCCCGGTGGTGCCACATCCGGCGGTCAGCGCGAGACCGGCGGTGGCGAGCAGCAGGGCCCGACGATCGGTCGTAGTCACCGTCCCATTTAAGGGGTTTTGCCGTCTCTTACCGGTCAGCCACCCGCATCTCGAACCAAGTCGTCTTCCCGCGGGGCAGCAGATCGACGCCCCAGCGGTCCGACAGCTTGTCCACGAGGAACAGCCCGCGCCCGCTGACGTCCATGTCCTGCACCGGCATCAGACAGGGCAGTCCGCGGGAGGGGTCACGGACCTCTATGCGGATCCATCCGCGACGCCGTCGCATCCGCAGGCCGAACACCCGTGCCCCGGTGTGCCGTACGGCGTTGCCGACCAGTTCGGACACGAGTAACACCACATCCTCGGTCATCTTCGGAGTGAGGCCCCAGTGACGGAGGACGATCACCTGGGTCAGGCGCCGCGCGGCCGCCGCGGACTCCGGCCGGGACGGCAGCGGAACCTCGGCCTCCGTAGGGTTTCCGAACAGTTCGAGCGCCTTCAGTGCGTGCTCGTCCTCGACCGCCGGAGACCAGCGCGCCGCCGTCGTACGGCCGTCTCCCCGCGGCTGTTCGAAACCCTCCAGCCCCGCCATGCCCCCATCATGGCCGCCCACAGCGCTCCCCGGGGCCGTTCCCGACGAATACGCCCCCCGGAATGCGTCGTTCCGAAGAGGGCGATCGGCATATGCCCCAGGCACTTCGGAGCCTGCGGCAACCCTTCCGACCTGCGGTGGAGGCTCGCTGGGAGGCAATCGACGGACTCCCTCGACAAGGCAGACTTAAGGTTGCGTTAAGGCTCCCATAAACCGCCCCATCGAGGGACCCGGATCAGACATCGTGTCAATTGCAAGGGGTTCAGAGGAATTTCGCCTTGCCGGGGCCCTCTTCGACGAAGCTCTTCATGCCCCGCTCGCGGTCCTCGGTGGCGAACAGGCCCGCGAACCAGTTCCGTTCCACCGCGAGGCCCGTCTCCAGGTCGGCCTCCAGGCCCGTGTCGATCGACTCCTTCGCGGCGCGCAGCGCGATCGCCGGTCCCTGCGCGAGCTTCGCCGCCCA
This sequence comes from Streptomyces sp. NPDC001668, assembly GCF_042893155.1. Taxonomy (NCBI): domain Bacteria; kingdom Bacillati; phylum Actinomycetota; class Actinomycetes; order Kitasatosporales; family Streptomycetaceae; genus Streptomyces; species Streptomyces sp. NPDC001668. Next base: position 255,544 of record NZ_JBIAUQ010000003.1, read on the forward strand.
GGCGTGCGCCTCGCTGTACACCTCGTCGGCGGGCACGACCCGGTCCACGAGGCCCAGGGTCAGCGCCTCGTCGGCCTTGACCATACGGCCCGTGAAGATCAGGTCCTTCGCCTTGGACGGGCCGACCAGCCGGGCCAGTCGCTGGGTGCCGCCCGCGCCGGGGATCAGGCCGAGCAGGATCTCCGGCTGCCCCAGCTTGGCGTTCTCCGCGGCGATCCGGAAGTCCGCGCACAGCGCGAGTTCGCAGCCGCCGCCCAGGGCGTAGCCGGTGATGGCCGCGACGACCGGCTTGGGGATGCGGGCCACGGCCGAGAACGAGTCCTGGAGGGCGCGGGCGCGCAGGACCATCGCGGTGTGGTCCATGGTCTGCATCTCCTTGATGTCCGCGCCGGCCGCGAACACCTTCTCCCCGCCGTACAGGATCACGGCCCGCACGTCCTCACGCCGGGTCGCCTCCTCGGCGAGCTCCTTGAGCCGGTCCTGGGTGGCCACGTCCAGCGCGTTCATGGGCGGCCGGTCGAGACGGATGGTGCCGACGCCTTCGGCGACTTCGAGATTCACGGTCATGCGAGCAGGTTAACGCCGGCTAACGGGAACGGTCCCGGTGCCGTATATCACAACACCGGGACCGCTCGTCGGCGTAAGGAGTACGCCCCTTGAAGACCTACGCCTTCCACTTCTCCCACGACATGTTCCAGCCGTTGAGGCCGTTGTCCGGTGCGACCGTCGCGTCGTCGGAGTTCCTGACCACGACCACGTCGCCGATCAGCGAGTGGTTGAAGAACCAGGCCGCCGGCACACCGCTGTCGTAACCGCCCTTGACGTCGCGCAGACCCACGCAGCCGTGGCTGGCGTTGTAGTTGCCGAAGGCGTCGCCGCCCCAGTAGTTGCCGTGGAGGAAGGTGCCGGAGTCGGTGAGGCGGGAGGCGTGCGGGACGTCCTTGATGTCGTACTCGCCGCCGTAGCCGACCGTTTCGCCGTTCATCCGGGTCACCGTGAGCTTCTCGCTGATGACCATCTGGCCGTTCCAGGTGTCGTAACCGGGCTTGCCGGTGGTGACCTTGAGGGTCTTGATGGTCCTGCCGTCCTGGGTGATCTTCATCGTGTGCTTCTTGGCGTCCACGACGGAGACCTGGTTGCGGCCGATGGTGAAGGAGACGGTCTTGTCCTGCTTGCCGTAGACGCCGTCGCGGCCCTCGACCCCGTTGAGGTTGAGGTCGACGGTGACCTTGGTGCCTTCCTTCCAGTACTGCTCGGGGCGGAAGTCCAGGCGGTCGTTGCCGAACCAGTGGCCCTGGACGTCGACGGCCGGCGTGGTCTTGATGGTGATGGCCTTCTCGACGTCCTCGGGGCTGGTGATGCCCCGGGTGAAGCGGATGGAGAACGGCATTCCGACGCCGACCGTCGAGCCGTCCTCGGGCGTGAAGGTGCCGATGAAGGTGTTCTTCGGGGTGAGGGTGGTGAAGCTGGAGTCCTCGGCCGCCGTACGGCCCTCGGAGTCCTTGGCGACCGCGTGCACCGAGTACTTGGTGCCCGAGGCGAGATGGGTGGACGGCGTCCAGGAGGCGCCGTCGGCGGCTATCTGCCCGGCTATCGCGGTGCCCTTGGCGTCCTTGACCTGGACCTCGGTCAACTTGCCCTTGGTGGCACCGACCTTGAGGGCGCCACTGGTGTCCACGGACTTCGCCCCGTCCTTCGGGGTGATGGAGACGACCGCCTCGGACTGCTTGGTCCCGGTGGCGGACGAGTCGCCCTTCTCCGCCTTGGAGTCACCGCTTCCGGAACCTCCCCCGCCGCAGGCGGTGACGGCCAGCAGCAGAACGCCGAGTATCAGCGCCAGCAGCCCCTTGGTCCCGCGCCCCCGCGCGTCAACCGACGCCCCCGATATCGGTCGCACGTTCAAGTCGTTTCTCCCCTCGAAGGGCCTGGTCAGGCCCGCTCCCCGGCGTGTTCCACGAACACGTCGGCGAATATTAACCGCAGACTTTTGAGCAACGTGTCAGTCCAAGGTCACCATTCCGTCCCAACTGCGACGGAAGGCCGGGCCGGCCCACCCCCCGGTCGGGTCACTTCACCGCACTGCCCGCTTTCCACTCCTTCCATCCCATGTTCCATCCCCCGAGGCCATTGTCGGGAGCGACCTTTTTGTCATCGCTGTGGACGACCTCGACGACGTCCCCGACGAGGCTGCGGTCGAAGAACCAGCCCGCGGGCGTGTCCGAGCTGCCGCCCTTGACGTCCCTGAGCCCCACACAGCCGTGGCTGACATTGACCCTGCCGGGGGCGGTGGGAGCCCAGTAGTTGCCGTGCAGGAAGGTGCCGGAGTCGGTCAGCCGCAGGGCGTGCGGGACGTCCGGGATGTCGTACTCGCCGCCGAAGCCGACCGTGCGGCTGTTCATGCGGGTCACTTCGAGCATCTCGGTGATGACCATCTTGCCGTTGTACGTGGTGGTCTTCGGGGCACCGGCGGTGACCGGCACGGTGGCGAGCAGTTCACCGTCCCGCCTGACCTGCATGGTGTGTTTCGCGGCGTCCACCAGGGAGACCTGACTGCGGCCGACGGTGAAGGAGAAGGTCCTGTACTGGAGGCCGTAGACGCCCGACGCGCCCTCCACGTCACGGAGCCGGAGCGCGACCGTCACCCGCGTGCCCGGCGTCCAGTAGTGCTCGGGGCGGAAGTCGAGGCGGCCGTTGCCGAACCAGTGCGGGCGGATCTCGACGGGCGGCTTCGCGGTGACGCGTACGGCGCGTTCGACGGCGGCGCGGTCCTCGATCTCCCGGTTGAACTCCAGGGAGACGATCATCCCGGTGCCGACCGTGGAGCGGTTCTCGGGGCTGACGTACCCGATGAAGCGCTCCTCGGGGACGTAGGTGGTGAAGGTGGTGTGCCGGGCCGAGCGGCGGCCGTGGGCGTCGAGCGCGACCGCGTCGACCGTGTACTTGGCGGCCAGCCCCAGCTGTGCCTCGTCGGGTTCCCAGCGCAGGCCGTCGTCGGAGATGCGCCCGGGCACCGGGAACTCCTGCGCGTCCTGGGACTTGACGACGGTGACCGACTCCAGCCGCCCGCTGGGCACCCGGACCCGCAGCTTCTCCTCGGGCGGCACGCCCTTGGTGCCGTCGTCGGGGGCGACCCGGATGACGTCCTCGGGCGCGGGAGGCTTCCCGAACCCGCCGACGCCGCCGATCCCGCCACCCCCGTCCGCCGTGCAGCCGGCGGCTCCGGCCAGCAGTCCCGCCCATGTCAGTACGGCGGCCAAAGCGGCCCCCACGCGCCGAGCGCGCCCATGTCCATGCCTCACGAGGAACTCAACGACGCGGCCCACCAGGGGGAAACGTGACCTCTGGATCTACGACAACGAGGACATACCACCTTTTCTTCCTCGGGAGTCCGGCCCAACCCGGCGGAGCGAACCCGTGAGTGCGAGGCGAGCGCTGGGCAGAACAGTGGGGAGAACGACGTGAGGGGGTGCCGCGGCCGGGACGCCGTGCGCCCTTTTGCACCTCGTTCCACGAGCCGTGGGAGGCCGACCGGTGTCCAGCGCAGCCGAGCAGGAGGCGGTGACGGAAGCCGCCGAGGAGCGCCCCGCCGCGCTGGTGAACGGCGAGCGGCGGGGGATGCCGGCCGTGCCGGTGTGGCCCGGTGCGCCGACGCCGCTGGGCGCCCGCTTCCGGGTCGGCCCGGACGGGGTGGCGGGGACCAACTTCGCGCTGTGGGCGGGCGGCGCCGAGGCCGTCGAGCTGTGTCTGTTCGACGCGGACGGCAGGGAGACCCGGGCCCGGCTCAGCGAACTCACGCACGAGATCTGGCACGGCTTCGTGCCGGGTGTGATGCCCGGCCAGCGTTACGGCTACCGCGTGCACGGCCGCTGGGACCCGTGGACCGGCGGCCGCTGGAACCCGGCGAAGCTGCTCCTCGACCCGTACGCCCGCGCGGTGGACGGCGACTTCAGCCTGCCGCCCGAGGTGTACGGCCATGTCCGCGACTGGCCCGAGCAGCAGGTCGCGGACACCGTACGGGACGACCGGGACTCGGCGCCGTACGTACCGAAGGGCGTGGTCGTCCACGACGACGCCACCGACGACGAATGGATGGAGGACCGCAGGCCGAAGACGCCGTGGGCGGACTCGGTGATCTACGAGGTGCACGTACGGGGGTTCACGGCCCTGCACCCGGACATCCCGGAGGAACTGCGGGGCACCTACGCCGGGCTGGCGCACCCGGCCGCGATCGAGCACCTGGTGAAGCTGGGCGTCACGGCCGTGGAGCTGCTCCCCGTCCACCAGTTCGCGCACGAGGACCATCTGCTGCGCCGGGGCCTGAAGAACTACTGGGGCTACAACTCCATCGGCTACTTCGCGCCCCACGCGGGCTACGCCGCCTCCGGTACGACGGGCCAGCAGGTCGGCGAGTTCAAGCGCATGGTGCGCGCGCTGCACGCCGCCGGGATCGAGGTCATCCTCGACGTGGTCTACAACCACACCGCGGAGGCGGGTGAGTTGGGTCCCACGCTGTCGCTGAAGGGCATCGACAACCGGGGTTACTACCGCCTCCAGTCGGACGCCCGGCGCTACGCGGACTACACGGGCTGCGGCAACACCCTGCACGTGGTCCAGCCGCACGTCCTGCGGCTCATCACCGACTCCCTGCGCTACTGGGTGACGGAGATGGGCGTCGACGGCTTCCGCTTCGACCTCGCCGCCGCGCTGGCCCGCTCGATGCACGACGTCGACATGCTGTCCCCGTTCCTCGCGGTCATCGCCCAGGACCCGGTGCTCCGGCGCGTGAAGCTGATCGCCGAGCCGTGGGACGTGGGCTCCGGCGGCTACCAGGTGGGCGCCTTCCCACCGCTGTGGACGGAGTGGAACGACCGCTACCGCAACGCCGTACGCGACTTCTGGCGGGGCGCGCTGCCGGACGTGCGCGACCTCGGCTACCGGCTGTCGGGCTCCAGCGACCTGTACGCGTGGGGCGGGCGGCGGCCGTACGCCTCGGTCAACTTCATCACCGCGCACGACGGTTTCACCCTGCGGGACCTGGTGTCGTACGAGAGGAAGCACAACGAGGCGAACGGCGAGGGCAACCGGGACGGCACGGACGACAACCGGGCGTGGAACTGCGGGACGGAGGGGGAGACCGACGACGAGCGGGTACGGGCGCTCCGGCGGCGGCAGCTCAGGAACCTGCTCACCACGCTGCTGCTGTCGACGGGTGTGCCGATGCTGGTCGCGGGCGACGAGCTGGGCCGCACCCAGCGCGGCAACAACAACGCGTACTGCCAGGACAACGAGATCAGCTGGGTGGACTGGGCGCTGCTGGAGGACCCCGGCTGGAAGGCCCTGTTCGACCTCACCGCCCGGCTGATCGACCTGCGTCACCGGCATCCGGTGCTCAGGCGGCGGGCCTTCTTCTCGGGGCGGGCGCACTCGGCGGACGGGCTGCGCGACCTGGCCTGGTTCACGGCCCGCGGCTCCGAGATGACGGAACGGGACTGGTACGCGCCCGCCGCCAGTCTCGGCATGTATCTGTCGGGGCGGGACATCCCCGGCCGGGACGAACGCGGCGCGCCGATCGTCGACGACAGCTTCCTCGCCGTCCTGCACGCCGGCGACCGTCCGACGAGCTTCCTGCTGCCGGGGCCGCCGTGGGCGGAGCGGTACGAGGTGGTCGTCGACACGTCGAGGGAGGAGCAGGGGGAGGCGCCGGGGGTGGTGCACCGGGCGGGAGCCTCGATCACCGTTCCGGCGCGGGCCGTTCTGCTGCTGAAGGTCGGCTGAGGCGGGCGCAGGGGCCCTAGCCGAGGATCCCCCGCTGGTACGCCGTCGCGACCGCGGCTGCCCGGTCCTTCACGCCCAGCTTGGCGTACAGGTGGGTGAGATGGGTCTTCACGGTCGCCTCGCTGATGAAGAGTTCGCGGGCGATCTCGCGGTTGGAGGTGCCCTTGGCGACCAGGGCGAGCACCTCGCGCTCGCGGGCGGAGAGGGGTTCGTTGCCGTGCGCCCCGGGGGTGCGGACCGCGGAGACCAGGCGGGAGGCGACGGCCGGGGAGAGGACGGTACGGCCGTCCGCGGCGGCCCGCACGGCTGTGAACAGTTCGTCGCGCGGGGCGTCCTTGAGGAGGTAGCCGGTGGCGCCCGCCTCGATGGCGGGCAGGGTGTCGGAGTCCGTGTCGTACGTCGTCAGGACCAGGACCTTCGCGCGGGCCCGGGCGCGGGTCAGTTCCCGGATGGCGTCCACCCCGCCCCCGCCCGGCATCCGCAGGTCCATGAGGATCACGTCGGGGTCGAGCGCGGCGGCCCGCTCGACGGCCTCGACGCCGTTGCACGCCTCGCCGAGGACGGTGAAACCGGGCGCGGACTCGAACATGCCGCGCAGACCGTCCCGTACGACGGGATGGTCGTCGACGATCAGCACCGAGATGTCACCGGTCATGGCGGACCAACGGTACGCGAGCCGACAGCGCGGTGCCGTGGCCCGGTTCGGACTCGACGGTCAGGGAGCCCGCGATGCGTTCGGCGCGGGCCCGCATGCCGTCGAGGCCGAAGCCGCCGGCGCGGGTGCGGGGCGCCAGGGCGAGGGGGTCGAAGCCGACGCCGTCGTCGCGGATGTCGAGGATGACCTCGTCGGTCAGGAAGCTCAGGGTGACACCGAGGCGGGTGGCCCGCGCGTGCCGGGCCGCGTTCGAGAGGGCCTCCTGGGCGATCCTGAGCAGGGTCGCGGAGACCTCGTCGTGGAGCTGCTCGGCGGTGCCGGTGAGCGTGAACTCGGCCCGTACACCGGTGCGTTCGCCCCAGTCGGCGACCGTCTGCTTCAGCGCCTCGGGAAGCCCCGCGTCGTCCAGGGCGACCGGGGCGAGGTTGTGCACCGAGCGGCGGGCCTCGCCCAGGCTGTCGCGGGCGAGGCCCATGGCCCGGTGGACGTGGGCGCGGGCCTGGTCCTCGTCGGGGGTGTTCACGACGACCTGGAGCTGGGCGATGATCCCGGTGAGCCCCTGGGCGAGGGTGTCGTGGATCTCGGCGGCGAGCCGGCGGCGCTCGTCGGCGACGCCCGCTTCCCTTGCCTGGACGAGGAGTTGGGCGTGCAGGGCGGCGTTCTCGTCGAGCGCCTGCTGAAGGGCCTCGATGGTCGAGGCGCGCTCGCGGGAGCGCTGCTCCTCCTGCTCGGTGATGTGGGCGACCACCGACTGGAGGCCGAAGTTGGCGGCGAGCAGCGCGGCGAACCCGAGCCACTGGGCCGTGCTCGCCGGCATCAGCCCGCCCGCCTGCGCGCCCGCCACGGTGACCGCGCTCGCGAACAGTCCGAGCCGCCGCCACCGGCCCGGGATCAGCTCGTCGGCGTCCATGTAGCCGCTGGCGGCGTAGAACGCGAAGAACGGGTTGAGCCAGGTGAGGACGAAGGCGATCGCCCAGCGGACGGCGTAGTACACGGTCCCGGTCCGGGTGGGGACCCGGCCGCGGCGGGGGCGGCGGTACCGGGTGCCGTGCCACCACGTCTGGAGCAGGAGCGCGGCGCCGACCAGGGCCGCGATGAGATACCAGTCGACGGGGCCGTCCATGATGCCCGCGGAGACGACCGCGAGGACGAGACCGGTGCCGAGCAGTCCGTACGGCCCCCAGACGTGCAGCCGCTCCCAGTACCTGTCGATCCGGGCGTCCGACGCGTTCATCTCCCCAGTCTGCACGGCCCCTCCCCTACTTCCAGCGGAACCAGCGCGAGGCGGCGGCCGTGAGCAGCACCGTCCAGGCGACGAGTACGCCCAGGTGGGTCCAGCCCGGCCAGTGGCCGGCCGCGGCCCGGTTCAGCGCCTCGGCGGCGGCCCCGAACGGGGTGTACCCGACGATCCGGGCGAGGATGTCCGGCATGGTCTGCACCGGCGCCCACACGCCCGCGCAGAACATCGCCGGGAAGAACACCGCGGACCCGATGGCCCCGGCGATCTTCGTGGTCCGGGACAGCGCGGAGACCACCGCGCCCAGCGCGAGGGCGGCGAGCACGGCCAGGACCAGCGCGAGCAGATATCCGAGGGGCTGCTCGGGCAGTCGTACGGCGAAGGCGAACCGCCCGACGAGGAGGGCGAGCAGCGCGGACGCCAGGGCGGCGGCGCCGTAGACGGTCATCTGCGCGGTGAGCAGGAGGGCCGGGCGGACCGGGGTGGTGGACATGCGGCGCAGGATGCCGCGTTCGCGGTAACCGGTGAGGGTCTGCGGCATGGACTGGAGGCCGCCGACGATCAGGCCGAGGAGCACGGCCACCGGGACGTAGACGTCGATGGTCCTGAGGCCGCCGAGGTCGGGGTCGTGGTTCCGGAAGGACGGGATCGAGCCGAGGATCACCAGGAGCAGGGTCGGGAACAGCAGGATCCAGAAGAGGGCGCCGGGTTCGCGGCGGAAGAGCCGGACCTCGGTCCGCAGTACGGCGGTGTTCATGCCGTGGCCTCCTGGGTGCCGGTCTTCGTGAGGTCGAGGAACGCGTCGTCGAGGGTGGCGTCGACGACCCGGAGCTGGTGGGCGGTGACGTGCCGGCGGGCGAGCAGGGTGATCACGGCGTTCACGGTCTCGTCGGTGCCGGAGAGGGTGAGGCGGCCGTCGTGGTCCTCGATGGAGGCGAGCGCGGGCAGGGTGTTGAGCTCGTGCGCGTCGAGCGGGGCGGACGGGGTGAAGCTGATGACGGTGGCGCCCGCCGAGCGGTGGATGAGCCCGGCCGGGGTGTCCAGGGCGGCGATCCGGCCGTGGTCGATCACGGCGATCCGGTCGCAGAGGCGCTGCGCCTCCTCCATGAAGTGCGTGACGAGCAGGACGGTCACACCGCCCGCGCGGACGTCCTCGATGAGCTTCCAGGTGTCGCGGCGGGCGCGCGGGTCGAGGCCGGTGGTCAGCTCGTCCAGGACGACGATTTTCGGGTTGCCGACGAGGGCGAGCGCGATGAACAGGCGCTGTTTCTGGCCGCCGGAGAGCTTGCCGAACCGGGTGGTCAGCTTCTGGGTGAGCCCGAGACGCTCGGCCAGGGGCCGCCAGTCGAGGGGCTTGTCGTAGAAGGTGGTGTAGAGCTCCAGCGCCTCGCGGACGGTGAGTTTGGCCTGGAGTTCGCTCTCCTGGAGCTGGGCGCCGAGGACGCGGGCCACGCGCGCGTGGTCGGCGACGGGGTCGAGGCCGGTGACCCGGACGCGGCCCGCGTCGGGAATCCGCAGCCCCTCGACGCACTCGACGGTGGTGGTCTTGCCGGCGCCGTTCGGGCCGAGGATCCCGAAGATCTCGCCCTCCTCGACGGTGAAGGAGACACCGTCGACGACGGCCCGGCCGCCGTAGGACTTTCGCAGTTCGCTGACTTCGATGACGGACATGGCATCAGCGTCCCGGGCCGGGCCCCGCCGCCACATCGCCCGTCCCGCTCGACCCGGCGTCAACCGATCGGTGGATGCGGGCGTACGACCCCTCGAACACGCAGGTCGTAGGTCCATCGACGGATTCCGGTACGGCCAAAACTCGGTGGGCGTTGTCAGTGCCGATCCGTAGGCTCGCAGCTGATGTCCCTCACACATGCAACCACCCAGGACCGGTCGGCCGTGAAGACCCTGCTGCGCCTGTGGCCGTATGTCCGGCCGGTCCGCGCGCGGCTGTCGGCCGCCGCGCTCGTGGCGATCCTCGCCTCCTGTACCGGGCTGGTGATCCCGCTCGTCCTGAAGTGGATGGTGGACGGCCCGGTCGCCGACGGGGACACCGCCGGCGTCTGGCTGGGGTCGCTGTACCTGCTGCTGCTCGGGTTCGCGGAGGCCCTGCTGTTCGGGCTGCGCCGGTGGCTGGTGGCGAGACCGCTCTCCCACGTGGAGGCGGAGATGCGGGCGGACCTGTACCGGCACCTCCAGCGCCTCCCGGTGGCCTTCCACGACCGCTGGGCGTCCGGCCAGCTGCTGTCCCGGGCCACCACGGACCTCATGCTGCTGCGCATGTTCCTCGCCTTCCCGCTGACGTTCCTGCTGGTCAACGCGGTCACCATCGTGGTCGGCGTGATCATCATGCTGCTCCAGGACTGGACCCTGGGCCTGGTGATCCTCGGGCCGGCCATCCCGGTGATGGTCACCTGCGTGATCTTCGAGAAGCGGTACCACCACGTGGCGCGGCTCGCCCAGGACCAGGTGGGAGACCTCACCACGGTCGTCGAGGAGAGCGTGCTCGGCATCCGCATCATCAAGGGGTTCGGCCGTCACCGCTCCCAGGCGAGGGCGTTCCGCGAGCTCTCGGGCACCCTGCGCGGCACGGAACTGCGCAAGGCGGGCCTCCTGGCCACGATCTGGGGCGTCATCGTGACGCTGCCCGAGCTGGCGATCGGGGCGGCGCTGGTACTGGGCTGTGTGCAGGTGGCGGACGGGGATCTGTCGGCGGGAACACTGGTCGCGTTCCTGTCGACGGCTCTGGCGCTGCGCTGGCCGGTGGACTCGATCGGCTTCCTGCTGGCGATGAGCCAGGAGGCGGCGACGGCGACGGAGCGCTATTTCGAGGCGATGGACGAAGTACCGGAGGCCAACACCCCCTCCACCCGACCCCGTCGGCCCGTGGCCGCCGACGCCGGCCTGCAGTTCCACAAGGTCCGGTTCCGCTACCCGGACGCCCCCGAGGGCTCCCCGCCCGTCCTCGACCAGATCGACCTCCACATCCGGCCGGGCGAGTCCATGGCCCTGGTCGGCGCGACGGGAAGCGGCAAGACGACGCTCACCGCCCTCGTCCCCCGCCTCCACGAGATCACCTCCGGTCACATCACCCTGGACGGCGAGGACATCACCGCCATGCCCAGGGAAGAGCTGCGCTCGAAGGTCGCCGTCGCCTTCGAGGACCCCACCCTCTTCTCCGCCGCCGTCGCCGACAACGTCCTGATGGGCGCGGACGAACAGGAACTGGACCGCGCCCTCTCCGTCGCCCAGGCCGACTTCGTGCACGCCCTCCCCCAGGGCACCGGGACACAGGTCGGCGAACAGGGCCTCAGCCTCTCGGGTGGCCAGCGCCAACGCCTCGCCCTCGCGCGGGCCGTCGTGGGCAGGCCGAGGTTCCTGGTCCTGGACGACCCGCTGTCCGCCCTCGACGTCCACACGGAGGCCGCCGTCGAGGCGGCCCTGCGGGACGTACTGGCCGACACCACCGCCCTCATCGTCGCCCACCGCCCCTCCACCGTGCAGCTCGCCGACCGGGTCGCCCTGCTGTCGAACGGCCGGATCACGGCGGTCGGCACCCACCACGAACTCCTGCGCACGAACGCCGAGTACGCCCACCTGATGTCCGGTGACCCGCTGGAAGGGGAGGACGCCCGATGACGGCCCCCACGACGTCCGCGCCCGCGTCGGACGAGGAGCCCGGCCTCCCCGGGCCGAAGGACACCGACGACGCCTTCGACCAGGACCGGCTGCCCGCGCCTCCCGGAGCCACGGCCCTCCTCCTGCGCTCCCTGCTGGCCCCGATGAGGGCGCGGGTCGCCGTCACCACACTCCTGCTGCTGCTCCAGCAGGCGGCCGTGCAGGCGGGCCCGCTGCTGGTGGCGTACGCCATCGACCGCGCGGTCCCCGCCTTCCGGGACCACGACAACGGCCCGCTGATCGCGGTCGGCGCCGGCTATCTGCTGTGCGCGCTGGCCTCCGGCGGGCTCCAGTACGCGTTCATCCTGGCCTCCGCGCGCGTCAACCAGGACGTGCTGCTCGACCTGCGCGGCCGGATCTTCCGCCACGCGCAGGCGCTGAGCATCGACTTCCACGAGCGCTACACCTCGGGCCGGCTGATCTCCCGCTCGACGACGGACGTGGAGTCGCTGCGCGAACTGCTCAGCGAGGGACTTCAGGAACTCGTCACCGTCATCCTGTCGTTCCTCTACATCTCCGCCCTGCTGCTCTGGCTCGACCTCGGGCTCGGCGCGGTCGCGGTGGCGTCCTTCGTGCCGCTGTACCTGCTCGTGCGGGGCTACCGGCGGCGCGCGGGCCGGGTGTACCGGAAGCGGTCGACCGCGATCGCCGCCGTGATCGTGAAGTTCGTGGAGACGATGAACGGCATCCGGCCGGTGCGCGCGTTCCGCCGCGAGGCCGCCAACGACGCCGACTTCGCGGTGCTGAACAAGCGGCACGAGCGGGTCAACGGCGACGCGCTCCTGGAGATGGCCCGCTATGTGGTCTGTTCCCGGCTGGTCGCCAACACGGCCGTGGCGGGGATCGTGCTGTGGGGCGCCTACCGGGTGGCGCAGGACTCCCTTGAGCTGGGTGTGCTGGCGGCGGCGGTGCTGTACCTGCGGCGGCTCTACGACCCGATCGACCGGCTCGGGATGTTCCTGAACTCCTACCAGTCGGCGGCGGCCTCCCTGGAGAAGATCGCGGGCCTGCTCGCCCAGACCCCGACCGTGCCGGAGCCCTCGACGCCCAAGCAGCTCCCGGCGCTCGAGTCCTCGGACCGTCCCGGCCGCGAGGTCGTCTTCGACGGTGTCTCGTTCGGTTACCGCACCGGCGGCGAGGTGCTCCCCCGCTTCGACCTCACCCTGCCCGCCGGACAGACCGTCGCGGTGGTCGGCTCGACCGGCGCCGGGAAGTCGACCCTGGCCAAGCTCCTCGCCCGCTTCTACGACCCCTCCGACGGCCGGATCCTGCTCGACGGCGTCGACCTGCGCGAGCTCGCGATGCCCGAACTGCGGCGCGGGGTGGTCATGGTGACGCAGGAGGCCTTCCTGTTCTCCGGCACGGTCGCCGACAACATCGCGATCGGCCGCCCGGACGCCGGCCGCGAGGAGATCGAGCGGGCCGCGAAGGCGATCGGCGCGCACGACTTCATCAGCGCGCTGCCCGACGGGTACGACACGGACGTACGCAAGCGGGGCGGCCGCATCTCGGCCGGGCAGCGCCAACTCGTGGCGTTCGCACGGGCGTTGCTCGCCGACCCCGCGGTGCTGATCCTGGACGAGGCGACCAGCTCGCTCGACGTCCCGGGCGAGCGAGCGGTGCAGCGCGCGATGGCGACGGTCCTGAAGGGCCGTACGGCGGTGGTGATCGCGCACCGGCTGTCGACCGTGGAGATCGCCGACCGGGTGCTGGTCATGGAGCACGGCAGGATCGTCGAGGACGGCACACCGGCCGAACTCGTCGCGGGTACGGGCCGGTTCGCGGATCTGCACCGGGCGTGGCGGGACAGTCTGGCGTGAGCCATCACATGGGTGACCAGGGGGATGTGTGATCGACGCGTACGAGGATCCCGGCACGCCCGATGTCCGCGGTGGCCGGCGGTACCTGTGGTGGCTGGTGCGCTGTCAGCCGGGGCGGTCGGTGGCCGGGGCGCTGCTCGGCAGTACCTGGATGGTGCTGCTGGCGGCGACGCCGTATCTGATGGCCAGGGCGATCGACGAGGGTCTGGAGCCGGGTGACTGGGGGGCGCTCGCCGGCTGGAGCTTCGCGCTGTTCGCGGTGGGCTCCTTCAACGCCTGGCTGAGCATCATGCGGCACCGCACGATGACCCGGGTGCGGATGGACGCCAACTTCCGCACGGTCAAGGTGGTCGTCGGCCAGGCGGTCCGTCTCGGCGCCGCGCTCTCGCGCCGGACCGGGGCCGGGGAGGTCGTCACGATCGGCGTGGGCGACGTGCAGACGATCGCCCAGGCCCTGACGGTCGTCGGCCCGGGTGTGGGCGCGTGTGTCGCCTATCTGACGGTGGCCGCCCTGCTGGTCTCGGTCTCCCCGGTCCTCGCCACCGTGGTCCTCCTGGGCATTCCGGCGATCGTCCTCCTCGTGGGCCCCTTCCTGTCCCGCCTCCAGGGCGCCGAGACGGAGTACCGCGACCGCCAGGGCGTCCTCACGGCCCGCATCGCCGACCTCGCGGGCGGCCTGCGGGTTCTCAACGGCCTCGGCGGCAAGAGCCTGGTCGCCGACGCCTTCCACCGCGACTCCCAGCACCTGCGCGCCCAGGGCTACCGGGTCGGCGCGGTCACCAGCTGGGTCCAGGCCCTCGGCGTGGGCCTGCCCACCCTGTTCCTGGGCGTCGTCACCTGGCTCGCGGCCCGCCTGGCCGCCCAGGGGGACATCACCGTGGGCGAGCTGGTCGCGGTGTACGGCTATGTCGCGGTCCTGGTGGGACCGGTGGCGTTCTGGGTGGAGTGCGGGTACCAGCTCAGCCGGGGCGTGGTGGCGGCGCGGCGGGTCGTACGGTTCCTGCGTCTGGAGCCGCTGGAGGACCGGGGCACGCGGGACGCCCCCGCGGAGCCCTCGGTACTGCACGACCCGGAGTCGGGGGTCAGCATCCGCCCGGGCCGCCTCACAGTCCTGGCCTCCGCGCGCCCGGCAGACGCGGCAGCGGTACTGGACCGCCTGGCCCGCTACACCCCGTCCCGGGCGACCTGGGCCGGAGTCCCCCTGGACGAGATCAGGCTGCCCGAGATCCGACGGCACATCCTGCTGGCGGACCACGAGGCCGACTTGTTCGCTGGAAACCTACGCGAGGTGATCGCGCCCTTCAGGGGCGCGGGGAACGGCGCGACAAGCCCCCACGCAGCCGCAGCCGCAATACACGCAGCCGTGGCGGACGACATCGTCCAAGGCCTCCCGGACGGCCTCGACTCCCCCATCGACGCCCAGGCCCGCAACCTCTCCGGCGGCCAACGCCAGCGCGTCCGACTGGTACGGGCCCTCCTCGCCGACCCGGAGATCCTCCTCGCCACAGAACCCACCTCCGCCCTGGACGCTCACACAGAAGCCCTCGTGGCCGAACGCCTACGCGCGGCGAGAGACGGGCGCACCACAGCCGTCACCACCACCTCCCCCCTCGTCCTCGACCACGCCGACACGGTCCTCTACCTGGTCGACGGCAAGCTCGCGGCGACCGGAACCCACCAGCAACTGCTCGCCGGGGAACCGGGATACCGCTCCCTGGTCGCCCGGGACGTGGAGGTCATGAAGTGAGCGTGAGCAAGGGCCACCTCCCGGTCGCCGACCAGGCCACCGTACGGCGGGCCGCCGGCCGGCTGATCCGCAAGGACACCCGCGCCTTCGCCGCCGTACTCGCCCTGAACGCGCTCGCCGCGCTCACCGGCCTCGCCGGCCCGTGGCTGCTCGGCCGGATCATCGACGAGGTGCGCGCCGGAGAGGGCGTGGCCGCGGTGGACCGGCTCTCGCTCGTCCTCGTGGGGTGCGCGAGCAGCCAGCTCCTGCTCGCCCGCTGGGCCCGCTACGTCGGCCACCGCTTCGGCGAACGGACCCTCGCCCGCGTCCGCGAGGAGTTCGTGGACCGCACCCTCGCCCTGCCCTCCTCCGTCGTGGAACGCGCCGGGACCGGGGACCTGACGGCCCGCGGCACCGCGGACGTCGCCACCGTCGGCACCACGCTGCGCGACGCGGGACCGGAACTCCTCATCAACTCCGTGCAGTTCCTGTTCCTGCTCGCCGCGGTGTTCCTCCTGGACCCGCTGCTGGGCGCGGTCGGCGTCTTCGGTCTGCTGCCGATCTGGTTCGTGCTGCGCTGGTATCTGCGGCGGGCCCGGGACGGCTACCTGGCCGAGGGCGAGGCCACCTCCGACGTCGCCGAGATCCTCGCGGCCACCGCCTCCGGCGCCCGCACGGTGGAGGCGCTGCGGCTGGAGGAGCGGCGCGTCCGGGCGAGCCGGGAGGCCCTCGACACGGCCCGCCGCACCCGCCTGTACACGCTCTGCCTGCGCAGTGTGTTCTTCCCGCTGGTGGAGGTGGCGTACATCCTGCCCGTGGCCGGTGTGCTGCTGATCGGCGGGATGCTGCACGCGCGGGGCGTGATGAGTCTGGGCTCGGTCGTGGCGGCCGCCCTGTATCTGCAGCAAATGGCCGGTCCACTCGACCAGATCCTGATGCGGGTCGAGCAACTCCAGTCCAGCGGCGCCTCGTTCGCCCGCGTCGAGGGCCTGGCCGCAGCCCCGCGCGCCGATGCGAAGGGCTCCCCCACCCCCACCGACGACCGCATCGACGTCACCGACGTGCGCTACTCCTACGGCCGCGGCGGTGAGGTCCTGCACGGCGTCGACCTGACCGTGCGCCCCGGTGAACGGCTCGCGGTGGTCGGCCCGTCCGGGGCCGGGAAGACCACGCTCAGCAGGCTGCTCGCGGGGGTCGACGCCCCGACCTCCGGATCGGTGACCGTCGGCGGGGTCCCGGTCGTCGGCCTGGACCCCGAGCAGCTGCGCCGCCAGGTCGTCCTGGTCACCCAGGAGCACCACGTCTTCCTGGGCACGGTCCGCGACAACCTCCTCATCGCCGAACCCGGCGCCGGGGACAAGGAGTTGTGGGCCGCCCTGACCGCCGTGGGGGCCGATGCGTGGGTGCGGGAACTGCCCGACGGGCTCGACACCGCGCTCGGCGCGGACGGGTGGCGTACGGACGGCTCGCAGGCGCAGCAACTCGCGCTGGCCCGCGTGGTGTTGGCGGACCCGCACACGCTGATCCTGGACGAGGCGACCGCGCTGCTGGATCCCACGACCGCGCGGCACACCGAGCGCGCCCTGGCCGCCGTCCTCGAAGGGCGCACGGTCATCGCGATCGCGCACCGGCTGCACACCGCGCACGACGCGGACCGGGTCGCGGTGATGGAGGACGGGCTGCTGACCGAGCTCGGCACGCACGAGGAGCTGGTGGCGGCCGGCGGGGCGTACGCGGCGCTGTGGGGGTCGTGGCACGGGGACCGGCCGGCGTCCGGTCAGGGTGGAAAGTCCGTATAACGAACATGAACTCCCGGACAACGAACGATTTCCGGCCAACTTCCTGACGCGCTCCTGACAGTACGGGCTTTCCGGTGCCACTCTTCCCACGGCCGCTTCACAGCAACCTCACAGATCTCTCTTGCTGTGGCGTCTTCGCGGCCGCCTGCACCTCGTTCCGCGTACCGCCCGGACGGTCGACCCATCGTCCGGTCTCCCCTGGCCGCGCGATCCGCGGCCGCGCAGAAGGAGTCAGTGTTGAGAGACAGTTCCTCCCACAGACGCGCCCCCCGCACCCCCCACCCCCTGCACCGCAGGGCCGCCGCCGTGGCCCTCGTCGGTGTCTCGGCCCTCATCGCCGCGGCCGTCCAGTCGGGCGCCGCCACCGCAGCCCCGGAGAAGGCACCGTCGGCCGCGGGCAAGGTGCTCCCGGGCGCCGAGTCCCTCAAGCTCACCCCGTCCCAGCGCGCCGAGCTGATCCGGCAGGCGAACGCCGGCAAGGCGGACACCGCCAAGGACCTCGGCCTCGGCGCCAAGGAGAAGCTGGTCGTCCGTGACGTCGTGAAGGACGGCGACGGGACCCTGCACACCCGCTACGAGCGCACGTACGACGGCCTGCCCGTCCTCGGCGGCGACCTCGTCGTCCAGACCACGAAGTCCGGCGCGACCGAGGGTGTCGTCAAGGCGACCGCCAAGGCCATCAAGCCGGCCACCACGACCGCGGCTCTGCCCGCCGCCAAGGCGGAGAAGCAGGCGCTCACGCTCGCGAAGGCCGCGGGCGCCGACAAGACCGCCACCGACCGTGCCCCGCGCAAGGTGATCTGGGCCGGCAACGGCACCCCGACCCTGGCGTACGAAACCGTCGTCGGCGGTCTCCAGGAGGACGGCACGCCGAACGAGCTGCACGTCATCACGGACGCGGCGACCGGCGCGAAGCTCTTCGAGTACCAGGGCATCGAGACCGGCACCGGCAACACCATGTACAGCGGCACGGTCACCCTCGGCACCACCCAGTCCGGGTCGACGTACAACCTGACCGACGGGGCGCGCGGCAACCACAAGACGTACAACCTCAACCGCGGCACCTCCGGCACCGGCACCCTCTTCTCGGGCCCGGACGACGTCTGGGGCAACGGCAGCGCCTCCAACGCGGAGACGGCCGGCGCGGACGCGCACTACGGCGCCGCGCTCACCTGGGACTACTACAAGAACGTGCAGGGGCGTTCGGGCATCCGTGGCGACGGGGTGGGCGCGTACTCCCGGGTCCACTACGGCAACGCGTACGTCAACGCGTTCTGGGACGACAGCTGCTTCTGCATGACGTACGGCGACGGGTCGGGCAACACCCACCCGCTGACGTCGATCGACGTGGCCGGTCACGAGATGACCCACGGTGTCACGTCGAACACCGCGGGGCTCAACTACTCGGGCGAGTCCGGCGGGCTGAACGAGGCGACCTCCGACATCTTCGGCACGGCCGTCGAGTTCTACGCCAACAACTCCTCCGACGTCGGTGACTACCTCATCGGCGAGGAGATCGACATCAACGGCGACGGCACGCCGCTGCGGTACATGGACAAGCCGAGCAAGGACGGCGCGTCGAAGGACAGCTGGTACTC
The DNA here is from genome assembly GCF_042893155.1 of Streptomyces sp. NPDC001668. Lineage (NCBI taxonomy): Bacteria > Bacillati > Actinomycetota > Actinomycetes > Kitasatosporales > Streptomycetaceae > Streptomyces > Streptomyces sp. NPDC001668. The sequence continues at coordinate 273,826 of NZ_JBIAUQ010000003.1, forward strand.
GGGGATCGGGTCGGTGGACGTCCACTACTCGTCCGGCCCGGCGAACCACTTCTTCTACCTCCTGTCGGAGGGCAGTGGCACCAAGACCATCAACGGTGTCACCTACAACTCGTCGACCTCGGACGGGCTTCCGGTCACCGGCATCGGCCGGGACAAGGCGGAGAAGATCTGGTTCCGCGCCCTGACCACGAAGTTCACCTCGACGACGAACTACGCGGCGGCCCGCACCGGGACCCTCGCGGCGGCCGGTGAGCTGTACGGCACCACGAGCGCCGAGTACACGGCCGTGGCGAACGCCTGGGCGGGCGTGGCGGTCGGCTCGCGTCCCGGTGGCGGCGGTGGCGGTGGCACCTCGTTCGAGTCCACCACCGACGTATCGATTCCGGACAACGGGGCGGCGGTCAACTCGCCGATCACCGTGTCGGGGCGTACCGGCAACGCGCCGTCGAACCTCCAGGTCTCGGTCGACATCGTGCACACCTACATCGGTGACCTGAGGGTGCAGCTGATCGCCCCCGACGGCACGGCGTACACCCTGAAGGCGTACGGCACCGGTGGCAGCACCGACAACCTCAACACCACGTACACGGTGAACGCCTCCTCCGAAGTCGCCAACGGCACCTGGCAGTTGCGGGTCCAGGACAACGCGGCCCAGGACACCGGCTACATCAACGGCTGGAAGCTGACCTTCCCGTAGGCCGGCCTCCACCCGGACAGGGTGCCGCCCCGGTGGTTCGAACCCACCGGGGCGGCACCCTCGCTCTTTACCGTCCCATGACCGACGGCTTGTTGGGGCTTTGCCCAGGTCAAGTCGGTTTACATGCCTGCAATGTTCATCCAGCCGTCGACTTTCGGCCAACATCACTTGAGGGTCATGACATGTACGCGCCTTGATGCCACGCTTCCTCACAACCGCCGCACAACTTCACAACCACCCCGGAAGGCAACCCCACGCCGTCCGGGCTCCCCCACGAAGGAGCTTGTGTGACCCCCCTCTACGCGCGTCACAAGAGCACCACCCTGGCCATCGCCACCGCCGTCGCGGCCGGGGCCCTGCTCACCACCGGCCTGACCGCCGGAGCCGCCTCCGCCGAGACCCCGGCGAAGACGAGCGGCAAGGCCACCCTGGCCGCCGCCCCGCTCCAGCTCTCCTCGGCCGCGCGCACCTCGCTCATCAAGGAGCGGCAGGCCTCCGCCGCCGACACGGCCCAGGAGATAGGCCTCGGCACCAAGGAGAAGCTGGTCGTCAAGGACGTCGTGAAGGACGCCGACGGCACGCTCCACACCCGCTACGAGCGCACCTACGCGGGCCTGCCGGTCCTCGGCGGCGACCTCGTCGTCCACGAGTCGAAGTCCGGTGCCACCCAGGGCGTCTCCAGAGCGACGAAGGCCACCATCAAGGTCGCCTCCGTCACCCCGAAGATCACCGTCGCCAAGGCCGAGAAGCAGGCGCTGACCGTCGCCAAGGCCGCGGGCTCGGACAAGGCCGCCGCCGACGGCGCGCGCAAGGTGATCTGGGCCGGCTCGGGCACCCCCGTCCTCGCCTACGAGACGATCGTCGGCGGCTTCCAGGACGACGGCACCCCGAACCAGCTGCACGTCATCACCGACGCGGCCACCGGCAAGAAGCTCTTCGAGTACCAGGGCATCGAGAACGCGACCGGCACCGGCAAGAGCCTGTACTCGGGCACGGTCAGCCTGGAGACCACCCTGTCGGGCTCGACGTACCAGCTGACCGACGGCACCCGCGGCGGCCACAAGACGTACAACAAGGCCCACGCCACCAGCTCCTCCGCCGGCACCCTGTTCACGGACGCCGACAACGTGTGGGGCACCGGCGCGGCCTCCAGCTCCACCACCGACCAGACGGCGGCCGTCGACGCGGCTTACGGCGCGGCGGAGACCTGGGACTTCTACAAGTCCACCTTCGGCCGCAGCGGCATCAAGAACAACGGTGTCGCGGCCTACTCCCGGGTCCACTACGGCAACGCGTACGTCAACGCGTTCTGGGACGACAGCTGCTTCTGCATGACGTACGGCGACGGCGAGGGCAATGTCAGCCCGCTGACCTCGCTGGACGTGGCCGGCCACGAGATGAGCCACGGTGTCACCTCGAACACGGCGGGCCTGAACTACTCCGGCGAGTCCGGCGGCCTCAACGAGGCGACCTCGGACATCTTCGGCACGGGTGTCGAGTTCTTCGCGAACAACTCCAACGACGTCGGTGACTACCTCATCGGCGAGGAGATCGACATCAACGGCGACGGCACCCCGCTGCGCTACATGGACAAGCCCAGCAAGGACGGCGGCTCGGCGGACTCCTGGTCCTCCTCGGTCGGCAACCTGGACGTCCACTACTCGTCGGGCGTCGCGAACCACTTCTTCTACCTGCTGTCCGAGGGCAGCGGCGCGAAGACGATCAACGGCGTGTCCTACAACTCGCCGACGTCCAACGGCTCCACGGTCACCGGCATCGGCCGCGCCAAGGCGCTGCAGATCTGGTACAAGGCGCTGACGACGTACTTCACGTCGACGACCAACTACAAGGCGGCGCGCACCGGCACGCTCTCGGCGGCGTCCGCGCTGTACGGCTCCACCAGCACCGAGTACAAGGCGGTGGCGGCGGCCTGGTCGGCGGTCAACGTCAGCTAGTTGCCGCAAGGGTCTGACGGGCGGTACCCGGAGCGAAGGCATCTCCGGGTACCGCCCTACTCTTGGGTCCCATGTCCTTCACGTACGACGACGTCGGCGCGACCCGGCGGAGCGGCTTCTGCCCGCCCGGCTTCCACCCCCTGCACGTCCGCACGCGCATAGGCGAGGGCCACGACGTCTTCCGGAAGGCCTCCGAGGCGGTCCTGACCTGGGAGATGCACCGCGCGCTCGGCGTGGGCATCGACGCCACGGCGGACCGCGCGGCCCCCGACGTGGACGTGACGGTGACCCTGGCGGGCGTGATCAAGGCCCCCTGCCGGGTGGTCTGGACCGTCGAGGAGCACCGCCGCGCGGGCTGGGCCTACGGGACTCTGACCGGCCACCCCGAGTGCGGCGAGGAGTCCTTCGTCGTGGACCGCACCGGCGACGGCACGGTGTGGCTGACGGTGTCGGCCTTCAGCAGGGGCGCCAAGTGGTACTCCAGGGCGGGCGGCCCGGCGACGAGGGGCTTGCAGCACGCGTACGCCCGCAAGTGCGGGACGGTTCTGCGGAAGCTGTGCGGCGGAGAGGACGCGGGCTGAGCCGCGAGGCCCCGGCCCGCGTCCCCGTCGTTCACCGCAGGAGCACCCCCGCCCCCTCCACCACGTCCTCCGAGGGCACCGCCACCATCCCCAGCTCCGCGCCCGACGCCAGCAGCCGGTGCGAGGGCAGGATGCGGACCGTGTAGCCGAAGGGACCCGTGCGGTCCAGGGACAGCGGGCCCTCGTACACCCAGCGGCCCTCCTCGTCCGGGCCGCCCACCGACTTCAGCGGGACCGTCGCCGCGTCCGCGATGCGGTCCTCCTCGTCCACACGGCCGGAGACCGCCTGGACCTCCACGTCGTCCGGGCCGAGGGCGCCGAGGCCGACGCGGACCCGCAGGCCGAGCGTGGTGCCGAGTTCGGCCGTGGTCGTCGTGACGGTCGTCTCCACGTGGTCGACCGTCACCCCGTGCCACTGCTCGCGCACCCTCGCCTTCCACTCCGCGAGCTCGCGTGCCGCGTCGGGGACCATCGTGCGGTGGGCGTGGGCCGCGGGCGCGTAGAGGCGCTCGACGTACTCGCGTACCATGCGGCCGGCCAGGACCTTCGGGCCCAGCAGGGTGAGCGTCTGGCGGACCATCTCGATCCAGCGGTCGGGCAGGCCGCCCTGGCCGCGCTCGTAGAAGCGGGGGGTGACCCGCTGTTCGAGGAGGTCGTAGAGGGCGTCGGCCTCTATGTCGTCGCGGCGGTCGGGGTCGGTGCCCACGCCGTCGGCCGTCGGGATGGACCAGCCAAAGTCGGGCTGGAACCACTCGTCCCACCAGCCGTCCAGGACGGACAGGTTCAGGCAGCCGTTGAGAGCCGCCTTCATCCCGCTCGTCCCGCACGCCTCCAGCGGCCGCAGCGGGTTGTTGAGCCAGATGTCGCAGCCCGGGTAGAGCTTCTGCGCCATGGCCATGCCGTAGTCGGGCAGGAACACGATCCGGTGCCGGACCCTCGGGTCGTCCGCGAACCTGACCAGCTCCTGGACCAGCCGCTTGCCACCGTCGTCCGCCGGGTGCGCCTTGCCCGCCACCACGATCTGGATCGGGTGCTCGGGGTGCAGGAGCAGGTCCATCAGCCGGTCGCGGTCCCGCAGCATCAGCGTCAGGCGCTTGTACGACGGGACGCGGCGCGCGAACCCGATCGTGAGGACGTCGGGGTCGAGGACGCCGTCGATCCAGCCCAACTCGGCCGTACCGGCGCCGCGTTGGCGCCAGGAGGCGCGCAGCCGTTCCCGCACCTCCGCCACCAGCTGCTCGCGCAGGGAGCGGCGCAGGTCCCAGATGTCCTGGTCGGGAATCTCCCCCACGGCGTCCCAGCGGTCGGAGCCGCCGACGGTCATCGCGTCCTCGGTGCGCTGGGCGCCGATCTGCCGGGCGCCGAGCCGGAACACCTCGGGCGCGACCCAGGTCGGGGCGTGCACCCCGTTGGTCACGGAGGTGATCGGCACCTCCTCCGGGTCGAATCCGGGCCAGAGTCCGGAGAACATCTCCCGGCTGACCTGCCCGTGCAACAGGGATACCCCGTTGGCGCGTTGGGCGAGCCGCAGACCCATCACGGCCATGTTGAAGAGGTTGGGCTCGCCGCCGGGATAGGTCTCCATGCCGAGGGCGAGGATCCGGCCCACGTCGATGCGCGGGAGTTCGGCTTCAGGGCCGAAGTGCCGGGCGACCAGTTCGCGGTCGAAGCGGTCGATGCCGGCCGGGACGGGGGTGTGCGTGGTGAACACGGTCCCCGCGCGGACCGCCTCCAGGCCCGCGTCGAAGTCCAGCCCCTGGTCGCAGAGTTCGGCGATCCGCTCCAGGCCGAGGAAGCCGGCGTGGCCCTCGTTGGTGTGGAAGACCTCGGGGTCGGCGTGACCGGTCAGCCGGCAGTACGTCCGTACGGCCCGGACACCCCCTATCCCGAGCAGCATCTCCTGGAGCAGCCGGTGTTCGCTGCCGCCGCCGTACAACCGGTCGGTCACCCCGCGTTCGCCGAGGTCGTTCTCCTCGACGTCGGAGTCCAGCATCAGCAGGGGGACGCGGCCGACCTGGGCCAGCCAGATCCGCGCGTGCAGCTGCTTGCCGCCCGGCAGGGCCAGCGAGACCTGCGCCGGGGCGCCGTCGGCCTCCCTCAGCAGGGCCACCGGCAGCTCGTTGGGGTCCAGGACCGGGTAGTGCTCCTGCTGCCAGCCGTCCCGGGACAGGGACTGGCGGAAGTAGCCGTGGCGGTACAACAGACCGACCCCGATCAGCGGTACGCCCAGGTCGCTGGCGGCTTTCAGATGGTCGCCGGCCAGGATGCCCAGACCGCCGGAGTACTGCGGCAGGGCGGCCGTGACGCCGAACTCGGGCGAGAAGTAGGCCACGGCGGCCGGGAGTTCACCGGTGTGCGCCTGGTACCAGCGCTCACCGGTGACGTAGTCGTGGAGATCGTCGGCGACCGTGGCGAGCCGGCGCAGGAAGCGGCGGTCCTCGGCGAGTTCGGCGAGCCGGGCGGGGCGCACGCTGCCGAGCAGTCGTACGGGATCACCACCCGAGGCGGCCCAGTGCTCCGGATCGACGGACTGGAACAGGTCGCGGGTCTCCGCGTGCCAGGACCAGCGCAGATTGCGCGCCAGGTCGCTGAGCGGCCGGAGGGGTTCGGGGAGAACAGGACGGACGGTGAATCGGCGGATCGCCTTCACATTCCACCTCGGCGAGCGTGCGGAGTGGGACACACGGCGGTGTGCGTCCCGTCGTCAACTCCGACGGTATCCGGGCGGGGGGCCTCGTCACCACGGCGCGGTGCGATGCGGACGGTCGTGTCACCCTCGAGCCGTTCCGGATCGAACAGTCCGGAAATCACCGCAACCTCCTCACGTCTCCCATAGCCGATATGGCCGATTCACCCCCGTAGGCGTCCTTGTGGTGCTTCACCCCACACGAGAGGCTTCCCCATGGCGTACCGGCCGGCGCCGGGTGCACCCGGCGGTCCGCGGCTGCCGTACGCCGAGTTGAGGAGGGGGGACACGAAGCCATGGCACGGACGCGAAACCGGCGTCTGCGCCGGGTGGGGGGCCTGACCGCGGTGAGCTGTGCCGCCGCGCTTTCGGCCATCACCCTGCCCGCGCACGCCGTACCGGAAGGGCGGATACTCGGCGCCGGAGAGCCCGGTTCCGTCAGCGGGAGTTACCTGGTGACACTCAAGGGGGGAACGAAGGCCCCGTCGGCGGCCGGAAAAGGTCTCGCCGAGAAGTACGGGGCGAGAATCAGCCATACCTACGGCACGGTACTGAACGGCTACGCGATCCGGGCCGACGAGAGACAGGCCCGTCTGCTCGCGGCCGACCCCCGGGTCGCCGCGGTCGTCCAGGACACCCGGGTGACCCTGGAGGGCACCCAGAAGAACCCGCCGTCCTGGGGCCTGGACCGCCTCGACCAGCCGAAGTCGGCGCTGGACAGGTCGTACAGCTGGCCGCGGTCCGCGGGCGCCGGGACGACGGTGTACGTGATCGACACCGGCATCCGGATCTCCCACAAGGACTTCGGGGGCCGGGCGTCCTACGGCTGGGACTTCGTCGGGGGCGACCGATCCGCGGGGGACGGCAACGGCCACGGCACCCACGTGGCGGCCACCGTCGCCGGCACCCGGTACGGCGTGGCCAAACAGGCCAGGGTGGTCGCCGTACGCGTCCTCGACAACGCGGGCGCGGGCACGACGGCCCAGGTCATCGCGGGTATCGACTGGGTGACGAGGAACGCCCGCAAGCCCGCGGTCGCCAATCTCAGCCTGGGTGGTCTCCACAACACCCAGCTGGACGCGGCCGTGCGCACCTCCATCGCGTCCGGGGTGACCTACGCGGTCGCCGCGGGCAACGACGGGCTGTCGGCCGGGCTCTACTCCCCCGCCGACGTGCCCCAGGCGATCACGGTCGGCGCGACCGGCACCGACGACAGGCGGGCGGGCTTCTCCAATCACGGACCGGCCCTCGACCTGTTCGCCCCGGGGGTCTCGATCACCTCGGCGGGCATCACGAGCGACACCGCCAGGGCGACCTACTCGGGTACGTCGATGGCGACCCCGCACGCGGCGGGCGCGGCCGCGCTGTATCTGGCCGACCACCCGAGGGCCACTCCGGCACAGGTCGGCAAAGCCTTGGTGAAACTGGCGGCCTCGGGGAAGGTGTCCGGTCGGGGGTCCGGTTCGCCGGACAAACTTCTCCAGGTGCCCGGTTCCTAGGGGAAGCGTCCGCAATCCGGCCCCGTTCGGCCAGAACGGGGCCGGTTTTGTGTAAAGACATACGCGTGAGTAGTTAGCAAAGTGCCGGATTGCCCACCCGAATAGGGTGGGAAGGCTCCACCGGTACACGCCTCAGGTAGGTTCACTGAGACGCCACGCAGGACCCCCTCCCCACACCCATCCGCCTACCCGAAGTTGACGCGGACAGGAGCGGTCATGCCCGCCACGCACCACTCGTCAGCACCCCTGACGTCCAGCACCGACCCGACCACCACGCGCCCCGTCGACCCCGGCCCCCCGCCTCAGGAGCGACCCTCCACGCCGGCGGGGCCGGCTCCGGCCGTCGGGCGCATACCCGTCCTCGACGTCCGCCCGGTCGTCCAGCGCGGACGCCGGCCCGCCAAGGCGGTCACCGGCGAGACGTTCGAGATCTCGGCCACCGTGTTCCGTGAGGGCCATGACGCGGTCGCCGCCAATGTCGTACTGAAGGATCCGGAAGGCCGCGCCGGACCCTGGACCCCCATGCGGGAACTGGCCCCGGGCACCGACCGCTGGGGTGCCACCGTCACCGCGGGCACGCCCGGCCCGTGGACCTTCACCGTGGAGGCCTGGGGTGATCCGATCACCACCTGGCGGCACCACGCCCAGATCAAGATCCCCGCGGGCATGGACACCGAGCTGGTCCTGGAGGAGGGCGCCCGGCTCTACGAACGGGCCGCTGCCGGAGTCCCCGACGACGGGCGCAACGGCGTGATCCTCGCGGCCATCCGCGCCCTCCGCGACGAGACCCGCCCGGCCGCCGCCCGCCTCGCCGCGGCCCTGACACCCGAGGTGGACGCGGTGCTGGCGCAGTTTCCGCTGCGGGAGTTGATCACGGCGTCGGAGACGTTGCCGCTGCTGGTGGAGCGGGAGCGGGCGCTGTTCGGGTCGTGGTACGAGTTCTTCCCGCGTTCGGAGGGCACGGTGGAGCGGCCGCACGGCACGTTCCGCACCGCGGCCCGCCGGCTGCCGGCGATCGCCGCGATGGGCTTCGACGTGGTGTACCTGCCGCCGATCCATCCGATCGGCAGCACGTTCCGCAAGGGCCGCAACAACACCCTGTCCGCCGGTCCGGACGATGTGGGGGTGCCCTGGGCGATCGGCTCCCCGGAGGGCGGCCATGACGCGGTCCACCCGGATCTGGGCACGATCGAGGACTTCGACTGGTTCGTCCAGCAGGCCGCGGCCCACGGGCTGGAGATCGCGCTGGACTTCGCCCTGCAGTGCTCCCCGGACCATCCCTGGGTGCACAAACACCCCGAGTGGTTCCATCACCGTCCCGACGGCACGATCGCCTATGCGGAGAACCCGCCGAAGAAGTACCAGGACATCTACCCGATCGCCTTCGACGCCGATCTGGAGGGGCTGATCGCGGAGACGTGCCGGGTGCTGCGGCACTGGATGGACCACGGGGTGCGGATCTTCCGCGTGGACAACCCGCACACCAAGCCGGTGGTGTTCTGGGAGCGGGTGATCGGCGACATCAACGCCACCGACCCGGATGTGATCTTCCTGGCGGAGGCGTTCACCCGGCCGGCGATGATGCACACGCTGGCGCAGATCGGCTTCCAGCAGTCGTACACCTATTTCACCTGGCGCAACACCAAGCAGGAGCTCACCGAGTACCTGACGGAGCTCTCGGGTGAGGCGGCCTCCTACATGCGGCCGAACTTCTTCGCCAACACCCCGGACATCCTGCACGAGTTCCTTCAGCACGGCGGCCGTCCGGCGTTCGCGCTGCGTGCGGTGCTGGCCGCGACCCTCTCGCCGACCTGGGGCATCTACTCCGGCTACGAACTCGCCGAGAACACCCCGCTGCGCGCGGGCAGCGAGGAGTACCTGGACTCGGAGAAGTACCAGCTCAAGACCCGCGACTGGGACCGCGACGACAGCCTGTCCCCCCTGATCACCCAGCTCAACACCATCAGGCGGGACAACCCGGCCCTACGGCAGCTGCGCGACCTGCACTTCCATCACGCGGACAAGGACGAGGTGATCGCGTACTCGAAGCGGAGCGGCTCGAACACGGTTCTGGTGGTCGTGAACCTCGATCCGCACCACACCCAGGAGGCCACGGTCTCGTTGGACATGCCGCAACTCGGCCTGGAATGGCACGAGTCGGTACCGGTGCGCGACGAGCTCACCGGTGAGACCTATCACTGGGGCAGGGCGAACTACGTGCGACTTCAGCCCGGCGGGGCACATGTCCTCGTGGTCGGCCGGAGGCCCGGGGGTCACCCCACGGGTGAGCACAGCACCGTCCTGCGACCGTCCACCCCGCAGATCGGAGGGTCACCCACAACATGATCGTCAACGAGCCCGTCCACGACACCTTCGAGGACACCCCGGCCAAGGACCGCGACCCGGACTGGTTCAAGCGGGCCGTCTTCTACGAGGTCCTCGTCCGCTCCTTCCAGGACAGCAACGGCGACGGCGTCGGCGACCTCAAGGGCCTGACCGCCAAGCTCGACTACCTGCAGTGGCTGGGCATCGACTGCCTGTGGCTGCCGCCCTTCTTCAAGTCCCCGCTCAGGGACGGCGGGTACGACGTCTCGGACTACACCGCCGTCCTGCCGGAGTTCGGCGACCTCGCCGACTTCGTGGAGTTCGTCGACGCCGCCCACCAGCGCGGCATGCGCGTGATCATCGACTTCGTCATGAACCACACCAGCGACCAGCACCCGTGGTTCCAGGAGTCCCGCAAGGACCCCGACGGCCCCTACGGCGACTACTACGTGTGGGCCGACGACGACAAGCAGTTCCAGGACGCCCGGATCATCTTCGTCGACACCGAGGCCTCCAACTGGACCTTCGACCCGGTCCGCAAGCAGTACTTCTGGCACCGCTTCTTCTCCCACCAGCCGGACCTCAACTACGAGAACCCGGCCGTCCAGGAGGAGATGATCTCCGCACTGCGGTTCTGGCTGGACCTGGGCATCGACGGCTTCCGTCTCGACGCCGTGCCGTACCTGTACCAGGAGGAAGGCACCAACTGCGAAAACCTTCCGGCAACCCACGAGTTCCTCAAGCGGGTCCGCAAGGAGATCGACGCCTCCTACCCGGACACGGTGATCCTGGCGGAGGCCAACCAGTGGCCGGAGGACGTCGTCGACTACTTCGGCGACTACGAGTCCGGCGGCGACGAATGCCACATGGCCTTCCACTTCCCGGTCATGCCCCGCATCTTCATGGCGGTGCGCCGGGAGTCCCGCTACCCGGTCTCGGAGATCCTCGCCAAGACCCCGGCCATCCCGCAGAACTGCCAGTGGGGCATCTTCCTGCGCAACCACGACGAGCTGACGCTCGAAATGGTCACCGACGAGGAACGCGACTACATGTGGGCCGAGTACGCCAAGGACCCACGGATGCGCGCCAACATCGGCATCCGGCGCCGGCTCGCCCCCCTGCTCGACAACGACCGCAACCAGATCGAGCTGTTCACCGCCCTGCTCCTGTCACTGCCCGGCTCGCCGATCCTCTACTACGGCGACGAGATCGGCATGGGCGACAACATCTGGCTCGGCGACCGCGACGCCGTACGCACCCCCATGCAGTGGACACCGGACCGTAACGCAGGCTTTTCCTCCAGCGACCCCGGGCGGCTCTATCTGCCGACCATCATGGACCCCGTCTACGGCTACCAGGTCACCAATGTCGAGGCGTCGATGGCGTCGCCCTCGTCGTTGCTGCACTGGACCCGCCGCATGATCGAGATCCGCAAGCAGAACCCGGCGTTCGGCCTCGGCTCCTACACCGAGCTGCCCTCGTCGAACCCGGCGGTGATCGCGTTCCTGAGGGAGTACGAGGACGACCTGGTCCTGTGCGTGCACAACTTCTCCCGGTTCGCACAGCCGACGGAACTGGATCTGAGCGCCTTCGACGGACGGCACCCGGTCGAGCTGTTCGGCGGGGTGCGGTTCCCGGCCATCGGTGAGCTGCCGTATCTGCTGACCCTCGGCGGGCACGGTTTCTACTGGTTCCGGCTCCGCAAAGAGGCCGCATAACCGACGAGGACCCGGGCGGGCCGGTTTCCACCGCTCCGCCCGGGGCACGCATCAGTAGCACCCCGACCAGCCAGCCCGGGGAAAGGACGCCACGCCATGTCGGAAGCCGTCACCCGTACCGCCACGACAAGTCCAGGCCTCCTCGCCTCGCTTGATCCACTCCTGCGCGAGTGGCTGCCGCGGCAGCGCTGGTTCGCGGGCAAGGGGCGCCCGGTCACCGGGTTCTCCCTGGTGGCCGCCACCGAGCTGCTGCCACCCACCGCCAAGCTCGGCCTGTACCACCTGCTGGTCCGCGCCCACCAGCCCCTCACCGTCGGCGCGGCGCCGCACCCCGGGGACTGCTACCAGCTGCTCATAGGCGTGCGCGAGGCGTTGCCGCCCCGGCTGGCGCCCGCGCTCATCGGCCATGTCGAGGAGGGGCCGCTCACCGGCCGCACCGCGTACGACGCCCTCCACGACCCACTGCCCGCCGAACTGCTCCTGGAGGCCATCCGCTCCGGGACCCGGATCGGCGGGCTGTGTTTCGAGCGGGACCCGCACCAGGAGATCCGGGAGGGTCTGGTGGCCAGGGTCATGACCGCCGAGCAGTCGAATTCGTCGATCGTCTACGGAGATACGTTCATCCTGAAACTCCTGCGCCGGGTTCTGCCCGGCGTCAACCCCGACCTGGAGCTCCCGCTGGCGCTGGCCCGCGAGGGCTGCCCCCGGGTGCCCGCGCCCACAGGCTGGCTGCGGGCCGAGCTGGCGGGTGAGCCGTACACCCTGGGCGTGCTCCAGCCCTTCGTGCAGGGTGCTTCGGACGGCTGGGAACTGGCCCTGCGGGAACTCGCCAAGGGTGAGGACTTCACCGCCGAGGCGCACGCGCTGGGACGGGCCACCGCCGAGGTGCACACCGCGCTGGCCCGGGCGCTGCCGACCGTGACACTCGGCCACCAGCAGCTGCAACCGCTCGTCGACGGCATGATCGAGCGGCTGGAGGCGGCCGTACAGGCGGTGCCCGCGCTCCGGCCGTACGCGCCGGGGCTGCGCTCCGCGTTCACCGCGCTGGGCGATCTCGCCGCCGAGGGCTCCACCTGGACCGCGCAGCGCATCCACGGCGACCTCCACCTCGGCCAGTGCCTGCGCTCCGCCGCCGGGCACTGGTCGCTGATCGACTTCGAGGGCGAGCCGTCCAAGCCGCTCGCCGAGCGCCGGCTGCCGCAGCCCACGGCCCGGGACGTCGCCGGGATGCTGCGCTCCTTCGACTACGCGGCCCACTCGACCGACCTGCCGGTACCGGGCTGGGCCGAGGCCTGCCGGGCCGCGTACTGCTCCGGATACGCAGAAATCAGCGGCGTGGACCCGCGGACCGATCCGGTGCTGCTGCGCGCGTACGAGACCGACAAGGCGATCTACGAGGTCGTCTACGAGGCACGGCACCGCCCGGACTGGCTGCAGGTGCCGATGGCCGCGGTGGCGCGGTACGCGTCCACCGACCTGATCTGACCCGACCTGACCTTCGCCGAGGAGGCTCCGCCAGTGACCCCCCGCCCCACCCCCAGCGGTTCGGACCCGAAGAAGTCGGCCGCGAAAGCGGCGAAGAGCGTGAAGAAGGCCGCGGAGAAGGCGGTGACCAAGAAGGCCACCGCGAAGACGCCGGATGCGGTGGCTGAGAAGGCGCCCGTGAAGAAGACGGATCCGGTGGCCAAGAAGGCGGCCGCGAAGAAGGCCGCGACCAAGCAGGCCGTGGCCAAGAAGGCCGTGACGAAGAAGGTCGTGACGAAGACGGCGGCCGAGCCGAATGCTGTCGGCGCGGCTGTCACCAAGAAGGCCGCGGCGAAGAAGGGGACCGCCAAGAAGGCGCCCGCGAAGAAGGCTCCGGCGAAGAAGGCTCCGGCGAAGGCGAGGAAGGTCGCCGCACCGGTCCAGGCGTCCTCGCCGGAGGTGTCCGCCCCGGCCTCGCCACCGGAGACGCCCGCCGTGGTTCCGGCCGCCTCGCCGGAGGTGCCCGCCGGTGACCGCGAGCGGCTGCTGTCCGGCACGCACCACGATCCGCACGGGGTGCTCGGCGCGCATCCGGTTCCCGGCGGGGTGGCCTTCCGGGCGTTCCGTCCGTACGCCCGGGCCGTCACGGTCGTGGCCGGGGAGGTGCGGGCCGAGCTGCACGACGACGGCGACGGCTTCTTCTCCGGCCTGCTGCCGCTGAGCGAGGTCCCCGCCTACCGGCTGCTCGTGGCGTACGAGGAGACGGTCCAGGACACCGAGGACGCGTACGCCTTCCTGCCCGCGCTCGGCGACCTCGACCTGCATCTGATCGGCGAGGGCCGGCACGAGCAGCTGTGGACGGCGCTCGGCGCGCAGCCCATGACCCACCAGGGCGCCACCGGCACGCGCTTCACGGTGTGGGCGCCGAACGCCCGCGGAGTGCGGGTGGCCGGCACCTTCAACTTCTGGGACCCCTCGGCGTACGCCATGCGCTCGCTCGGCGGCACCGGTGTCTGGGAGCTGTTCGTGCCCGGTGTCGGCGAGGGCGAGCTGTACAAGTTCGAGATCACCCGCCCCGACGGCTCCAAGACCCTGCGCGCGGACCCGCTGGCCCGCCGCACGGAGGTCCCGCCCAACACCTCCTCGATCATCCACGCCTCGCACCACGAGTGGCAGGACGGGGAGTGGCTGGCCCGCCGCGCGGAGGGCGCCCCCGCGCACGAGGCCCCCTTCTCGGTCTACGAGATCCATCTCCCGTCCTGGCGACCCGGCCTGACCTACCGTCAGCTCGCGGAGCAACTGCCCGCCTACGTCAAGGAGCTGGGCTTCACCCACGTCGAGCTGATGCCGGTCGCCGAACACCCCTTCGGCGGCTCCTGGGGCTACCAGGTCACCGGCTTCTACGCGCCCACGGCCCGCCTCGGCACCCCCGACGACTTCAAGTACCTCGTGGACGCGCTCCACCAGGCCGGGATCGGCGTGCTGATGGACTGGGTGCCGGCCCATTTCCCGCGCGACGACTGGGCGTTGGCGGAGTTCGACGGCCGCACCCTGTACGAGCACGAGGACCCGCTGCGGGCGGCGCACCCCGACTGGGGCACGCTGGAGTTCGACTACGGCCGCCGGGAGGTGCGCAACTTCCTGGTGGCGAACGCCGTGTACTGGTGCGAGGAGTTCCACATCGACGGCCTGCGGGTCGACGCGGTGGCCTCGATGCTCTACCTCGACTACTCGCGCGAGCCGGGCCAGTGGGTCCCGAACGTGCACGGCGGCCGGGAGAACCTGGACGCGGTGGACTTCCTCCAGGAGATGAACGCGACGGTGTACCGGCGGGTCCCGGGCGTGGTGACGATCGCGGAGGAGTCGACGGCCTGGGACGGCGTGACGCGCGCGACGCACCACATGGGTCCCGGGGGCTTCGGCGGTCTCGGCTTCGGCCTGAAGTGGAACATGGGCTGGATGCACGACTCGCTGGACTACATGGCCCATGAGCCCGTGCACCGCAAGTACCACCACCACGAGATGACGTTCTCGATGGTGTACGCGTACAGCGAGAACTACGTCCTGCCGATCTCCCACGACGAGGTCGTCCACGGCAAACGCTCCCTGGTCTCCAAGATGCCGGGCGACTGGTGGCAGCAGCGGGCCAACCTCCGCGCCTACCTGGCCTTCATGTGGGCGCACCCCGGCAAGCAGCTCCTCTTCATGGGACAGGAGTTCGCCCAGGGCGCGGAGTGGTCGGAGGCGCACGGCCCGGACTGGTGGCTGCTGGACCCGGCGTACGGCGCGGAGGCCGACCACCGGGGTGTGCGCGACCTGGTCCGCGATCTGAACGCCGTCTACCGCGCGACCCCGGCCCTCTGGCAGCGCGACACGGACCCCTCGGGCTTCCAGTGGATCGTGGGCGACGCGGCCGAGGACAACGTCTTCGCCTTCCTCCGCCACGACGCGGAGGGCTCCCCCCTCCTCGCGGTCACCAACCTCTCCCCGGTGGTCCGCCCCGGGTACCGGCTGGGCGCCCCGGACGACGTCCCGGCCTGGCTGGAGACCCTCAACACCGACGCCGCGCGCTACGGCGGCGGCGACGTGACCAACCCCGACGTGGTCAAGCCGGACCCCCAGGGCTGGCACGGCCGCCCGGCCAGCATCCAGGTGACGCTGCCGCCACTGGCCACGGTGTGGCTGCGGCCGGCGTAGGAGGCGTGGGGCGGACCTCTTCCTCGAACGCCGGGCGGGCTCGCATCAGCCCGTCCGGCGTTCGAGGAGCGGGGGTCGAAGAACTCTCAGCGCCCGACGAACATCAGCTTGCGCAGGATCGCCAGCAACCCGCGGGATTCGTGCTCCGTCGCCGGAGCAGCCAACGACGCCGTACGCCGGGGCACGGCCGACGCCCCTGTCCCCAACTCATACCGAACCGGCAACAACCGCAACCCCCGCACCACCGGCCCCGACCGCCACGGCAACTGGTCCGGCGGCAGGGTCAGCTCCGCCCGGACGAAGTGATCCAGCACCCTCCCCACCGCGGTCGCCACGATCGTCCCGCCCAACTCCCGGGCCGCACTGGGACATTGGTGCACCCCCGCCCCCCACCCCAGATGCGCCCGCGTGGACACCGTCGACCCCACCAGGTGCGAGGAGCTGATCGCCAGCAGGTCACGGTGAGCGGCCGCGGCGGAGGGCGACACCGCGTCCCCCGCCCGCACCCACGCCTCCCCCAGCCGCACGTCCCGCGCCGCGAACCGGAAGCACATGTTGGCCACCGGAGGGTTCGCAAGGGCCGCCCGGTTGACCGTCTCGCCGAGCTGCCCCGCCGACAGGCTGCGCCGGACCGTCGCGTTCCCCCGCAGCACCTCCAGCAGGGTGTTGAGCACCATGTTCCCGGTGATGTCGTTCAGGTACACGGCGTTCATGAACAGCTCCCGCCCGAGCTGCTCGTCGCTCAGCGACGGATCCGCGAGCAGCATGTAGGAGGTGAGGTCGTCGCCCGGCAGGGCCCTGCGGTGCTCGGCGAGCCGGGTGAACGCCCCCAGCGCACGCGCCGTCGCCGGTCCCGAGTCCGGTCCGCCGTCCAGCATCCGCCACAGGTCCATGACCAGCTCGTCGCCCAACTCCACGGGACAGCCGAACAGTCTGGTCGTGACCATGAGCAGCAGCGGCCGCGTGTACTGGGCCCCGAGGTCGGCGAAACCCGACCTGCCCGACTCCGCGGCCAGCATCCCGACCAGTTCGTCCGCGTACCGGGCGACGGCGGTGCGCAGTCCCCACCCCTCCGGGCTCCGCGCGTCCTGGAAAGGGCTCAGCGCCGAGTGATGGGTGCGCCGGGCCGCCAGATGCTCCTCGTCGTCCATGAACATCGTCTGCCGTACCTCGTAACCGGCCAGCAGCGGCCAGTCGCGCGGCAGCCGCCCCTCCGCCCGTGCCCGCCAGTACCGGACGTCCCGCCGCCACAGGTTCTCGTTCCGCAGTACCTCGGTGACCTCGGTGTAGCCGAGCACCAGCCACACCGGCACCCCCATCAGACCGACCGGCGCGACCGGCCCGTAGGTGCCGCGCAGCCGTTCGTACACCGCCCCGGGGTCGACGTCGAACTCGGCGGTGAGCAGCGGCTCGACGGGCAGCGACCCGAGGGTGGGGCCGTCGGCCGGCGGGGTCGCGTGCGATTGGGCTTCCATACGCACACGCATACCGCACCGGCCGTGCACACGCAGTGACCATGGCGTGAACTGTTACGCCCCGGTGATGTGTGGGACGGATGTGTCGACCAGCGCCTTCGGCAGCCGGCCCGTGTGCAGCACCCCCAGCCGCTGGGTCGCCCGGGTCAGCGCCACGTACAGGTCGCTCGTGCCGTACAGCCCCGGCTCGACCACGAGCACGGAGTCGAATTCGAGCCCCTTGGACTGCCGGGGGTCGAGGAGTACGACGGTCCTGGTCAGGTCGGGTTCGGCGCCCGCCGTCACTCCGTCGAGGCGGGCCGCCAGCCTGCGGTGCAGATGGCGGGGGGCGATGACGGCGAGGCGCCCCTCGGCGGGGGTCAGCTCCTTCACGGCCTCGGCGACCGCGCCGGGCAGGTCGTCGGTGGCGCGCACCCATGGCCGTACGCCGGTGGAACGGACCGAACTCGGCGGCTCGAAACCGGGGTTCTCCGCGCGCACCACCGCCGCCGCCAGGTCCATGATCTCGGCGGGCGTACGGTAGTTGACGCCCAGCCGGGTGTGCTCCCAGCGGTCCTGGACGTACGGCTGGAGGATCTCCTGCCACGAACCCACGCCCGCCGCCTCCGCCGTCTGCGCCGGGTCGCCGACCAGGGTCATCGAGCGGGTGGGACTGCGACGCATGAGCAACCGCCAGGCCATCGGGGACAGTTCCTGCGCCTCGTCGACGATGATGTGCCCGAAGGCCCAGGTGCGGTCGGCCGCCGCGCGCTCGGCGGCGCTGCGGTGGTCGTCCTCCTCCTGGCGTTCGGCGAACCGTTCGGCGTCGATGATGTCGTGCGCGGACAGGACCTCGGAGTCCTCCTCGTCCTTGTCGTCGAACTCGTAGGTGCGCGAGGCGTAGGACACGTCAAGGACGCCCTGTGCGTACGCGACCTGGGACTCGCGCTCGCGCTCGGCCCGGGCCCGCGCCAACCGCTCGTCCACACCGAGGAGTTCGGCCGCCTCGTCGAGCAGGGGCACGTCCGCCACGGTCCAGCCCCGGGTCACCGGACGGCGGATCGCGGCCGCGTCCTCGTCGGGGAGGTAGCCGACGGGGTCGGCGAGGAAGTCGGCGACCAGCCGCTGCGGGGTCAGGCGCGGCCACAACTGGTCGATGGCGGCCCAGACCTCGGGGTTCTCGGCGAGTTCGTCGCGGATCTGGGTGATGTCGCTCGGGTCCAGCAGGTTGGTCCCGTCGAAGGGGTCCGTGCCGATGCGTTCGGCGACCATGTCGGTGAGCGTGTTGAGGATGTGGCCCTCGAAGTGCTCCCGGGCCACGTTGTGCGGCAGCCGGGCGGCACGCGTCTTCTCGCGGGCGACCTTGACCAGCCCGTCGTCGAGCATCAGGATCTCGCGGTCGTGCTCGATCGCGATCACCGGGTCGGGCAGCGCCTGCCAGTCGCGTACGACGTCGGCGAGGACGTCCGCCATGGCGGCGCGCCCCTTCACCGCGGCCGCGGCACGGCTGTCGGTCGCCGTCGCCTTCACACCGGGGAAGAGCTCCCCGACCGTCGCGAGCAGCACGCCCGTCTCGCCCAGCGAGGGCAGCACCTCACCGATGTAGCCGAGGAAGGCCGGGTTGGGGCCGACGATGAGCACGGCCCGCTTGGCGAGCAGCTCCCGGTGCTCGTAGAGGAGATACGCGGCCCGGTGCAGGGCGACGGCGGTCTTGCCGGTGCCCGGTCCGCCCTCGACCACCAGGACCCCGCGGTGGGGTGCGCGGATGATCTCGTCCTGCTCGGCCTGGATGGTCTGCACGATGTCGCTCATGCGGCCGGTGCGCGCGGAGTTGAGGGCGGCGAGCAGGACGGCGTCGCCGGTCGGGTCCTCGTGGCCGGTGCGTTCCTGGTCGCCGAGGTCGAGGATCTCGTCGTGCAGGTCGGTCACCCGGCGGCCCTCGGTACCGATGTGCCGGCGGCGGCGCAGGCCCATCGGGGTGTGACCGGTGGCCAGGTAGAAGGGGCGGGCGACGTCGGCCCGCCAGTCGATGAGGATCGGAGTGCGTTCGGCGTCCTCGGTGCGCAGGCCGATCCGGCCGATGTGGTGCGTGGTGCCGGAGGTGAGGTCGATCCGGCCGAAGCAGAGGGAGCCGTCGACGGCGTTCAGCGCGGCCAGCAGCCCGGAGCGCTCGGCGACCAGGATGTCCCGCTCGAGGCGGGCCTGCATGGGGGTGTTGCCCTGGGCGAGCGCGTCCGTGACGGAGGCCTCGGTGTCGCCGCGCAGGGCGTCCACATGTGCGTACAGCCCGTCGATGAATTCCTGTTCCTGCCGCAATTCATCGTCCGGAAAACCGGTGTTTGACAATTCCACTCCCGCCCGGATATACTGTGCTCACTGAACTTCTTTACGACTACTGCTTTTATGGGCACAGCAGTGAAGTCGCGAATCATTGAATATACGCAGAGAAATCCCCCGGGCGCAATCGCCCGGGGGATTTCTCTGTATTGGCTCAGCTCACAGGACGTCGCTCAGTTCCTCCAGCAGCCGTCGCTTGGGCCGCGCCCCCACCATCGACCGCACCGGCTCCCCACCCCGGAACACCATGAAGGTGGGCATCGACAGCACCTTGTAGGCGTTCGTGGTCAGCGGATTGGTGTCGACGTCCAGCTGCACCACCCTGAGCCGCTCGCCCTCCTCCGCGGCGAGAGCCGTGAGCACCGGCCCCATCTGCCGGCACGGCGGACACCAGTCGGCGGTGAACTCCACCAGCACCGGCAGCTCCGACGCCAGCACCTCCGCCTCGAAGTCCGCGTCCGTCACCTCGGCCACACCCGCTGCCCTGATCACCTGTGATCCCCTCCCAGTTCGCACACCGGCTCCGGTCCGCCCGGAACCTCCGCGTCGGCGGCCAGCTCGGCACGCGCCCGCTCGGCCCGCTCCAGCTGCTGCCCGACCTGGGCGCGCACGGCCTGCAACTCGCCGATCAGCGTGTCCAGTTCACCGAGCTTGCGCCGGTAGACCGCGAGCGACGCCGGGCACGAGTCACCCTCGGGGTGACCGGCCCGCAGACACTCCACGAACGGCCGCGTCTCCTCCAGGTCGAACCCGAAGTCCTGGAGCGTCCGGATCTGCCGGAGCAGCTTCAGGTCGTCCTCGTCGTAGGTCCGGTAGCCGTTGTGGCCGCGCCGCGCGGGCAGCAGGCCCCGCGCCTCGTAGTAGCGCAGCGTCCGCGTCGTGGTCCCGGCCCGTGCGGCCAGCTCGCCGATTCGCATGTCCACGAACCTAGTCCTTGACGCCGACGTCAAGGCAAGGACGGTTTGCTCCGCAGCCGGGAGCCCGGCTCCTCGATTCCCGTCACGGACAGGGCAGGGGCAGGCGGAAAATCCCGACGGCGAACGCCGGCACCGCGAGGCACTCCACGGGGGCCCGCCCAGGCCCCGCCCCCCGTCACCGGGAAGCCGTGACCCCCGTCCACGGCTCCCCGGTGCGTTCGGCCCACTCCCGGGCCGCTTCCGGGCGGCCGGTGAGCAGCAGCAGGAGGGAGGTGATCGGACCGCGGATCTCCTCCCCCGCCCCGCGGGTCCAGTCGATGTCGGTGGCGGCCAGCCGGGCCTTCGGCAGGGGCCAGGGGCGTGGCGGGAACCGCATGGTCCACACCCGCTCGGCGGCGTCACGGGCGGCCACCGGCGGCACCGCGCGCTCGCGGCCCAGGGCGAGGGCGATGTCCTGGCCGTGGACGAGGAGGTCGAGGAGGGGTTCGTGGGGGGAGGTGGTCGGTGCGAGGCGGCGGGAACCGATGATCGAGCGCAGGTTCGCGACGATCTCCGTGGTCGGCAGCCCTGCCTCACGGACCGCCGAGTCATGGATCATCCGGTTCCAGTCCCCCCGGGCGCGGACCATCTCCCGGACGACCTGGCCAAAGGAGAAGCGCGCCGCGATCGTCAGGTGCGCGGCGACATCCCTGACCCGCCAGTCCCCGCACCGCGTCCGCGTCTCCCACTGCTCGGGGCTCAGCCCCTCCAGCAGGTCGGCCAGGCTCGCCCGCTCCCGGTCGGCGATCTGCCAGAGCTCGTCGGTGTCCAGCACTGCACCCACGGGAATCACCCACTCAAGTGGTAAGCTTCTCTGACCAAAGTAGTCAGAGACTCTGACCAATGTCAAGCAGTGCGAGGGAGCGTCGACCATGGTGACGGAGAGCGAGCTCAACACGGGGCTGCTCCTGTTCCTGCCGTACCGGGCCCTGGAGAATCGAATCTTCGCCGCGCTCGCGGAAGCCGGCTTCGACGACTTCACGCCCGCCCAGGCCCGGGTCATGCAGCGGATCGGCCCCGACGGCACCCGGCTGACGGAACTGGCCGAGCAGGCCCAGATCACCAAGCAGACCGCCGGCTTCCTGGTCGACCAGCTGGAGAAGGCGGGCTACGTCACCCGCGTCCCGGACCCGACCGACAAGCGGGCCCGGCTGGTGCGCGGCGCGGCGAAGGCGTGGGCGGCGAAGGAGGTCGCGGACGGGGTGGTCGCGGAGGTGGAGAAGGAGTGGCGGGAACACCTCGGTGCGCGTCGTATGAAGCAGCTGCGCGAGGCGCTGACCCTGCTCCGGGAGATCACGGATCCGTGGGCCCAGGGTGTGGCTCGGAGCAGATACAGGGAGGGCACCGTTGACGACCCCGGCGTGGTGGGAAGAACTGGTGGGCGTTCATGAGGTCCTGGCGGAGGCCGACCGTGCCGAGATCCAGGGCTGGCGCGGCCCCGCGGCACAGGAGGGCGACGACGACGTCCCGCCCCTCACCGTCCGGCTGGGCACGCTCGGACGCGTCTTCGCCGAGCACTCGGCCGGCTTCACCCCGGAACAGACCCGGCGGCTGTTCCGGCTCCTGGAGGAGATTCAGGTGAACGACGGCGGGCGATACGCGAACGCCGTCGCCACCGGCTTCTTCGAGGCTCTGCTCAACGCCTGGGACAACGGCTTCGACCTGCGCTCCGTCTGGCCCGCCCTCGGCCCGGACTCGCGCGCCCACTGCCGCGCCTGGAACGACTTCACCGCTGTCGAGACCCCTGACTGGATGCGCTGAGCTCACGCAGTCCGCCGGCCTCCTCCACCTCCAGGAGCGACGCGCTCTGCCGTTCCTCCTCGAAGGCGCGGTGGCCGCCGCGCAGGCCGAACAGGCGCTTGGCCAGGAGGATGTAGAGAACGGCGAGGATGTTGAGGAACAGCGTGGCGATCTTCAACCAGCTGACGCGCTCGGTGAGTTCGTAGATCTCCAGCGGGAGGAAGGCGGCGGTCGCGACCACCGTCAGGTACTCCGCCCAGCGCTTGGCGTACCAGAGTCCGACCGCCTCGACGAGTTCGATCAGGGCGTACGCCAGCAGCAGCACGGCCACCAGGACCAGGGTGTTGTGCTTGTACCCGAACGTCTTCTGGACGGTGTCGACGATCGGCGAGTGGTCGAGGTCGTAGTGGAAGTGCTTGAACACCGGCCGGAAGACGTCCAGATACTCGTCGAAGAGCCGGCGCACCGCGTCCTGGCTGTTGCTGAACTTCCACACCGCCACCGCGGCCAGCACGATGAACACCCCGCGCACCGCCCGCTCCAGCGCGAGGAAGCGCAGCACGAACAGGTCCCTGAGCACCTTGCCGCGCGGCACGAGGGGCGCGTGGTCCGCGGGGCCCGAGCCGTGCGGCTCACCGAGGGCGAAGTCGCCGCAGCGCAGGCAGCGCCACGCCCCGCCCAGGGCGGTCTCGGCGTGCAGCCGCTCCCTGAGGCGGGGTTCGTCCGGCGCGTAGGTCACATGGCCGCGGCGCGCACAGGTCCGCCGGTCCCAGTCGATCTTCATCCCCCGTGTGCCTCCGATGGAAAAGCGTGCCGTCCGGGGACGGCACGCTAGTGGGGCCGGGTAAGAATCCGGTGAGTCAGCGGGTGCCGACCAGCTCCTTCCCCTCCTCGGCCCGAGCAGCCGGTTCGGCGGGCTTCCGGCCCGGCAGCAGCACCGCCACCAGAACCGTCCCGACGCCCAGCACGATCGCCCCGATCAGGCTGGTGTGCGCCACCGCGTCCGAGAAGGAGGAGCCCACCGCGTCGGCCATCTGCCGGGCGCCGTCGGCGAGTTGGCCCGCCTGCGCCTTCAGCTGGGCCGCCTGCTGGGGGTCGGTGGCCTTCGCGGCCCGGGCGGCGGCCTGCTGGGCCTTCTCGCCGATGCCCTGCGCGACCGTGTACCCGGCGCCCACCGAGTCCTGCGCCGCGTCCAGCGTCGAGGCGGGGAGCTGGCTCCCGGCGGTGGCGTCGGAGAGGTGGTCCGAGTAGGAGGTCGCCAGCAGCGAGCCGAGGATCGCGATGCCGAGCGAACCGCCGAGTTCGATCGAGGTGTCGTTCACCGCGCCGCCGACGCCCAGCTCGGACTCGGGGAAGGCCCCCATGATCGCGTCCGTGGCGGGCGAGAGGGCGAGGCCGATCGCCAGGCCCAGCACCATGAGGGGCGCGACGAAATCGCCGTACGACGAACCCGCGTCGACCCGGGTGAGCAGTGCGAGGGCCGCCGTGCCGCCGACCATGCCCGCGGTGACCGTCCACTTCATGCCGACCCGCGGGGTGAGGAACCCGGTCAGGGCCGAGCCGACGAAGACCGCGCCGGCGAGCGGCAGCATGCGCAGGCCGGTCTCCAGGGCGCTGTAGCCGAGGACGAACTGGAGGTGCTGGGTGAGGTAGTAGAAGGCGCCGAAGACGGCCAGGAAGAACAGGGCGACGGCGAGGTTGGAGCCGGCGAAGCCGCGGTCGGTGAAGCGGCGGACGTCGATCACGGGGCGCGGGTGGCGGAGCTCCCACCCGATGAACAGCGCGAGGCCGACGCCCGCCACCACCGCGGCGGCCACGGCCTTGACGTGCCAGCCGAAGTGCGGGCCCTCGATGATCATGTAGACCAGCGCGCCGATCCAGACCACCGACAGCAGGCCGCCGACGTAGTCGATACGGCCGTGCTTCGCGGCCTTGGACGGCGGGACGAGGACGAGGGCGGCCACGATCGCCACGGCGGCGATGGGGACGTTGATCAGGAACGTCGAGGTCCAGGCGTGGTGCTCCAGCAGTGCGCCCGCGACCAGCGGACCGGCCGCGATCGCGACGCCGGAGGTGGCGGTCCACACCGTGATCGCCTTGGCACGCTCACCGCGCGGGAAGGTCGCGGCGAGCAGGGACAGCGTCGCCGGCATGATCATGGCGGCGCCGGTGCCCATCACCGCGCGGGCCGCGATGACCGTCGTGGCGCTGTCGGCGAGGAAGCCGAAGACCGCGCCGCCGCCGAACACTCCGAGCCCCAGCAGCAGCGCGCCGCGGCGGCTGTACTTGTCGCCGATCGCGCCGAACAGCAGCATCAGCGCGGCGTAGGGGACGGTGTAGCCGTCGATGACCCACTGGAGGTCGGCGCTGGACAGGCCGAGGTCCTGGGTCATGTCGGGGGCCGCGACCGTGAGGGCGGTGTTGGCCATCACGATGATCAGCAGGCTGAGGCAGAGGACGAGTAGTGCCCACCAGCGGCGGGCGTAGGGGCGCTCCATCTTCTCGACCGGTTCGGTCATGACGAGTCGCATGGCAGGGGTGGCCTTCCTCAGCTTGTCATTGCACAGTCATGTGCACTTGCTCAGCACTGTGCAATGTACGCTTGCTGCACAACACTGTGCAAGTCCAGCCGGGAGGGGCACAATGGCGGCCATGACCACGGGCCACTCCAGCCGCGCCGACGCCAACCGCCGCCGCATCCTCGACGTCGCACTCGCCGAGCTGCTGCGCGACCCCGACGCGTCCATGGACCAGATCGCGCGCGCCGCGGGCGTCGTACGACGGACCGTGTACGGCCACTTCCCCAGCCGCGAGGCACTGATCGGCACGCTCGTCGACGGTGCCGTGGAGGCGGTGGCGGCCGCCCACGCCGCGGGACGCGAGGGCACCGAGGACCTGGCCCAGGCCGTGGCGGGCTCCGTGCTCGCGGTCTGGAAGGTCGCCGACCGCTATCGGATCCTGGTCGCCCTCGCCCAGCGCAGCGTCACCGTGCAGGGCATCCGCGAGCGCCTCGCCCCCGTCCGCGCCGCCTGCACTGAACTGCTCCAGCGCGGCCTGGACGAGGGCGTCTTCGTCTCGGCCCTGCCCGCGCCCGCGCTGGCGTACGTGCACGAGCAGATGATGTTCGCGGTGATGGAGGCGGTGAACGACGGGCTGCTGGACGCGGAAGAGGCGGGCCGCTCCGCCGCGGTCACCGTTCTGACCGCGGCGGGCGTACCCGCCTCTCTGGCCACCGCGCTGGTGGCGAAACTGAGCGACTGAACCTTTCGGGAAGGGGGCCGGGCGGCCGAGCTACGGGGGAGTACTCGGCCGCCCGGGGCGGGAGCCGGGCCCGGGTTCAGGTCGGGCCCGGCTCGGCTCTGCGTGGCCCTACGGCCACTGCTGTCCGGCCGCTCAGGCCTTGGCCAGCTCCTTCTCGCCGCCCTGCTCCGGGATGTCCGCCGCCGGGGTCTCCTCGTCGTGGTCGAGGAGCGTCGTCTCGTCGAAGGGCAGGTGACCGGCGAGCACCTGGTCGACGCGCTCGCGGTCGATCTCCTTGGTCCAGGTGCCGATCAGGACGGTGGCGACGGCGTTGCCCGCGAAGTTGGTCAGGGCGCGCGCCTCGCTCATGAAGCGGTCGATGCCGACGATCAGGCCGATGCCGTCCACCAGGGCGGGCTTGTGCGACTGGAGACCGCCGGCCAGGGTCGCGAGACCGGCGCCGGTGACACCGGCGGCGCCCTTCGAGGCGACGAACAGGAAGAGCAGCAGCGGGATCTGCTCGCCGATCGACATCGGCGTGCCCATGGCGTCGGCGATGAACAGCGAGGACATGGTCATGTAGATCATGGTGCCGTCGAGGTTGAACGAGTAGCCGGTCGGGATGGTGATGCCGACCACCGGCTTGCTGACACCCAGGTGCTCCATCTTCGCGATGATCCGCGGCAGCGCGGACTCGGAGGACGAGGTCGACAGGATCAGCAGGAACTCGCGGCCCAGGTACTTGAAGAGCGTGAGGATGTTCAGGCCCGCGACGATCCGCAGCAGGGCGCCGAGCACGATGAAGACGAACAGGAAGCAGGTGATGTAGAAGCCGACCATCAGCAGCGCGAGATCCTTGAGCGCGTCCACGCCCGCGGAGCCGACGACGGCGGCCATCGCGCCGAAGGCGCCGACCGGGGCGGCCCACATCACCATGGCGAGGACCCGGAAGACCAGCCGCTGGATGTGCTCGACACCGCGCAGGACCGGCGCTCCGACCGGGCCCATGGCCTGCAGCGCGAACCCGACGAGCAGGGCGACCAGCAGGGTCTGGAGCACCTCGCCCTCGGTGAAGGCGGAGACGAAGGTCGTCGGGATGATGCCGAGCAGGAACTCGGTGGTGTCCTTGGCCTCCGCGCTGACCTGCGCATGGCCGGCGTCCTTGACCGCGTCGGTCACGGCGAGGCCGGTGCCCGGGTCCAGGATGTTGCCGACGACCAGGCCGATGCCCAGCGCGACCAGCGACATGATCATGAAGTAGAGGAGCGCGATACCACCGACGGCGCCGACCTTGGCGGCCTTCCGTACCGAACCGATACCGAGCACGATCGTGCAGAAGATGATCGGCGAGATCATCATCTTGATCAGGTTCACGAACCCGGTGCCGATCGGCTTCAGCTCGACCGCGAAGTCGGGTGCGACCAGGCCGACGGTGATGCCGAGGGCAACCGCGATGATCACCGCGATGTACAGGTAGTGCGTGCGGTCCTTTTTGACTGCGGGTGCCGTATCGGGGGTGCTGGCGGCCACGGCTGCCCTCCTTGACGTCGTCGTCGGCATGACCGGCGTGCGGCTCACGTCCGGGCTTTTGAAGGAATGCCAGTGACTATCTCCCGCCCTGTGAGAGCGGTCACCCTTCCGTTCATTTAGTTCACAATCAGCCAGGGAGGCAGACTGACGACATGCGCATACCCGTACCGAGACCCCGCAGCCTCGCGGCCCAGCTCTTCGCCATGCAGGCCGTGCTGATCGCCGTGGTCGTGGCGGGGTACGCGCTGTTCACGTACGTCAGTGACCGGGCGCAGGCCGAGGACGCGGCGCGGGTTCAGGCCAAGGCCGTGGCGCGGGCGGTCGCGGACTCGCCGTCCGTGCGGGAGGCGATCGGCACGCCGGATCCGACGGCCCGGCTCCAGCCGTACGCGCTCAGGGTGATGGCCGACACCGACGTCGACTTCGTCACGATCATGAGCCCGCGGGGCATCCGCTGGACCCACCCCGACGAGAAGCAGATCGGCAAGCACTTCCTCGGCAACACCGAGCGGGCGCTCAAGGGCCACACCTTCACGGAGACCTACAAGGGCACCCTCGGCTACTCCGTCCGCGCGGTCACCCCGGTCGAGGACGACAAGAAGCACGTCATCGGCCTGGTCAGCGCCGGCATCCAGGTCGAGAAGATCAGCGAGCGGGTGCAGGGCCAGCTCACCGCCCTGCTCGCCGTCGCGGGCAGCGCGCTCGCGCTCGGCGCCGTCGGGACGTACGTCGTCAACGCCCGCCTGCGCCGCCACACCCACGGCATGAACGCGGCCGAGCTCAGCCGCATGCACGACTACCACCAGGCCGCCCTGCACGCGGTACGCGAGGGGCTGCTGATGCTGGACGGGCAGTACCGTGTCGCGCTGATCAACGACGGTGGACGGGAGTTGCTGGGGGTGTCCCCGAAGGACAGGGTGATCGGGCGGTCGGTGGCGGACCTCGGGCTGCCCGCGCCGCTGACGGGTGCGCTGCTGTCCTCGCAGCCGCGGGTCGACGAGGTGCATCTGACGTCCACGCGGGTCCTGGTCGTCAACACTTCCCCGGTCTCCGGCGGGGAGCAGCGCGGCACCGTGGTCACCCTGCGCGATGTGACCGAACTCCAGTCCCTGATGGGCGAGTTGGACTCCGAGCGGGGCTTCACCCAGGCGCTGCGCTCCCAGGCCCACGAGGCGGCGAACCGGCTGCACACGGTCGTCTCCCTGATCGAACTGGGCCGCGCGGAGCAGGCGGTGGACTTCGCGACCGCCGAACTGGAGCTGGCGCAGGCGCTGACCGACCAGGTCGTCGCGGCGGTCGGCGAGCCCGTCCTGGCCGCCCTCCTGCTGGGCAAGACCGCGCAGGCGAACGAGCGGGGCGTGGAGCTGGTCGTGTCGGAGGACAGCCGGCTGGACGACGGGTTGCTGCCGGACAGCCTTCCCGCCCGGGACCTGGTCACGATCCTCGGCAACCTCATCGACAACGCGGTGGACGCGGCGCAGGGCAGCGTGCGGGCGCGGGTGACGGTGACGGCGTACGCGGAGGGCTCCGAGGACGCCGCCGACTCCGAGGGCTCCGAGGGACCCGGGCTGGTCCTGCGGGTCTCGGACACCGGCGCGGGCGTCGACCCGGCCCACGTCGAGACGGTCTTCCAGCGCGGCTTCTCGACGAAGCCGGCCGGGCCGGGCGGGCGGGGACTCGGCCTCGCGCTGGTACGGCAGACGGTCAACCGCTGCAAGGGCACGCTGACCGTGGCGGAGGCCGAGGGCGGCGGCGCCGAGTTCGAGGTACGGCTGCCCCTGGGGAGCGAACCGCGGGCTCCCGGGTCCGCCGCCACCGCTCGCGTGGACGCGGGCGCCACCGTCCCCGAAGGTGCCACGGTTCCCGGAGGGGACGTATGACCACTGAGCAGCCCATCCGTGTCCTGGTCGTCGAGGACGACCCGGTAGCCGCCGACGCGCACGTCATGTACGTCAACCGCGTCCCCGGCTTCACGGCCGTCGGCAAGGCCCACACCGGCGCCGAGGCCCGCCGTCTCCTGGACCGTACGGCCGTCGACCTGCTGCTGCTCGATCTGCACCTGCCGGACGGGCACGGCCTCCAGCTGGCCCGGCAGCTGCGCGCGGCCGGGCATCAGGCGGACGTGATAGCGGTGACGTCGGCCCGGGACCTGACGGTCGTGCGCGAGGGCGTCTCGCTGGGGGTCGTGCAGTACGTGCTGAAGCCGTTCACCTTCGCCACCCTGCGGGACCGGCTGATCCGGTACGCGGAGTTCCACGCGGCGGCCGGTGAGGCGAGCGGCCAGGACGAGGTGGACCGCGCTCTGGCCACGCTCCGGGCGCCGGGCCCGGCCGCCCTGCCCAAGGGACTCAGCGCGCCGACCCTGGAGCGGGTGACGGTGGCGCTGCGGGACTGCGCGGAGGGGCTCACGGCGACCGGTCTCGCCGAGGTGGTCGGCATATCCCGGATCACGGCCCGCCGTTACCTGGAGCACCTGGTCGACGCGGGCCGGGCGGCACGCAGTCCGCAGTACGGGACGGTGGGGCGGCCGGAGTTGCAGTACCGGTGGGTCAGGAACCCGTAAGTCCGAGCTGCTGCACGCTCATTGACGGGACTAGACCACTCCTCTTACGTTCACACGGCAGCCGTCCCGGCCACAACGACGTGAGCCCGTAGGAGGACATGCCCGTGCGCCCCACCGCCGTACTCCCCTCCCTGCTCGCCACCGCCCTCGCCGCGTCCGCCCTGACCGCCTGCGGCGGCGGTTCCGGCAGCGATCCGGACACCGTGAAGGTCTCCTACAAGCAGTCCACGGACAACTCGATCCATGTGATGGACGACTATCTCGCGGACATCAAGAAGCAGTTCGAGAAGGCGAACCCCGGCAAGAAGGTCGAGCTCGTCCC
Source organism: Streptomyces sp. NPDC001668 (assembly GCF_042893155.1). NCBI lineage: Bacteria > Bacillati > Actinomycetota > Actinomycetes > Kitasatosporales > Streptomycetaceae > Streptomyces > Streptomyces sp. NPDC001668. The sequence goes on from NZ_JBIAUQ010000003.1 coordinate 303,590, forward strand.
GATCAAGGCGCCGGACTCGGAGTACTACACCAAGCTCCAGCAGATGCTCCGCTCCGCGAAAACCGCGCCCGACCTGGTCTACGAGGACACCTTCCTCATCAACTCCGACATCACCAGCGGGTACTTGAAGCCGCTGGACGCCTATCTCGCCAAGTGGCCGGACTGGAACCGGTTCATCGACACCGCCAAGGCCGCGGCGAAGGCCGAGGACGGGAAGACGTACGGCGTGCCGGACGGGACGGACACCCGCGGGCTCTGGTTCGACAAGGGCATCTTCGCCAAGGCCGGCCTGCCCGCCGACTGGCAGCCGAAGACCTGGGACGAGGTCCTGGACGCGGCCCGCACCATCAAGCGCAGGGTCCCGGACGTGACGCCCCTGAACGTCTACACCGGCAAACCCGCGGGCGAGGCCGCCACCATGCAGGGCTTCGAGATGCTGCTCTACGGGACCGAGGACCGCCTGTACGACGAATCCGCCAAGAAGTGGATCGCCGGCAGCCAGGGCTTCAAGGACGCCCTGTCCTTCGTCGAGACGGTCTACCGGGAGAAGCTCGGCCCGGACGTCTCCACCGCCCTCGACCCCAACATCCAGACCATCGTCCGCGGGGACCTGCTCCCCAAGGGCAAGCTCGGCATCAACCTGGACGGCTCCTGGCTCCCGCAGGACTGGCTGCCCGGCAGCGGCCACGAATGGCCCGAGTGGTCCAGCGAGTTGGGGCTCGCGTACATGCCGACCCAGCACGGGCAGGCCCCCGGCAAGGTGAGCATGTCCGGCGGCTGGACCTGGGCGGTCCCGGCCAAGGCGGGCAACCCCGACCTCGCCTTCGAGTTCGTGAAGACCATGCAGACCAAGGCGAACGCCCAGAAGTGGTACGTCGCCAACTCGGGCATCTCGGTACGCGAGGACGTGGCCGAGGACCCGGCGTACGCCAAAGCCCAGCCCGGCATCAAGTTCTTCACCGACCTGGTCGCCAGCACCCACTACCGGCCCGCCTACCCGGCCTATCCGAAGGTCTCCACCGCGATCCAGGAGGCCATGGAGGGCGTGACGACCGGGGACGTCCCCGTCGAGGAGGCGGCCAAGGCCTACGACGACACCCTCAAGGAGGCCACGGACAACCAAGTGATCGACAAGTGAACCCGCGCTCCCTGACCCGTGCCCTGCCCCTCACTCCCGCCCTGGTGCTGCTGCTCCTCTTCCTCGCCGGGCCGATCGCCTACTGCGCGTGGATCGCCTTCACCGACCTGCAGTTGACGGGCCAGGCCGAGTCGTCCTTCGTCGGCTTCGAGAACTTCCGTACGGCCTTCCAGGACGAGGAGTTCCTCAACGCCGTATGGCTGACGCTGGTGTTCACGGTCGTGTCGTCGCTCGTCGGGCAGAACACCCTGGGCCTGGCCCTCGCTTCACTGATGCGGCGCGCCTCGAAGCCGGTGCGCACGCTCACCGGGGGCATCGTCATCACGGCGTGGGTGCTGCCGGAGGTGGTCGCGGGTTTCCTGCTCTACGCCTTCTTCCGCAGGGAGGGCACCCTGAACGCGCTGCTCGACCTGCTCCATCTCCCGTCCCAGAACTGGCTGTTCACCCTGCCGATCCTGGCGGTGTCCTTCGCGAACGTGTGGCGGGGGACGGCCTTCTCGATGCTGGTGTACACGGCCGCGCTGGGCGAGATCCCGAAGGAGATCACGGAGGCCGCCGAGGTCGACGGCGCGGGCGGCTGGCGCCGGCTGTGGCACATCACCCTGCCGATGATCCGGCGTTCCATCGGCACCAACCTGATGCTCAACACCCTTCAGACGCTGTCGGTGTTCGGGCTGATCTGGGTGATGACCCGGGGCGGTCCGGGCGACAGGAGCCAGACCCTGCCCCTGTTCATGTACGAACAGGCCTTCCAGAACAGCATGATCGGCTACGGCACCGCGGTGGCGCTGCTGCTGCTCCTGGTGGGGTCGCTCTTCTCCGTGGTCTACATGCGTCTGCTGCGGACGGAGGTGTGAGCATGGTCCGGGCACCTCTCGCCGACCGCCGCCGCAATCGCCGACTGGCCGCCGACGCGGGGCTGTTGGCGGTCGCCGCCGCCTTCGTGCTGCCGCTGGCCTGGGTGGTCCTGTCGGCGCTGGACCCGCACGCCGACCTGAGGGTGAAGGTTCCCGACGGGATCACGCTCGACAACTTCGACGCGATCCTCACCTCGGAGATCACCTTCACCCCGCTGCTCAACAGCCTGATCCTGTGCGGCGGGGCGACCTTGCTGACGGTGGTCTGCGCGGCCCTCGCCGCCTATCCGCTGTCCCGGTTCCGCTCCCGCCTGAACCGGCCGTTCCTGCTGTCGGTCCTCTTCGCGACCAGCCTGCCCATCACGGCGATCATGGTGCCGGTGTACGCGCTGTTCGTCCAGGTCGACCTGATCGACACCCTCCAGGGCACGATCCTGTTCTTCGCGGCCTCTCAACTCCCCTTCGCGATCTGGCTGATGAAGAACTTCATGGACGGCGTCCCGAAGGAACTGGAGGAGGCCGCCTGGACGGACGGCGCGGGCTCCCTCCAGTCACTCACCCGGATCGTGCTGCCCCTCATGGGGCCCGGGGTCGCGGTCGTGACCGTCTTCTCCTTCGTCATGATGTGGGGCAACTTCTTCGTCCCCTTCATGCTGCTGCTCACCCCGGACCAGATGCCGGCGTCCGTCAGCATCAACGAGTTCTTCGGCAACCGCGGCATGGTCGCGTACGGCCAGCTCGCCGCGTTCTCGATCGTCTACTCGACACCGGTGATCCTGCTGTACGTACTGATCGCACGACGGCTGGGCGGGGGGTTCGCGCTGGGCGGGGCGGTCAAGGGGTGACGGGACGGCGACGGCGATCGGGCACGCGGGGTTCGTGGTCGCCCTCCCGCGCCGAGAGCATCGGGCGGCTCGGTCCTGGTCCGGACCCCGGGTCGCCGCCGAGCACGACGCGGTCGTGGCCGACCCGCCCCCTGCGGACCAGCACCGGGGCCGGCAACAGCACGGGGCTTCGACCCCGACGAACCGGGCGCGCAGGGCGCGGCGATGCACTGGCTGCAGGCCCGCATCCCATCGGCCACCGGCCTCCCAGCGGTCGGCCCCGCCGGCCCAACCCGACCCAGGCCCCCGGCCCGTGCTGCCCTGCGAGCCGCCGCAACCCGAGACAGAGCCGGATCCCAGACCCCGACGCCGCACTCCGACCGCCAGCCACCGACCGCGAGACGCCCCCCGACGGTCCGACCCCACGGCCCAAACCCGACTCAAAACCCCCACCGTGGAAAAGCCCCGCAAGCCCGCGCGACCCAAGGCAGAGCCCGATCCGACACCGACGCCCCACTCTGACCGCCAGCCACCGACCGCGAGACGCCCCCCGACGGTCCGACCCCACGGCCCAACCTGACTCAAAACCCCCACCGGGGAGAAGCCCTGCGAGCCCGCACGACCCAAGGCAGAGCCCGATCCGACACCGACGCCCCACTCCGACCGCCAGCCACCGACCGCGAGACGCCAGTCCCGCCCGCCACCCCCGGACCCCGGCTCGAGCCTGGACTGCGTGCCCGCGCGACCCGGAGCCCGTTCTTGGAGGCCCGGCTCGCGAGCCGGTCGGGGCGTCAGGATCCCCAGGGGTCAGCGTCGGCACCGCTCACTCCTGCGGCAACACCCCGGGACGAAACGGCTCCACCCCCACCACCCTGCGCACCCGCACCGGCTCGATCAGCAGCATGACCCGGCGTTCGCCCTTCAGGAGCCAGGGATAGCGGTCCTCGCCGATGTACTTCCGGGTGAGCCGGTCCATGGAGCGTTCCGCCTCCTCGCCCTCGACGAAGCGGACCACCCGGCCCCGGATCTCGACGCGGTCGTAGGGGCTCTCGGGGTCGTGGTGGGAGAGGGAAACGTTCGGATTGCGCCGCAGGTTTTCCTCCTTCACCCGTCCGATCGCCGTGTTGACCATGACGTACTCACCTTCGATGTCCGCCCACATGGGCGAGACCTGCGGCGCGCCGTCCGGACCGACCGTCGCGAGATGCCAGAAGTTCGGCGCCAGCAGCCGCTCGCGAATATGCCCCTCTACCTTGCCATTCACTTCGTACACGAAGATCACACCTCTTTCCGGCCACCCCTGCGGGCACCCGGCGCCATCCTCGCCACCGCGTCCGCGCCGCCGACAGAGGATCTTCGGCCAGCCCGAATGCGCACTCGAAACCGTAGGTTCGCACAATCCGTGATCCTGGCCGAACAGACCGTAGTCACCGCACTCCCCCGCCCCTAGCTTGTGGGCCGTGCGCCGACCCCCAGCCCTGCCGAGCCAGCCCGGACCGCCCTTCGACAACCTCACCGCCCGCAGACTCCGTGTCGCCCTCGGCATGGGGCCCGAGCACGTGGCCTACGGGCTGCGCGTCTCGTACGGGCTCCCCTACGTCACCCCGGATCTCGTGGTCGCCTGGGAGCGCGGGACCGTGTGCCCCACGAGTCCGGAACTCACCGCTCTCGCGGGCGTGTTGTGGTGCTCCCCCGGTGAACTCATCGGCCGCCCCCGCACCCTGCGCGAGCACCGCGTCTCGCGCGGCATCGCCCCCGAGGACGTCGCCCGCGCCGTGGGGGTCGAACTGCGCGACTACCTCGGCATGGAGGAGCGCGACGAGTGGCGCGGCACCGACCGCCAGTCGGCCGCCCTCGCCGACCTGCTGGAGCTGAGCCTGCCGGACTTCGTCGCCGTCACCGGACGCGAGAAGCGGCTCACCGAATGCCTGCGCGGCGCGGTGTGCACCCGCTGGCAGGCCTACGTCCGTCAGGTCGCGAAGATCGTGCCCCTGGACCGGCGCCTGGTGGAGGAGACCCTCATGGACCTGCACCGGCAGTACCAGGGACAGATGGTGTCCACCCTGAGCTGGGGCGGGGGCGGCGAGCGCTCGGGCGAGGCCGGCCAGGAGTTCCTGGAGGAGATCGTGGAGCGGTTCTGGGACGCGGTCGAGGGACGGCCGTAAGAGCCGGTCGGGAGACGGCCGTAAGAGCCGATCGGGAGACGACCGTAAGGGCGCTTCGGAAGGACTGGAGGGCCTAGAAGACCGACTCCGCCTCGTCCATCCGGTCCTTGGGGACCGTCTTCAGCTCGGTGACCGCCTCCGCGAGCGGCACCATCACGATGTCGGTGCCCTTGAGCGCCGTCATCCTGCCGAACTCGCCCCGGTGCGCGGCCTCCACCGCGTGCCAGCCGAAGCGGGTGGCGAGGACCCGGTCGTAGGCGGTGGGGACGCCGCCGCGCTGGACGTGGCCGAGGATGACCGGCTTGGCCTCCTTGCCGAGCCTGCGCTCCAGCTCGTACGCCAGTGCCGTTCCGATGCCCTGGAAGCGCTCGTGGCCGAACTTGTCGATCTCGCCGGTGCCGTAGTCCATGGTGCCCTCGGCGGGGTGGGCGCCCTCGGCGACGCAGACCACGGCGAACTTCTTGCCGCGGGCGAAGCGCTCCTCGACCATCTTGACCAGGTCGGCCGGGTCGAAGGGTCGCTCGGGCAGGCAGATGCCGTGGGCGCCGGCGGCCATGCCGGACTCCAGGGCGATCCAGCCCGCGTGCCGGCCCATGACCTCGACGACCATCACGCGCTGGTGGGACTCGGCGGTGGTCTTGAGGCGGTCCATGGCCTCGGTGGCGACGCCGACCGCGGTGTCGAAGCCGAAGGTGCGGTCCGTGGAGGAGATGTCGTTGTCGATCGTCTTCGGGACGCCGACGACGGGCAGACCGGCGTCGAACAGCATGCGGGCCGCGGTGAGCGTGCCTTCGCCGCCGATCGGGATCAGGGCGTCGATGCCGAACTCGTGGATCATGTCGGAGGCGCTCTCGCACGCCTCGCGGAGCCGGTCGCGCTCCAGGCGGGAGGAGCCGAGGATGGTGCCGCCGCGGGCCAGGATGCCGCTGACGCTGTCCAGGTCGAGGACGCGGTAGCGGCTGTCCAGGAGGCCGGAGTAGCCGTCCTCGAAGCCGATGACCTCGTCGCCGTAGTTGTCGACCGCGCGGTGCACGACCGACCGGATCACGGCGTTCAGGCCGGGGCAGTCGCCGCCTGCGGTGAGAACTCCGATGCGCATCGTGCTGTGTCTCCTGCTCGCTGTTGATACCGGGGAGCCAGATTCCGATTCTTTCACGTCCTGCGGGGCCCCGTCGCATCCCGTACTGACGGGCGCCTTATCCATCGACCGGGGTACTGTCAAGAGGGTTTCCGCTCACCTCGGTGGGCGATTTTCATGACAGCGACTTGACAGCGACTTTTCGCAGGCGATGGCACTTCGCAGGCGATGGAACGGAGATCAGGCGTGACCCGCAGCGTGTACGTGACCGGGATCGACCGCGGCGACGGCCGCCAGGTCGTCGAGCTGGGGGTCATGGAGCTGCTGACCCGCCAGGTCGACCGGGTGGGGGTGTTCCGGCCGCTGGTGCACCACAGTCCCGACCGGCTCTTCGAGCTGCTGCGCGCCCGCTACCGGCTCTCCCAGGACCCGGCCACCGTCTACGGCCTCGACTACCACGAGGCCTCCGCGCTCCAGGCCGAGCGCGGCACCGACGAGCTGGTCTCCACCCTCGTCGACCGTTTCCACCTGGTGGCCCGGGACTACGACGTCGTCCTGGTCCTCGGCACCGACTTCGCCGACACCCAGCTCCCGGACGAGCTCTCCCTCAACGCCCGGCTGGCCAACGAGTTCGGCGCCTCCGTGATCCCGGTCGTGGGCGGCCGCAAGCAGCCCGCCGAGTCGGTGCTCGCGGAGACCCGCAACGCCTACCGGGCCTACGACGGCCTGGGCTGCGACGTGCTCGCCATGGTCACCAACCGGGTGGCCAGGGAGGACCGGGACGAGATCGCCGAGCGGCTCTCGGGCCGGATGCCGGTGCCCTGCTACGTCGTGCCGGACGAGCCCGCCCTCGCCGCGCCCACCGTCGCCCAGATCGGGCACGCCCTCGGCGCCAGGGTGATCCTCGGCGACGACTCCGGGCTCGCCCGGGACGCGCTGGACTTCGTGTTCGGCGGCGCGATGCTGCCGAACTTCCTGAACGCGCTGACCCCGGGCTGCCTGGTGGTCACGCCGGGCGACCGCGCGGACCTGGTCGTCGGCTCGCTCGCCGCGCACAGCGCCGGTACCCCGCCGATAGCCGGGGTGCTGCTCACCCTGAACGAGGTCCCGAGCGACGAGGTCCTCACCCTCGCCGCCCGTCTGGCCCCCGGCACCCCGGTGCTCTCGGTGGCCGGCAACAGCTTCCCCACCGCCGCGGAACTCTTCGCCCTGGAAGGCAAGTTGAACGCGGCCACCCCGCGCAAGGCGGAGATGGCGCTCGGCCTGTTCGAGCGGTACGCCGACACCGCGGAGCTCGCCCGCAGGGTCTCCGCGCCGAGCAACGACCGCCTCACGCCGATGATGTTCGAGCACCAGCTCCTGGAGACGGCCCGCTCCGACCGGCGCAGGGTCGTGCTCCCCGAGGGCGCCGAACCGCGCGTTCTGCACGCGGCCGAGGTCCTGCTGCGCCGGGGCGTGTGCGACCTCACCCTGCTCGGCCCGGTCGACCAGATCCGCAAGAAGGCCGCGGACCTCGGCATCGACCTCGGCGACTGCCAGTTGATCGACCCGGCGACCTCCGGACTGCGCGACGCCTTCGCCGAGAAGTACGCGGCCCTCAGGGCCCACAAGGGCGTCACGGTCGAGCTGGCCTACGACGTCGTCTCCGACGTGAACTACTTCGGCACGCTGATGGTCCAGGAGGGCCTCGCCGACGGCATGGTGTCCGGCTCGGTGCACTCCACGGCCGCCACCATCCGCCCGGCCTTCGAGATCATCAAGACCAAGCCGGACGCCGACATCGTCTCGTCGGTCTTCTTCATGTGCCTCGCCGACAAGGTGCTGGTGTACGGCGACTGCGCCGTGAACCCCGACCCCGACGCGGTGCAGCTCGCCGACATCGCCATCCAGTCGGCGGCGACCGCCGAGCAGTTCGGTGTGGAGCCGCGGATCGCGATGCTGTCGTACTCCACCGGTACGTCCGGCTCGGGCGCCGACGTCGACAAGGTGCGCGAGGCCACCGAGCTGGTGCGGCAGCGGCGGCCCGATCTCAAGATCGAGGGGCCGATCCAGTACGACGCGGCCGTCGAGCCGACCGTGGCGGAGACCAAGCTGCCGGAGTCGGAAGTGGCCGGGCAGGCAACGGTTCTGATCTTTCCGGACCTCAATACGGGTAACAACACCTACAAGGCCGTGCAGCGTTCGGCCGGGGCGATCGCCGTCGGACCGGTGCTCCAGGGTCTGCGCAAGCCCGTCAACGACCTGTCCCGGGGCGCCCTGGTCTCGGACATCGTCAACACCGTCGCCATCACGGCGATCCAGGCCCAGAACCCGACCGTCACGACCGTCACGACCGCTTCGACAGAGAAGGCTTCCGCCCAGTGAGCGCCACCCGCGTCCTCGTCCTCAACTCCGGCTCCTCGTCGGTGAAGTACCAGCTGCTCGACATGCGGGACAGCAGCAGGCTCGCGGTGGGACTCGTCGAGCGCATCGGTGAACAGTCCTCGCGGCTCAAGCACACCCCCGAGGGCGGCGAGTCCCGTGAGTGGACCGGCCCGATCGCCGACCATGACGCCGCGCTGAAGGCAGTGGCCGAAGAACTGGCGAAGGACGGGCTCGGCCTGGACTCCCCCGAGCTGGCCGCCATCGGCCACCGTGTCGTGCACGGCGGGAAGACGTTCACGGAGCCGACCGTGATCGACGACGCCGTGCTCGCCGAGATCGAGCGGCTGATCCCGGTGGCGCCGCTGCACAACCCGGCCAACCTCACCGGTATCCGCACCGCGCGGGCGCTGCGCCCGGACCTGCCGCAGGTCGCCGTGTTCGACACCGCGTTCCACACCACGATGCCGGAGTCCGCCGCGCGCTACGCGATCGACGTGGAGACCGCCGACGCGCACCGCATCCGCCGCTACGGCTTCCACGGCACCTCGCACGCGTACGTCTCCCGGGCGACGGCGGAGCTGCTGGGCAAGTCACCCGACGAGGTGAACGTGATCGTTCTGCACCTCGGCAACGGCGCGTCCGCTTCCGCCGTGCGGGGCGGCCGGTGTGTGGACACCTCCATGGGGCTGACGCCTTTGGAGGGACTCGTGATGGGTACGCGCTCGGGAGACATGGACCCTGCCGTCATCTTCCATTTGATGCGTGTTGGCAAAATGTCCACGGACGAGATCGACACTCTTCTCAACAAGAAGAGCGGGTTGATCGGGTTGTGCGGGGACAACGACATGCGGGAGATCCGCCGCCGGGTCGACGAGGGTGACGAACAGGCGAAGCTCGCATTCGACATCTACATTCACCGGTTGAAGAAGTACATCGGCGCCTATTACGCGGTGCTCGGCCGGGTGGACGCGATCGCGTTCACGGCCGGGGTCGGGGAGAACGCGGCGCCGGTGCGGGAGGCCGCCGTGGCGGGCCTGGAGGAGCTGGGACTGCTCCTCGACCCGGAGCGGAACGCCGTACGCGCGGACGGGCCGCGGCTGATCTCGCGGGAGAACTCGCGAGTAACAATCGCGGTGGTGCCGACCGACGAAGAATTGGAAATCGCGACCCAGACTTACGCACTGGTCGGAGACAACTGAGCACCCCTCCCCTCATTTGTTTCTTCCGCCAGACGGAATATTCCGTTGCGAAACAAACCGATAGGATCGCCCCATGCGCCGTTCGAAAATCGTTTGTACTCTCGGCCCCGCGGTCGACTCCCACGAGCAGTTGGTCTCGCTGATCGAGGCCGGCATGAACGTGGCCCGTTTCAACTTCAGCCACGGCTCGCACGCCGAGCACCAGGGGCGGTACGACCGCGTCCGTGCCGCCGCCAAGGAGACCGGCCGGGCCATCGGTGTCCTCGCCGACCTCCAGGGCCCGAAGATCCGCCTGGAGACCTTCGCGGAGGGTCCGGTCGAGCTGGAGCGCGGTGACGAGTTCGTCATCACCGCCGAGGACGTCCCGGGTGACAAGACCATCTGCGGGACGACCTACAAGGGCCTGCCCGGTGACGTCTCCCGTGGCGACCAGATCCTCATCAACGACGGCAACGTCGAGCTGAAGGTCCTGGACGTCGAGGGCCCGCGGGTCCGGACGATCGTCATCGAGGGCGGTGTCGTCTCCGACCACAAGGGCATCAACCTGCCCGGCGCGGCGGTGAACGTCCCCGCGCTGAGCGAGAAGGACGTCGAGGACCTCCGTTTCGCGCTGCGCATGGGCTGCGACATGGTCGCGCTGTCCTTCGTGCGGGACGCCAAGGACGTCGACGACGTCCACAAGGTGATGGACGAGGAGGGCCGCCGGGTCCCCGTCATCGCCAAGGTGGAGAAGCCGCAGGCGGTGGACAACATGGAGGGCGTCGTGATGGCGTTCGACGCCGTCATGGTGGCCCGTGGTGACCTGGCCGTCGAGTACCCGCTCGAGAAGGTCCCGATGGTGCAGAAGCGCCTCATCGAGCTGTGCCGCCGCAACGCCAAGCCGGTGATCGTGGCGACCCAGATGATGGAGTCGATGATCACCAACTCCCGCCCGACCCGCGCCGAGGCCTCCGACGTGGCCAACGCGATCCTGGACGGCGCGGACGCGGTCATGCTGTCGGCGGAGTCGAGCGTGGGCGCGTACCCGATCGAGACCGTGAAGACGATGTCGAAGATCGTCGTCGCGGCCGAGCAGGAGCTGATGTCGAAGGGCCTGCAGCCGCTGGTCCCGGGCAAGAAGCCCCGCACCCAGGGTGGTTCGGTCGCCCGCGCGGCCTGCGAGATCGCCGACTTCCTGGGCGGCCGCGGCCTGGTGGCCTTCACCCAGTCCGGTGACACCGCCCGGCGTCTCTCGCGCTACCGCGCGTCGCAGCCGATCATCGCCTTCACCACCGACGAGAACACCCGCAACCAGCTCACCCTCAGCTGGGGCGTGGAGTCGCACGTGGTGCCGTTCGTGAACACCACGGACGAGATGGTCGACATGGTCGACCAGGAGATCGCCAAGATCAGCCGCTTCAACCCGGGCGAGATCGTCATCATCACCGCCGGCTCGCCCCCCGGCGTCGCGGGCACCACGAACATGCTCCGGGTGCACCACATCGGCGGCGCACAGCAGTAGGCAGTCGTACGGCACCGAGGGCGCCCCCTGTGGCAGGGGGCGCCCTCGGTGTTCTGGGGTGGGCTACGGCAGCTCGCCGGCCAGTCCCTCCCATTCCTCGAAGTCGCCCCAGCGGGGGTGGCCTTCGAGCAGCGGGGCCGGCGACCGAACCGGGGCGAGCAGCCGCCGGATCATCCGCAGCGCGATGATCCGCTCACGGTCCGGCTCCCGCCGGCGCGGGGCCGCAGCAGCCGCTTCCCGGGGCGACATCGGCATGGCCGCCGGCGCGCGTTCCAGCACAGGCCCGGATCGAGCAGGGCCACGCCCGGGCGCGGCCCCCCGTGCTCCCGGAGCCAGGACCGCAGCCACAGGTCCCGCAGCAGCCTCTCGTCGCCCTGCGGCCCGGTCGCCCGCTCGGCGTCGGCCAGCAGCGCCGCCCACGCCCGACCGACCTCGTGCCACTGCTCGTCGGTCAGCCCGGCCGGCCCGCCCGGATCAGCCCGCAGCCGAGCGGCGAACTGCTGAGCCGCGGCCATCCACTGACTCACGTCCCCCTCGACCGCGGCGACACCCGGCGCCGACCAGCGCCGCACATGGCCGTCGAGGTCGAGCCGGTCGAGGCCGTCGAAACACCCGGTCACCGAACATCACCCCCGCCGCCTCGAACAGCGTTGCCGGCAGCAAGTTGCCCTGCCGCTTGGCGAGGGCGTGGACGTACGGGCACGGGTCCTGCTGGGCCGGGGCGGGTGGCTGCCGGGCGACGGGCGGCTGACCGCGACTGTGCCCCGCCGGGTCGGGCCCGGCGGGGCACAGTCTTCTTGCGGCTCCCGGAAGGGTTCGTGAGGGGTCCCTGTCAGCTCTCGCTGTACTGGCGCATCCCCGGCACGGTCAGCGTTCCGCCGTACTGGGCGGCCTGCTGGACCGTCACATTGGTGAAGTAGATGATCGGGATGTTCAGCGGCGGCGGGTTGTCCGGGCTGAAGGTGATCGGGATCAGCCCCAGCAGGTTGCCGGAGATGCTCTCCGTGTACATGGTCGTCTTGCCGCCGGTGATCGTCGACTTCGTGCCCTTGGCCGCCTGCACGTGGTACGTCGTGCCGCCCTGGGTGACCGTCTGGTGGAGGTCGTCGATGTCGGTGCCGCCGGAGACGACGTACTTCAGCACCTTCTTGGTCTTGCCGCTCGCGGTCCTGACCTTGACGATGCCCTGGTAGTCGGCGCCCTTGAGGAGCAGCCCACTGGCCTTGAGGGTCCAGGCGTTGTCCGCCACGGTGATACCGGGCTCGGTGTCGCCCACCTCGTCCGTGGCGGCCGGGCAGTCCTCCGGGTCCGTGCTGGAACTCGCCGACGGGCTCGGGGAGGCCGTGGCGTCCGCCGCCGCCTCCTCGGCCGCCTTGGTGGTGTCCTCCACGGCCTTGCTGGTGTCCTTCGCCGCCTTGGACGCCGTGTCGGTGGTGTCCTTCACGGTGTTCTTCACCGTGTCGGTGACCTTGTCGGTCGTCTCCTTGACGGTGCCGCCCGCGCTGTCGCCCGCACTCTTGGAGGCCGAGGCCGAGGGGGTCGGCGTCGGGCTCGGGCTGGACGACTCACCGGACTTCGAATCGCCCGTGAAGATCCCGGTGATCGCGTCGCCGATGTCCGTCAGGAGGTTGCCGTCGTCACTCGCGGAGGCGGAGGGAGCCGGCGTGGCGGTGTCGGAGCCGGAGCTGCCGGAGGAGGAGCTGCTCTCCTGCTTGCTCGCGGAGGCGGACGGTGACGGCGTGGGCGTGGCCTTGTCGTCGGAACCTGAATCCGACGAAGAGGAACCGCCCGAGCCCGAGCCGGAATCCGAGCCGGAACCCGCCCCCGAGCCGGAGGAGGCCGAAGGAGACGGCGTCGCCGTGGTGTCACCGGTGGAGGGTGACGAACTCGCCGACGCGGTCGGGGAGGCGCTGCCGTCCAGTGCCGCGACGCAGTCCTTGTACTCGTCCGCCGTCAGGCTCTTCGCGGTCGGCGCGTCATCGGCCAGCGCGAGCGTGGGTGTGAGGCCCATCCCCATGAGAACCGCCGTCGGCATCGCCGCCAGGGCTATCGCCTTGCCCGCGGGCACGTGGAACCTGGTGAACAGTGGCTTCCTGGGTGCCGCGTGGCGGGGCCCGGATCTCGCACGGGACGCGTCCACGTCAGCCCCGTGGGTCACCTCGTCAGCCGGCACTGTGCCTCCCGTTCGCCCCGTTGACCGGGCTCGTTCCTGACAGATCGTTCGGCTCGCCCACCGGGTCCACCGGCCGCAGGAGCGTGGTGTCGTAGTCCGTGCCCTCGGGCGCGCCACCCTCACCGGTCGTGTCCCGCGTGGCCGGCTCCTCCGCGGGCGGTGCGCCCGGCGCCCACGCCACGGCCATCGCCCCGCCGAACAGCGCGAAGAGGAAGCCGACGATGAAGCCGCCGAAGTTGGAGACGGGGAGGGACACCAGCCCCAGCAGGATCGCCGCGATACCCGCGAAGGTGCGTACGTGCTTCTGGAACCAGAGGGTGAAGCCCAGGACGACGAGCAGCACGCCGATGATCAGGGATCCCGCGCCCGCCGTGGTGGCCATGGCCACGGTCAGGCCACCGAGCTTGAGGTGCGCGTACGGGAAGTACATGATCGGAAAGCCGCTGATCATGACGAACAGCCCCGCCCAGAACGGGCGGGTGCCCCGCCAGGCGCGGAACTGCTGCCTCCGGCGGGCGAACTGGCCGGGCGCGGCAGGACTCTCGGCGCTCATGGAAAACAGCTCCCTGGTGCGGCGTTGCTCTTGATGAGGGTGTTTCGCGATGAAGAATGTGGGGGGATGTGAAAGCGACGAGCGAGAGATGGCAGGCGGGGGACCGTAACGGCTCCCCCGCCCGTCACTGAGCGCCTAGTAGCACTCGATTCCGTCGCCGCTGCCCCAGCTCAGCCCCATGTGGAGGCCGGAGAGCTTGAAGGTGCCGGCCGTGGTGGCCCACGCCGTCTGCTTCACATCGGTCAGTTCGGCCGTCTTGGCCTGCTGGGCGAACCCGAACGGGCTGGCCTGCTCCCCGGACGCCGTCTTGGGCTTCGGGGTGTCCCCGCTGGTGGTCCCGGCCGGGACACCGATGTTGATGTCCGAGAACACGGCCTCTGTCGAGTCGAGTTGCGCGACATCGATGTAGATGTTCTCGGCCTTTACAGCCGTGCCCTTGTCACCCGCGGTGAGCTTCAGGGTGACCGACTTGTTCAGGAACGGGACCGGGGTGACCACGGACTGACACATGTTGGTGATCTCGGCGGTGCTGAACGCCGACACCGACACCGGGTGCGCCTGGTCCTTGCCGTCAAGACCCTTGCCCGTGTCTATGGCACCGTACTGGTTCATGTCATGACCGACGAGCTTGCCGGCCCGGACCTTGAACTCCTGCCCCGACACACTGAACGACGCGGCAAGCGCGCCCTGCGCGAGGGCGACACCTATCACAGCCGTGGCGGCGACGCTGGGCACCATGACCACAGCGAACCGCTTCCATCTTGTCCCGCCACGCACCTGGGACTCCATATTTCCTCCTTCTCGGACGTACATCTCCTGGCCCTGACTGCCCTCCGAAAGGACGGCTCAGCCGGGCAGGGATGGGAGAAGTGCTACGTCCTCGGGAAGGAGAGCGCCTGCCTTCGGAGGCGCGAACCCGCGCACCGATCACCGGCGATCACCCCCGAGCGACAACCACTGGTCGCGCCTGACACGCATCACGCACAACCTTGCTGGACAGGCTTCGCCGGTTGGGCGAAGACCCCCCTGTCCAAGAACCGGCGCACCTGTCGCCGGCTCTGCTCGGTGGGGACCCACGGAATCCCGCGTCCCGACCGGCTGTCGGGGTACGGGAAAGGACCGAGCGTCGCCGATCGTGGTGCATTCTCGCCGCCCGCACAAGGGCCTTCGTTACTCGGTAGTAACGGCCGGATAACCGAACAACGACCCGCTGGTCTCGGTCGGCGACGCTGGGTGGCAAACCGAGGGAGGACAAAGCAGTTGATCGATGGACAGAATCCGACAGATCAACGCCTCGGACTTACTGGAAGTAACAGCGGCCGCGATTGCCAAGTTTTGGCAAAGCGCGGCCGCAGTGACACTCTCACGGCAAATTTTTCACTCCGGCATCACATGCCGTGGTGTTTAGCGACTGGTCAGAACAGGGCCCGGGACAGCGCCCGGCGCGCGGCCGACACCCGCGGATCGTCGGCGCCGACCACCTCGAAGAGCTCAAGCAGCCGAAGCCGTACGGTGTCCCGCTCGTCGCCCGCCGTGCGGCGCACGGTGTCGATGAGCCGCCCGAACGCGTCCTCGACATGACCGCCGACCAGATCCAGGTCGGCGGCGGCGATCTGCGCCTGCGCGTCACCCGGCTTCTCGGCCGCGTCCTTGCGCGTCCGCGCCGGGTCGAGGCTCTGCACCCGCTGGAGCAACTCGGCCTGGGCGAGCCCCAGTTTGGCCTCGCTGTTGCCGGGGTCGTCACTCAGTACGTTCTTGTAGGCCTGGACGGCACCGCCGAAGTCCCCGGCGTCCAGGGCGTGTACGGCGGCTTCGAGGAGTGCGTCGTACGGCCCCGCGGGCACCGGCGCGGCCTGCTGGGCCCCGGCGCCGCCGCCCGGCTGGGCGTCCGGGTCGACCGTGAGACCGGTGAGCCCGAAGCGCTGCTCGGCGACCTGCACCAGCTGGTCCAGGGTCTGCTGGATCTGCTCCTTGCCGGCCGCCCCCTGGAAGAGCGGCAGGGCCTGGCCGGCGACGACGGCGAACACCGCCGGGATGCCCTGCACCCCGAACTGCTGCATCAGCATCTGGTTGGCGTCGACGTCGATCTTGGCGAGGAGCAGGCGGCC
This sequence comes from Streptomyces sp. NPDC001668, assembly GCF_042893155.1. Classification (NCBI taxonomy): domain Bacteria; kingdom Bacillati; phylum Actinomycetota; class Actinomycetes; order Kitasatosporales; family Streptomycetaceae; genus Streptomyces; species Streptomyces sp. NPDC001668. Next base: position 319,550 of record NZ_JBIAUQ010000003.1, read on the forward strand.
GTTGTACTCGACGACGAGCTGTTCCAGCACCGGGCTCAGCTGCTTGCACGGCTCGCACCACTCGGCCCAGAAATCGATGACGACCGGGACCTCGGTGGACCGCTGCAGGACATCGCGCTCGAAACCCGCCTCGTCTACGTCGATGACGAGATCGGCCGGGGAGACGGCACCCGGGCCGCCGCCGTGCCGGGCCGCTTCGGCGCGCGCCTGCTCCGCCTTCGCCTTGGCCTCCTGGGCCGCCTTCACCGCGGCGAGGTCGACGACACCGCTCATGGACATGTTCCGTGGCTGCATGCGCCTATCCTCCCCCGTACACGCGCGTGTGTGAAAAGCGATGTGAAAGCCGGTCGTGCAGCGCGGCCCGGCCGCCGGGTCCCCACCCGCCGCCGTGTGTGCCGTCACCCGCGTACGTCCGCCGCGAGCTTTCGCTACGAGTCGTAGCGTAATGGCACTGCGTGCCTGCCCGGTACCCCACCCCCGTGATCTCCCTCACTGCGCCACTCGAACCGCCGGTTATGGTCGGAGGATGCAGAGCCGCACCCCCGCCCCACGCGCCACAGGGCGCCCGCGCAGCGCCGCCGCGGACACCGCGATCCTCGCGGCGACGAGGGCGGCGCTGGTGGAACTGGGCTGGTCCAAGCTCACGCTGGGAGATGTGGCTACCCGCGCGGGGGTCGCGAAAACCACCCTCTACCGCCGCTGGGCCGGCAAGAACGAACTCGTCGTCGACGCGGTGGCCGAACTCTTCGACGAACTGGAACTCCCCGACAGCGGCACCCTGGCCGACGACATCGAGGGCGTGGTCCTGCAGTTCGCGGCGATCCTGGAGCGACCGGAGACGCAGAGCGGTCTCATGGCCGTGATCTCGGAGTCGACACGGGACGACGCGCTGCGCGGGCGCATCCGCGAGTCCATCGTCGAACGGCAGAAGCGGCTGGTCCTGGAGGGCCGCTCACGCGCCCAGTCCCGCGGCGAACTCCCGCCGGAGACAGACCCGTTGGAGTCCGCCCGCACGGTGGACCTCATCTTCGACATCGTCGCGGGCTCGGTGGTGCACCGCTGCCTGGTGAGCTCGGAGCCGGCCGACGCGGCATGGGTGCGCAGCCTGACGCGCGTGCTGCTGCTGGGACTTCGAGGGGCCGCGGACGCGGACGGTTCCGTGTAGTCGAAACGTAGTAGTCAAAACGTAATGAGGAAAGCCGTATTCCGTCGGTAAGATCTTTTCACCGATGCCCGCTGCCGCGTACCGCGACAAGTGTCAGGAAAAAGCATGAGATTGCGAAAGGCCCTTCCGGTGGTCGCCGTACTGCCGGCCCTGTTGGTGATAACCGCGTGCAGCGGGGATTCCGACGACGCCGCGGACAAGAAGGCGTCGTCGAGCGCGGAGAGTTCACCGACGAGCGCGGCCGAGAAGGCGGAGGCCGAGGCGAAGCGCATCGGGGCGATGGATCCGCAGTCGCTGGAAAAGGCGACCATCTCCGGTAGGAGCACCGGCTTCGAGTTCAAGAAGGTCTCCGAGGCGGACACTTTGGCGGGCCAGGACATGGAGGCCGACAAATCCGAGTGCCAGCCCCTCGCGAGCCTCGCCGGCGGCTACACCCACATCAAGGCGGTGAGCGTCGAACACCGCTCCCTGCAGCCCTCGCAGGCCACGAACGCCACCATCGGCTCGATGTGGCTGGCCTCGCATTCCGAGAAGAACGCCGAGCGGGTCATGTCCGACCTGCGCACCTCTCTGAAGAAGTGCGCCAAGGGCTTCAAGACCCTCGGCCTCACCTACAAGGACGTCAAGCGGCTCAAGGACCCGTCCCTCGGTGACGACGCGGTCGGCTACCGCATCACGAACGTCGTCGCCAAGCAGACCGTGCCGATGACGTACACGATCGTCCGCAAGGGCGGGGTGATCGCCGCGTTCTACGGGGTGAACATGCTGACGCCGGAGAAGAGCGCGATTCCGGAGGCGGCGATCGAGGCGCAGTTGGAGAAGCTGGGCTGACAACGTAATTCCGGTTCCCGGAGGAGTTTTCCGCGGGCGTCAGCACGAGGGAAACTCCGACATCATTTCGATGACGTGCACCGTGGTCCGCAGCGGCGGCGTCATCGCCGCCTTTTACGGCGTCGCATCCGAGCCCGCAAGGGAAAAAAGGCCTCCCCGATGCTCCGCGCACCGAAGAGGCCTTCTCTCCTCGTCCGCTCAGGCGGTTCGAATGGCCCGGTCGATCTCCGCGCCGGTGCGGGCGACGACCGTCGGGCAGTCATCCGCCAGGGCGTCCGGCAGGTGGCGCCGGATCTCGTCGCTCCGGATCACGACCGGCCCACCCGGGATGACGAGCACGGCGTCCAGGCGGCGCAGCAGGTCGGCCAGGAGGTCCATGATCCCGCCCCCTCCGAAACGGTTGAAGGTGATGCCGTCCGGGGGGTTGAGGTAGACATCCGCCTCCTCTCCCTCCGCCGTCCGCACCGACAGGACGTCCAACTCGGGGTCCCGCGCCACCGCGAAGGGACCGAGGACCTCGTGGGCGACGGCCATGTCCAGCGGGACCGTCTCTCCGTTCTCGAACCGCATCACGAAGATGTCGTAACTCACGTCTCTCCCGACGGGAAGGAACACGGGGTCGGCGCCCCCGGAGGCTCCAGGGGCGCCGGCGCGCCGGTCAGGGGGTGGTGGCCGGAGTGTAGACGACCGTGATCCGCTTGAGGTCGTCCGTCTCGCTGAAGACCTGCTTGGCCTTCTCGTAGACGTCCCGCTCGGCGATGTGCCAGGTGATCGGCGTGTTCGGCGCCGCTTCGACCTGATATCTCGCCTGCTTGACGAAGTCCACCTCGACGACGGTCTTGTTGTACGAGTTCATCATGGCGGAGTATCCGGGCCCCTTGGCCTCCAGGAGAACGCCTCCGATGTAGCCGTCGAACTTGAGCACGCCCTTCGGGTTCGGCGTGTCCCTGACCAGATAGCCGAAGCCTTCCGGAACTCCCGTGATCTGGAACTCGTAGGCAACGGCGCGCGCGCTCTTGCCCCCTTCCTTGGAAATGTTCCAGACGCCTGGGCCGCCCATCTCGACCCAGCACCGCGGATTCGGGGTGCTGGAGACGGAGAACGCGGCGAGGGAGAAGGAGGCCGGGGTGACCTTGCCGACCGTCTCGCAGGCCTTCTGCAGCCGCTGGATGATCTTCGTGCCGATGCCGGCGATGGCGCCCTCGGTCAGACCGATGGAACGCAGCGCCACCCACGCCTCGGTGAAGCCGATGCCGGTCTTGACAGCGGCGTCCAGCGACATCAGCGCGGCCTTGGCCCCCTTGAACAGGGCGCCGCCGACGAACCAGCTCGCCGCCCAGGCGCAGTCGCCCCAACTACCGCCCGAGACCCCCGGGGTGATCAGCTTGGCGCAGCCGATGAAGTCCCCGAGCAGGATGTCGACCGGATCGATGCCCGAGTTGAACTCGACCATGGAGATGACGTTCGTCAGACGCTCGGTCTTGGGGTCGGTCACGTCGGGGCCGAGGTAGACGGTGTCCGCGCCGGGGCAGCCGTACTGGTACGAGCCCGGCTCCGCCAGACACATGTACAGGTCGACGTGCGACCTGTACGTGATGTCGGCGGTGACGGTGCAGTCGCCGACGTGGTAGATCGGGTTGCAGTTCTCCTTGACGACGTTCTGTGGCTCGCCGATGTACTCGATGTGGTCGAGGACCGCCCACACGCCACCGATGCCGGTGGTGACGCCCTGCTGGATCTGTTCGCCGTTGCCGGCCGACTCGGTGCGGTCCGCCGCGTCCTGGGCCTCCTGGGCGGCGTCGCGCGCCCCCTCGGCGGCCTTCTCGGCGGCACTCGCGTCGATCTCCGCCTTGTCGGCGGCGGTACGGGCGGCGGCCGCGTCGGACTCCGCCTGGGTGGCGGCCTCGCGGGCGTGGGCGGCGTCGTGCTCCGCCTCCGTCGCCGCGTGGTCGGCGGCGACGGCGTCCTGCTCGGCGTCGTTCGCCGCCCAGTTCGCCGCCATCGCGTCGACGCCTGCCGCGTACGCGTAGCCGTCGGCACGGGTCGCCGACGCCTGCGCGGCCTTGGCGTCGGCCGCGGCCTGGTTGGCCGAGGCCTGGGCCCGCTGATACGCCTTGGCGGCGCGCAGCGCGTCGGCGGCGGCTGCGGCCGACGCCTCCAGGGCCAGCTTCATGTCGGCCGCGGCCTGCGCCGCGAGGGCCTTCGCCTCGGTCGAGAACTCCTCGGCGAGACCGGCCGTGGCAGCCGCGGCGGTCGCCTGCTGCTGAGCCACCGTCAGGGACGACTGCCCCGTCAGGACCGCGAAGGCGGCGGAACTGTCCTCCTGCCGGTACGGCGTGCCGAGGGCGATCGCCTCCTGTGCCGGTCGGGTCACCGCGGCGGCGGTGTCGCGGGCCGCGAGCGAGGACGCCACGGCCGCCTGCGCCTTGCCGGCGGTCACCGCCGCCCAGTTCGCGGTCTGCTGCGCCTCGCTACGTGCGGCCGCAGCCTCGGTCTTGGCGGTCTTGGCCGCCGCGTTCGCCTTGTCGGACTCCGCCTTGGCGCCCTTGGCGTCGGACGCGGCCGCCTCGGAGGCGTCGATGGCTTCGGCCGCCTTCGCGTGCGCGGTGGCGGCGGATCCGGCGGCGATCAGGTACGACGCCCAGGTGGCGTCGGCCGCGGACCGGGCCCGGGCCGCGGCGCCCTGTGCCTTGGTCGCGGCCTCGCGCGCGTTGACGGCGGCGGCCGTGGCCGCGTTCGCCGACGCGCGGGCGTTGGTGGCCGCCGTGGTGGCGGTGTTCGCGGCCGAGCGGGCGTCGGTGGCGGCGGCACGGGACGCCGTGGCCGCCTCCGTCCCCTCGTCGGCGGCGGCGTTTGCCTCCAGGGCCTCGGCCTTCGCGATCAGCGAGTCGCGCCGCTGCTCCGCCTCCAGGGCGCCGTCGCGGGCGGCGACGGCATCCTTCTCGGCCTGTTCGGCCACCTTTCGCTTGTCGGAGGCGACCGTGCCGGACGCCTCGGCCGAGGCGCGGGCGTCGCTCGCGATCCGGCCTTGGGCGACGGCGTCGGCCTCGTGGCCGGAGGCGATGTCCCGCTCGTGCTCGGCGGTGGCCCGGTAGGCCGCCGCGTTGGCGCGCTCCAGCTCGGCGACTGCGCGGGTCCGCTGCGCGTCGGCGGCGGCCTGGCGGGCCTCCTCCTCCTCGCGGGCCGCGTCCTCCTTGGCCTTCTTCGCGATGGCCGCGTTGTCGGCTGCGGAGGTGGCGTATGCGTCGGCCTTGTCTGCGGCGGCCTTCGCCTGGGCGGCGGCCTCCTGGGCGGCGATGCGGCGGAACTCGGTGTTCACCGCGTGCGCCTCGGTCTTCGCCAGCGCCAGCAGCGCCTGCGAGGTGGAGACCGTGGCGTCGGCCGCGTTCAGGGCCGTCTCCGTCGCCTTGGCGGCGGCGGTCGCGGCGGCCCCGGAGGCTCGGGCCACCTGCACCGACTGCTGGGCGTACATCAGACCCCGGCCGCGCGGCACCTCAGCCGCGTCCGCGATGCCGTACGCCTGCTGCTGGGCCGTCACCGCGCGCGTGGCCGCGGTCTGGGCCGCCGTCGCCTGCTGCTTGGCCGTGGTGACGAGGGCCTGTACCTTCCCGCGGGCGCGGGCCAGGTCCGTGTTGGCCCGGTCGAACAGCGCCTTCTTGGGCTTGAGGATGCTGTGGGGGTCGTTCTCGAGGGTGTCGTGCCAGTACTTCTGCCAGAGCAGGATCTGCTCGGCGAGCCAGGCCTGGCCGATCGCCTCGATCATGGTGTCGGTCGCGACCCGGGTGGCCGCGGCGGCGTCCGCCTCGGCCTGCAGGATGGCGGCGCGCGAGGCGCCCTGGGCGGCGTACTCCGCGTTCCACTCGGCGGTCGCCGTGGAGACGACCGCGCCCAGGGCGTTGTGCGGGTCGACCGGGTCCTGGTGGTCGCAGGACGACCAGGCCTGCTTGAGGTTCTCCACCTCGAAGCGGAACTCGGCCGAGTCCGCGGCGGGTGCCTCGCTCAGGAAGCCGCCGTGCCGGAGGTAGGACGCGACGTCGGTGGCCGTGGTCCCGCCGGCGAACCTCATCTGGTCGACCGAGGAGTCCCGCAGCATCTGGTCCGCGGCCCAGTCGTTCCAGATGTCCTTGCCGCGGTTGTCCGCGGTGATCTGCCGGGCTCGCGCGACGGACTCGGGGCCGGCGTTGCTGTGGCCGTCCCAGCCGAGCCGTCCGGCGAGTTCCGCTTGCGTGGACAGGGTGAACTTCAGGACATCGGCGTCGAACTTGGGTGCGTGCAGCGAGATCTCGTCGGTGTACGAGCTCATCGCGTACGGGCGGTTGGCGTCCTCCAGGCCGGAGGTGCGGGCGGCCGAGGTGTCCCGGTAGACGAGGGCCGCGTCACGGTCCTTGTCCCGGGCCCGGCCGAGCGGTCCGAGCCCGATCCAGCCGATGTCGCCCACGACGGCGTGCAGCTCGGCGGCGGTGCCCGTCAGCCCCTCGATGGCCTTGGCCTTCATGCCGGCGCCGCCGACGTGCAGGGCGACCCCGGCGACGCACTGGTCCAGGCGGGGCGTGCTGCGCTTGTCGCTGATGAGCCGGGTCAGCTCGACCAGCTTGCCCCTGCCGTCATAGGCGTCCAGGAAGATCCGCCGGACTCCGGTGGCGACCTTCTCGATGGCCTCGGCGAGGGCGGGAATCCGGCCGACGATCACCGCGGAGGACGGGATGTCCACAAGGGACCACAGGCAGTCCTCGGTGCCGTCGACGGCCAGGCACTGCTTGACCTTGGCGGTGCCGAACTCGTCGAGGAGGATCTGCCCGCCGTTCGCGGACGTCCACTCGACCAGGTCCACCGCGACCGCGGTCAGCGCGTCTTGGTAGGCGTCGAGACAGGTCTGACCGCAGGCGTCCAGGAGGATCTGCTTCTCCTGCGCGCCCAGCACCGCCCAGTTGTCCGAACCGCCCTCGATCGGCGTGTTGCCGTCCTTCAGGGCGTCCTGCCGCTCGGCCTCGTTCTGCTCGCGCTGTTCCTGTTCGGCCTGAGCGGCGGCGTCCTCGGCCGCGTTGCTGTCGGCGTCGGCGTCGGCCGCCTTGGCCTCGGCGTCCTTGGCGTTCTGCTCGGCCTCGGTCGCCTCGTTCGCGGCGTCGCCCGCGGCGCCGGACGCCCGCTCGGCGAGCTCGTCGGCCTGCGCGGCGCTGCGTTCGGCCTCGGTGGCCTCCCGGTCGGCCTGGGTGGCCTCGGTCTCCGCCTCACCGGCGGTGTTACGGGCGCTCACGGCGTCCGAACCGGCCTGCTGGGCGTGGCCGGTGGCGGACTCGGCCGCCTTCCGCGCGGCCGTCTGCGCGTTCTGGGCCTCGGTCGCGGACGCCTGGGCGCGGGCGACTGCCTGGGTGGCGCGCGCCGAGTCGGTCGCCGCCCGCGCGGCGGCCTCTGCGGCGAGCTTGGTGTCCCCGAGCGCCTGGTCGGCGGCCCGCTGTGCGGCTTCGGCGGCTTCCGCGGCCTCGTCTGCCTTGGCCTCGGCCGCGGCGGCCTGCTGCTCCGCGAGGGTCTTCGAGGTCTGTCCGACCAGTACGGCGAACGCGGCGGAGGCGTCCTTCTCCTGGTACGGAGTGCCGATGGCGACGGCATCGTTGGCGGCGGCGACGGCCTGACCCGCGCTGTCGCGGGCGGCGAGCGCGGCCTGTCCGGCGGCGTAGGCGCGGCCGGACGCGGTGGCGGCCGTGGTGACGGCGGACGCGGCCCCGATGCCCGCGGCGGCGGACTCCTCGGCGGCCTTCTTGGCCGACTCGGTGGCGTTCTCCGAGGCGGTGGCGGCGTTGTCGGCGCGCAGCGCTGCGTCCTGGGCGGCGTCCAGGGCCTTGGCGGCCGCGGCGTGCGCGTTCGCGGCGGCTCCGGTCGCCTTCAGGTACGACGACCATGCCTCGTCGGCGTTCGCCCGGGCGCGCTCGGCGGCCGCCTCGGCCTTGGTGGCGGCGGAACGGGCGGCGACCGCGGCGGCCTTGGCCTCGTCGGCGGCGGTCTGTGCGGCGGCGGCCGCGGTGGCGGCCTCCGACGCGGCCGTGCGGGCCTTGTCGGCGGCCTCGCGGGTCTCCCCGGCGGCCGAAGTGCCCGCGGCGGCCGTCGCGGCTGCCTGGAGTGCGGCGGCACGGGCCGCGGTGGCCCGCTTCTTCTGGAGCGCGGCGACGGCGGCGGAACGAGCGGTGGCCGCGGCCTTCGCCTTGGCGTCGGCGGCGGTCCGCTTGTCCTTGGCGGTGCCGGCGGACGTCGTGGCGGCCGACTTGGCCGCCTCGGCGGCGGTCTGCCGGGTGGCCGCCTGTGCCTCGGCCTCGCCGGCCTTGGCGCGCTCGGCCGCGGCCTGGGCGCGGGAGGCGACGGCGGTGGCCTTCTCCACCTCGGCCGCGGCGCGCTTGGTCTGCGCGGTGGCCGCGGCCTCGCGGGCCTCGTCGCCCTCCGACTCGGCGGTGGCCTTGGCCTGCTTCGCGGTGGTGGCGCTGTCCGCGGCGGCCTTCGCCTCGGCGTCAGCGGTGTCCGCGGCGGCCTTCGCCTGGGCGGCGGCCTCCTCCGCGGCGATCCGGCGGAACTCCGTGTTCACCGCGTGGGACTGGGTCTGCGCCTTGGCCAGCAGGGTCTCGCTGTCGGCGACGGTCGCGTCGGCCGCTGCCAGCGCGGTGCGGGTCGCCTTGGCGGCGGCCTCGGCGGCGGCGCTGGAGGCGCGGGCGACCTGGACCGACTGCTGGGCGTACATGAGACCGCGCCCGCGCGGCACGTTGTCGGCGTCGGCGATGCCCCACGCCTGCTGCTGCGCGGTGGACGCCTTCTGAGCGGCGGTCGCGGCCTCGGCGGCGTGCCGCTCGGCCGAGGGCACCAGTGCGGCCACGTTGTCGCGGACCTGGGCGAGGTCGGCGTCGGCCTTGTCGTAGAACGCCTGGTCGGGCGGGCTGAGGGCGCCCGGGTCGGCGGCGAGCTTGTCCTGCCAGTACTTGCGCCAGGTCAGGATCTGCTCGGCCCGCCACGCCTGGCCGATGGCCTCGATCATGTCGTCCGTGGCCTCGCGGGTGGCGACTGCGGCGTCCGCCTCGGCCTGGATGATCGTGGCGCGTGGGGCCGCCTGGGAGGCGTACTCCCGTTCCCACTCGGCCATCGCGGTCATCACCGGGGCGTTGAGCACCCGCCGGACGTCGACCGGGTTCTGGTGGTCACACGCGGCCCAGGCCTGCTTGAGGTCCTCGACGAGGATGCGGTACTGGGCGGATCCCTCGGCAGGTGCCTCCTTCGCGAAGCCACCGAACTTGAGGTAGAGCGCGATGTCGCTGGCCGTCGTCCCGCCGGAGAACTGCGTCTGGTTGACGGAGGATTCCGAGAGCATGTCGTGGGCGGCCCAGTTGTCCGCCGTCTCGTTCGTGTCCCGGTTGGCCTCGGTGATCTCCCTGGCCCGTGCGATCGCCTCGGCACTGGCGTTGGTGTGCCCGTCCCAGCCGAGCTTGCCCGCCAGTTGCCGTTGCGTGGACAGAGTGAACTGCAGGACCTCCGCGCCGAATTCCGGCGCGTGCCACAGCATGTCGTCACTGGTGTAGGCCGATTCGGCATACGGCCTGTTCGCGGCGGTCAGTCCTTCAGTACGGGCGTCCAAAGCCTCCCCGTAGGCGCTGCCGGCCTCCTCGTCCGCGTCCGCCGCCTGCCCCAGGGGCCCGAGCCCGATCCAGCCACGGTCCCCGATGGCGGCGTACAGCTCCTCGCTGGAGCCCTTCAGGCCCTCGATGGCCTTGGCTTTCATGTTCGCGCCGCCGACGTGCAGCGCGAAGCCGACTATGCAGCGGTCGAGCCGCGGGTCCTCGCCGATGCTGTTGCGGTAGAGGCCGCTATCCGCTTCGGGCGCGGTGTCGGCCGTCGCCGGTGCGGCCTGGACCAGGCCCATCAGTACGGCGGCCGCCGTGACCAGAGCCGTCCCGCCGACGCCTCTCGTCACCGCCTGGCGCAAACGCCGCCGGCGTCTGCCGACGTCTCGGAACAATTCCATGTCAGTCTGCCCAACAATCTCTCGATCGCTCGGCAGCACAGACCATGGGCATGACAGACAAGTCGGCCGTCGCCCGCGACACCCCCCGTGTCATGCGCCGACGCTTAACCCTCCCAGGGCCGGCGCCGCCGCTTACGCCATGACGCTCTCACGGCAGTGATCTTCACGGAAAGGTCAAATAATTCTCATGAACGTCTCAGATCACGACAGCGGCAGACAAAACCCGGCGCCAAGTGATCGGATCGTTACGTTGATACGGGAACGGCGGGAACCTAGAACCCCGCGGGTTCCGTGTACACCCCCCACTCCTCCCGCAGCACCCCGCAGATCTCCCCGAGCGTCGCCTCCGCCCGCACCGCGTCCAGCATCGGCCCGATCATGTTGGACCCGTCCCGCGCGGCAACGAGCATGCTCTCCAAGGCGGTTCGCACGGCGGCCGCGTCCCGGGCGGCCCGACGACCGCCCAGCACCCGCACCTGCTCCCGCTCCACCTCGTGGCTCACCCGCAGGATCTCCAGGTCCCCGGTGACCGAGCCGTGGTGGACGTTCACCCCCACGACCCTCTTCTCGCCCTTCTCCAGGGCCTGTTGGTACCGGAAGGCGGACTCGGCGATCTCGCCCGTGAACCACCCGTCCTCGATGCCGCGCAGGATGCCGGACGTGATGGGCCCCACGGGGTGCTGCCCGTCGGGGTGCGCCCTGAGCCCCCGCTCCTTGATCTGCTCGAAGATCTTCTCCGCGTCCGCCTCGATCCGGTCCGTCAACTGCTCGACGAACCACGAACCCCCCAGCGGATCGGCCACGTTGGCGACCCCGGTCTCCTCCATGAGCACCTGCTGGGTGCGCAGCGCGATCTCCGCGGCCTGTTCGGAGGGCAGTGCGAGGGTCTCGTCCAGGGCGTTGGTGTGCAGGGAGTTGGTACCGCCCAGCACCGCCGCGAGCGCCTCTACGGCCGTACGGACGACGTTGTTGTACGGCTGCTGCGCGGTCAGCGAGACCCCCGCGGTCTGGGTGTGGAACCGCAGCCACTGCGCCTTCTCGGACCGCGCCCCGTACACGTCCCGCATCCAGCGTGCCCAGATGCGCCGCGCGGCACGGAACTTGGCGATCTCCTCGAAGAAGTCGAGGTGCGCGTCGAAGAAGAAGGAGAGCCCGGGCGCGAACACCTCGACGTCCAGGCCGCGCGACAGCCCCAGCTCCACGTACCCGAACCCGTCCGCGAGCGTGTACGCCAGCTCCTGCGCGGCCGTCGCGCCGGCCTCGCGGATGTGGTACCCGGAGACGGACAGCGGCTTGTAGGCGGGGATGCCGGCCGCGCAGTACTCCATCAGGTCGCCGATCAGGCGCAGATGGGGCTCGGGCTGGAAGAGCCACTCCTTCTGCGCGATGTACTCCTTGAAGATGTCCGTCTGGAGCGTGCCGTTGAGGACGGAGGGGTCCACGCCCTGCCGTTCGGCCGCGACCAGGTACATGCAGAAGACGGGGACGGCGGGTCCGCTGATGGTCATGGACGTCGTCACGTCACCCAGGGGGATGTCCTGGAACAGGACCTCCATGTCGGCGGCGGAGTCGATGGCGACCCCGCAGTGGCCGACCTCGCCGAGCGAGCGGGGGTCGTCGGAGTCGCGCCCCATGAGCGTCGGCATGTCGAAGGCGACCGAGAGGCCGCCGCCCCCGTTGGCGAGGATCTTCCGGTACCGCTCGTTGGTCTGCCCGGCGTTCCCGAAGCCGGCGAACTGCCGGATGGTCCAGGTCCGCCCCCGGTAGCCGGTCGGGTACAGCCCGCGCGTGAAGGGGTACTCCCCCGGCCACCCGATCCGCTCGAAGCCCTCGTACGCGTCCCCCGGCCGCGGCCCGTACACCGGCTCCACGGGATCACCGGAGAGCGTGGTGAAGTCCGCCTCACGCCTGCGCGAGGCCTCGTACCGGGCCTGCCAGCGTCGGCGGCCCTCTTCGATGGCGTCAGCGTCCATACCTTCGAAGGTACTAGGACGTCCAAGTAAACGTCGAAGAACGACCGCCGTACGCGTGCGGTACGGCGGTGGGGGTTACGCCTTCACGGGCGCCGGGGTGCCGTCGGTGAGCTTGCCCTCCAGCTCGTGGCTGATCCTGCGCTCGACGAAGAAGGCCGCGGTGGGGATCGTCCCGGCAAGCAGGACCCACAGCTGCTTGGCGACCGGCCACTTCGCCTTGGAGCCCAGGTCGAAGGCGAAGACGAGGTAGACGACGTACAGCCAGCCGTGCGCGATCGCGACGACGCGGGTGAAGTCCGCGGCACCGTCGATGTCCAGGCCGTACTTGGCGATCATGCTCAGGCACAGCAGGACCAGCAGCACACCGGTGACGTAGGCCAGGACGCGGTAGCGGGTCAGCACGCTCTTCTTCATGCCGTCGAGCGTAACCGTCCGTTCCGGGAGATCTTGCCCCGGGTCAGTCCTCGTCGAAGTCCCGCGCCGCCACCCTCAGCGGCCGCAGCATCGCGAAGATCTCCGCGCACTCCTCGGCGTCGTACACGCCGAGCCCGAAGTCCATCGCCATGAGGTCCCGCGTGGCCGCCTCGACGACCTCGCGGCCCTTGTCGGTGATGGAGGCGAGGGTGCCGCGGCCGTCGTTGGGGTTGGGGCGCTTGTCGACCAGACCGGACCTGACCAGGCGGTCCACGGTGTTGGTGACCGACGTGGGGTGCACCATGAGCCGCTCGCCGATCTTCGACATCGGCAGCTCGCCGGCCTTGGAGAAGTTGAGCAGCACCAGCGCCTCGTAGCGCGCGAACGTCAGCCCGTACGGCTTGACCACCGCGTCGACCTCACCGAGCAGGATCTGGTGCGCCCGCATGATCGAGGTGATCGCGGCCATGGACGGCACGTTTCCCCAGCGCTGCTTCCAGAGTTCGTCGGCGCGGGCGATGGGGTCGAAGGGAAGACTGAGCGGCTTCGGCACGGCAACGACCTTACCGGCCGGTCACATGGTGGTCAGCACCGTCTCGCCTTTCAGACGGCGGGCCGGAGCCGTGTTCCTTCCATGACGAATCACCCCTCTGTGCAACGAATGATCACCGACTGTCACCCTCGCCCTCAGGGAGCAGCCCCGTTGTTTCGATGACGTGGACGCACCGGTCGAGGGCGGCCACCATGTAGCGGCGCCAGAGCGGGGCGAAGGGGCCGGCGAGGATCCAGCGGCGGCCGGGCAGCGGCTTGAACTCGTAGGTCCAGCGGATGAGTGTGCCGTCACCGTCGGGGTTGACGTTGAACTCGCCCCGGATTCCGGCCGCGAGGCGGGAGAGGACGTTGGTGAAGCCGGTGATCTGGTAGGCGAAGCTGGAGCCCGGTACGTACTCGGTGAGTTCTTCGTCGGCCTGGGAGCCGTCGTCGAACTGCGGGTTTCTTCGCGGGCCCGCGTGGTCCCAGGCCTCGGTCTGGTTCTTCACGCTGCTGATGCCGGGGAACGGGGCCACCGGGCGGAAGACGGTGGGGAGGTCGATGGGCACCAGGATGCGGAAGGCGTCCCGGGGTGCCGTGCGGGTCCGCTGCTGAACGGTGATGGTGACGGTCTTGTCGGCCGGGCCGATGAGGAGTGTGGTCATGGCTACAGGAACTCGCTCCGGTAGGTCGACGCCAACTCGGCGGCCCGGCGGCGGCGTTCGGCGAGTTCGTCGTCCGACAGCCGCGGGGGCGGTGCGTCCTGGCCGGCGACGACATCACCGATGCGCGTGAAGTACTCGTCCTGGCCGGCCGGGGTGCACATGCACAGCATGCGGGCCGGCGCACCCGACGCGTTGCGGAAGTTGTGCGGCGCGTTGGCCGGGATGTTGATCGTGGACCCGGCCCCCACGGTGTGCTTCTCGCCACGGAAGGTGAACTCGATCTCGCCCTCGAGGATCGTGAACATCTCCTCGAAGTCGTGCCGGTGCGGCGGCGGGCCGCCGCCGTCGGGGACGCGCATGTCGATCAGGCAGTACCGGCCGTCGGTCTGCTCGCCGGTGATCAGCATGCCGTAGGTGTTGCCCACCAGTGAGATGTACGTCGTGCCGGGGTCGTCGGGGTTCGCCACGGTCAGCGAGCGCGACAGATCGTCGTCGGGGATCATCCTGGTCGTCTCCTTCACAGCTCAGTCAGGTGGGTGTCAGGCGCCGGGCGTGACGACGACCTTGCCGCTGGGCAGTACGCCCGCGGCGGCGTCGGCGTGCAGGGCCGGCAGCTCGGCCAGCGGCACCCGCCGGGCGACCTCGACGCGCAGCTCGCCGCCGTCGATCAGCTCCACCAGGTGCGCCAGCTGCTCCGCGTCGCTCCGGACGAACAGGTCGATGCCGCGTACGCCGCGCTCCTCGTCGGTGGGCGCGGGCATCCACACGGTGGTGTTCACCAGGACGCCGCCGGGGCGGATCAGGCCGAGGAGCGCGGCCAGTTGCGCGGGGTCGACCGGCGCGAGGTTGAGCACGACGTCGACCGGCCGGCTCACCGTCGCGACGACGTCGGCGGTCGTGTGGTCGACGACCTCGTCCGCGCCCGCCGCCGTGACGCGCGGACTGCTGCGCGGACCGGCCGTGGCGATCACGTGGGCACCGGCCTGCTTGGCCAACTGCACGGCGAAGCCGCCGACCGCTCCGCCCGCGCCGTTGATCAGCACACGCTGCCCGGCGGTCAGCTCGGCGTGCTCGAACAGCGCCTGCCATGCGGTCAGGCCCACCAGCGGCAGCGCGGCCGCGTCGGACAGCGCGACGCTCTTGGGCGCGGGCGTCAGGGCCTCGGCCGGTGCCAGGACGTACTCCGCGGCGGCGCCGGGTCCCGCCATCGGCAGGAATCCGATGACCTGGTCCCCCACCTGGATGCCGGTCACGCCTTCGCCGAGCGCGTCGACCGTGCCGCCGAGGTCGATGCCGGGTGTGTGCGGCAGCGTCACAGGGATCGGTCCCTGCATGAAACCGGCGCGGATGTTGGCGTCGACCGGGTTGAACGACGTCGCCGCGACCCGGACCCGCACCTGCCCGGCGCCTGGATCCGGCTGTTCCACGTCCTCGTGGCGCAGGACGTCGGGGTCGCCGTACTGGTGGAAACGCACTGCCTTCATAGGCCTTCTCACTTGGCGGGAGATCGTTTGCGGAGGTTGAAGCTTCACCAGCGTAGGAACAGGTGTACGTAGAACGGGTGTACCTTCGCGACACGGAATGGGATTCCGGCGACATCCTCATGGGGGCGGAGAGCACATGACGAGCAGACCGCGGTTACTCGGGCCGACCAGCAAGGTGGGCACGTTCCACGTCGACGCCGACTCCACCGGCACCGGTCGGGGGACGTGGGAGCCGTTCATCGACACCTGGAACGACCGTATGGGGGACCTGTACCCGCTGCCGGAATTCAGCGCCTCCACGGTCGACGGCTTCCAGGGAACGATGCGCTCGGTGACCCTGGAAGACACCGCCGTCAACGAGATCTGGGCATCCTCACCCGTGAGCACCCAGGCAGTCGGGACGTACGAACACGATCAGATCAGGTTGTACGTCGGGCTGCGCGGCGCGGTGGCCCTGCAGGACCCGCACGATCAGGGCGGTGACGCGTACGTCTCGGCCGGCGCCTACTTCATGCACCACGTCGTGACGGAGAATCACTTCCACACCACCCCCCTGATCGGCACCCGCATCTTCAACTTCCCCGGCGACGCCCTGCGGCCCCTGGTCGCCGGGAAACCACGCACCGGCCAGGCCGCCTCGCCCGCGGCGCAGATCCTCATGGCGCATACCACCATGGTCCAGCGGACCGTGAGCGACCTCGGCCCGGCGGCCGCGCACGCGGCCCGCAACGCCCTGCTCGAACTGGCCAAGGGACTGGTCCTCGACCACTTCGACGACCGCGAGCCCGCCTTCACCCCGGCGCTGGCACAGGCGGCCAAGGACCTGGCCGATGCCCGGCTCACCGACGCCGAGTTGTCGCCGGCCACGGTCGCCGCGCACCTGCACGTCTCCGTACGCACCCTGCAGCGGGCCTTCGCGAGTCTGGACGAGTCGTTCAGCGCCTACATCCGCCGCCGACGCCTGGAGGAAGCGGCCGAGGCGCTCACCGCCTCCGGGTCACGGCTCACCGTCTCCGAGGCCGCCGCGCGGTGGCATTTCACCGACAGCAGCCACTTCATCCGCGCTTTCAAGAAGCAGTACCACGCAACACCGGCGCAATTCGCACGCCGCCTGACGTGACGCCTCAGCGCCGAACGGCCTGGATCCGCGGCGCGCCCGTCACCGACATCACCACCGAATACAGAGAACTCGTGGCCGCGATGAACAGCCGGTTCCCCTTGGGCCCGCCGAAGGTCACGTTGGCCACCGGCTCGGGGACCCGGAGGCGGCCGATCAGCGTGCCGTCGGGGGCGTAGCAGTGGATGCCGTCGGCCAGGGCGGCAGCCCACAGGCGGCCCTCGTCGTCGAAGCGGATGTTGTCGAAGTGGACGCCGTCGGGGGCCTCGGCGAAGACCTTGCCGTCGGAGAGCGTGCCGTCGGCGTGGACGTCGTACATGTGGATCCGGGCCGCCCGCGAGTCGGAGACGTAGAGCCGCTGCTCGTCGGGCGAGAGGATCACCCCGTTGGGTCCGTCGAACCCGTCCGCCGCGAGCGAGACCTCACCGGTGGCCGGATCGATCCGGTACACATGGCACGCGCCGATCTCGGACTCGGCCCGGTGCCCCTCGTAGTCGCTGAGGATGCCGAAGTCCGGGTCGGAGAACCAGATCGTGCCGTCGGAGCGTACGACGGAGTCGTTCGGGCTGTTGAGGCGCTTGCCCTGGTAGCGCTCGGCCAGGACGGTGATCGTGCCGTCGGGTTCGGTGCGGGTGACGCGGCGGTTGCCCTGTTCACAGCTGACGAGGCGGCCCCCGGGGTCGACGGTGTTGCCGTTGATGTTCCCGGCCGGTGTGCGGAAGACGCCGACCGTGCCGGTGGCCTCGTCCCAGCGCAGGAGGCGGTCGTTGGGGATGTCGCTCCAGATCAGCTGACGCCAGGCGGGCAGGTAGACGGGGCCTTCCGCCCAGCGGCAGCCGTCGTACAGGACCTCCAACCTGCTGTCGCCGTTGGTGCAGGGCCGGAAACGGTCGTCCAGGGTCTCGTAGAGGCTGTCGGACACGGGGTTCCTCTCGGGTCGGGGCGCGGACGGGGTCAGCGGCGGCCGGTCCTGCGGAGATGGTGACGTACGGCGCGCTGGGCGACCGGGCCCAGGTCCTCCAGCGCGGCGACGAGCACGCCGAGCTGCTCCAGTGCGTCCAGGGCGGCGGTGGCACCGGCCGCGTCGACCCCTTCGTACAGCTCCATGCCCACGAAGGACGCGGCCACCGCCCGGGCCAGGCCCGCGGGGTCGGCGAACTCACCGAAGGGCGTCGCCGCGAGGACCCTGGTGAGCACCTTCTCGATCTCGGCGATCCACAGCTCCAGGCCCGCCGCGGTGGCCGGCCCGAGGGTGGCGTGGGTCTGGGCGCCGGCCAGCAGCTGGCCGAGCAGGGCCACATGTCCTCCGGCCCGCTCCTCCTCGTGGACCTGCCGTCCCACCGCGAGGAGTTCCGAGAGGGAGGTCACTGCGGCCAGCCGCTCCCGGTGGCGGGCGACCGCGCGCTCCGCCCCGTAGCGGCAGGCCGCGGCGAGGAGTTCGTCGACCGTGCCGAAGTGGTAGAAGACCAGCGCCTGGTTGACCCCGGCGGCCGCCGCGACCGTGCGGGCGGAGGTCTTGGCGATGCCCTGTTCGGTGAGGGTGCGCAGGGCGCCCTCCAGGAGCTTGGTCTTGGTCTCCAGGGACTTGGCGGACTCGGGGCTCATGCGCGTGCCTCCTCGCGGAGGGGACGGAGACCGGGGCGAACTCCGCAGGCCGCGATGTCGCTGTACGCCGCCTCGAAGGAGCCCTCGTAGCCGAAGAGCGGGCCGAAGTACCGGTTGACGACCCGGACGCTGATCCGGAAACGGCCCGCCCGCTCGTCGTACGACTCCCTCACCTCCGCCGTCGCGCCGATCAGCTCGGGCACCCGGACGTCCACCACGCCCTCCCGGAACCGGTGCTCCCCGGAGCGGATCAGCAGCGAGCCGTCGGGCTCGGCGTGGAAGTGCAGCTCGCTGGCCAGGTGCTGGTGGGTGCCGAGGTAGTCGAGGATGCGGTCGCCCTGGGGACTCAGCACCATCTGGGCGTCGAAGCGGCGGGGTCCGCCGGGCAGCTGGAAGGTGCGCACGAAGGTCACCGTCTCACGGCCGTGGGTGTCCACGTAGGGCACGTTCTCGATCACGAACGGCACGTCCCGTCCCGGTCTCGGCACCAGGATGTTGCGGGTCGCGCCGAGGGCCAGGAAGGGCTTCACGAAGGCCCCGCCGTGCCAGACGCGGTCCATGACACCCCGTCCGGTGCAGGCCTCCCCGGTGGTCAGGCCGACCGAGAAACGGCGCTGGAGCCGCGGGTGGAGGCGGTCGAAGTCGGCGCCCATCACCGTGCGGAACATCGAGGTCATCGCGGAGTCTCCAGGGTGCGAAGGACACGCGGCGCACTCACGCGCGTGGACGGCCGGCGCAGACAGCGGCGGGCGGCCGGGGTGCCGGGCAGGGGTGACGTGAACAGGGCCAGGGAGATCGCGAGGGCGAGGACAAGCGGTGAGACGTAGGCCATCGACGCCGCCAGCGGCCCCAAGAGCTCCAGGAAGCGCTCCTGACCGAGGCCGGTGGCGCAGACGAGCACGACAAGGGCGCGGACCAGGAGCTCCGCGAGCCAGTTCCACAGCGCCCGCTCCGGGGAGATCCCCCGCTCCAGCCACAGGCGCAGCCGGTCGAAGGACCAGGCCGTCGCCCACCCGATGAGCGGCCGGAAGAGCAGGCGGTCGGCCACGGCGCCGACGCGGCCCCAGCGGGGGGCGGTAGTCGTAGCCGGTGAGGAAGACGACACCGTCGCCGTCGGGGATGTAGCGCCAGTACCCGCTGCCCTCCGCGAGGAGCGAGAGGGGGTGCGGGGAGGAGAAGCGCAGGGCGGAAGTACGGGTGCCGTCGGGACGCTCCCGCTCCCCCGCGGAGACTCCGGTACCGGCGACGGTGAGACCGGGCAGCACGCGCGTGGCGTACCGGAAGCGCTGCGGTTCGCCCTCCGCGCGCGGGAGGTGGGTGATCCGCGTGAAGCGGAGGTCCCAGCGCTGGTGCTGCGACGGTTCCTGGGTCCGCGCCCAGAGGTCGTCGAGATCGGCACGCATACGTGCCTCGATGTAGAGCCCCACTGATTCCCCCAGGTGAGCACAGTGTTTGAGCGATCGCTCAAACTCCCTGACCCGAAAGATACACACTTTTGAGCGATCGCTCAAACATCGGGCACAAGAAAACCCCGACCCGCGCGGGCCGGGGTTCACCTTCAGGCTGCGTCAGTCGGCGAGATGCCGCTCCACCGTCTCCACCTTGGAGGTCAGACCGTCCGTCACTCCGGGCCGGATGTCCGCCTTGAGGACCAGCGACACGCGGGGCGCCCGCGCCTCCACGGCGGCCACGGCACGCTTCACCACGTCCATCACCTCGTCCCAGCTCTCCCCCTCGATCGAGGTGAACATGGCGTCGGTGCGGTTGGGCAGCCCCGACTCACGAACGACCCGCACCGCGTCGGCGACGTACTCACCCACGTCCTCGCCGACCCCGAGCGGCGTCACGGAAAAGGCGACGATCATGCGTTCACGACTCCGTCCTTCTCCTTACGGGCCCGGGAGGCGATGACCGCGTCCTCGGACTCGCGGCGCAGAGCCCGCTCGATGACGAAGCCACCGCCCGGGATGACCGAGTACGCGAAGTAGAGGGCCGCCTTGCCCTTGGCCCACTTGGTGCGGTTCCAGGCGTCCGCCCAGAAAATCACGTAGAGGATGAACAGCACGCCGTGAATCGGACCGAGCACGGGCGCGACGTCGAAGCCGGACGCGACCGTGTACTTGATGACGGTGCAGGTCGCCAGGATGATCCAAGAGACACCCTCCGGCACGGAGATCAGGCGGAGGCGTCGGATGGCGGAGGCTGTCTTGAGGTCCACGGGTCACCTTCGGTGGGAGGTACGTCGACGGTTTGTGAACGCACGCACAAGCGTCCGCCTATTGTGACAAACGGTTCTGGGGCGCCATGGGTGGGGGTGCGGCCTTGGGGGGTGCCGGGTGCGGTTGTGGGGCGCTTGCGGGTAGGTGGGGGCTGGTCGCGCAGTTCCCCGCGGGGCCGCTGCGCTGGGCTTGGGCGGGGCGCCTAGGGGGGTGCCGGGTGCGGTTGTGGGGCGCTTGCGGGTAGGTGGGGGCTGTTCGCGCAGTTCCCCGCGGGGCCGCTGCGCTGGGCTTGGGCGGGGCGCCTAGGGGGTGCCGGGTGCGGTTGTAGGGCGGGTGCGGGCCGGTGGGGGCTGTTCGCGCAGTTCCCCGCGCCCCTAGGGGGGTGCGGTTGGTCTGCGCCAGGACGGGCCGTCTGACATCCCTCGCGCACCCCCACGGAACGTCGCCGCCCCGCGGACATCCCCCACCCCGCCCCCACCGACCGTTCGCCGGACCGCGCGCCACCTCGGGCCGTTGGCCGCGTACGGCGGGAAGGGGACGGGGTGGGGGGTGTCCGCCCGCAGCGGCCGGCGTCCGTTACCGAGCCCTGCTCAAGCAACAGCAACCGCCGGACCGAGGACGGATACCCCCCACCCCGGCCCCGACCCACAACCCACCGCACGCGCTACACAAGCCCCCACCGAAGCCGAGCCAGGCCGCCGCAGGCATCAGGGGCGCGGGGAACTGCGCACAACGCCCGCCCCCACCGAACCCGCACCCACACCCACACCCCCCAAGACCTGTCAACAAGCCCCCCGGCCAGCTACCTTCACCTCGTGGCGATGTTTCGACTCCAAGGCAGCAAGGTGCTCGCCGTCGACATGACCGGAGACGCCGTGAAGGCGAAGAACGGCTCGATGGTGGCGTACGACGGACAGATGCAGTTCAAAAAGCTCAGCGGCGGCGGTGAGGGCATCCGCGGCATGGTGACCCGCCGCATCACCGGCGAGCAGATGACCGTGATGGAGGTACAGGGGCACGGCACGTGCTGGTTCGCGGACCGCGCCTCGGAGATCAACCTCGTCAGTCTCCAGGGGGACAAGCTGTACGTGGAGTCGAGCAACCTGCTCGCGACCGACGCGGGCCTGAGGACCGGCACCAGCTTCACCGGCCTGCGCGGCGCCTCACAGGGCAACGGCCTGTTCACGACCACCGTCGAGGGACACGGCCAGGCCGCGATCATGTCGGACGGCCCGGCGGTCGTCCTGCGCGTCAGCCGGCAGTACCCGCTCACCGTCGACCCCGGCGCGTACATCGCGCACCAGGGAAACCTGAACCAGTCCTTCCAGTCCGGCGTGACCTTCCGCACCTTCATGGGCGAGGGCGGCGGCGAGGCCTTCCAGATCCGCTTCGAGGGCGACGGCCTGGTGTACGTCCAGCCCAGCGAGCGGAACACGATCGCGGGAGACGTGTGACATGCCCTTCCGTGAGATCAACTCGAAGATGGTCGAGGCGACCGTCCTCCCCGGTCAGCGCCTGTTCAGCCAGCGCGGCGCGATGCTGGCGTACAAGGGCGAAGTGTCCTTCACCCCGAACATCCAGGGCGGCCAGGGCGGCGTCATGTCGATGATCGGCCGGCGCGTGGCCAACGAGGACACGCCCCTGATGAGCGTCGAGGGCAGCGGCACCGTCCTGTTCGGGCACGGCGGCCATCACGTCACGGTCATCAACCTCACCGGCGACACCCTGTACGTCGAGGCGGACCGCCTGCTCGCCTTCGAGGGGACCCTGCAACAGGGCACCATGTTCATGGGCTCGCAGGGCGGCGTCATGGGCATGGTCCGCGGCCAGATCAGCGGGCAGGGCCTCTTCACCACCACGCTCAAGGGACACGGCTCGGTGGCCGTCATGGCCCACGGCGGGGTCTTCGAAGTCCCGATCACACCCCAGCGGCCCGTCCACGTCGACCCGCAGGCCTACGTCGCCCACCACGGCGACGTCCGCAACAAGCTGTCGACGGCGCTCGGCTGGCGCGACATGGTGGGCCGCGGCTCCGGCGAGGCCTTCCAGCTGGAGCTCAGCGGGAACGGCGCGGTGTACGTCCAGGCCTCGGAGGAGAAGCTGTGAGCCACTACCCGGGCACGGGGCCCACCGTGTACGACCCGATGACGCTGCCGTCGGACGACAACGTCAACAACTACACCTTCTGCGTGGAGCTCAAGGGGAGCCAGTGGTTCCTGCAGAAGGGGAAGATGATCGCCTACTACGGCCAGATGGATTTCAACGGCATCGGACACGGCCGTCTGGACGGTCTGGTCCGTACGTCGTTCCATTCGCCTCTGCACGCGAGCGACTGGGTCGTGGCGCAGGGTTCGGGCAAGATGCTCCTGGCCGACCGGGCCTTCGACGTCAATTCGTACGACCTCGAAGACGGCAACCTGACCATTCGCTCGGGCAACCTGCTCGCTTTTCAGCCAAGTCTCGCGCTCAAGCAGTCGATCGTGCCGGGCTTCCTGACGCTCATCGGAACCGGAAAGTTCGTGGCCGCCTCCAACGGGCCCGTGGTGTTCATGGAGCCCCCGATCCGGGTGGACCCGCAAGCGCTTGTGGGCTGGGCGGACTGCCCTTCACCGTGCCACCACTACGACCACGGCTACATGACCGGTCTGATGGGCGGTCTACGTGCGATGACGGGCCTCGGCGGGGCCTCCGGCGAGGAGCACCAGTTCGAGTTCGTGGGGGCCGGAACCGTACTGCTCCAGTCGACCGAGGTCCTGATGGCCGAGCAGGCCACAGGGGTGGTTCCGTCCGAGCCCGGAGTGCCCGGCGGTCACGGGGTACCCACAGGGCATCCTCAGCAGCCGGGGGTACCGCGCCTTCCCGGACAGCTGGGGGACCTCCAGCGTCGCTTCGGGCTGTGAGCGGTAGTCTGCGGAGTGTGACGTCGAACGTGTGCGCGCCGTCACGCCACCCTCATTAGTTCGCCTTTCAACCTTTTAGGTAGACTTCATTCATGGAGACCGAGACGGCCACGCGCTGGCTGACCGATGCGGAGCAGTGCGCCTGGCGCACCCACCTAGAGGTCAACAGGCTGTTGACGTATCAGCTGGAGAGGGATCTTCAGCCCTTCGGCCTGACGATGAACGACTACGAGATCCTGGTCAATCTCTCCGAGTCGGAGGGCGTACGGATGCGGATGAGCGATCTCGCGGCCGCCACCCTCCAGTCCAAGAGCCGGCTCTCGCACCAGATCACCCGCATGGAGAACGCGGACCTGGTCCGGCGCGAGAACTGCGAGTCCGACCGCCGCGGACTGTACGCGGTGCTGACCGAGCACGGCATGGAGACGATGAAGAAGGTCGCGCCCCACCATGTGGCGTCCGTGCGGAGGCACTTCATCGACCTCGTGCCGCCCGAGTCCCTGACAGAACTCGACAAGGCCCTGAAGCCGATCGCGGAGCATCTGCGAGGGCACCGGGGGCGCCCGTAAGGGCTCTTGCTCCCTTCAGGCGACCACAACCGGCAGGCGGAGCTCGAACAGGGCCCCGCCTGCCGGCGCGTCCCGCACCGTCAGAGAACCTCCGTGCCGCACGGCCACATCCCGGGCGATGGCAAGACCAAGGCCCGCGCCCCCGTCATCCCGCGCCCGCGCCTCGTCCAGCCGCACGAACCGCTCGAAAATCCGCTCCCGATCCGCCGCCGGCACTCCGTCCCCGTCGTCGGCGACCTCCACCACCGCCTGCCGCCCGTCCCGCCGTACGGCCACGAAGACCCGTGACCGGGCGTGTCGCTGGGCGTTGTCGAGGAGATTGGTGACCAGCCGCTCCAACTGCCCCCGTGCCCCGGCCACTTCCACGTCCCCGGCGTCGACGGTCACGTTCGCCCGGCCCTCCGTCTGCTCCCGGACCACCGCGCCCAGGTCGAACCGCGTGTCCTGCGGCCGCTCCCCCGCATCCAGCCGGGCCAGCAGCAACAGGTCCGCGGCGAGGTGCTGCAAGCGGACCGTGTCCTCCACCGCCCCCTCCAGATCCAGCAACTCCGGGTGCGCGGCGGCGACTTCCAGCTGGGTCCGCAGCGAGGCGATCGGGCTGCGCAGTTCGTGCGAGGCGTCGGCGACGAACCGCCGCTGCCGCTCCACCGAGGTCTCCAGCGCGGCCAGGGTCTCGTTGGTGGTGCGGGCGAGGCGGGCCACCTCGTCGTGGGTGTCCGGCACGGGGACGCGGCGCGCGAGGTCCTCGGAGGCGGTGATCGCGGACATCTCCGCGCGGATGCCCTCCACCGGCCGCAGGGCACGCCGGGTGACCAGCCAGGTCACGGCCGCGACGACCCCGAGCAACAGCGGGAACCCGATCAGCATGACGGTCTGCGCGGTGCCGACGGCACCCTGCTCGGCGTCCAGGGAGGCGCCGGCGTACACCGTGAGCGTGCCCTTGCCCTGGACCTCGACTTCGAGCGCGGCGAAGCGGTAGTCGGCGGACTCGCCGTCGAGGGTGGCCGAGCCGTTGGTGAGAGTGATCTCGTCGGCGATCTCTCCGGGTTCGAGGGCGGAGTCGTCGTCCCCGTCATCGTCGTCGGAGCCCGTGCCGCCCTGCGGTGCCCGCGGCTTCACCGCGCCACTGCCCGTGCCGCTGATGCGCTCCAGGTGCTCACTGGCCGCGACGAGCGTGCCGTGGGCGTCGACCACCTGCACCGGTTCCTCGTCGTCGTCCAGCTTCAGCTCGTCGTACGGCGTGCCCGCGGCGAGGTTGGCGGCCACGGTGCGCGCGGTGCGTTCCGCCTGGGTGCCCGCCTGGTCGATCAGATCGGACCGCAGCGACAGCAGCACCGACGCGCCCGCCGCGAGCAGTGCCACGGCCACCACCAGGGTCGCCCCGAGGGTCGCCCGCGCCCGGACCGACCCGAACAGCCGCCTCATCTCCCGGCCTCCAGCCGGTACCCGGCGCCGCGCACCGTGTGGATGAGGCCCGCGTCCAGCTTCCGGCGCAGGGTGCTGACGTACACCTCGACGATGTTCGGGTCGCCGTCGTACGCGAAGTCCCAGACGTGCTCCAGGATCTGCGCCTTGGACACCACCTCGCCGGACCGCACCGCCAGTTGCTCCAGGACGGAGAACTCCTTGGCGGTGAGGGTGACTTCGGTGCCGTCGAGGAAGACCCGGCGGGCGGCGGTGTCGATCCGCAAGCCGCCCAGTTCGAGTACCGGGGAGGCCCCGGCGCCGTTCCCGCGCCGCCGCAGCAGGGCCTTGACGCGGGCCACGAGGACGACGTACGAGAACGGCTTGGTCAGATAGTCGTCGGCGCCGGTGTCCAGGCCCTCGGCCTCGTCGTACTCGCCGTCCTTGGCGGTGAGCATCAGGATCGGCACCTCGTGGCCCGCGGCGCGCAGGGCGGCGCAGACGCGGTAGCCGTTGAGGCCGGGCAGCATGATGTCGAGGATCACGAGGTCGTACGACCCCTCGCCGGCCCGGTGCAGCCCCTCGCGCCCGTCGTGGACGACGTCGACGGCGTAGCCCTCGGCGGTGAGGCCCTTGGCGAGGGACAGGGCGAGTCGTTTCTCGTCCTCGACGATCAGCAGGCGCATGCGTACAGGGTGGCAAAGCGAACCTGAAGACGCCTTCAGGAGGCTTCAGGTCGGCTTCAGCTCTCCTCCGGCAGCGTGGTGGACGTCGAAAAGCGAACGAAGCCGAACCGCTCTGGAGGAATCCACATGAAGCGCAACATCGTCATCGCCACCCTCACCGCCGCCGCGCTGGCCACCGGCGGCACGGTCGCGGCGTTCGCGGCGGGGGACGACGGCGCGACGGCGACCCAGCGCCAGACCGGCACGAGCGCCCAGTCGGCCGCGGACCGCGACGACGACTCCGCGGACGACCGGGACGACGACGCCTCGGACGACCGTACGGCGGTCCGCAGCGGCGGCGTCACCGCAGCCGAGGCGATCGCGGCCGCCCTGAAGCACACCCCGGGCACCGCCCTCTCCGCCGACCTCGACGACGACGGCGCCGACGCGTGGGAGGTGAACGTCGTCAAGGGCGACGGCAGCGAGTACGACGTGCGGGTCGCCCCGGACTCCGCCAAGGTGCTCGGCGCCCAGCGCGACACCGACGAGGACCAGGACGCCGACGACCGGGCCGAGCTCGCCGCGGTGAAGGGCGCGAGGACCGATGCCCGCGAGGCCGCGCTGGCCGCCGCCGCGAAGGGCACGGTGACCGAGGTCGGCCTCGACGACGACCACGGCACCGTGACCTGGACGGCGGACACCGTCAAGGGCGGCAAGCACGGTGAGTGGAAGATCGCCCTGGACTCGGGCAAGGTCACCCAGGACCGCGACGAGGACTGACCCGCCCACCGGTTGGGCGATCACGCGACAGCGGCACCGTCCCGAAGGGCAGTGCCGCTGTCGCTGTCAGGGCCTCAGCCCCCCGTCAGGCCCTCCACCAGTTCGTCCGCCGCGCGGTAGGGGTCCAGGCGGCCGGCGACGATCCGGTCCGCGAGGGCGTCCAGGCGTCGGTCGCCGCGCAGGTCGCCGATGCGTGCGCGCAGGGCGGTGAGGGCGATCGCCTCGACCTCGTGGGCGGCGCGGGCGCGGCGGCGCGCGGTGAGGACGCCGTGCTCCTCCATCCACGCGCGGTGCTTCTCCAGGGCTTCCACGACCTCGTCGACGCCCTCGGCGCGGGCGGCGACCGTCTTGACGATCGGCGGGCGCCAGTCGCCGGGGCCGCGGGACTCGCCCAGGCCCAGCATGTGGTTGAGCTCGCGGGCGGTGGCGTCGGCGCCGTCGCGGTCGGCCTTGTTGACGACGTAGACGTCGCCGATCTCCAGGATTCCGGCCTTGGCGGCCTGGATGCCGTCGCCCATGCCGGGGGCCAGGAGGACCACGGAGGTGTCGGCCTGGGAGGCGATCTCCACCTCCGACTGGCCGACGCCGACCGTCTCGACCAGGATCACGTCGCAGCCGGCCGCGTCCAGGACGCGGATGGCCTGCGGGGCGGCCCAGGCGAGGCCGCCGAGGTGGCCGCGGGTGGCCATGGAGCGGATGTAGACGGCGGGGTCGGAGGCGTGCTCCGACATGCGCACCCGGTCGCCGAGCAGGGCCCCGCCGGAGAACGGCGAGGACGGGTCGACGGCCAGGACGCCGACCCGCTT
Source organism: Streptomyces sp. NPDC001668 (assembly GCF_042893155.1). Lineage (NCBI taxonomy): Bacteria > Bacillati > Actinomycetota > Actinomycetes > Kitasatosporales > Streptomycetaceae > Streptomyces > Streptomyces sp. NPDC001668. The sequence goes on from NZ_JBIAUQ010000003.1 coordinate 346,674, forward strand.
GTCCTGCTTGCGGTACGCGGTGACCAGCGCCGAGGTGGACGTCGACTTGCCGACGCCGGGCGAGCCGGTCAGGCCGACCACGTACGCGTTGCCGGTCAGCGGGGCCAGTGTCGCCATGACCTCCCTGAGCTGCGGGGACGCCCCCTCCACGAGGGAGATCAGCCGGGCCACGGCCCGCGGCCGGCCTTCCCTGGCCTGGGCGACCAGCGAGGAGACGTCCTGCATCACAGCTCCGTTCACCGAGAGGGACTCAGGCCTTGGGTACCCGCACGACGAGCGCGTCACCCTGACCGCCGCCGCCGCACAGGGCGGCCGCGCCGACGCCGCCGCCGCGCCGCTTGAGCTCCAGGGCCAGGTGCAGCACGAGCCGGGCGCCGGACATGCCGATGGGGTGGCCGAGGGCGATGGCCCCGCCGTTCACGTTCACCTTTTCGGTGGACACGCCGAGGTCCTTCATCGACTGGACGCCGACGGCCGCGAACGCCTCGTTGATCTCGATGAGGTCGAGGTCGGAGACCTCCAGGCCCTCCTTCTTGAGGGCGTGCAGGATCGCGTTGGACGGCTGGGACTGGAGGGAGTTGTCCGGGCCCGCCACATTGCCGTGGGCGCCGATCTCGGCGATCCACTCCAGGCCCAGCTCCTGCGCCTTGGCCTTGCTCATCACGACCACGGCCGCGGCGCCGTCCGAGATCTGCGAGGAGGTGCCGGCGGTGATGGTGCCGTCCTTGGTGAACGCGGGGCGCAGCTTGCCGAGGGACTCGGCGGTGGTGTCGGCGCGGATGCCCTCGTCCTTGCTGAAGACGACCGGCTCGCCCTTGCGCTGCGGGATCTCGACCGGGGTGATCTCGGCCTCGAAGACGCCGTTCTTCTGGGCGGCGGCGGCCCGCTGGTGGGACAGGGCGGCGAACTCGTCCTGCTCGGGCCGCTGGATGCCGAGGCGGGTGTTGTGCTTCTCCGTGGACTGGCCCATCGGGATGTTCTCCCACGGGTCGGTCAGGCCGTCGTGGGCCATCGCGTCGAGCATCTCGATCGCCCCGTACTTGAAGCCCTCGCGGGACTTCGGCAGCAGGTGCGGGGCGTTGGTCATGGACTCCTGGCCGCCCGCGACGATCACGTCGAACTCGCCCGCGCGGATCAGCTGGTCGGCCAGCGCGATCGCGTCGAGGCCCGACAGACACACCTTGTTGATGGTCAGCGCCGGGACGTTCATCGGGATGCCGGCCTTCACCGCGGCCTGCCGGGCCGGGATCTGGCCCGCGCCGGCCTGGAGGACCTGGCCCATGATGACGTACTGCACCTGGTCGCCGCCGATCCCCGCACGGTCGAGGGCGGCCTTGATCGCGAAGCCGCCGAGGTCGGCTCCCGAGAAGGACTTCAGCGAGCCCAGCAACCGTCCCATGGGCGTACGGGCGCCCGCGACGATCACCGAGGTCGTGCTGTTCGATCCAGACATGAGCTGCGATCCCCTTTCGGCTGCACTGCCGAGGAGTGTGAACGAGGGTTTACTTCGAATGTACTGAGTGGCACTCCGTGCCGTCACCCGGCCGTCGGTGTGATCGCGCGCACGTTGCGTAACCGTTTCGCGAGCGCTGCACTGACTACATGCTGACGCGAATCGACCACATCGGGATCGCCTGTTTCGACCTCGACAAGACCGTCGAGTTCTACCGGGCCACCTACGGCTTCGAGGTGTTCCACTCCGAGGTCAACGAGGAGCAGGGCGTGCGCGAGGCCATGCTCAAGATCAACGAGACCTCCGACGGCGGCGCCTCCTACCTGCAGCTCCTGGAGCCGACCCGCCCCGACTCGACCGTCGCCAAGTGGCTGGACAAGAACGGCGAGGGTGTCCACCACATCGCCTTCGGCACGGCGGACGTCGACCAGGACGCCGCCGACATCAAGGACAAGGGCGTACGCGTCCTGTACGAGGAGCCGCGACGCGGCTCCATGGGGTCACGGATCACCTTCCTGCACCCGAAGGATTGCCATGGCGTACTGACAGAACTGGTCACTTCGGCGCCTGTTGAGTCACCTGAGCACTGACCCTCGTACATATGGGCCGGTAGGGTTGGGGGCGGTCGCTCCCGGAAGGGGGGTGGCCGCTTTCCGGGGTCCGGGTTTCGGGGGACGAGCAGTGGGCGGCAGCCCATGCTCCGCCGTTGATCTGACACCATTCCCCGGGGGCCCCGTCCGGCGGAAGGACGGGGCTCGTACGGAGAGACTTGCGACCAGGGGACGGATGGGACCGCGCAGTGCGGGGCTACGAACGCCAGGAGCGAGAGCCGGCGGCTGACGTCGACCACCTCTCTCGGTTCGAGGCCGAGATGGATCGGCTGAAGACCGAGCGGGAAAAGGCGATCCAGCACGCCGAGGACCTCGGCTACCAGGTCGAGGTGCTGCGCGCCAAGTTGCACGAGGCGCGGCGCACCCTCATGTCCCGGCCCGAATTCGGCGGCGGTGACATCGGCTACCAGGCCGAGCAGTTGCTGCGGAACGCGCAGATCCAGGCCGACCAGTTGCGCCAGGACGCCGAGCGCGAGCTGAGCCAGGTCCGCGCCCAGACCCAGCGCATCCTCCAGGAGCACGCCGAGCAGGCCGCGCGTCTTCAGGCGGAGCTGCACCAGGAGGCCGTCACCCGGCGCCAGCAGCTCGACCAGGAGCTGGCCGAGCGCCGGCAGACCGTCGAGTCGCACGTCAACGAGAACGTGGCGTGGGCCGAGCAGCTGCGCGCCCGCAGCGAGTCCCAGGCGCGCCGGCTCCTGGAGGAGTCCCGCGCGGAGGCCGAGCAGGCCATGGCGGCCGCCCGCGCCGAGGCCGAGCGGGTCACCAGCGAGGCCCGCCAGCGCCTCCAGAGCGAGGCCGAGGCGGCCCGCGCGGAGGCCGAACAGCTGCTGCGCCGCGCCCGCGCGGACGCCGAGCGCCTGCTGGAGGCCGCCTCCACCCAGGCCCAGGAGGCCACCGACCACGCCGAGCAGCTGCGCACCTCCACCGCGACCGAGTCGGACAGCGCCCGCCGCCAGGCCACCGAGCTGAGCCGGGCCGCGGAACAGCGGATGGCGGAGGCCGAGGAGGCGCTGCGCAAGGCGCAGGCCGAGGCCGAGAAGGTCCTCACCGAGGCGAAGTCGGCCGCCGAGAAGGCGCTCGCGAGCGCGGAGTCGGCCAACGAACAGCGCACCCGTACGGCCAAGGAGCAGGTCGCCCGGCTGGTCACCGAGGCCAGTGAGGAGGCCGAGGCCACCAAGGCCGCCGCCGAGCAGATCGTCGCCGACGCCCGCGCCGAGGCCGAGAAGATCGTCACCGAGGCCGCCGAGAAGGCTCGTACGCTCACCGCCGAGGAGAGCGCGACCCAGCTGTCCAAGGCGGCCAAGACCGCCGAGGACGTCCTCAACAAGGCGCAGGAGGACGCTCAGCGGACCACCAAGGCCGCCGCCGAGGAGGCCGAGCGGATCCGCCGTGAGGCGGAGGCCGAGGCGGACCGGCTGCGTGCCGAGGCGCACGACATCGCCGAGCAGCTCAAGGGCTCCGCGAAGGACGACACCAAGGAGTACCGGGCCAAGACGGTCGAGCTCCAGGAGGAGGCCCGCAGGCTGCGCGGCGAGGCCGAGCAGCTGCGCGCCGACGCGGTCGCCGAGGGCGAGAAGATCCGCGCGGAGGCCCGCAAGGAGGCCGTCCAGCAGATCGAGGAGGCGGCCAAGACCGCCGAGGAGCTGCTCTCCAAGGCCAAGGCGGACGCCGACGAGCTGCGCCAGAGCGCCACCACCGACAGCGAGAAGGTCCGCACCGAGGCCATCGAGCGCGCCACCACGCTGCGCCGGCAGGCCGAGGAGACCCTCCAGCGCACCCGTCAGGAGGCGGAGCGGCACCGCGAGGAGGCCGCCGAGCAGGTCGAGGAGCTCAGGGCCGAGGCCGAGCGCGCGGCCCGTGAGCTGCACGAGGAGACCGAGCGGGCCATAGAGGCACGCCGTGCCGAGGCGGCCGAGGAACTGACCCGGCTGCACAGCGAGGCCGAGGAGCGTCTGGCCGCCGCCGAGCAGGCCCTGACCGAGGCCCGTGAGGAGGCCGCGCGGATCCGCCGCGAGGCCGCCGAGGAGAGCGAGCGGCTGCGCGGTGAGGCCGCCGAGCGGATCCGCACCCTCCAGCAGCAGGCCGAGGCCGAGGCCGACCGGCTGCGTACCGAGGCCGCGTCCGACGCGTCCGCCTCCCGCGCCGAGGGCGAGGCCGTCGCCGTACGGCTGCGCTCGGAGGCCGCCGCCGAGGCGGAGCGCCTCAAGACCGAGGCCCAGGACACCGCGGACCGGGTCCGGGCGGAGGCGCAGGCCGCCGCCGAGCGGATCGCCGCCGAGGCGTCCGAGACGCTGGCCGCCGCCCAGGAGGAGGCCAACCGGCGCCGCCGCGAGGCCGAGGAGTACCTCGGCTCGGCCCGCCAGGAGGCCGACCAGGAGCGTCAGCGGGCCCGCGAGCAGAGCGAGGAGCTGCTGGCCTCCGCGCGCAACCGCGTGGAGGAGGCCCAGGCCGAGGCCGTACGGCTGGTCGAGGAGGCGGACCGGCGGGCCGGCGAGATGGTGTCGGCCGCCGAGCAGCACGCCCAGCAGGTGCGGGACTCGGTCGCCGGGCTCCACGAGCAGGCCCAGGAGGAGATCACCGGGCTGCGCTCCGCCGCCGAGCACGCGGCCGACCGCACCCGGCGCGAGGCGCAGGAGGAGGCCGACCGGGTCCGCTCGGACGCCTACTCCGAGCGGGAGCGGGCCAGCGAGGACGCGGCCCGGATCCGGCGCGAGGCCGCCGAGGAGACGGACGCCGCCAAGTCCCTTGCCGAGCGCACCGTCTCGGAGGCGATCGCGGAGGCCGAGCGGCTCAGGTCGGAGTCGGCCGAGTACGCCCAGCGGGCGCGCACCGAGGCCTCGGACGCCGTCGCCCAGGCCGACCAGGACGCCGCCCGCACCCGGGCGGACGCCCGCGAGGACGCCAACCGCATCCGTTCGGACGCGGCGACGCAGGCCGACACCCTCATCACCGAGGCGCGCAGCGAGGCGGAGCGGCTCACCGACGAGACCATCGCCGACACCGACCGGCTGCGTTCGGAGACGGTCGCCGAGGCGGAGCGGGTACGGGTCGAGGCACTCGCCCAGGCCGAGCAGCTGATCGGGGAGGCGACCGGGGACGCGGAGCGGCTGCGCGCCGAGGCCGCCGACACCGTCGGGCAGGCCCAGCAGCACGCGGAGCGGATCCGCAGCGAGGCCGAGCGGGTCAGGGCGGAGGCGGCGGCCACGGCCGAGGAGCTGGTCAACTCCGCGCGCGCGGAGGCCGACCGCACCCTCGACGAGGCCCGCAAGGACGCCAACAAGCGGCGTTCGGAGGCGGCCGAGCAGGTCGACACGCTCATCACGGAGACCACCGCCGAGGCGGACAAGCTGCTCACCGAGGCGCAGCAGCAGGCGCTCAAGACCACCGCGGACGCGGAGGCGCAGGCCGACAGCATGGTGGGCGCGGCCCGCCAGGAGGCCGACCGGCTGGTGTCCGAGGCCACGGTCGAGGGCAACGCCCGGGTGGAGAAGGCCCGTACGGACGCGGACGAGCTGCTCGTCGGTGCCCGCCGGGACGCCACCGCGATAAGGGAGCGCGCGGAGGAGCTGCGCGACCGGATCACGGGTGAGATCGAGGCGCTGCACGAGCGGGCCCGCCGTGAGGCCGCGGAGACGATGAAGTCGACCGGCGACCGCTGCGACGCGCTCATCAAGGCGGCGGAGGAGCAGCTGGCGAAGGCCCAGGCGAAGGCCAAGGAGCTGGTGTCGGAGGCCAATTCGGAGGCCGGCAAGGTGCGCATCGCCGCGGTCAAGAAGGCCGAGGGGCTCCTCAAGGAGGCCGAGCAGAAGAAGGCCACGCTGGTCCGGGAGGCCGAGGAGCTCAAGGCCGAGGCGATCCGCGAGGCCAAGCGCACGGTCGAGGAGGGCAAGCGCGAGCTGGAGGTGCTGGTCCGTCGCCGTGAGGACATCAACACCGAGATCTCCCGTGTCCAGGACGTCCTGGAGGCGTTGGAGTCCTTCGAGGCCCCGGCGGCGGGCAAGGACGGCGGCGTCAAGGCGGGCGCCGCGGTCGGTGCCCCTCGTTCGGGTAAGCCGTCGGACAGCTGACCGACTGGTCGGAATCCGGTGCCGTCTGGGGCCTTTGACCAAGTTTTTGGCAAGCCGTCCCAGGGTTAGCCACTCAAAAGGGGTGTCATTCTCCAGATCAAACACGTATCCGCTCGATGACACACCGCTTCGGCCCCTAGGATTCCCCCTATCACCTCACCGGTCTCATTTGACAGGAACCCCATGAGCGACACTTCCCCCTACGGCTTCGAGCTTGTGCGGCGTGGGTACGACCGCGCTCAGGTGGACGAACGGATCTCCAAGCTCGTCTCCGACCGTGACAGCGCTCTCTCCCGCATCACCGCCCTGGAAAAGCGCATCGAGGAGCTCCACCTCGAGACGCAGAACGCCCAGGCCCAGGTGTCCGACGCCGAGCCGTCGTACGCCGGTCTCGGCGCGCGTGTCGAGAAGATCCTCCGCCTCGCCGAGGAGGAGGCCAAGGATCTGCGCGAGGAGGCCCGTCGCGCGGCCGAGCAGCACCGCGAGCTCGCCGAGTCGGCGGCCCAGCAGGTCCGCAACGACGCAGAATCGTTCGCTGCGGAGCGCAAGTCCAAGGCCGAGGACGAGGGCGTCCGGATCGTCGAGAAGGCCAAGAGCGACGCGTCCCAGCTGCGTTCCGAGGCGCAGAAGGACGCGCAGTCCAAGCGTGAGGAGGCGGACGCCCTCTTCGAGGAGACCCGCGCCAAGGCCGCGCAGGCCGCCGCCGACTTCGAGACGAACCTCGCCAAGCGCCGGGAGCAGTCCGAGCGCGACCTGGCCTCGCGTCAGCAGAAGGCGGAGAAGCGCCTCGCGGAGATCGAGCACCGCGCGGAGCAGCTGCGCCTGGAGGCCGAGAAGCTGCGCACCGACGCCGAGCGCCGCGCCCGCCAGACGGTGGAGACCGCGCAGCGCCAGGCCGAGGACATCGTGGCCGACGCCAACGCCAAGGCCGACCGCATCCGTTCGGAATCCGAGCGTGAGCTCGCGGCCCTGACCAACCGCCGCGACTCGATCAACGCCCAGCTGACGAACGTCCGCGAGATGCTGGCGACGCTGACGGGTGCCGCGGTCGCCGCCGCGAGCTCCCCGGTCGAGGACGAGCCGATCTCCCGTGGGGTCCCGGCTCAGCAGTCCCGGTAACACCGCCTGACGGCATCAAGGGCCCGCACCTTCTCCCCCGACAGGTGCGGGCCTTTGGCGTGCCCGGGTCGGGCGTTCGGGTTTCTTACCGCATCCGTCGGTCTCCGTTTGCCCATAGGAGTGGCATCTGCTCCGGTGCGCACCTAGCGTGGTCCGCATGATCGAGCTAGCGGGCCTGACGAAGCGGTACGGCGAGAAGGTGGCGGTCAACAACCTGACCTTCACCGTCAGACCGGGCATCGTCACGGGCTTCCTCGGTCCCAACGGTGCCGGCAAGTCGACCACCATGCGCATGATGCTGGGCCTGGACCGGCCCACCGCCGGGGACGTCCGGATCGACGGCAAGCACTACGACCAGCTCAAGGACCCGCTCACGTACATCGGCGCCCTGCTGGACGCGAAGGCCATGCACGGCGGGCGCACCGCCTTCAACCATCTGCTGTGCCTCGCTCAGAGCAACGGCATCCCGAAGGCGCGGGTGCACGAGGTCCTGGACACGGTCGGTCTGACCGCCGTCGCGAGGAAGAAGGCCAAGGGCTTCTCGCTCGGCATGGGCCAGCGGCTCGGCATCGCGGGCGCGCTGCTCGGCGACCCGCGGATCCTGATGTTCGACGAGCCGGTCAACGGGCTCGACCCCGAGGGCATCCACTGGATCCGCAACCTGATGAAGTCCCTTGCCGCGCAGGGCCGTACGGTCTTCGTCTCCTCGCACCTCATGAGCGAGATGGCGCTGACCGCCGACCACCTGGTCGTCATCGGCCAGGGGCGGCTGCTCGCCGACACCTCGATGGCCGACTTCATCGCGCAGAACTCGCGGTCCTACGTCCGCATCCGCACCCCGCAGCGCGAGCGCCTGCTCGACGTGCTGCACGCGGCCGGGGTCACCGTCGTGGAGACGGGCAACGGCACGCTGGAGGTGGACGGCAGCAAGTCCGAGTACATCGGTGAGCTGGCCGCCCAGCACCAGATCGTGCTGCACGAGCTGAGCCCCCAACAGGCCTCCCTGGAGGAGGCGTTCATGCAGTTGACCGCGGAGTCGGTCGAGTACCACGCACACAGTGACGCGCCGCCCGAGCAGCAACAGGCCTGGGGCGACGCCTGGAAGGGGAACTAGACCATGGCGGCGACCCAGGTCATCCGCTCCGAGTGGACCAAGATCCGCTCGGTGGCCTCCACGGTGTGGACGCTCTCCCTCGCCGTGGTCGTCACCATCGGGCTCGGCATCCTGATCTCGGCCCTGTCGAAGAACGAGTTCGACAACATGAGCCGCGAGGACAAGCTCTCCTTCGACCCGACCTTCATCAGCTTCGCCGGGATGAGCCTCGGCCAGCTCGCGATGATCGTGTTCGGGGTGCTGGTCGTCTCGAACGAGTACAGCACCGGCATGATCCGCACCTCGCTGGCCGCCGTGCCGCAGCGCGCCACCTTCCTGGTCAGCAAGATCGCGGTGGCGACCGGGCTCTGCCTCGTCGTGGGCCTGGTCACCAGCTTCCTCACCTTCTTCCTCGGCCAGGCGATGCTCGGCTCCCACCGGGCGGAGATCGGCGACCCGGGCGTGCTGCGTGCCGTGATCGGCGGCGGCGTCTACATGACCCTCATCGCGATGTTCTCGATGGGTGTCGCCGCGATGCTGCGCTCACCGATGCTGTCGCTGGGCATCCTGATGCCGTTCTTCTTCCTCATCTCCAACATCCTCGGCAATGTCTCGGCGACGAAGAAGATCGGCCAGTTCCTGCCCGACCAGGCCGGCAGCAAGATCATGCAGGTGGTCACCCCGGTCGACGACGACACCCCCTACGGCCCCTGGGGCGGCCTCGGGATCATGGCGCTGTGGGTGGCGGCGGCCCTGATCGGCGGTTATGTCCTGTTGAAGAAGCGGGACGCGTGACACGAAGCGCCTCTGCTTTCAGCTGAGCGGAACCGTCAGCGCCCCGATAAGCTCCTAACCCTTACGGGGGGCGTGTGCCCCGCTGTCCTGAACCTTGCGATGGGTGCGGAGCATGATCGAGGCAGTCGGCCTGACCAAGCGCTACGGCGACAAGACCGCTGTGTACAACCTTTCCTTCCAGGTGCGTCCCGGCACCGTCACCGGCTTCCTGGGCCCCAACGGCTCGGGCAAGTCGACGACCATGCGGATGATCCTCGGCCTGGACAACCCCACCTCGGGGCAGGTGACGATCGGCGGCTACCCGTACCGCAGGCTGCCCAACGCGCCCCGCCAGGTCGGCGCCCTGCTCGACGCCAAGGCCGTGCACGGCGGCCGGGCGGCCCGTAACCACCTGCTGTGCCTGGCCCAGCTGTCCGGGATCCCGGCCCGCCGGGTGGACGAGGTGCTGGGGGTGGTGGGGCTCCAGGACGTGGCCAGGAAGCGGTCCAAGGGCTTCTCCCTCGGCATGGGCCAGCGGCTCGGCATCGCCGCCGCGCTGCTCGGCGACCCGCAGGTGCTGCTCTTCGACGAGCCGGTCAACGGGCTCGACCCCGAGGGCATCCTGTGGGTCCGCAACCTGATGAAGGCGCTGGCAGCGGAGGGCCGTACGGTCTTCGTCTCCTCCCACCTGATGAGCGAGATGGCGCTGACCGCGGACCACCTCATCGTCATCGGGCGCGGGCAGCTGCTCGCCGACATGAGCGTCCAGGACTTCATCGCCGCGAACTCCGCCGGCTTCGCGCGCGTGCGGACGCCCGACACCGAGCCGCAGCTGCGCGAGAAGCTGTCGGCCGCGATCACCGAGGCGGGCGGGCACGTCCTGCCGGAACAGGACGGCGCGCTGCGGGTGACGGGGCTGCCTCTGCCCCGCATCAGCGACATCGCGCACGACACGGACGTACGTCTGTGGGAGCTGTCCCCGCACCAGGCCTCGCTGGAGGAGGCGTACATGCGGATGACGCAGGGCTCGGTGGACTACCGCTCGACCATCGACCAGAAGGCGGGTCTGATGCAGCCCCTGCCGCCGGGCGCGCAGCCGCCCATGCCGGTCCCGGGGCAGGGCCAGCCGGGCTGGTACGCCCCGCCGCCGCCCCAGCAGGGCGGGCAGCCGTTCGCGGTCCCCCAGGGCCAGCCGCCGACGGGCCCGTACGGCGGCCCCGGCGCGGGCGCGCCCAACCCGTACGCCCAGCCGGGCCCCGCGGCTCCCCAGGGCGGCCCTCAGCCGCCGGCGCACGCTCCCGCGGTCCAGCCGCAGGCCCCCGCCCCACCGCAGGCCCCGCCCACCGCCTCGGCCGCCCCCGCGCCGCAGGCCTCCGCCCCCGCCACCCCGACCGAGCCCGAGGACGCCCGATGAGCACCCCGCAGCCTTCGATGCCGCAGGCCCAGGCCGCCGTACCGGACCGGCAGGCGGCGGGTGGGCCGTCGTACTCCGGTTACACCTCACCGATCCCGGTCGTGCGCACGCATCTGGGGCACGCCCTCGCCTCGGAGTGGACGAAGATCCGGTCCGTGCGGTCGACGATCTGGACGCTGGGCGTGTTCGTCGTGCTCAACGTCGGGATCGGCCTCGCGGTCGCCGCGCTGCTCGCGGCCAACGCGTCCCAGGAGAGCCTGCGCGACGAGAACCCGCTGTCCTTCGGGTTCTTCGGGCTGCTGATCGGCAACATGTGCGTCATCACGCTCGGCGTGCTGACCACGGCGTCGGAGTACGGCACCGGCATGATCCGTACGACGATGGTCGCCTGTCCCTCCCGCGGCCGGGTCCTCGCGGCGAAGTCGATCGTGTTCTTCGGCGTCGCCTTCGTGACCACCCTGGTCTCGGTCCTGGTCGTCGCCCTCATCGACGTGGCCCTGCTGGACGCCCGGACCCCGACCGGCCAGGAGTGGCTGAAGGGCACCTTCGGCATCTCGCTCTACATCGCGCTGCTCGGCCTGCTCTCGCTGATCATCGGCTCGATCATCCGGCACTCGGCGGGCGCGATCACCATCATGATCGGTGTGGTCCTTGCCCCGCTGGTCATCGCGCTGTTCATGTTCTCGCAGTCCCTGGAGGACGTGCGTCAGGCGCTGTTGGAGTACTCCATCCCGAACCAGCTCAGCGTGTTCTACTCCAACTCCCTCACGGAGTCGGGCCCTTCGGGCTGGGACCCGCTGTGGATCATCATCGGCGTGACGGCCGCCGCGTTCGCCGGCGCCTTCGCCCTGCTGGAGAAGCGGGACGTGTAGAGCCCTCAGAACCTCGGCGCGTTACGGGACCGCTGCACCCGCGTGGTGCGGCGGTCCCGCGCGTTCCAGCAGGCCTTGTGCCAGTGTCTGCGCTCGTCGACACCCGAGTGGTCCGGCCAGGCCACCACGTGCGGGACGCCGTCCGGGATCATCTGGTCGCAGCCCGGGCAGCGGTACGTCTTGCCCTGCGCGCTCGCCCCGGCCACATGCCGGACGTTCCAGTCCTCGCCCTGCCAGTGCGTCGAGGACTGGAAGCCGCCGTAGCGGCCGGAACGGTCGTCCTCGGCACTGCGGCCTGCCGGGTCCGGCGTACCGGAACCCTTGGGTCGGTTGCGACGCGGGGACACAGGACACCTCACGGGGCTATACAGGAAGCAGGGACCGCGTCCAGCCTACGCGGCACGCGACGGGGTAGGCGTAGGTCACCAGCCCCCACAAGTCCCCCTCGGGGCGCCCATTCTGCAGACAATCGGCAAATCTCTCCGCCAGGCCGTGTCCTCGGCACGTGTCAGACGGTTATGCCGGGTGGGGGAGCTCCGCGTCGGAGCCAAGGAAGCAGGAAAAGCACATGCACGTAGGAACATTCGTCCTGGCGGCCCAGTTCCCGGGACAGGGCCAGGGGGAGGCGCTGCACCGCGCGGTCCGCTCCGCCGAGGTCGCCGAGGAGGCCGGGCTCGACGCGGTCTGGCTGGCGGAACACCACTTCGTGCCGTACGGCACCTGCCCGTCGGCGATCACCCTCGCCGCCCTGCTGCTGGGCCGCACCCGCCGGCTCCGCGTCGGCACCGCCGTGAGTGTGCTGCCCACGGCACACCCCGTGGCCCTCGGGGAACAGGCCGCGCTGCTGCACATGACGAGCGGCGGGCGCTTCTCGCTGGGCGTGGGGCGCGGCGGCCCGTGGGTCGACCTGGAGGTGTTCGGGTCGGGCCTGGAGGCGTACGAGAAGGGGTTCCCGGAATCACTCGATCTGCTGGTGCGCTGGCTGCGCGAACCCTCCGTCGGGGCGGACGGCGAGCGCTACCGGTTCCGCGAGGTGCCCGTCGTGCCGCGGCCCTCGGAGTCGCTCACGGAGACCGAGGGTCCCGAGGTGATCGTCGCCTGCACCTCCCCCGCGAGCGTCCGGCTGGCCGCCGAGCGCGGGCTGCCGATGCTGCTCGGGATGCATGTCGGGGACGAGGAGAAGGCGGAGATGGTCGCCCTGTGGCGCAGGCAGGCGCGCGCGGCGGGGCACGCGCCGGAGAAGGTCCTGGACGCGCCCCATGTCTCGGCCGGTGTCTGCCAGCTCGCGGACCGGCGTACGGACGCGGTGGAGGCCCTGGTGAAGGCGATGCCGGGCTGGCTCAGGCAGGGGCTCGGCGCCCATGTCACGGTCGACGGCCGGGCTCGCCAGATGCGCGACCCGGTGGCCTACACCGAACTGCTCTGCGGACTGCACCCGGTGGGCACCCCGCGGCTCGCCGCCGACCGCCTCGCGGCGACCAGCGAACGGACGGGCGTCTCCCGCTTCGCCCTGCTCGTGGAGGGCTCGGGAGATCTGGCGGCCACCGAGGAGAACGTACGGCGGCTGGGTGCGGAAGTGCTGCCGCACCTCACCTGAAGGTCCGGCGGGAGCTTGCCGCCCCGGTACTGATGCACCTCCCGCGTACGGAGCGGCAAGCAAGCGGCATGCCGCTCAGCAGTCCCTGAACTCCGGGGACTGGTTGAGCAGCTGACTGCGCACCGAGGTGAAGCGGACGAGCGTCTCGTCGACGGAGGAGTCCAACGGGAACACCGCCACCCGGTGGCAGTTCTGGAAGGCCAGCCGCACACCGAAGTGCCGCTGAAGCGCGCCGCGTATCGCGTCACTCGCAAGCGCACGCAGCAGCTGACCGCGTGCCTGCTCGTCCGGCGGGGGCGTCTGGTTGTCGGCGAAGTTGCCGCCGTCGACCTTCAGCTGGGCCACCAGGGAGCTGATCATCTCCCATGCGTAGGGCAGGGAGGTCCGGACGCAGTCGACGAATTCGGCTTCGTCGACCTCGCCTCGCTCGGCCTTCTCGAGTAGGGCCGGTGAGACGTCGAGCGACATGGGTTCTCCTCTCGCACCCCCGATTGCTCAGGGGTTGCCGGACAGATGAGGGAGTCCGCGCTGCCGGACACGCTGGGTACACGCTTCGCGACCTCCCGTTTACTACGGTAGGCAACGGACGGTGACGGCACCAGGAGAATGCGAACAAAGGGCACTCCCAACAGGCCCACAATCGGCCACAAGTGAACAGGGTTTCTCCACAGCCTTACGGGCCGAATCGCGTGGACATGCGCCAGTCGAGTAGCGTTGCCGACCATGCGTCTCGTCATTGCCCGGTGTTCCGTCGACTACGCGGGCCGGCTCACCGCCCACCTGCCCTCGGCCCCCCGTCTGATCCTGGTGAAGGCCGACGGCAGCGTCTCCATCCACGCCGATGACAGGGCCTACAAGCCCCTGAACTGGATGTCGCCGCCCTGCACGTTGAAGGAGGAGACCGGGGACTTTCCCGAGGGCGCCGTGGGCGTCTGGACCGTCATCAACAAGGCGGGCGAGAAGCTCATCATCACGATGGAGGAAGTCCTCCATGACTCCTCGCACGAACTGGGCGTGGATCCCGGCCTGATCAAGGACGGCGTGGAAGCACACCTTCAGGAACTGCTCGCCGACCGCATCGAAACGCTCGGAGACGGCTACACGTTGATCCGCCGCGAGTACATGACGGCCATCGGCCCGGTCGACATCCTGTGCCGGGACGCCGAGGGCCAGACCGTCGCGGTGGAGATCAAGCGGCGCGGCGAGATCGACGGCGTCGAGCAACTCACCCGCTACCTCGACCTCTTGAACCGCGATCCCCATCTCGCCCCGGTCCGCGGCATCTTCGCCGCCCAGGAGATCAAGCCCCAGGCCCGCGTCCTGGCCACCGACCGCGGCATCGGCTGCGCGGTCCTGGACTACGACGCGCTGCGGGGCATCGAGGACGACAAGCTGCGGCTGTTCTGACAGCGCGTCTTCTGCTACGACGACGAGGGCCGGGTCCGTATGCCGTGGACCCGGCCCTCTTGTGCGCGGTACGTCAGATGACCTGCTGGGAGCTGCTCGCCGAGGCACTGGCGGAGCTGCTGGTCTCGACAGGGGTGGAGGAGGCCGATCCACTGGCCGAGGTGCTGTTGCTCGGGGTGGTGTCGGTCGGGGTGGGCGTGGGAGTGGGAGTCGGCGTGACCGTCGGCCCGGTCGGCGTCGAGGACGGGCTTCCGGAACCCGTCGGCGTCGACGGTGTCGACGGCTTCGACGTCGAGGGCTTGGGGGTCGTCGGCTTCGGCGAACTCGGAGTGCTCCCCGTCCCGCGCGTCCCACTCGGGTCGTCGGACGGCGTCGCCGCCTCCGTGGGCGTCGGATCGTCCGACGTCCCGTACGTGCCGTCCGGCCCCGGATCCGTCGGCCGGGACGTCGCCGTACCCGTGTCCGCCGTGCCCTTGTCGTCCTTGGGTACGTCCGCGCCCAGGTTGCCGTCGTCGATGCCGACGCTGGCCGACGGGTTGACGCCGACCTGGGTGGACGGGTCGTTCGGGTCGTTGCCGGAGGTGGCGCCCAGCGTCACGACCGTGCCGAGCACCGCGACCAGCAGCGCTCCCGCACCGGCCGCGACGAGGTTGCGCTTGGCGAGGCCCTTGAGTCCGCCCCGGGCCTTGCGGGAGGGCGCGGGAGTGGAGGGCGAGCGGTGGACGACGACCGTCTGCGCGTCGGCCGGCGGCTGGAGCGGCGGGAAGGCCGCGGGGACTCCCCCGGGCGGTGAGGCGGACTCGTCGTACCGGGCGTCGGGCACCTCCTCGCCCGCCATGGCGCTGAGGCCGACGAGCAGTCCTGGCGCGCTGCCGTCCCGGTCGGAGACCAGGGTGAGGGCGCGGCGGCCCGCGACGGTGCCGCGCTTGTCAGCGAGGGCGCCGCGCAGGCCGATGGAGGCCTCCAGTTCGGCGCGGGCCCGGTCGAGCTGTCCGCCGCAGAGCGCGAGAACGCCGAGCTCGTGGTGGAAGTAGGCCTGTTCGGACACCTCACCGGCGAGCCGGGAGGCCTCGGAGCCGGCCCGCAGCGAACGCTCCCAGGCGCCCCAGTGACCGCCGGCGGCGAACGCGGGCGCCGCCGTGCGGGCCAGCCGCACGGTGACGGACTCCTCGTCCTCGGCGGGCGGAGTGGTGCCCGGGACCAGGACGGCGAGGGCGGCGAGCAGGGCGTCGGCCTCGGCGCACACCCGCTCGGGGGTGACCGAGGGGTGTCCGGCCCACCAGCCGTAGTGCCGGGCGGCGGTGCGGGCGAAGGTCTCGGTGTCGTCGCCGTACCCGGCGGCTTCCAGCTGGGTGAGGACGCCGGCGGCGAGCCGGTAGCGGGAGCCGACCGGGGAGACCAGGCCCGAGGCCGCGAGCTCACCGAGGGCGGCGTCCGCGTGGGTGTCGCCGATCAGCGCGGGCAGGTGCGCCTGGTGCGGCACCTCGCCGTCGAGGGCGACGGCGAACCGCAGGGTGGCGCGCGCGGACTCGCTCAGCCGGGAGGCGAGCAGCGGGGCCGGTGCCGCGGCCTCGCCGAGTGCGGGCAGGGGTATCTCCTGGCCCGGGTCCGGCTCCAGGGGCGCGTCGATCGGGGGCGCGTCCGCGAAGACGCCGAACTCGTCGACGGCGTTGGCCCCGGCCCGCAGCCGGTCGCGCTGCCGGAGCAGGGCGCCGGCCTGGACGAAGCGCAGGGGCAGGCCCTCGGACTCGAACCAGAGGTCGCCCGCCCAGTTCGACTCGTCCTCCGTCAGCACCCGGCCGACGCACCGCTCCAGGAGGTCCAGTCCGTCGGCGCGCTCCAGGCCGTTGAGGAAGACGTCCTCGACGGCGGAGTCGGCCGAGGGCGCGGGCACGTCGGGGGTGGCGCCGATCACGAACGCGCATTCGGGGGTGGCGTCGAGGAGTTCGTCGAGGGCCGCGCCGCCGAACTCGATGTCGTCGAGGACGACGACCGCGCCGATCTCCCGGACACAGGAGAGCAGCTCGTCCCGGTCGGGGCGGTGCAGGGGCGCGTTGAAGACGGCGTAGAAGAGGTCGTACAGCAGCTCGGTCGCGGTGCGGTTGAAGCCGCTGAGGCGGACCACGCCGTCGGGGGCGAGGTCCGAGCAGTCCTCGGCGACGACGTCCAGGAGGCTGGTGCGGCCGGAGCCGGCGGGACCGGTCAGGCGTACCGAGCGGCCGCGGGCGAGCAGCCGTACGAGCTGCTCGCGTTCGTCCTGACGGGCCAGGAGCGGCAGTGCGGTGCGGGTCGGTCCCGGTGGGACGGGCGGGCGGGCCGCGCGGTCCACCTCGGCGCGTTCGGCGGCGCCGAACTTCTCGGGCCGTCCGGGCCGCTCGCCGGGCGGGCAGGCCTCTATCTCGCTGCCGTCGACGGGGTTGACGGTGAGCAGGAAGTCGCCGGCGACGAGCTGCACGGTGCGGGCGAGCGCGGGCGAGTGCTGGGCGAAGTCGGATGTGAGGGAGTCCCTGGGAGGGCGCTGACGCGGCGGTCCGCCGTCGTCGTCATGGCCGTACTCCTCGGGTCCCCGGTTGTTCGGGTCCATAGGTTCAAGCCCCCCAAAAGCGTCTCGTGTGCCGTTTGCGGCCCCTCCCGGCCTGCTGCACACAGCGCTGTCGCTTCTGGTCCGGGCCCGCTCGAAGGGAATGTGGCAGCGGGCGACCGAACCCTAAACCTTCGCACAGTATCTACGACAGCCCGGGGTACCGCGCCGTCCGAGACGTCACAGTCTCGTGAGGATTGCCCGGGGCCTGCGTTTCGCCATGTCAACGGCGTCAGACGCGGGGCAGGGACTCCACGCCGATGCCGCCCTCGATCGCCAGGATCCGGTGCAGCCGGGTGGCGACGAGCAGGCGCTGCATCTGCGGCGGTACGTCGCGCAGCACCAGTCGGCGGCCGCAGCGGCCGGCCCTGCGGTGGGCCCCCATGATCACCCCGAGGCCGGTGGCGTCCCAGGAATCCAGCTCGGACAGGTCGAGCACCAGGTCGCCGACTCCGTCGTCGACGGCCGAGTGCAGGACCGTACGGGCGTCCGCCG
The DNA here is from genome assembly GCF_042893155.1 of Streptomyces sp. NPDC001668. NCBI lineage: Bacteria > Bacillati > Actinomycetota > Actinomycetes > Kitasatosporales > Streptomycetaceae > Streptomyces > Streptomyces sp. NPDC001668. The sequence goes on from NZ_JBIAUQ010000003.1 coordinate 364,157, forward strand.
CGCTGCGGACGTCGAGGCGGCCCCCGACGACCAGCTCGGCGTGGTCGCCCCTGATGTACATATGCGCTCCCCGAGAGTGCGTGCAGTACTCCACGAATGTGATGTCCAGTGATGACACCTCTGACTGCGTTGAGCGGTCGGAGGTTGCCGTCTGTAAGCGAACCGATACCGAATTCACCCCCCGGGGTGAAACCAGAGGGGCTTGTGCGGTTACGGGGACGGAAAAAGCCGTCAGTGCTTGTAGAAGCCCTGCCCGCTCTTGCGTCCGATGTCACCGGCGTCCACCATCCGGCGCATCAGCTCCGGCGGGGCGAACTTCTCGTCCTGGGACTCGGTGTAGATGTTGCTGGTGGCGTGCAGCAGGATGTCGACGCCGGTCAGGTCCGCCGTCGCCAGCGGGCCCATGGCGTGGCCGAAGCCCAGCTTGCAGGCGAGGTCGATGTCCTCGGCGGTCGCGACGCCCGACTCGTAGAGCTTGGTCGCCTCGACGACGAGGGCGGAGATGAGACGGGTGGTCACGAACCCCGCCACGTCCCGGTTCACGACGATGCAGGTCTTGCCGACGGACTCGGCGAACTCGCGCGCGGTGGCGAGGGTTTCGTCGCTCGTCTTGTAGCCGCGGACCAGCTCGACGAGCTGCATCATCGGCACCGGCGAGAAGAAGTGCACGCCGACGACCCGCTCCGGCCGCTCGGTGGCCGCCGCGATCTTGGTGATCGGGATCGCGGAGGTGTTGGACGCCAGCACGGCGTCCGGGCGCACGATCTTGTCGAGCGTGCGGAAGATCTCGTGCTTGACTTCCAGCTTCTCGAAGACGGCCTCGACGACGATGTCGGCGTCGGCGGCCGCGTCCAGGTCGGTGGTCGCGGTGATCCGCGCGAGGGCGGCGTCGGCGTCGTGCGCCTCCAGCTTCCCCTTGCTCACGAACTTGTCGTACGAAGCCTTGATGCCGTCGGTGCCGCGCTTCAGCGCCTCGTCGGTGACGTCCCTGAGCACCACGTCCCAGCCCGCCTGGGCGGAGACCTGAGCGATGCCGGAACCCATCAAGCCGGCGCCGATGACGGCAAGCTTCCGTGCCACTGTTGCGACTCCCCTTTGAAACGCCTTACGCCCTGTTTACGTTGCCTCTTCGGCGGACACTAGCGCTCGTGAGGAGCTGTGTGACCGGTTAGTAATGCGCGTCACGTCTCATCTGACGGACATCACACCGGTAGCTGTCACGAGTGGTCTCGTACGGCGTAGTTGAGCACCTTATCGCTCAACAACTCCTCCACGTCATCGAGAAGCACGAGCACCTCTCGTGACACTTCGTCCGGTTCGCGCCCCTTGACCATCTCGCGGCCGATGACCGCCATGACCGTGCTGTGGACCCAGCTGATCTGACCGGCGATCAGGCCCGGCATCGGGTCGTCGCCGGCCGCGCCGGTCTCCTCCCGCAGGGCCTCCTCGAGGCCGGCCTCCGCCTCCTGGCCGAGCGCCCACAGCCGGGAGCGCAGTGCGGGCGCGTTCTCGATGACCCGCATGAAGGCGGCGTAACCGGACATCAGTCCGACCCGGGGTGAGACCGCCTCGACCTCCTCACGCAGTTCGCGCAGGACTGCGGCGGCGGCCGACTCTCCCCTGCCGCGGCCGCGCACCCATCGGGCGAGCCGGTCGACCACGCCCGAGGAGCGGTCGAAGAAGAGGTCCTCCTTGGCCGGGAAGTAGTTGTAGACGGTGTTGACGGAGACGTTCGCGGCGTCGGCGATCTCGGCGACGGTGACCGCGTCGAACCCGCGCTCGATGAACAGGCCCGTGGCGACATCCGAGATGTACTGCCGGGTCTGCCGCTTCTTCCGCTCCCTGAGCCCCTCTGCCATGACCGCATCGTAGCCCGTTCCTGGGCACGTTTAATTTTTGGGGTCATTGCAAAATTTCAGGGACTCTGTTTTCCTGGCTCCATGGCAACCGTCATCAGTGCGGCCGGACTGGCCCACACCTTCCAGACCAGGCACGGCCCCGTCGAAGCCGTGCGCGGTATCGACCTCACCGTCCGCGAGGGCGAGATCCTCGGCTTCCTCGGTCCCAACGGGGCCGGCAAGACCACCACCCTCCGGATGCTCACGACCCTGCTGGCCCCCACCGGCGGCTCGGCCACCGTCGCCGGGCACGACCTCGCCGGCGACGCCGCGGGGGTGCGCCGGGTGTGCGGTTACGTGGCCCAGTCCGGCGGGGTCGACCCACAGATCACCGTGCGGGAGGAGCTGGTCACCCAGGGCCGCATGTATCGCCTGACCAAGGCCCAGGCCGCCGACCGGGCCGCGGAGTTGGCCGGCGACCTGGATCTCACCGACCTGCTCGACCGCAGGTGCGGCACGCTCTCCGGCGGTCAGCGCCGCCGCCTCGACCTCGCGATGGCACTCACGCACCGCCCGAAGGTGCTGTTCCTCGACGAGCCGACGACCGGGCTGGACCCCGCGAGCCGCGCCGACCTGTGGGACCTGGTCCGCCGCCTGCGGGACGAGTACGGCACCACCGTCTTCCTGACCACCCACTACCTCGACGAGGCCGACGCCCTCTCCGACCGCCTCGTGATCGTCGACCGGGGCGTGGTCGTGGCCGAGGGCACCCCGAGCGCCCTGAAACTGGAGTACGGCGGCTCGATCGACGCCTCGCTCCAGGACACGTTCCTCGCGATCACCGGCCGGGGTCCCGTCCCGGCCGACGCCGCCCCCGTAGCCGTATAGGACAGCCATGCTTCTGCACGACACCGCGATCATCTACGGCCGCTACCTGCGCCAGTCCCTGCGCTCCCGCTTCGCGCTGCTGTTCGGCGTCCTGATGCCCTTGCTGTACCTGGTGTTCTTCGGTCCGCTGCTCACCGGTCTCCCGCTCGGCGGGAGGGGCGATTCCTGGCAGGTCCTGGTGCCGGGGCTGCTGCTCCAACTGGGGCTTTTCGGAGCGCTGTTCGCGGGCTTCATGATCATTTTGGAGAACGGCCAGGGCGTGGTGGAGCGGATGCGGGTCACTCCGGTCAGCCGGCTCGCCCTGCTGCTGGGCAGGGTGCTGCGGGAGGCGACGGTGTTCGTCTTCCAGGCGGTGCTGCTGGTGCTCGCCGCCGTGGCGATGGGGCTGCGGGCACCGCTGGCCGGGATCCTGATCGGCTTCGCGTTCGTCGCCCTGCTGACCGTCTCGCTGGCCTCGCTGTCGTACGCGCTGGCGATGAAGGTCCGTACACCCCAGGAGTTCGGCCCGCTGATCAACGCGGTCAGCATGCCGTCCATGCTGCTGTCCGGCCTGATGCTCCCGATGACCCTGGGACCGGCCTGGCTGGACGTCCTGTCCCACTTCATGCCGTTCCGCTATCTGGTGGACGCGATGCGGGACGCGTACGTCGGCTCGTACACGACGGATCACATGCTGTACGGCGTCCTGGTGGCCGTCGGCCTCGCGGTCCTCGCCGTGACGGTGGGCACACGCGTGTTCCGGACGGCCGGGGCGTAACTACGCTGACCTCATGGTCAATCTGACGCGCATCTACACCAGGACCGGCGACCAGGGCACCACCGCCCTCGGCGACATGAGCCGGGTCGCCAAGACCGATCTGCGGATCTCCGCGTACGCCGACGCCAACGAGGCGAACGCGGTGATCGGCACGGCGATCGCCCTGGGCGGCCTGGAGGAGGAGGTCGTCAAGGTCCTCACCCGCGTCCAGAACGACCTGTTCGACGTCGGGGCCGACCTCTCGACACCCGTCGTCGAGAACCCCGAGTTCCCGCCCCTGCGGGTCGAGCAGTTCTACGTCGACAAACTGGAGGCGGACTGCGACCGCTTCAACGAGCGGCTGGAGAAGCTCCGCTCCTTCATCCTCCCCGGCGGCACCCCGGGCGCGGCCCTGCTCCACCAGGCCTGCACGGTCGTACGCCGGGCCGAGCGCTCGACGTGGGCCGCGCTGGAGGTCCACGGCGATCACATGAACCCGCTCACGGCCACCTATCTGAACCGCCTGTCGGACCTGCTCTTCATCTTGGCGCGGACGGCCAACAAGGATGTGGGGGACGTCTTGTGGGTGCCTGGCGGGGAGCGTTAGCGCTCGCGCTTCGGGAACAGCGTGTAGCTGCCGGCGATGACCAGGTTGATGCCGATCAGCCACAGCATGCGCTGCTGCCAGGCACGCAGCGAGTCGGTCTGCCCGTCGCCGACGTACCAGACCGCGGCCTGGAGCAGCACCACGGCGACCACCGCGGCAAGGATCCAGCGGCCCGCGACCTTCCACTCGTGGACGGCGCGGGCCGTGCCGTACTTCGGCGGCTTCACCGGCGGCGGGCCACCCGCGAACCGGTGGGCGACCCGGGCGTCCGCCCACTTGATCGTCGAGTGCCCGAGGCCCACGGTGAAACCGATGTAGACGGCGGCCAGGCCGTGCTTCCAGTCGGGCTCGGCACCGTTCCTGAGGTCGATCGCGGTGACCGCGAACAGCACGAGCTCCAGCAGCGGCTCGCACAGCAGCAGGGCCAGTCCGACCCGCGGCATGCGCAGCCCGTAGCGGAAGGTCAGCCCGGCTGCCAGCAGCACCCAGAAGGCCACCTCACAGGCGACGATCAGTCCGACGATCACGACCGCTCCCTTCGTCTCCCTTCCAGGCTGCCGACGTGCGCGGTCCCTTTCGTCGTCGACGGTGAGGAAACCGCCGTACATCGAAAGATGCAGTCCAGGACCGTTCCCGGGGATCAGGCGGCGGGCGCGGTCACCGTGTTGGATGGGAGTCATGGCCCTCCCCCGCCCGCACCGCTTCGACGTGTACATCGCGGTCGGCGGGCTGCTCGGCGGCCTGCTGCTGGTGGGCATCGGCCTCGGGACCCGCCCGTCCAGCGACCCGATCACGCTCTTCGACGGACCCTGGCCGGTCCTCCTGCCGCTCACCGTGCTGGCCGGGTGCGAGCTGCTGCGCCGCACGGCCCCTCGCGCGGCCCTGCTCACCGGGACCGCCGCGATCTGCGCCGACCTCGTGACCCAGGGCAACCTCGCCACGATCCTGATGTTCACCGACGTCGTCTACGCGGCCGTGCTGTACGGCCCGCTCGCCTCGGCCCGCCGCATCCAGTGGATCACCGGCCTGCTGACCGTGGCCGGGACGCTGGTGCCGTTCGCGGTGTGGCGGGTGCCGGAGGCGCTGCTGATCGGCGTGGTCGTCGGGGTGGTGGCGTACGGGCCCGCCGCCACCGGGTGGATCGTGCGCAACCACCGGGACGCCGCCGAGGCGGCCAGGCTGCGCGCCGAACAGACCGCGCTGCTCGCCGAGATCGACCGCGCCCAGGCCGTCACCGCCGAACGCGCCCGGATGGCACGGGAGTTGCACGACATGGTCGCCAACCACCTCTCGGCGATCGCCATCCACTCCACGGCCGCACTGTCCATCGACGATCCCGCGACCTCCCGCGAGGCCCTCACGGTCATCCGGGAGAACAGCGTCGACGGGCTCGCCGAGATGCGCCGGCTGATCGGCATCCTGCGCGACGGCGACCACGAACCCTCCGCCGTCCCCACCCTCGACGGCCTCACCGCCCTCGTCGACGGAGCCCGCGCCAACAGCCTGGACGTCACCCTGGACGCCTGCCACCACGGCACCGTGCCCGCGCCGGTCGAACTCGCCGCCTACCGGATCGTCCAGGAGTCGCTGACCAACGCCCTCAAGCACGCCTGCCCCGGCCGGGTCACGGTGAGCCTCACCCGGCGGGACGGTGAGCTGACGGTCGAGGTGAGCAGTCCCTACGGCGACCGGGACGGGCCGCGCGCCCCGGGTTCCGGCGCCGGGCTCGTCGGGATGCGGGAGCGGGCCGCGCTGCTGGGAGGGACGTTCCGGGCCGGGCCGCGGGGCGCGCTGTGGACCGTGCACGCCACGCTTCCCGTACCGGAAGGGGAATCCGAATGATCCGTGTCCTGGTCGCCGAGGACCAGTCCGCCGTCCGCGCCGGGCTCGTCCTCATCCTGCGCAGCGCCCCCGGCATCGAGGTGGTCGGTGAGGCGGCGGACGGTGAGCAGGCGGTGGCGCTGGCCCGGGAGCTGCGACCGGATCTGGTGCTGATGGACGTCCAGATGCCGCGTCTGGACGGGGTGTCGGCGACGCGGCAGGTCGTCGGGGAAGGGCTCGCGGACGTCCTCGTACTCACCACCTTCGATCACGACGAGTACGTGTTCGGGGCCCTGCGGGCCGGTGCCGCGGGTTTCCTGCTGAAGAACACGGAGGCCAGGGATCTGCTGGAAGCGGTGCGGACCGTGGCGCGCGGCGAGGGGCTGATCGCGCCCGCCGTGACCCGCCGTCTGATCTCGGAGTTCGCCGCCAGGCCCGTGCGGGAGCCGACCGTCGATCCCGCCGTCCTCGACACCCTCACCCGCCGGGAACGCGAGGTGCTCTCCTGTCTCGGGGAGGGCCTGTCCAATGCCGACATCGCCGAGCGCCTCGACATGGCCGAGGCCACCGTGAAGACGCACGTCAGCCGTCTGCTGGGGAAGCTGGAGCTGCGCAGCCGGGTGCAAGCGGCCGTACTGGCACAGGAGTTGGGCGTCTAGTTGCGTCTTGCACCAGAGTGGTCCAGACCTATTGACCCGTGGTCCAGACCTTTCTATTCTCGCGGCACCGTGGGCGTGAGGCTCAGTCACGCCCCAACTCCTCCCCTAGGAGGCGCACGATGCGCTTCAGACACAGAGCCGCGGCCGGGTTCGCGACGCTGTTGCTCCCCTTCGCCGGCCTGGTCGGTCTCGCGAGCCCCGCCCAGGCCGCGGCCTCCGCCACGGCGACCTACGCCAAGACCCAGGACTGGGGCACCGGCTTCGAAGGCAAGTGGACGGTGAAGAACACCGGTACCACCAGCCTCAGTTCCTGGACCGTCGAGTGGGACTTCCCCTCCGGCACCTCGGTGACCTCCGCCTGGGACGCCGACGTCACCTCCTCCGGCACCCACTGGACCGCCAAGAACAAGGCCTGGAACGGCACCCTCGCCCCCGGTGCCTCCATCTCCTTCGGCTTCAACGGCGCCGGCAGCGGCTCCCCTGCCAACTGCAAGCTCAACGGCGGCAGTTGTGACGGCGGGTCCACCCCGGGAGACGCGGCCCCCTCCGCCCCCGGCACCCCCACCGCCTCCGGCATCACCAACACCTCGGTGAAGCTGGCCTGGAGCGCCGCCACCGACGACAAGGGCGTCAAGAACTACGACGTGCTGCGCGACGGCGCCAGGGTGGCGACCGTGACGACCACCTCGTACACGGACACCGGTCTCACCGCCGGCACCGACTACTCGTACACCGTGCAGGCCCGCGACACCGCCGACCAGACGGGTCCGGTCAGCGGCGCGGTCGCCGTGCACACCACCGGCGGCACCACCGACCCGCCGCCCACCGGTGACAAGGTCAAGCTCGGCTACTTCACCGAGTGGGGCGTCTACGGCCGCAACTACCACGTCAAGAACCTGGTGACCTCGGGCTCCGCCTCGAAGATCACGCACATCAACTACGCGTTCGGCAACGTGAAGGACGGCAAGTGCGTCGTCGACGACACCTACGCCGCCTACGACAAGGCGTACACCGCCGACCAGTCGGTCTCCGGCACCGCCGACACCTGGGACCAGCCGCTGCGCGGCAACTTCAACCAACTGCGTGAGCTCAAGGCCAAGTACCCGAACATCAAGGTGCTCTACTCCTTCGGCGGCTGGACCTACTCCGGCGGCTTCACGCAGGCCGCGGCCAACCCCGCCGCGTTCGCCGCCTCCTGCAAGTCGGTCATCGAGGACCCGCGCTGGGCGGACGTCTTCGACGGCATCGACATCGACTGGGAGTACCCGAACGCCTGCGGTCTCACCTGTGACACCAGCGGGGCCGCCGCCTTCAAGAACCTGATGGGGGCACTGCGCTCGGAGTTCGGTCCGAACTACCTGGTCACCGCTGCCATCACGGCCGACGGCTCCTCCGGCGGCAAGATCGACGCGGCCGACTACGGCGGTGCCTCCCAGTACGTCGACTGGTACAACGTGATGACCTACGACTACTTCGGCGCCTTCAACGCGCAGGGCCCGACCGCCCCGCACTCGCCGCTGACCTCGTACGCCGGCATCCCGCAGGCGGGCTTCGACTCGGCCGACGCGATCGCCAAGCTGAAGTCGAAGGGCGTGGCCTCGAAGAAGCTCCTGCTGGGTATCGGCTTCTACGGCCGCGGCTGGACCGGCGTCACCCAGGCCACCCCCGGCGGCAGCGCGACCGGCGCGGCACCCGGCACCTACGAGGCGGGCATCGAGGACTACAAGATCCTCAAGACGTCCTGCCCCGCCACCGGCACCATCGCGGGCACGGCATACGCCTACTGCGGCAACAACTGGTGGTCGTACGACACCCCCGCGACGATCGCCGGGAAGATGACCTGGGCCAAGAACCAGGGCCTCGGCGGCGCGTTCTTCTGGGAGTTCAGCGGCGACACCGCGGGCGGCGAGCTGGTGAGCGCCATCAACAGCGGACTGAGCTGACCCGAACTGTTCCACTGAGGGCGCGTGGCCTGTGCCGCGCGCCTTCGGCGTACTCCCCCCAGGGCCGTTCGGCCCTCACCGAGGGACCATCAGCGGCCGAAGGACGGCTTCCGACCGGGAACAATCGCTATCTCGACCGCAAGCGGAATGAATCATTCGGGGGGATGAATGCATCGCAGGTCCAACAACAGGCGAAACTCCGGCAGCCCGTCGGTCAGGCCCAGGACGGCCTATGTGGGGATGTTCACGGGGACGACGGTCGCGGCACTCCTGGCCGTCTGGCCCGGGAGCGTCACCGTGACTCTCGACTCAGGCCACGTTGACACGCTGACCGGGGGGAGCTGCCTCCAGCCACGCGAGGAAACCGGTCAGCGCGTCTTCGCTCATGGCCAGTTCGAGACGCGTCCCGCGGTGGAGGCAGGTCAGGATCACGGCGTCGGAGAGGAGGGCCAGCTCCTCCTCCCCCTCGGGGAGCCGGCGGCCGGCCACCTCGATCGCGGCCCGCTCCAGGACGCGGCGCGGGCGATAGGCGTAGGAGAAGACGCGGTACCACTCGACACGGTCGCCGTTGTAGCGGGCGACACCGTAGCTCCAGCCTTTGCCGCTGGTGTCGGTCTTCTCCGGGACGTCCCAGCGCAGGGAACAGTCGAAGGTGCCGCCGGAGCGCTGGATGAGTCTGCGGCGCAGACCGAAGACGAACAGCCCCAGCACCACCAGGGCCACGACGATTCCGCACACAGTCAGAGCGAGGACCATCGACACCGACCTCCTCGTCTCCTAGGTACCTTCAATAGGTAACGGAACGGAAAAAACATCCAGATCTGCCTCAGCCGCGACCGGCTCCGGATCGCTCCGGTGCCGGCCGCGGCTGAGTGACGTCATACGGCTCCGCGCTGGTTCAGCGCGCAGTCGCCGCGCGCAGTCGTACGTCCGCGCGACGCTCGGCGGCGGCGTCGCCCTCCGCCTTCGCGCGCTCCAGCTCCCGCTCCGCGCGCTGGACGTCGATCTCGTCCGACAGCTCGGCGATCTCGGCCAGCAGCGACAGCTTGTTGTCGGCGAACGAGATGAAACCGCCGTGCACCGCGGCGACGACCGTCCCGCCATCGCTCGTACGGATGGTCACCGGGCCCGACTCCAGCACACCGAGCAGCGGCTGGTGACCGGGCATGACGCCGATGTCGCCGGACGTGGTGCGCGCGACGACCAGGGTGGCCTCGCCGGACCAGACCTCTCGGTCGGCCGCGACCAGCGCGACGTGCAGCTCAGCAGCCAAGGTGGCTCCTCGGGTCACCACCCGGCGGGTCTGCCGGGTGTTGGTTACAAGTCTAGTGGGCGTGAATGAGGGGGCGGGACGTGCCCCGCCCCCTCAGACGAGCGCGATGCTCAGGAGACGCCGAGCTCCTTGGCGTTGGCCTTGAGGTCCTCCAGGCCACCGCACATGAAGAACGCCTGCTCCGGGAAGTGGTCGAACTCGCCGTCGCAGATCGCGTTGAACGCGGTGATCGACTCGTCCAGCGGCACGTCCGAACCGTCGACGCCGGTGAACTGCTTGGCGACGTGGGTGTTCTGGGACAGGAAGCGCTCGACGCGGCGGGCACGCTGGACGACCAGCTTGTCCTCCTCGCTGAGCTCGTCGATGCCGAGGATCGCGATGATGTCCTGGAGGTCCTTGTACTTCTGGAGGATCCCCTTGACGCGCATCGCCGTCTCGTAGTGGTCCTGCGCGATGTAGCGCGGGTCCAGGATCCGGGACGTGGAGTCCAGCGGGTCCACGGCCGGGTAGATGCCCTTCTCGGAGATCGGACGGGACAGAACCGTCGTCGCGTCGAGGTGGGCGAAGGTGGTGGCCGGGGCCGGGTCGGTCAGGTCGTCCGCGGGGACGTAGATCGCCTGCATCGAGGTGATCGAGTGACCACGGGTCGAGGTGATGCGCTCCTGGAGGAGACCCATCTCGTCGGCCAGGTTCGGCTGGTAACCCACCGCGGAGGGCATACGGCCGAGCAGGGTCGACACCTCGGAACCGGCCTGCGTGAAGCGGAAGATGTTGTCGATGAAGAACAGCACGTCCTGCTTCTGCACATCGCGGAAGTACTCCGCCATGGTCAGACCGGCGAGGGCCACGCGCAGACGGGTGCCCGGGGGCTCGTCCATCTGGCCGAAGACCAGCGCGGTCTTGTCGATGACGCCCGAGTCGGACATCTCCTCGATGAGGTCGTTGCCCTCACGGGTGCGCTCACCGACACCGGCGAACACGGAGACACCGTCGTGGTTGTTGGCGACGCGGTAGATCATCTCCTGGATGAGCACCGTCTTGCCGACGCCGGCACCACCGAACAGACCGATCTTTCCACCCTTGACGTACGGGGTGAGAAGGTCGATGACCTTGACGCCGGTCTCGAACATCTCGGTCTTCGACTCAAGCTCGTCGAAGTTCGGGGCCTTGCGGTGGATGGACCAGCGCTCGCCCTCGTACTGCTCGTCGACGTTCAGCACCTCACCGAGGGTGTTGAACACCTTGCCCTTGGTGAAGTCGCCGACCGGGACGGTGATGCCCGTGCCGGTGTCGGTGACGGCGGCCTGGCGGACCAGACCGTCGGTGGGCTGCATCGAGATGGTGCGGACCAGGCCGTCACCCAGGTGCTGGGCGACCTCCAGGGTCAGCGTCTTCTTCGCGCCGTCCTGGGCCGGGTCGGCCACCTCGACGTGAAGGGCGTTGTAGATCTCCGGCATCGCGTCGACGGGGAACTCCACGTCGACGACCGGGCCGATGACCCGGGCGACGCGGCCCGTGGCAACGGCCGTCTCAACTGTCGTCGTCATTACCTGTCACTCCCCGCGGACGCGTCGGCCAGGGCTGCGGAGCCACCGACGATCTCGCTGATTTCCTGGGTGATTTCGGCCTGGCGGGCCGCGTTGGCAAGTCGGGAGAGCGTGGTGATGAGCTCTCCCGCGTTGTCGGTGGCCGACTTCATCGCGCGCCGCGTGGCGGCGTGCTTGGAGGCGGCCGACTGGAGCAGCGCGTTGTAGATGCGGCTCTCCACGTAGCGCGGCAGCAGGGCGTCGAGGACGTCCTCCGCCGAGGGCTCGAAGTCGTAGAGCGGGAGGATCTCGCCCTGCGGCTTCGCCTCCTTGGCCACCTCTTCGAGGCTGAGCGGCAGCAGACGGTCGTCGAGCGCCGTCTGCGTCATCATCGAGACGAACTCGGTGAAGACGATGTGGAGCTCGTCCACGCCGCCCTCGGCCGTGTCCTTCTCGATGGCCTCGATCAGCGGGGCCGCGACCTTCTTGGCGTCCGCGTACGTGGGCTCGTCGGTGAAGCCGCTCCACGACTCCGCGATCTTGCGCTCGCGGAAGTTGAAGTGCGCGACACCGCGGCGGCCGACGATGTAGATCTCGACCTCCTGACCCTCGCGCTCCAGCCGCTCGGTGAGCCGCTCCGCCTGCTTGATGGCGTTGGAGTTGAAGGCGCCCGCGAGACCGCGGTCGCTCGTCAGGAGCAGCACCGCGGACCGCGTGACCGTCTCGGCCTGCGTGGTCAGCGGGTGCCTGGTGTTCGAACCGGTACCGACCGCCGTGACCGCGCGGGTGAGCTCGGTCGCGTACGGCGTGGAGGCCGCCACCTTGCGCTGCGCCTTGATGACGCGCGAGGCGGCGATCATCTCCATCGCCTTGGTGATCTTCTTGGTCGCGGTGACGGATCGGATGCGACGCTTGTAGACCCGGAGCTGGGCTCCCATGAGTCAGGTCCCTTCCTTACGTCACTTGGCCGCGGCCGGGGCGTCCTCGCCGAGAAGCTTGCCGTCCGAGGTCTCGAACTGCTTCTTGAAGTCGGCGATCGCGTCGGCAACAGCGGTGAGGGTGTCGTCCGACATCTTGCCGCCCTCCTTGATGGAGGTCATGAGGCCCTGCTCCTTGCGGTGCAGGTACTCCAGCAGCTCCTTCTCGAAGCGGCGGATGTCGTTGACCGGGACGTCGTCCATCTTGCCGGTGGTGCCGGCCCAGACGGAGACGACCTGGTCCTCGGTCGCCATCGGCTGGTACTGGGCCTGCTTCAGCAGCTCGACCATGCGCTGGCCGCGCTCCAGCTGCGCCTTCGACGCGGCGTCCAGGTCGGAACCGAAGGCGGCGAACGCCTCCAGCTCACGGAACTGGGCGAGGTCGACGCGGAGGCGGCCGGAGACCTGCTTCATCGCCTTGTGCTGCGCGGAACCACCGACTCGGGAGACGGAGATACCGACGTTCAGCGCGGGGCGCTGACCGGCGTTGAACAGGTCCGACTCCAGGAAGCACTGGCCGTCGGTGATGGAGATGACGTTGGTCGGGATGAACGCCGAGACGTCGTTGGCCTTGGTCTCGACGATCGGCAGACCGGTCATCGAACCGGCGCCCATCTCGTCGGAGAGCTTCGCGCAGCGCTCCAGCAGACGGGAGTGCAGGTAGAAGACGTCACCCGGGTAGGCCTCGCGCCCCGGCGGGCGGCGCAGCAGCAGGGACACGGCGCGGTAGGCGTCGGCCTGCTTCGAGAGGTCGTCGAAGATGATGAGGACGTGCTTGCCCTCGTACATCCACTGCTGGCCGATGGCCGAACCGGTGTACGGCGCCAGGTACTTGAAGCCGGCCGGGTCGGACGCCGGGGCGGCGACGATGGTCGTGTACTCCAGCGCGCCGGCCTCTTCGAGGGCGCCACGCACGGAGGCGATGGTCGAGCCCTTCTGGCCGATGGCGACGTAGACGCAGCGGACCTGCTTCTTCGGGTCGCCGGAGCGCCAGTTGTCACGCTGGTTGATGATCGTGTCGACGGCCAGGGCGGTCTTGCCGGTCTGACGGTCACCGATGATCAGCTGACGCTGGCCACGGCCGATCGGGGTCATCGCGTCGACGGCCTTGTAGCCGGTCTCCATCGGCTCGTGCACCGACTTACGGGCCATGACGCCCGGAGCCTGCAGCTCAAGCGCGCGGCGACCGCTGGTCTCGATCTCGCCGAGGCCGTCGATCGGGGCACCGAGCGGGTCGACGACGCGGCCGAGGTAGCCCTCGCCGACGGCCACGGAGAGGACCTCGCCGGTACGGGTGACCGGCTGACCCTCCTCGATGCCGCTGAACTCACCGAGGATGACGCAGCCGATCTCGCGCTCTTCCAGGTTGAGCGCGAGGCCGAGGGTGCCGTCCTCGAACTTCAGCAGTTCGTTGGCCATGGCCGAGGGCAGACCCTCGACCTTCGCGATGCCGTCGCCGGCAAGGGTGACCGTACCGACCTCCTCGCGCGAGGCCGCGTCCGGCTTGTACGACTGGACGAAGTTCTCCAGCGCGTCCCGGATCTCCTCCGGCCGGATCGTGAGCTCCGCCATCTGGGTTCCCTGCTCTCCTTGTTGGGCCCGAAGTTTCACTTTGGGGGTCTGGGGGCGACCCCCAGGATTCTTCATGTACGGCCCAACCAGGGCCGTCGTCCGTACGTACTGCTATGAAGTTGCTGCTAGCCCGCCAGGCGGCGGCCGGCGTCCTCGATGCGGTCCGCGATCGAGCCGTTGATGACCTCGTCGCCGACCTGCACCCGGATCCCGCCGAGGACCTCGGGGTCCACGTCGAGGTTGAGGTGCATCTGACGGCCGTAGAGCTTCGCCAGGGCGTCGCCCAGACGCTGCTTCTGCCGGTCGCTCAGCGGCACCGCCGAGGTGACCACGGCCACCATGCGGTCCCGGCGCTCGGCGGCGAGCTTGGACAGGGCCTCGAGGCCCGACTCCAGGCTACGTCCCCGGGGCGCGGACACGAGGCGCGTGACCAGACGCTCGGTCACCGCATCGGCGCGGCCACCGAGCAGGCTGCCGAGCAGCTCACGCTTGGCCGAGGCCGTCGCGGAGCGGTTGGTCAGCGCGGCGCGCAGCTCGGTGTTCGAGGTGACGATCCGGCCGAACCGGAACAGCTCGTCCTCGACGTTGTCGAGCTTGCCCCGCCGCTGCGCGGCGGTGAGGTCGGCCAGGTCGGCCAGCTGCTCCAGCGCGTCCACCAGGTCGCGCGACTGCGACCAGCGGGAGCGCACCATGCCGGACACCAGGTCCGCGGCGGCGGCGCCGACCTGCGTGCCGATCAGGCGCTGGGCCAGTTCGGCCTTGGCCTCGCCGGCCTGCGCCGGGTCGGTCAGGACCCGACGCAGCGACACCTCGCGGTGGAGCAGCGCGGTGACGGCGGCCAGCTCGTCGGCGAGCGAGCCGGCGTCCACGGACGTCGAGTCCGTCAGCGCGTCGAGACGCTCGCGTGCGGCTGCCAGGGCCTCGCGGCTCGCTCCGTGCATACTCATCGAGCCGCCTCAGCCGTCTCCTCGAGGTCCTCGAGGAAGCGGTCGATCACGCGGCTCTGCCGGGCGTGGTCCTCGAGGGACTCACCGACGAGCTTGCCGGCCAGGTCGGTGGCGAGCTTGCCGACGTCCTGGCGCAGCGCGGACGCGGCGGCCTTGCGGTCGGCCTCGATCTGCGCGTGACCGGCGGCGACGATCTCCTCGCGCTGCCGCTGGCCTTCCGCGCGCATCTCGGCGATGAGCGTGGCGCCCTGCTCCTGAGCCTCCTGGCGCAGGCGCGCGGCCTCGTGGCGGGCCTCGGCGAGCTGTGCCTTGTACTGCTCAAGGACGCTCTGGGCCTCGGTCTGCGCGGCCTCGGCCTTCTCGATACCGCCCTCGATGGCCTCGCGACGCTCTTCCAGAACCTTGTTGATGGTCGGGAGGAGCTTCTTGGCGAGGAAGCCGAAGACGATGACGAAGGCGATCAGGCCGATGACGAGCTCCGGCCACGGCGGAATGAGGGGGTTCTCCTTCTCCGCCTCGGCCGCCAGCTGAACCAGTGCGTGGTTCACATCAGTGCCTTTCGTCGAATGGGGCTGTCGTCGTGGTTCGTCTTAGTAGACGAACGGCATGACGAGGCCGATGAGGGCCAGCGCCTCACAGAACGCGAAGCCGAGGATCTGGTTACCGCGGATGAGGCCGGCCGCCTCGGGCTGGCGGGCGAGAGCCTGGGTGCCGTTGCCGAAGATGATGCCGACGCCGACGCCCGGGCCGATCGCGGCGAGGCCGTAACCGATGGAGCCGAGGTTGCCTTCGACCGCAGCGAGGGTCTGGAGAGCGGACATGCCGGTTCTTCCTTCTCTTTCAGTGACCGGTGGGGGTTGGCCACCGGATGTCTCTTGGGGTGTGGCGGGGGCGGTGCTCAGTGGTGCTCGGCGAGCGCGCCCTGGATGAAGGTGCAGGTCAGGAGCACGAAGACGTACGCCTGGACGGCCTGGATGAAGAGCTCGAAGGCCGTCATCACGATGACCATCACGAACGAGACGGCGGAGTAGGCGATGCCGATGCCGTTCAGCATGTACCAGCTGGCGATCGTGAAGAGCAGCAGCAGGGTGTGGCCGGCGAACATGTTCGCGAAGAGTCGCACCGCGTGCGTGAAGGGCCGCACCAGCAGGTTCGAGGCGAGCTCGATCGTCATCGACAGCGGGAGCACCGCGCCCAGCGACTTGTCGTAGCCGGTGAAGTTCTTGAAGGCGCCGACGAAACCGTGCCGCTTGAAGGTCAGCGAGACCCAGGTGACGTAGACGATCGCGGCCAGGATGGCCGGGTAGGCGATGATCGACGTCACCGGGAAGGAGGCGACGGGGACGATCGACCACAGGTTGAGCATCCAGATGAAGAAGAACAGCGAGACGGCGAGCGGGACGTACTTCTCGCCCTCCTTCTTGCCGATCGTCTCGTAGACGACGCCGCGGCGGACGAAGTCGTAGCCGGCCTCGGCGATCATCTGGAGCTTGCCGGGGACGACCTTCGGGCGGGCGAAGGCGGCCCAGAAGAAGCCCACGATGATGACGGAGCCGAGCAGGGCGAGCAGCATCGGCTTGTTGAAGTAGAGGCCGTTGCCGTCCGCGTCGCCCCAGAGGGGCTCGAACATGAACGAGTGCAGGCCCGGAGCCGGGAAGCCACACCCGTCGAACAGGTGACAGCTCGTGTCGAAAGCGAGCGTCTGCGTCGGGTCAGCACTCACCGCGGGCTCCTTCGTCGTGGCGCATAGGTACGGCAACCTCGTTGTGTCGGCGCGGCGGTAGGCCGCAGTTCGGCACGGGACTGGTGTAACGGATGTGGGGGCGGCCGGGGGGCATCGAGCCTCGCGTTCGAGCAGGCGTCAGCTCGGATGCCCGCGCCCGCGATGCCGCAGTTGGCACCGGACGATAGCAGGGTCTCTCAGTCGCATTTATCCCGGCCCTACCTCTCACGACGAGTGCCCGGTTTTTTCGGACTTGGTGCCCGAATCGGGTTCGACGTAGAGGATCTTGGACTTCATGTGGGCGCGTGTCTGTGCGGCGATCCAGGTGAGGGTGCCGGCGACGAGCGTGAGAGCGAAAGCCTTGGGGTGGAACAGCGTGGTGTTCTTGAACACCGCGACGAAGACGAACAGCAGCAGGATCTGAGCCGTGTAGAGCATCAGGCCCATCGCCTGGAAGAGGTGCGGAAGCGATTTGGCAGTGCGCTGCAGGACGTAGAGACCGATTCCCATGAACAGGATCACGATCAGCGTCGCCACCCCGGCCCCGATCGCGCCCTTGCCGCCGACGACCACACCGCTGACGACGGCGGCGACAGCGCCGACGGCGGCCGTGGGCACGGCGGCCTGAGCCAGGATCCGGACGTCGTTGGACGGCATGGCGGCAACTCCGCTTTCAAAGGGGGGGTGTGTCGTCATGGACGAGCGTAGTCCCGGGCTGAGAGTGACCCTCACGCCAAGGGACCGTCGCACTACGGTCCTTCGGCTCTGCCCCGGGTTCTCGTGAACCGTATCACAAACTATTTGATGCGGTCTTTACCTAGATGGTGTGCCAGGTGTCACACATGAGAGTGAAGCTGCGCGTCTGCGCAGAAACACGGTCGACTTGTCTGGTATAAGGGCGGTTTGTCGCCCCGCCGAACTCCCACGCGTTGGCAATGCTTTAGTCAGATTCTTACCTTGGGCGTCAGCGCGAGGTCTCGGCCTTACGCCTCTCCGGGACGTGCGAACGGGCGCTCAGCGCGGTCGCGCCGTTGACACCCGCCACCCCCGCGCCCACCGGCGTGCGCTCCACCTCCACGGGCTCCGCGGCCACGGGACGCCTACGGCGGTAGCGCGGCGGCACGATGTGCTGGGCCCACATCGGGACGCGCGGCGTGAACCGCGGCAGCAGGAGCAGCACGAGACCGATCGCGCTGAGGAACACGACACCCAGCACGATCCACATGGACGCCGAGTTGACCGAGTAGGCGAGCGAGCCGAACGCGATCAGCGCCGACCAGAAGTACATGATCCACACGGCCCGGCTGTGCGAGTGGCCGATCTCCAGGAGCCGGTGGTGCAGATGCCCCCGGTCCGCGGCGAACGGCGACTGGCCGCGCCAGGTGCGGCGCACGATCGCGGAGATCAGGTCGGCGGCCGGCACCGCGATGATGGTCAGCGGCAGCAGCAGCGGGATGTAGACGGGGACCGTCTGGTGCACGGCCGCCTTCTCGGACCCGGCGAACAGCTTCAGCGCGTCCGGGTCGATCTGCCCGGTGATGGAGATCGCGCCCGCGGCCAGCACCAGGCCGATGAGCATCGAGCCGGAGTCGCCCATGAAGATCCGCGCCGGGTGCATGTTGTGCGGCAGGAAGCCCAGGCACATGCCCATCAGGATCGCCGAGAACAGCGTCGCCGGGGCGGCCGCCTCGATGCCGTACGAGTACCAGATCCGGTAGGCGTACAGGAAGAACGCCGCCGCCGCGATGCAGACCATGCCGGCCGCGAGACCGTCGAGGCCGTCGACGAAGTTCACCGCGTTGATGGTGATGACGACGAGCGCGACCGTCAGCAGGGTGCCCTGCCACTGGGTCAGCGCGACCGAGCCGACGCTGGGGATGGGCAGCCACAGGATCGTCAGACCCTGCATGACCATCACGCCGGCGGCGATCATCTGACCGCCCAGCTTGATCAGGGCGTCGATCTCGAACTTGTCGTCCAGGACACCGATCAGCCAGATCAGGGCCGCGCCGGAGAGCAGGGCGCGCGGTTCGTTCGACTTCTCGAAGACCTCGCTGAGGTTGGTCAGGTGGTCGGCGACCAGCAGGCCCGCGCACAGTCCGAAGAACATGGCGATACCGCCGAGCCGCGGAGTCGGTTCCCGGTGCACGTCACGGGCCCTGATCTCCGGCATCGCTCCGGCCACGATCGCGAACTTCCGTACCGGCCCTGTCAGCAGATACGTCACCGCGGCCGTGATGCAGAGCGTCAGCAGGTATTCACGCACAGGCTTCCCCACAGGTCTCGCTGGCCATCTCAGCCCCACACCCTAGCGACGCACGCATATGGTTGTGGACTTCCGGGTAGAGCCGATGGTTGCACGTGCGGCTGTGCACGCAGGTGCGGATACCCCCGCTCAGCCCGGATACGGCGGAAATCCGCCGACCAGATCCCGCACTTCTTCACGTGCCCGGACGCTCTCGGCCTCGCCGCGCACCACCCCCGCGAGCAGGGCGGCGATCCGCTCCATCTCCTTCTCGCCCATGCCCTGGGTGGTGACGGCGGCCGTCCCGAGGCGCAGTCCGCGGCTGTCCGCGTGAGGCAGCGCACAGCAGTCGAGCACCATGCCGGCGGCCGCGAGCCGGCCCCTCGCCGTCCGCCCGTCGACACCGAGCGGCGCCGGATCGGCCGTCACGAGGTGGGTGTCGGTCCCGCCGGTGGTGACGACGAGCCCCTGTGCGGCCAGCCCGGCCGCCAGGACCCGCGCGTTGGCGACCACCTGATGGGTGTACGCGCCGAACGCCGGTGTCGCCGCCTCCCCGAACGCGACCGCCTTCGCGGCGATGGTGTGCATCTGCGCGCCGCCCTGGGTGAACGGGAAGACGGCCCGGTCGACCCGCTCGGCCAGTTCGCTCCCGCAGAGGATCATCCCGCCGCGGGGGCCGCGCAGCACCTTGTGCGTGGTGGCGCAGACGACGTCGGCGTACGGCACCGGACTGGGCGCCGCTCCCCCGGCGACGAGCCCGATCGGGTGGGCGGCGTCGGCGATGAGGTAGGCGCCCACCTCGTCGGCGACCTCGCGGAAGAAGGCGTAGTCGATGTGCCGGGGGTAGGCGATGGAGCCGCACACGATCGCCTTGGGCCGATGGCTGCGGGCCAGCGTGCGCACCTGGTCGTGGTCGATGAGTCCGGTCTCGGCGTCGACGCCGTAGGGGACGAAGTCGAACCAGCGGCCGGAGAAGTTGGCGGGCGAGCCGTGGGTGAGGTGACCGCCGTAGGGCAGGCCGAGGGCGAGGACCGTGTCGCCGGGGCGCAGGAGGGCGGCGTAGGCGGCCAGGACCGCCGAAGAGCCGGAGTGGGACTGCACGTTGGCGTGTTCGGCGCCGAACAGCGTCTTCGCCCGCTCCACCGCGAGCCGCTCGGCGACGTCGACGATCTCGCAGCCGCCGTGGTGCCGGGCGCCGGGATAGCCCTCGGCGTACTTGTTGGCCAGCGCCGAGCCGAGCGCGGCCAGCACGGCCGGCGAGCAGAAGTTCTCGGCGGCGATGAGCTGGAGCGTCGACGACTGCCGGTCGAGCTCCCCGAGCAGGATCCCGGCCAGCTCGGGGTCCTGCCGCGCGAGGACGTCGGCGGTCTCAGGGGCATGGGTGACCGACATGGTGGGCTCCGGGGCGTCGACGATGACGTACACCCAATGTAGGCCCGGGGCCGGTGGGGCGCCCGGTCGTTACGCCCTTGCGGGTACACCGGCGCCCGCGGGTGACCACGCTGTCCGGACCCCGTTCGGCCCCCGCCCCGCCCCGCCCTGCCCGCGTCACGTGCGCGCGGGAACCCCCGTAAGCGCCGTCACCACCGGATCCAGCGCCTCGTTTATCTCGTCCCCGATCGAGCGGAAGAAGGGCAGGGGGGCGCCGTACGGGTCGAAGACCTCGTCGGCCTCGGCGGTCGGGGCCAGGAGCCACCCGCGTAGAGCCGCCGCGGCGCGGACCAGGGCGCGTGCGCGGATCACCAGGCCCTCCTCCAGGGGAGGCAGGGTCGCCGTGTCGATCGCCTTCACCAGGCGGGTGAACTCCTTCAGCGTGAAGGTGCGCAGGCCCGCCGAGTGGCCCATCGAGATGACCTGCTGGCGGTGGTCGCGGGTGGCGGTCAGGACCAGGTCCGCCATGATCACGTGTTCGTCCAGCAGCTCGCGCCCCGTGAAGCCGGAGGGGTCCGCGCCGAACTCGGCAAGGACGGTCTCCGCGTTGGCCTCCATGGGCGCGCCCTCGTGGCCCCAGGTCCCCGCGCTCTCCACGACCAGGCCGCCCCACAGCGGGTCGCCGAGCCGGTCCGCCAGGGCATGCCGGGTCAGCCGCTCGGTGATCGGCGAGCGGCAGACGTTGCCGGTGCTGACGTGGAGGATGCGGAAGCTGTCACGCGGGAGCCCTGTGAAGGTCCGCGTCTCTTCCCCGTCCCATATGCCACGCCCCGCGTCAGGGGCCGTCAATTCGCCACCTCGAGGTCGGGTACGACCTTCCTGAGCTCGTCCGCGGAGATCGCGCCCGCGCGCAGCAGCAGGGGCACCTCGCGGGTGACGTCGACGATCGAGGAGGGGACGTTGCCGGGGGTCGGGCCGCCGTCGAGGTAGACGGAGACCGAGTCGCCGAGCATCTCCTGCGCGGCGTCGCAGTTCTCCGGCGACGGGTGGCCGGTCAGGTTGGCGGAGGAGACCGCCATGGGACCGACCTCGGTCAGCAGCTCGATGGCGACGGGGTGCAGCGGCATCCGGACGGCCACCGTGCCCCTCGTGTCACCCAGGTCCCACTGGAGGGACGGCTGGTGCTTGGCGACGAGCGTGAGCGCGCCCGGCCAGAACGCGTCGACGAGCTCCCAGGCCAGTTCGGAGAAGTCGGTGACGAGACCGTGGAGGGTGTTCGGGGAGCCGATCAGCACGGGGGTGGGCATGTTGCGCCCCCGGCCCTTGGCCTCCAGGAGGTCATGGACGGCCTCGGAGGAGAACGCGTCGGCGCCGATGCCGTACACCGTGTCGGTCGGGAGGACCACGAGCTCGCCACGGCGGACGGCGGACGCGGCTTCGCGCAGACCGGTCGTGCGGTCGGTCGCGTCGTTGGTGTCGTATCGCCGTGCCATATCTAGCGGGCCTCCTCGTACACGTACTGCGGGATTGAAGTGGGGGGCGTGCTCACGGCATCGCTCTGCGGGCCGTGGCGAACCGGGGGCGGTTGTTGAGGTCGGGGTGGTCGGCCGCGTCGGCCCAGCCCCGCTCCTCGGTGAAGATCCACGGCACCTGGCCGCCCTGGGTGTCGGCGTGCTCGATGACGACGACGCCGCCGGGGCGCAGGAGCCGGTGTGCGGTGCGTTCCAGACCGCGGATGAGGTCGAGGCCGTCCTCGCCGGAGAACAGGGCGAGTTCGGGGTCGTAGTCCCGCGCCTCGGGGGCGACGTACTCCCACTCGGTGAGCGGGATGTAGGGCGGGTTGGAGATGACCAGGTCGACATGGCCGTCGAGGTCGGGGAAGGCGTCCAGGGCGTTGCCCTGGCGCAGGTCGACCCTGGACCCCTCGACGTTCTTACGGGTCCACCGGAGGGCTTCCTCGGACAGCTCCACGGCGTGCACGCGGGAGCGCGGGACCTCCTGGGCGAGGGCGAGCGCGATGGCGCCGGAGCCGGTGCACAGGTCGACGATGCACGGCTCGACGACGTCCATCGCGCGGACGGCGTCTATGGCCCAGCCGACCACGGACTCGGTCTCGGGACGCGGCACGAACACCCCGGGCCCCACCTGGAGTTCGAGGTAGCGGAAGTAGGCGAGGCCGGTGATGTGCTGGAGCGGTTCGCGCTGTTCACGGCGCGCGATGGTCTCCCAGTAGCGGGCGTCGAAGTCCGCGTCCTTCACGGAGTGCAGCTCGCCCCGCTTCACGCCGTGCACGAACGCGGCGAGCTCCTCCGCGTCGTTGCGCGGCGAGGGCACGCCGGCGTCGGCCAGCCGCTGGGTGGCCTGGGCCACCTCTGCGAGCAGCAGGTTCACGCAAGTCCTCCGTGTCGTACTCGGTCGTGCGTACGTACCTTAAGGGGGTGCCCCCGGGTCGGGCCCGGGTCACGGGCCGGGTGCACGCGGCTGCCGCGTCGTCGGCGGTCACCGACGCACCGCCGTGCGGCCGCGCCCACCGGTCCCCGCTCGGCTCAGCTAACCAGGCACCGCGTCCTTCCTCCGGTCCGACTCCACCGACGCCCCCTTGCGCGGCCTGCGCAGTCTTACGCGGCCGCCAGCTTCGCCGCCGAGTCCGCGTCGACGCAGGCCTGGATCACCGCGTCGAGGTCGCCGTCCAGGACCTGGTCCAGGTTGTACGACTTGAAGCCGACGCGGTGGTCCGAGATGCGGTTCTCCGGGTAGTTGTACGTCCGGATCTTCTCGGAGCGGTCGACGGTGCGGACCTGGCTGCGCCGGGCGTCGGCGGCATTGCGCTCCGCCTCCTCCTGCGCCGCCGCGAGCAGCCTGGAGCGCAGGATACGCAAGGCCTGCTCCTTGTTCTGCAGCTGGCTCTTCTCGTTCTGGCAGGAGGCGACGACTCCGGTGGGAATGTGCGTGATGCGCACCGCGGAGTCGGTCGTGTTGACGGACTGCCCGCCGGGCCCGGAGGAGCGGTAGACGTCGATGCGGAGGTCGTTGGGGTTGATCTCCACGTCGACCTCCTCCGCCTCGGGGGTGACCAGCACACCGGCCGCGGAGGTGTGGATGCGCCCCTGGGACTCGGTCGCGGGGACACGCTGCACGCGGTGCACACCGCCCTCGTACTTCAGGCGGGCCCAGACACCCTGGCCGGGCTCGGTGGCGCCGTTGCCGCCCTTGGTCTTCACGGCGACCTGGACGTCCTTGTAGCCGCCCAGCTCGGACTCGGTGGCGTCGATGATCTCGGTCTTCCAGCCGACGCGCTCGGCGTAGCGCAGGTACATGCGCAGCAGGTCACCGGCGAACAGGGCGGACTCGTCACCGCCGGCGCCCGCCTTGATCTCGAGGATGACGTCCTTGTCGTCGCTGGGGTCGCGCGGCACGAGGAGGAGGCGCAGCTTCTCCGTCAGCTCCTCGCGGGCCTTCTCCAGCTCCTTGACCTCGGCGGCGAACTCCGGGTCGTCGGCGCCCAGTTCGCGCGCGGTCTCGATGTCGTCGCCGGTCTGCTTCCAGGAGCGGTACGTGGCGACGATCGGGGTGAGCTCGGCGTAGCGCTTGTTCAGCTTGCGCGCGTTGGCCTGGTCGGAGTGGACCGACGGATCGGCGAGCTTCTTCTCCAGGTCGGCGTGCTCACCGACGAGTTCCTCGACGGCCTCGAACATCTCAGGGCTCCTGTACTGCGAATGAAAGGAAAAGGCGGGCGACCAAAAACGCCGGTCCCGGCGCACTCCGAGGAGTGCGGCGTGGACCGGCGCTGGTGGCTCGCTACTTCTTGGCAGCAGCCTTGCCGAAGCGGGCCTCGAAGCGGGCCACACGGCCACCGGTGTCGAGGATCTTCTGCTTGCCCGTGTAGAACGGGTGGCACTCGGAGCAGACCTCGGCACGGATGGTGCCGCTCTGGATCGTGCTACGGGTGGTGAACGACGCGCCACAGGTGCAGCTGACCTGCGTCTCGACGTACTCGGGGTGGATGTCGCGCTTCAAGGTGTCTCCTAGTTTCGGGAGGGCACCGGGTCGCCACCGCGGGCTGCGGGAGCGTGAACCGGGGCCGACGTACCAGTCTGCCAGGACTGGCCGCATCCCCCAAAACGAGGGGGGACCGCGATCTATTCCTCAGGAGCCTCAGGAGGTCACGACGCCCTTGGCCTGGCCCGTGGCGGTGCCTTCCGTGGCCGCCCTCGGGACCGGCCGGTCGTTCTCCAGGGCCGTCCAGATCTGCTTGGCCTTGGCCTTCTGCACGAGCACGCGGTTCGGGTTCGCCGGGTCGTACCGGACCGGCAGGGTGACCATCGTCATGTCCGACGGGCTGATGCCCTTGAGGCCGCTCGCGAAGGAGACCAGGGAGTTGACCGAGCCGAGGTCGGAGTCGGTGGTGACGGCCTTGGTGGCGGTGTCGGCGAGGTCGTACAGCTTCTTCGGGCTGGTCAGCACGCCGACGCTCTTGACCTGCTTGACCAGTGCCTTGATGAAGGCCTGCTGGAGCTGGATACGGCCGAGGTCGGAGCCGTCGCCCACGCCGTGCCGGGTACGGACGAGACCGAGGGCCTGGGCGCCGGTGAGCTCGTGCGTGCCGGCCTTGAGGTCCAGGTGGCTGTCGGTGTCCTTGATGGCCTTGGTCGTGGTGACCGTGACCCCGCCGAGTTCGTCGACCAGCTTCTCGAAGCCGCTGAAGTCGACCTCCAGGTAGTGGTCCATGCGGATCCCGCTCATGGACTCGACGGTCTTGACGGCGCAGGCCGCGCCGCCGGTCGTGTACGCGGAGTTGAACATGACGTCGGAGGCGGCGTCGTGCTCCTTGCCGTCGGTGTCGGTGCACTCCGGGCGGTCGATCAGGGTGTCACGCGGGACGGAGACCACGGTGGCCTTCTTGTGGCCCTTGTACACATGGATGATCATCGCGGTGTCGGAGCGGGCGCTGCCGTCGTCGGTGCCGCCGCCGAGCTCCTTGTTGGAGCCGGAGCGGGTGTCCGAACCCAGGACGAGGATGTTCTCGGAGCCGTTGTCGACCTTCTCGGGGCGCTCGCTGCCGAGGACCTGGTCGATGTCGACGCTCTTGATGTTGCCGTTGAGCTTGAAGTACACGTAGCCGGCGCCGGTGCCGCCCACCACGACGATCCCCGCGGCGACCCAGGCCGTGATCAGCAGGCCCTTGCGTCCCTTGCCGCGGGGCTTTCGGCGGCGTCCCTTGCCACCCGGACTCCCGGGTATCGGCGTGCTCTCGGCTGACATGTGCTCCTCGAATCTCGTCCGGTCGGTTACCCCCTGTTTTCAGGGTCAGACGTGGTCACAAAAAGACCCGTACCGCACCATCGTCGCTCCGCCTGGTCAGACGGCGAAACTCGAGAAAGGGTTGCACAACGCGCTGTGACCACCACGTGAAGCGGTGGTCACAGGACGTCACGGAAACCTCAGAGCGAGCCTTGCTCACCAGCGGTTTCAGCCAAAAATGTCGTACTGCTGGAAACCGGTACCCACACCGACCCTTGTGTCAAAGATCTCGCTGGTCGCCTTGCTGGTGCCCTTGTACAGGTAGAGCGTGCCGCCCGCGGTGCGGGCCAGCAGGTCGGCCCTGCCGTCGCCGGTGATGTCGCCGACGGCGGCGAAGGCGTTGTAGCCGCTCCAGTTCGTGCGCACCTTGACCCGGGCCGCGAAGACGCCGGTGCCGGACTTGCCGGTGCCCTTGTACAGGTAGAGGTCGCCGGTGCTCTTGTTGCGGGCGAGCACGTCCGCCCTGCCGTCGCCGGTGAGGTCGCCGTGGCCGAGCAGCTGGTTGTACTGGCTCCAGCCGCCGCCGACCCTGACCCGGGCCGCGAAACTGCCGTCGCCCTTGCCCGGGTAGATCCACAGGACGCCCGCGGAGTCGACGGAGAGCAGGTCGGGCTTGTAGTCGCCGGTGACGTCGCCGGGGGTGAGGATCCGGGTACGGGTCCGCCAGTCGGTGAAGACCTTCTTCGGGGCGGCCCAGGTGCCTGGGGTGGACAGACCGCGCAGCCAATAGACGTCACCGGTGGCGGAGACGCGGTAGATGAGGTCCTGGTAGCCGTCCCGGTCGAGGTCGGTCTGCCGGACGAGGTTCAGCCCGTTCGCATCACCCCAGGACCGCCGGGTGCCGAAGGTCGTGCCCTTGGAGTCCAGCGCGTAGCCCACCTTGTCGGAGGACTTGCGGACCCACAGGTCGGCCTTGTGGTCGAGGTTCAGGTTGCTGTCGTCGACGCGCGGGTAGGCGGCGCCGACGTACCTGCTGACCTTGGTGAAGACGCTGTAGGCGCCCTTGGCGACGCAGTCCGTGACGTTCCAGGAGACGACGCCGACGATCCGGCCGTTCACGACGAGCGGGCCGCCGGAGTCACCGCTGCAGATCGCGGTCGTACCGGAGTCCCGGCCGCTGGCGGGCGGGCCGGCGCAGACCATGTGCCCCTTGATGAACCAGGAGCCGTAGGCCGCGGCGCAGGTCGCGTCCGACTTGACGGGCAGCGTGGCCGTCTTCAGCGTCTGGGAGATGGCGTCGCTGGTGGAGCTGGTACGGCCCCAGCCGTAGACCTTGGCACTCTTGGCGCCGGTCGTCGAGGGGTCGTACGAGGCGGTGTCGGTCGACGTCGTCATGCGGATCGGGGTGGCCTTGACGGGCTTCGCCAGGGTCAGCACCGCGATGTCGTTGTCGATGGTGTCCTCGTTGTACAAGGGGTGGTACCACTGCCGCAGCACGGTCGTGGCGGTGCCGCCGTGCAGGTCACCGTCCTCGGAGAGCAGCTGGGTCGCCCCGGTCACCACGAGGCCGCCCTTGGCCCAGTTGGCGCCCTTCACGCAGTGCGCCGCGGTGAGGATCTTCGTCGGGGCGATGACGGCTCCGCCGCAGAAGAACCCGGTGTCGTCCTGGGTGTCCGTGGTGCCCTTGGTGTCGACGTACCAGAGCTGGGCCATCCACGGGGCGGAGCTGATGGTGGTCGTCGTTCCGCCGATGACCATGGGCGAGATGGTGGAGTCGACCGTGCCACCGCCCGTCGGCGTCCGGGTCACCGTGCGGGAGGTGTCCTCGGCCGCGACCGCCTCGGCGATCCGCTGCTTCAGCTCGGCCTGCGACGGCGTGGACGCGGCGGTGGACGCGGCCGGTGCCTGCGGTCCCGGCACGACGGTGGCGGCGTTCGCCGACGTGGCCAGCAGTGCCGCGGCCACGGCGACGGGCAGAGCGATCCGGACACGGCGTCTGAGACGCCCGGCGCCTCCGGACATGGATATGCCCATGCAAGTCCCCCCTAGGGATTCCATAGCTCAGAGATCGAAAATTCGACCGAAAGCGTGATCGTAAACCAAAGAGGGCCGCCCCCTGGTCCTCAGGGGGCGGCCCTCTTCGTGAACGCTTGACGTCAGTCGCCGTTGCCCGGCGTCGGCGTCGTCTTCTGGATCTGCATGAGGAACTCGGCGTTCGACTTCGTCTGCTTCATCTTGTCGAGGAGCAGCTCCACCGCCTGCTGCTGGTCGAGGGCGTGCAGCACCCGGCGCAGCTTCCAGACGATGGCCAGCTCGTCGGGGGCGAGCAGGATCTCTTCCTTACGGGTGCCGGACGCGTCGACGTCCACCGCCGGGAAGATCCGCTTGTCGGCGAGCTTGCGGTCGAGCTTGAGCTCGGCGTTGCCGGTGCCCTTGAACTCCTCGAAGATCACCTCGTCCATGCGGGACCCGGTGTCCACCAGGGCGGTGGCGAGGATGGTCAGCGAGCCGCCGTCCTCGATGTTGCGGGCCGCACCGAAGAAGCGCTTCGGCGGGTACAGGGCGGTCGAGTCGACACCACCGGACAGGATGCGGCCGGAGGCGGGCGCGGCGAGGTTGTACGCACGGCCCAGACGCGTGATCGAGTCGAGGAGTACGACCACGTCGTGGCCCAGCTCCACCAGACGCTTGGCGCGCTCGATGGCGAGTTCGGCGACCGTGGTGTGGTCCTCGGCGGGGCGGTCGAAGGTCGAGGAGATGACCTCGCCCTTGACCGACCGCTGCATGTCGGTGACCTCTTCCGGACGCTCGTCGACCAGCACGACCATCAGGTGGCACTCGGGGTTGTTGTGCGTGATCGCGTTGGCGATCGCCTGCATGATCATGGTCTTGCCGGTCTTCGGCGGGGCCACGATCAGACCGCGCTGGCCCTTACCGATCGGCGCGACGAGGTCGATGATGCGGGTGGTGAGGATGCCGGGGTCCGTCTCCAGGCGGAGGCGGTCCTGCGGGTACAGCGGGGTGAGCTTGTTGAACTCCGGGCGGCCACGGCCGTGTTCGGGCGCCATGCCGTTGACGGAGTCCAGGCGCACCAGCGCGTTGAACTTCTCGCGGCGCTCGCCGTCCTTGGGCTGACGGACCGCACCGGTGACGTGGTCGCCCTTGCGCAGGCCGTTCTTGCGGACCTGGGCGAGGGAGACGTACACGTCGTTCGGTCCGGGCAGGTAGCCCGACGTCCGGATGAAGGCGTAGTTGTCGAGGATGTCCAGGATGCCCGCGACCGGGATCAGGACGTCGTCCTCGTTGATCTGCGGCTCGCCCGCGCCACCGATCTCGTCACGGCCACGACGGCCCCGGCGGTCCCGGTAACGGCCCCGGCGACCGCGGCGGCCGCCCTCGAAGTCGTCGTCGTCCTGCGGGCCGTTGTCGCGCTGCTGACGGTCCTGACGGCCGCCGCCCTGCTGGCTCTGCTGCTGGCGCTGGCCGCCCTGGCCCTGCTGGTCGTCGCTCTTGCGCCGCTCGCCGCGGTCCCCGCGGTCGCCCCGCTCACCACGGTCACGGCCGCGGTCACGGCGGTCGCGGCGGCCACGGCCCTCGCCGTCACCGGCGTCGCCCTGCGGCTGCTGCTGCGTCTGCGCGGGCGTCTCGGCCCTGGGCTCGCTCTTGGCCTCGGCCACGATCGTCTCGGTGCCGCCCGCCGGGGCGCCGGCCTCGGCGGTGGCGCGGCGGCGACGGCGCTCGGCGGGAGCCTCGTCGGCTCCGCGCTCGGCGGCCGGCTGGCCGGGGATCTCGATCTGCTGCTGGGCCACGGCCTTCTCGGCGGGGGCCTCGCTGTTGGCCTCCGCCTTCTTCTCGGCGGTGTCGCCCGTACGGGCCTTGGAGGTGGCGCGGCGCTTCGGCTTGGTCTCGGCGGCGTCGCCGGCGGCCGAGGACGCGGCCTTGGGAGCCGCGGCGCCTCCCCCGGCCTGCGCCTCCTTGATGACCTCGATCAGCTGGCTCTTGCGCATCCGCGCGGTGCCCTTGATACCGAGGCCTGATGCGACCTGCTGCAGCTCGGCCAGCACCATGCCGTCGAGGCCGGTACCGCGGCGCCGCCGGGAGCCGGCACCGGTGGCAGGCGCGGAGGCGTCCGTGGAGGGCGCGGCAGCGGTCTCCTCGACACGTGCGCCCATCAGATCGGTGGTGTCGCTCACGAAGGGTCCTTCCCTGGAGCGGACGTCGGCCTGTCTGGCTCGGCGACCGTTTGTGCTGTCCGACGGCGGTCCCATCCTTGTGGACCGTGCCGGGGCGGTGGTCCGCCTGAACGGCGGAGGAATGTGGTGACGGCGCTTCCGAGAGCCGTGGCCGTGGCACTGAGTGTCCGTGTCACGTGGCTTGGTCACACCGGTTCCGGAGCGTGCCCGGCAAGTCGCTCAGTGCTCGCGTACGAGGTACTGCCCATGTACGTCGTACGGAACGCAGTGCGGCTTGGGAGGCTCCCGGAAGAATGTCTGTCCCGGACGGGGACGTGAAGCACCTCGCCATGGTGGGGTCGGGTGCAGACTTGAGATTAACACTACCGGATCCAACAAACATTCCCCCTCTCGAAATCCGGCACACGCCGGATCTCACATGTCACTGGCGGCCGCGAGCGGGAGCACACAGGCCCCCTGGGCGTCGAGTTCCAGCCGGTTGGCGGCCCAGCCCTCGCCCGCCAGATGGGCCACCTTGTCGGCGCTGTCCGTGTCGGCCAGCGCGAGCACGGTGGGCCCCGCGCCTGAGATGACTGCCGGGACTCCGTCGGCCCGCAGCCGCTCCACCAGTGCGGCGCTCTCCGGCATGGCGGGAGCGCGGTACTCCTGGTGGAGACGGTCCTCGGTGGCCGGCAGCAGCAGCTCGGGGCGCCTGGTGAGGGCCTCGACGAGCAGCGCGGCACGGCCGGCGTTGGCGGCGGCGTCGACGTGCGGCACGGTGCGCGGGAGCAGTCCGCGCGCGGTCTCGGTCAGGACCGGCTTCCCGGGCACGAAGACCACCGGAACGATGGAACGGGCGGGCTCCATCCTGATCGCCCGGGCGGCGCCGGCCTCCATCCAGGAGAGCGTGAAACCGCCGAGCAGACAGGCCGCCACATTGTCGGGGTGGCCCTCGATCTCGGTGGCGAGCTCCAGGAGCGCGGTGTCGTCGAGGCGGGCCTCGCCGCCTATGGTCACGGCACGCGCGGCGACGATCCCGGCGCAGATGGCGGCCGAGGAGGAGCCGAGGCCCCGGCCGTGCGGGATGCGGTTGGCGCAGACGATCTCCAGGCCGCGCGGCTGGCCGCCCAGCAGGTCGAAGGCGGTGCGCAGGGAGCGTACGAGCAGGTGGTTTTCGTCACGCGGGAGCGTTTCGCTCCCCTCCCCCGCGATGTCGATGTGCAGCCCGGAGTCGGCCACGCGGACGACGACGTCGTCGTAGAGCCCCAGCGAGAGGCCCAGGGCGTCGAAGCCCGGGCCGAGGTTGGCGCTGGTGGCGGGGACGCGCACCCGGACGGCGGCGGCGCGGAAGGCGGGACCGGCCATCTCTCGATGACTCTCCTTGAGCTGCGTGATTGTCGAATGACATTCGATGACATCCGATGACGTACGAAGACCCTGCCGGCCGCGGAGACGACGCGGCACCCCGCTGTACGCGAGGGCATATGCAGCGGGCGGGTTCGGTACAGCCTATCGAAGGAAGGTTCTGTGGCGACATAGGGCGCACAGGAGGCGCACGATGCGTGTCGTAAGCCCCCTGTGCACCCCTCTCGGGGAATCCCTGTCTCAGGCGAGTCCGAGGCGCTCGGCCGCCGTCGCCGCGTCGACCGGAACGGTGACCGGCTGCGGGGCGCCCGCGACGGCCCAGTCGGGGTCCTTCAGACCGTTACCGGTCACGGTGCAGACGATGCGCTGGCCGGGGTCGACCTTGCCCTGCTCGGCGGCCTTCAGCAGACCGGCCACGGAGGCGGCGGAGGCGGGCTCCACGAAGACACCCTCCTGGGCGGCCAACAGCCGGTAGGCGCGCAGGATCTCACGGTCC
Organism: Streptomyces sp. NPDC001668; assembly: GCF_042893155.1. Taxonomy (NCBI): domain Bacteria; kingdom Bacillati; phylum Actinomycetota; class Actinomycetes; order Kitasatosporales; family Streptomycetaceae; genus Streptomyces; species Streptomyces sp. NPDC001668. The sequence goes on from NZ_JBIAUQ010000003.1 coordinate 395,557, forward strand.
GTCACCTCGTCGATGAACCCGCCGGACTCCTCCTTCGCCGCGAGGGCGTACTGCCAGGAGGCGGGGTTGCCGATACGGATGGCGGTGGCGATGGTCGAGGGGTCCTTGACGACCTCGCCGCGCACGATCGGGGCGCTGCCGGAGGCCTGGAAGCCCCACATCCGGGGCGTCTTGGCGGCGATGCCGTCGGCGGCGTACTCCTTGTAGCCCTTCCAGTACGCCGTGATGTTGCCGGCGTTGCCGACCGGGAGGACGTGGATGTCGGGCGCGTCGCCGAGCATGTCGACGATCTCGAAGGCGGCGGTCTTCTGGCCCTCGATGCGTACCGGGTTGACCGAATTGACCAGCGCCACCGGGTAGTTGTCGCTCAGCGCGCGGGCCAGCGTGAGGCAGTCGTCGAAGTTCCCGTCGACCTGGAGGATCTTCGCGCCGTGGATGAGCGCCTGGCCCATCTTGCCGAGCGCGATCTTGCCCTGCGGGACGAGCACGGCGGACACCATGCCCGCGCGTACGGCGTAGGCGGCCGCGCTCGCCGAGGTGTTGCCGGTGGAGGCGCAGATGACCGCCTTCGCGCCCTCCTCCTTGGCCCGCGTGATGGCCATGGTCATGCCCCGGTCCTTGAAGGACCCGGTGGGGTTGGCGCCCTCCACCTTGAGGTGGACCTCGCACCCGGTGCGCTCGGAGAGCACCTGCGCGGGCACGAGGGGCGTGCCGCCCTCGCGGAGCGTCACGACCGGCGTGGTGTCGGAGACGGGCAGCCGGTCCCGGTACTCCTCGATGATTCCGCGCCACTGGTGGGTCATTGCTCGTTACTCTCCTTCAACCCGCATGATGCTGGCGACACCCCGCACGGTGTCGAGCTTGCGCAGCGCCTCGACGGTCCCGCCCAGGGCGGCGTCGGACGCGCGGTGCGTGACGACGACGAGAGACGCCTCGCCGTCCTTCCCCTGCTGCCGAACGGTATCGATGGACACCCCGTGCTCGGCGAACACGGTGGCCACCTGGGCGAGAACACCCGGTTTGTCCGCCACGTCCAGGCTGATGTGATACCGCGTGACGACCTCGCCCATGCCCGAGACGGTGAGGGCGGCGTACGCGGACTCACCGGGCCCGGTCGTGCCGTTCAGCCGGTTGCGGCAGACGGCGACGAGGTCGCCGAGGACGGCGGAGGCGGTGGGGGCGCCGCCCGCGCCCGGGCCGTAGAACATCAGCTGGCCCGAGGCGTCGGACTCGACGAACACGGCGTTGTAGGCGCCGCGCACGGAGGCCAGCGGGTGGCTGAGCGGGATCATCGCGGGGTGCACGCGCGCGGTGACGGACCGGCCGTCCTCGGCGCGCTCGCAGATGGCGAGCAGCTTGATGGTGCAGCCCATGTTCTTCGCGGAGGCGAAGTCGGCGGCCGTCACCTCGGTCATGCCCTCGCGGTAGACGTCGTCGAGGCGCACCCGCGTGTGGAAGGCGATCCCGGCGAGGATGGCGGCCTTGGCGGCGGCGTCGAACCCCTCGACGTCGGCGGTCGGGTCGGCCTCCGCGTACCCCAGGGCGGTGGCCTCGTCGAGGGCCTCCTGATAGCCCGCCCCCGTGCTGTCCATCTTGTCGAGGATGAAGTTGGTCGTGCCGTTGACGATCCCCAGCACCCGGTTGACCTTGTCACCGGCGAGGGACTCGCGCAGCGGACGGATCAGCGGGATGGCACCGGCGACGGCGGCCTCGTAGTAGAGGTCCTTGTCGGCCTTCAGGGCCGCCGCGTGCAGTGCGGCCCCGTCCTGGGCGAGCAGCGCCTTGTTCGCGGAGACGACGGACGCCCCGTGCTCGAAGGCGGTGGTGATGAGGGAACGGGCGGGCTCGATCCCCCCGATGACCTCCACGACCACGTCGATGTCCCCGCGTTTGACGAGGGCGGTAGCGTCGGTGGTGACGAGCTCCTGCGGGATGCCCTCGCGGACCTTGGAGGGACGGCGTACCGCGACCCCCGCGAGCTCCACGGGGGCCCCGATGCGGGCGGCGAGGTCGTCAGCGTGCGTCGTCATGATGCGCGCCACCTCTGAGCCGACCACTCCACAGCCCAGCAGCGCCACCTTCAGCGGACGCGTACGCATCATCCGACCTCGTTTCCTCATACCGTCTACGGTGCAACCAGTCTCACTCACCGGACGGGAGTTTCTGCCCCTCGTCCGGATGATGAGACATCTATTTCATTTGTACGGGGGTGCAAGACCGAAGATCTTCCACCCCTGGTGTTTTCAGCCGACGTCGAGCCGCAGCAGGTCCTCCTCGGTCTCGCGGCGGACGATGACGCGGGACTCTCCGTCGCCGACGGCGACGACCGGCGGGCGCAGCACGTGGTTGTAGTTGCTCGCCATGGACCGGCAGTAGGCGCCCGTCGCCGGTACGGCGATGAGGTCACCCGGTGCCAGGTCGGCCGGCAGGAACGCGTCCTTGACCACGATGTCCCCGCTCTCGCAGTGCTTGCCGACGACCCGCGCGAGCATGGGCTCGGCGTCGCTGGTCCTGGACACGAGGGCGACGGTGTACTCGGCGTCGTACAGCGCGGTGCGGATGTTGTCCGACATCCCGCCGTCGACGGAGACATAGGTGCGCAGCCCGTCGAGGGGCTTGACGGTGCCGACCTCGTAGAGCGTGAACGCGGTCGGGCCGACGATGGCGCGCCCGGGCTCGACGGAGATACGGGGGGTCCGCAGCCTGGCGGCCTCGCACTCCCGCGTCACGATCTCGGTGAGCGCCTTGGCGATCTCGTGCGGCTCGCGCGGGTCGTCGTCGCTGGTGTACGCGATCCCGAGGCCGCCGCCGAGGTCGATCTCGGGAAGCTCGACACCGTGCTCGTCACGGACGTCCTTGAGCAGCCCGACCACCCGGTGTGCCGCGACCTCGAAGCCCGACATGTCGAAGATCTGCGACCCGATGTGGGAGTGGATCCCGATGAGTTCGAGCCCGTCGAGCTTCAGCGCCCGCCGCACGGCCTCGGCGGCCTGTCCGCCGGCCAGCGGAATGCCGAACTTCTGGTCCTCGTGGGCGGTGGCGATGAACTCGTGCGTGTGTGCCTCCACACCGACGGTGATACGGATCTGGACCCGCTGCCGCTTGCCCAGTTCCTGCGCGATGTGGGCGACGCGGACGATCTCCTGGAAGGAGTCGAGGACGATACGCCCGACGCCGTTCTCGACCGCCCTCCTGATCTCGTCCGTGGACTTGTTGTTGCCGTGGAAGGCGATGCGGTCGGCGGGCATGCCGGCGGAGAGCGCGGTGGCCAGCTCGCCGCCGGAGCAGACGTCGAGGTTGAGCCCCTCCTCGTGCAGCCACCGCACGACGGCCCGGGAGAGGAACGCCTTGCCGGCGTAGAACACGTCGGCGTCGGCCCCGAAGGCACTGCGCCACGCGCGCGCCCGTTCCCGGAAGTCGGCTTCGTCGAGGATGTAGGCGGGGGTGCCGTGCTGTTCGGCGAGTTGCGTGGCGGTGATACCGCCCACGGTGAGGACGCCGTCCTCGTTGCGGGTGACCGTCTGGGCCCAGACCTTGGGGTCGAGGGTGTTGAGGTCGGCGGGCGGGGCGGAGTAGTGCCCCTCGGGAAGGACGTCGGCGTGACGGGGCCCGGCGGGGTGTGCGGAACGGCTCATCTTCTTGACTGGCTCTCTGTTCGCTGTCTCAGAGGTGTTCGGGTGCGTCGATGCCGAGCAGGGACAGGCCACCGGCAAGCACCGCCCCGGCGGCTTCGGCGAGCGCGAGCCGGGCACGGTGGGCGGCCGAGGGTTTCTCCGCCCCACGCGGAAGCACGGCCGCGAGCAGGGGCAGAACGGCATCGGCGACGGTGACGAGATGCCGGGCCAGACGGTCGGGAGCGTGGTGCGCGGCGGCGGCCTGGAGGATGCGGGGGTGGTCGGCGAGGGCGGTGCGCAGGGGGGAGGTGCCGTGTCGGTTGATGTCCCCGTTGATGTCCCCCGGCTCGGCGTGGAAGCCCAGGTCGGCGGCGTTGCGGGTGAGGGCCCGGGTGCGGGCGTGGGCGTAACGGATCCGGAAGAGAGGGTTGCTCTCCCGCTGGACCAGGTGATCGGCGGTGATGCGGGGCCGGTCGTGGGGCGCGGGGTGCAGGAGCGCCCAGCGGGCGGCGTCCCGGCCGAGGAGGGTGGGGTCGGCGGGGGGCGCCGGTGCGGGTCGGACGTTGACCGCGAGAGCTGCGGGCGCGGGCGCCTCGGGGGTGCCGTACGCGTCGACTTCGGCGCCCAGGATGTCCGTCCAGGCCGGCTCCGGGCGGGCGACGCAGCTGGTGCGGACCAGGGCACCCTGGGAACGGAGGACGCGGGCGACGGCGTCCATCACGACGACGGCGCGGACCTCGTGGGGTGCGTGCAGCTGCACGAGCTGCCCGGTGGGCCGGTCGGCATGACCGTAGCTCTGACCGCGCCGCAGGATCTCCCGCACGAGGGCGTCTCCGCTCCCCCGCAGGCTGATGTTGAGGAACCCGGGTCCGGTGACCACGACCTCGCGGATGCCGTCGCTCTGCGCGAGGCGACGGCGGAGGATCTCGGCGACCCGCGACGGCGGCTGCCCGGCGGGCCGGGCGAGCTGGAGGGCGACGTTGCTGGCGTAGTCCCCGCAACCGCCGGGCCCCGGGGGCGCGACATCGGCCCGCCCCGGCACGACCACGTCCAGCTCCCCGTCCTCGACAGCACGACGCACCGCGCGCAGCACGGTACGGGAGAGCTCGACGGGGGTCACGGGACAAGCGTATGGGAGGAGGGGGGTGGGTAGGCGAGCGGGTTTGGGAGCGGTCCGGCATGTGGGACGACGAGCGGGTTTGGGAGCGGTCCGGCATGTGGGACGGCTGGTGAGCGGAGCGGCGGGGGACTGTGCGAGCCCCACCCGCTGTCGTCGGGGAGCGTCAGGCCGACCCGGTGTTCGCGGAGAGATGCGAGCCCAGCCCGGTGTTCGTGGGGAGCGGTGGCTCAGCCGCCGGCTCGACCGGCCCGCTCGGCTTCGCCGCCCCCGAGGACACCCCCGCCCCCAGAGGGCCGCCCCCCTCCCCCGGATGCCCGGCATGTCCCGCATGGCTCCGCTCCCCGCTCTGCCTCCCGCTCTGCTCCATCAACTGCCGTACGAGTCGCACGAGTTCGGCGGGTTCGAAGGGCTTGGCGAGGAAGGCGTCGACGCCGGCATCGAGACCGCTGTCGACCTCGTGCTGCGTACAGGCACTGACGATGGCGAGGGGGAGGTGGGCGGTCCGGGGGTCGGAACGCAGCTGTGCGGCGGTCCGCAGCCCGTCCAGCCGGGGCATGACCACGTCGAGGGTCACGACATCGGGCCGCACCTGATGAACGACATCCAGACACTCGACACCATCGGCCGCGGTCACGACCTCGAGACCCTCCAGCTCGAGATTGACCCTGATCAACTGCCGGATGACCTTGTTGTCGTCCACAACAAGCACCCGACCCGACGCGCCTGGCACAACTCGAGAGTAGGTGCGGACCGGCCACCGCGTCCGGGTTTTCCCCACTTCCACCCCACGGCCGCGAAACCCGTTCCTGATCACCCCGAGCGAGCTGGTAGTGTTCTACCCGTCGCCAGGAGCCACCAACTCCACCCCGACACGCCCCCGTAGCTCAGGGGATAGAGCAACGGCCTCCGGAGCCGTGTGCGCAGGTTCGAATCCTGCCGGGGGCACTTCGCCTCAACCAGCATCGTGATGCGGTTGACCAGCGCAGATGCCACGCACAAAGGGCGGGAACCAGTCTCACTGGGTCCCGCTCTTTGTCGTTGCTGCGCGCTGATCGCGATAGACCTGCGATAGAGCACAGGCCGAAGCGCCCAGCGCCGAGTAGGGATCAGCAGGCGGAGCGATTTAGCGTGCTGCGTGCCGCGTACGGCACGAACTCAAGGCGTACCGCGTCGGTGCGCGGAATGACCAGCGCCACGCCTGCGTCTCGCGTCCAGCTCTGCGGCAATAGCACGTACTGGTTGGAGGACTGAATGACCAGGTTCAGCCCTTCATATCGGTATGGGTAAGCGGACTTGGTGCTGTCGCAACGCAGTTCGCGCACGCCAGGTACGTCGACTCCGAGACTCCGCTCGCTGCGCAGCACGGCTGTGGTGGACGTGGACAGCTGGGATACCAGGTCTTGGGCTCGGCCCCGGCCCACGGCGGCGGCGTAATCGCTTGCGGCCCAGATAAGACTCAGGCCGACGAGTACGAAGCTGACAGCCCATTCAGCCACACCGGCCCACTCGGGACGAGCCGCAGCTTGACGAAGGTGCTGTGGGGGCGCGGATCGAACCGCTGCTGCCTGATCGAGCGCCGAAGCGGGGCGGGCGTTGGCGGGATCACCGGCAGGTGATCGATGCGATCGCGTGGAAGTACCGCACCGGCTCGCCGTGGATGGACCTGCCCGAGAAGTTCGGCTCGTGGAAGGGCATCCACAACCGCCTGAGGAAGTGGACGGCCGACGGCACCTGGGAGAAGGTCTTCACCGCCCTGCTGACCCAGGCCGACGCCGAAGGCGATCTCGACTGGGTCGTCGCGGTCGACTCCACCATCGTCCGCGCCCATCAGCACGCCGCCGGGGCCCGTCAAAAGGGGCCCCGGCCGGCGAGCCGAACGACCATGCCCTCGGACGCTCACGCGGCGGACTGACCACCAAGATCCACCTGGCCTCTGACGGCCGTTGCCGTCCCCCGGCCTTCCACATCACACCGGGCCAGGCGGGCGACGCGCCCGCGTTCACCCGCGTTCAGCCAGGTCATGGCACGCTTACGAGTGCCCCGACCGATTGGACGACCAAGGGTCACCCCGGAGGCGGTCCTGGCCGACAAGGGGTATTCCTCCCGCGCCATTCGCACCCACTTGCGCCGTCGGGGCATCAAGGCGGTCATCCCTCAGCCTGCCGACCAGATCGCCAAGCGCAAACACCGCGGCCGATTCGGCGGCAGGCCGCCAGCCTTCGACAGGACCGCCTACCGGCAGCGCAACACCGTCGAGCGGTGCAGCAACAAACTCAAGCAGTGGCGTGGCCTCGCCACTCGATACGACAAGACCGCCACCGTCTACCTGGCCGCACTGCACATCGCGGGCATCTTCATCTGGACCCGCTCGGTGATCCAGAAGAAACGCCCTAGCACGTCCGCCGGAGGGCTAGTGGCCGTGCGGCGATGTGCTTACATCTGCGAAGGTCTTCCAGAGGGTGGCGAGCGCGAGCAGCTGTGCCAGGAAGAACGCGATCGTGGCGAAGCGCATCTGGTAGACGTAAGCGACGAGACTCGCGTTGGTCGGCCAGTAGCGGCGCTCGTTCTGGAAGGTCTGCAGATCCATCATCAGGCCCGTGCACGTCGTCACCGAGCCGAATGCGGCGATCTCGCCGATCACCTGGGGCACGCTCCCGCCGATGGCTTGGAGGATGAGGAAATCGGCCGTTGCCGGGATGGCGAACGCGAGCGTGACGAAGAGTGCCTTCGTCGGCCCGTGACGGCCCGGCAGATCACGCCACAGCGCTCCGAGGAAGAATCCCCCGACGAGCCATGCGACCTGCCACCAAAGGATCTCGAGCACGATCCAGACGAACCCTGCTGGATCCTGCGCGTTCAGCATCCAGGAGTGGCCCTTTACGGCCTCGGCCCAGTACAGCAGGCCAGTCGCGGGCAGGCCGAGGAGACACGCGTTGACGGCCCCCCTGCGAGCATTGCCCCACCACGTGGGCATCGGCCCAAAGGCGAGGGGAAGATCGGCGGGTCTCACTCCTTCCGGCAACGCCTGGTCCATTCGGTCGATCTCGGCCTCGATCGACTGCCGCTCGGCGGAACGCTCCCCCAGGTTCGACGTACTGAGCTGACTCAGGCGGGTCTGGCGCTCCCTGAACCGGCGCGCCAGGCGCAGCACGTCGGCCCTGTCGGTCAGCGAGATCGTCCTTCCCAGCGGTGCGTTGTCGGCGAAGGGCTGCTCCAGTACGGAGAAGTGTGAGCCCAGGACGAGTACTCCCCAGGCCGTGCACAGGCACAGCATCAGGGTGAGCGCGTATGCGGAGAAGCCGAAGTAGTTCGCGTCGGGTGCGAAGGTGATGGCGAAGAGGGCCACGAGCAGGCACTTCTCCGCAGGCGTGGGTGTGAACGCCCCCTGCTCGTGCTGTTCGGCCCGGCAGACCCGCAGGACGCCCAGCACGGGCAGCGGCGCCAGGACGCTGACGATGAACAGCAGCGGATCCAGAACGTATGCCGGGAACTGCAACCACCATGAATCGAGCGCTTCCTCCCACACGTATTGAAAATCAGGCGAACTTGGGTCGCCGAGCCAGCTGATTCGCTCCCAGGAGCGGTCAAAGGCGAGGTAGGCCCACAGGACGGTCGCCGCCGCTGCTGCAAGGGCGGCGGCGACCATCATGCGAGTCGGGATCCGATTCTCTCTGATCAGCAGCATCCGCTGCCCTGCTGCGATCACGCCGATCCAGCACACTGCCGTCAGTGCGGTGCAGGCCACGGCTGCAACGGTCCAGCCCGGAGTGGACAACACCCGGTCGGCTGTGGGGAGCAGGGTGAAGTCAAAAATTTCCGACACCACGTACCAGCCGAGTACGCCCAGGACGACTGCGCCCACACTGAAGAGGAGGCGCTTCGACCGGCTGCCGAACAGACACAGCGCAGGCCCGAGGAACGCCAGGACGAACACCGCGACCGTCGGTTCGTAGTCCCAGTGCCAGCCCTCCAGATGCTGGAGCCACCGGTAGACGTTGTCGTTCATATAGCCGAGCACGCCCAGGAACATCAAAAGGAGCGCCCACCACCGCAGGTAGTGCAGTGCTCTCGACTCTTCCGGCGTCGTCGTATCGGCGAGACTGCGCCTCAGCCGGCGACCCGCGACGAGCAACAACGCACCTGAGGCGACGTACCAGAACGCTTCCGATGCGCTATAGGTGCCCCACGTCTCCCAGACCTGCCAGGGTTCTTCCGTCGAGGTCGTGATGAAGTCCCAATACTGCACCGTGGGTGGGCGGAAAGTGACCGTGGGATTCTGGTTGGGCGCTTTGTGCCGCCAGTTCAGTCTCGTTCCACCTTCGCCGAAGGTCGGCCGAGGCGTGGCCTTCAGGGCGCCCCGTCCGCCCAGGTCGACCTGCACCCTGTCCCAATCGGCGCCCTTCAGGGCCTGAGAAGGACGCAACGCGATGCGCCAGTTCTCCTTCGACACCGTCAGCACCCAGGGGCCGACAGCGTCGGAGCTGGACTGGACCCACGTGGCAGCCTCGTAGTGAACCTTGACCCGCTGGCCGTCGGCCTTCACCGTCACCGGCTTGAACCGCCACTCGTAATCACGGAAGTCGTACTGATATTGCCGGGGTGGGGGTTTGCCCACCAGGCACGCCAGCGCAGACCGATAGGCCGGCGAATGGGCGTCCAGGAGCAGGTCGGAGGCGTGAGTCCAACCGGCGGGCACGCTGATGTCCATGGTGCTCGTAACCATGCTGAAGTCGTTGCCGCGGTGTTTGAACTCAGCCAGTGCCGTGACCTCAGCCGTCTCGAGCTGGCCGGGTCGGCAGCCCGCCGGGGCGTCCTCGGCGGCCTCGGCTCTTCCCATCGCGGGCAGAGCGAGGCAGAGAAGCAGCACAAGCACACACAGACGGCAGGGTGCGGACAAGCCGGGACGGATCACCATCCGAGGATCCCCCGGCCGACCTCGCGCGATGCCGTGCGATGCGCCGACGCGCACGCAGTTCCACCCCAGCGGCCGAGGAGAGGAGGCGCGCCGCCCGGGTCCGGCAGACGCCCTCCCGGTCAACGTCGGTGGGAACGCCGCAGCGCGATTAGATCCCGGTCGTCATCGTCGAGGAAGAAGAACTGCTTCAACTCCGGGCGCGTGGGCACCTCGGTGAACGTCCCGTACTCCTCGGCCTGCTCATCAGTCAGAAACTCCACCGGCACGAAACGGACCGTAGCCAGCACCGACGACCGTCCAGCGATCTTTCCGTGAACCCCAGCGGGCCCTCCGGCGGACGTGCTAGGGCGTCTCTTCTGGATCACCGAGCGGACCAGATGAAGATGCCCGCGATGTGCAGTGCGGCCAGGTAGACGGTGGCGGTCGTGTCGTATCGAGTGGCGAGGCCACGCCACTGCTTGAGTTTGTTGCTGCACCGCTCGACGGTGTTGCGCTGCCGGTAGGCGGTCCTGTCGAAGGCTGGCGGCCTGCCGCCGAATCGGCCGCGGTGTTTGCGCTTGGCGATCTGGTCGGCAGGCTGAGGGATGACCGCCTTGATGCCCCGACGGCGCAAGTGGGTGCGAATGGCGCGGGAGGAATACGCCTTGTCGGCCAGGACCGCCTCCGGGGTGACCCTTGGTCGTCCAATCGGTCGGGGCACTCGTAAGCGTGCCATGACCTGGCTGAACGCGGGTGAACGCGGGCGCGTCGCCCGCCTGGCCCGGTGTGATGTGGAAGGCCGGGGGACGGCAACGGCCGTCAGAGGCCAGGTGGATCTTGGTGGTCAGTCCGCCGCGTGAGCGTCCGAGAGCATGGTCGTTCGGCTCGCCGGCCGGGGCCCCTTCACGCTGGAGAGACACGGTCGTGCCATACATGATGAGGACTGACTTGCGATCTGTCAGTCCATCAGCCCCATGGAGCCAGGGTTCGACAATTCAAACATCTACTTTTGCCAGCCATGCACCAAGCTGCTCACCCCCGACTGGGAACGAACAAGCCTCAATGTGCATGCGGGGGCGGTTCATGTCGATTCTTATGCTTCTTTTTGAGCCTCTGGTTAGTCCAGTGTTGATCGATCCTCCGACCTTCCTCGTCCAGATCCCAGGACACATGATGCTTATCGTCATAGTACTGAGTGGCTCCCCCTTTGCCGTCCTGAAAACTGTATTCCCCACGGGCCCCGGCAGGAGGTTTAGAGCTGACCGATTGATCGAAAAGAATCCCTCTTTCTTGCCCCTCTCCTTTCAGAGATTGCAGACGATTGTCAAAAGCTTTCTTCGCCTCCTGGAACTCTGCCCTCGCACGCTCGAACGGAGCGCGCAAGTGCTGATAGTTGGCGTCTGCGGACTGAAATGAATCTCGATCAGTCTTGTAAGTTTCGTTAGCCTCATCGAAAAATGATTTCGCTTCTTCGAATAGTTCTCTGGCGTCACGATTCTGTTGGACCAGACGTCTGCGTTCTTCGGTGGACTCGTGCGCCTCTTCTTTATATTCATGCCCTTTGACAGAGTACGCCTTCGCAGCTGCACCGTCACGAGCCTCGTAGGCCGCAGAGGCTTGCTGGAATGCAGCCTGCATATTCCGGAAAGCTGATTCCTGGCGCGCGTCGAGCTGTTCAATCAGCGGACTATTATACGATCTGGTGGCCTGATATTGATCCCATAGCCGCTGCTTCTCGTCGAAGGCGCGCTGCTTCTCGTCGTAGGAGCGGTTCATTACTTCTCGTGCGCCCCTACGTATTCCTTGAGCGTGTGTCATCGCCCGCCAAGCATCTTGCTGACGATGAAAAGCATCGTCCCTGGCGCGCCCAAGGCGATCAAGTTCAGAGTCTCGCATCCTGCTCACCAAGCTCTCAGCCACAGACGAGCCTGCTTTTCGAGCCTACGCTCGAAGAGCGCAAGCTGGCGCAGTGAGTGGACAGTGCCCTCCCTCCCAGGCGTCGGCGCTTCACCTTCCAGCCGCCACCGATGCTGGGGCACCAGGGGCGGCATCTGGCCGCACACAGCCTGAGGAGCGGTGCACGCCTCCTGCAGACCTATCGAGATGGCGCCGGCGCGAGCCTGGTGAGCAGCGTGCGCACGATATGCGATAGAAGTCATGACACCGCACCTCGCTCGTGCGGATACGCCCAGTTCAGAGCAGGTTATGAACCTGCTCAACACATGCTCTCCGGAGCCGTGTGCGCAGGTTCGAATCCTGCCGGGGGCACTCGCCGGTCAGAACCCCAGAAGCGTGTTCTGACCAGGGCGGATGCCGACAGAAGAGGGCGGGAGTCAGTCGCTGACTCCCGCCCTTTCTCGCTGTCTCTCACTGGTTGTGCGTGAGGATCGTTGATCGCGTGGTCTGCCCGTGCGTTCAGCGACGGACGCGGTAGCGGATGTGGGTGGCCTGCGGTGTGTCGAGCACCTGGGCGATCTCCAACTCGATCTCTGACGGCAGCACGTCGAACAGGCGACGGCCGCGCCCGAGAAGCACCGGGATCTGATGGATCTGCACCTCATCCAGCACCCCGGCCTCGAGCGCCCGCTGCCCGGTGTACGCGCCACGCACCTGCACGTCTTTGCCTCCGGCTGCGGCCTTGGCCTGTGCCATCGCGCTCTCGATCCCATCGGTCACGTACGTCACCAGTGGATAGCCCCAGCGGGCGGCCGGGCCGGGCGGGCGGTGGCTGGGCACAAAGATCGGGAGACCGCCGTGATCACCGCCCCAGTGATCCATGAGCTCGGCAGTCCGCCGTCCCGCGAGCACCGCCCCGGCCGCATTCCATTCGTCCTGGAATTGCGCGGCCGGCCCGGACGGCCGGCCGGATTCCCCGTCAGCGTCGGCCCACTTGTGCAGCCGCTCGCCGTCGTCGCCGCCGAGGAAATCGTCGGTGTCGGCGACGTACCCGTCGACTGACACCGACATGTCGAGCACTGATCTGGACACTTCGGCCTCCTGCGGTCTTCGACCGGACTGGTCTCACGCAGGTAGACCTGGCGTGGCGGCCTTACTCATCGGCCGGACAGACGGTCTTCACCACAGGCGCCCGCCCGCGCCGTTCGCTAGTCGGCCGTGACGCCCCAGTAGCCGATCTGCTCAGGGCGGCCGTCACGGTAGAGCACCGTGCAGTTTCCTTGGGCACGGCCCGGGAACTCCAGCCGCTCGGTATCGAGGGCGTCGCGCCACTCCTCGTAGGTGGGTCGGCCGTGGGGAGCCCACGCGCGCACTTCACCGTCAGTCAGCGGCCGCATGAACGGACCGTCGTCGGTGTCCGTGGCGTCGATCATGAGGGGGAAGTCCAGCACAGTGCACGTGCCGCCAGTGAAGATGTACTCCTGCCACGCCGGATCGCGCCACAGTTCTTCGACGGATCGGGCCAGGAAGCCGTGGTTGTCCTGTGCCAGGGTCTCTTCCTGGGCCTGCTGGAATGCGACCGTCAGGTCCTGCTGATACGGGCCCGCGTGACTCCATGCGTTGCCGCCCATCGCCGTCCCTCCCCGTCTGAACTGCTCGAACGCAACCGCAGGGTAGAAGACGGCGCCGACTGTCTCGAAGACCGGTATGACCTTGTGACAAGATCGCGGGATGCTGCGACTCACCGATTTCATTGTCGACTGCCCGGACACGATGAAGCTGGCGGCCTTCTACTCCGAGGTGACGGGCCGTCCGATCAAGGAAGGCAGCTCCGAGGACTGGGCCGGCATCCGGTTCGGCGAGATCGAGCTGGCGTTCATCCGGGTGGACGACTACCGCGCCCCGCAGTGGCCCGACACCGAGCATCCCAAGCAGTTCCACCTCGACTTCGAAGTGGACGAGATCGAGTCCGAGCAGCGCCGCGTCCTCGCCCTCGGCGCCACTCTGAGGCAGGACTTCATCGGCCCCGACGGCTACGGCTGGCAGGTCTACACCGACCCGGTCGGCCACCCCTTCTGCCTGTGCCGCAACAAGGGCGTCATCTGGACCGACCAGGGCCCGATCTGGCCCAAGCGTGACTAGTCGGGCGGGGGCATGACGTGTCGGATGCGTGCGCTTTGATGTGCAGGTGACTGTTCATGATGTCGCTCGACGTCTGCCTGAGCCAAGGGTTCTGCGTGAGCACTGCCGTTCCATGGCCGCGCTCGAGGCAGTCCTGAGTCCCGAGACCGCAGCTACTACCGTGCACCGGACTACGACTATCCCCTCGCCCTCGGGAAACTGGGCGACGGGCGCGACGTCGTCGTGCACTGCCCCGAGTCGTACAACGTGCTCCAGATCGAGGACGCGGCCGACGGCGAGCGGCTGACCGTCGGCGGACGCGAGCCGGAGGACGTCTTTCATTCCAGGCTCAGCCTGAGCCCCGACGGGCGCTTCCTGCTCTCGGTCGGCTGGATCTGGCAGCCTTTCGGGATCGCCCTGGTCTACGACACCGCGCTCGCGCCGGCCGACGCGAACAGCCTCGACGGCGAGGGCCTGCTGCCGGCCATGGCCGTCATGGGCGGTGAGGTCACGGCCGGCTGCTGGCTCGACGGTGACCGGCTGGTCCTGGCGACGGGTTCGGAGGAGTGGTACGACGACGAGGAGCTCGCACTCCCGCCGCGCCACCTCGGTGTGTGGTCCATGTCCGGGGGCCACTGGCTCCACCGCAGCCCCGTCCCCGATGCCGACCCGGGCGTGCTGCTCCTGGCCCGCGGCGATCAGGTCCTGTCCCTGCACGGCCACCCGCGGCTGCTGGACGCGGCCACCGGGCGCGTCGTCGCGGAGTGGCCCGAGGTCGGCGTACCCGTCAAGCCCACATGCTTCGGTCATCGCCGCGTGCCGACTCCCGTTGCCGCCCTCCATCCCGACGGCACCCGCCTGGCCGTCGCGCAGGCGGAGAGCATCGCTCTGATCGAGCTGCCGTGAACTCCGGTCGCCCGTTGGTTTCCCGCACAGATGTCCATGGTTTGGTCCGCCCGGAAGTGGTCAGGCGACCGGGATGCCTGAGCGGGACGCGTTCTTCGACAATGCAAAGTATCTGGCGATCGTGCTGGTCGCGGTCGGGCATGCGTGGGAGCCCCTGCGGGACGGGAGCCGGGGGGTGTCCGCGCTGTATCTGGTCGTGTACGCCTTCCACATGCCGGCGTTCATCGTCGTGTCGGGGTACTTCTCGCGGAACTTCGACGCCGGCCCTGAGCGGGTGCGGCGGCTGGTGACCGGGCTCGTCGTGCCGTATGTCGTGTTCGAGACGGCGTACACGTTCTTCACACGGTGGACCGATCAAGAACCGGACCGGGCCGTGAGTCTGCTGGATCCGCTCTATCTGACGTGGTTCCTGGTGGCGTTGTTCGTGTGGCGGTTGAGCACTCCGCTGTGGAGGCGGGTGAGGCAGCCGGTGCCGGTCGCGCTCGGTGTGGCGATGCTCGCCTCGCTCACCCCCTCCATCGGTGACGACCTCGACCTTCAGCGGGTTCTGCAGTTCCTGCCGTACTTCGTGCTGGGGCTCTGCCTTCGGCCGGAGCACTTCCGGCTGGTTCGCCGGCGGGCCGTGCGGGTGGCGGCCCTGCCGGTGTTCGCGTTCGCGCTCCTCCTCGCCTACTGGGCCGTGCCGCGGATGAGCGGGGCCTGGTTCTACCACCGGGACAGCGCGCAGGAGTTGGGGGCGCCCGCCTGGGCGGGGCCGGTGATGACGCTGGTCGCCTTCGGGTGTTCGCTGGTCCTGGTGGCGTGTTTCCTCGCCCTGGTGCCCGGACGGCGGACCTGGTTCACCGTGCTGGGCGCGGGGACGCTCTACGGCTATCTGCTGCACGGGTTCCTCGTCCAGGGCGCCCGGTTCTGGGGCTGGTACGGGCCCGCCTGGGTCCACGGGCCGCTCGGGGTGGGCGTGGTCGCCCTCGTCGCCGCCGCCGTCGTGTCGGCGCTGTGCGCCCCGCCCGTCCGGCGCGCCCTGCGGTGCGTCGTGGAGCCGGAGATGCGGTGGGCCTTCCGGCAGCGGGAGGCGGTGCCGGTTCAGGCGGGGCGCGTCTGACGGGCGCGTCGGGCGTACGCCGGGGTGGCGGGGCGGCGTCCCCCGCCACCCCGCGGCGGCTGCTGACCGTTCCGGCTCCGCCCTACTTCGACGCCCCCTTGGCCACCGACGGCACCGGGCTCGGCACCGTGGTCGGCTCCGCGGGGGCGGGGCTCGGCGCGTGTCCTGGAACGGAGGGCACCGGACTCGGCGCCGTCCCCGGGACCGAGGGCACCGGACTCGGCGCCGTCCCCGGCACGGAGGGCACCGGACTCGGCGCGGACGCCCCCTTTGACGGCACAGGTGACGGCACCGGTGACGGCACCGCCGAAGGCGCCCCGGACGGCACAAGCGACGGCACGGCCGACGGCACAGGCGACGGCGCCGTAGAAGGTACGGAAGTCGCCGCGGGCCTCGGCGTGGCCGAGCCCGTCGCCGCGCCCGCGACGGCCGCCCAGCCCGCCACGGCCACGGCGCTTCCCGCGAGGACGCCGATCAGCAGACGGCGGGTGGGTCGGATGCCATGACGGTTAGTCAAGACTGCTCCTTGGTAGTCGGGTTGGTTGCGTGAGAGGAGTACGGGGCACCGGCCGGGGCGGGTTGCACGCGGCGGGCGGAAACTTTTCTTCCGGGGGCGTGCAACCTCCCGGAGCGTCGCGCCGTACCTCTGAAGGACAGGTGTGATCGGTTCGGCGGAGGGTCGGGGCGGGTGCGGGAAGCAGTCCGGGAGCGGGAGTTCCGGGAGTTCGCCGAGGCCCGGCAGGGGCAGCTCAGACGCAGCGCGTATCTGCTGTGCGGGGACTGGCACCAGGCGCAGGACCTCACCCAGACGACGTTGATGAAGCTCTACGCCTCCTGGGGACGGGTCCGGCGCGACGGCAACGTCGAGGCCTACGCCCGTACGATCCTCACCCGCGTCTTCATCGACCAGTACCGCAAACGGGGTTGGCGGGAGGAGCCGACGGAGGAGGTGCCGGAGCCGATGTCCGCCGAGCCGCCGGTCACGCCCGAGCTGCGGCTGGTGATGCAGGCCGCGCTGATGG
The DNA here is from genome assembly GCF_042893155.1 of Streptomyces sp. NPDC001668. Classification (NCBI taxonomy): domain Bacteria; kingdom Bacillati; phylum Actinomycetota; class Actinomycetes; order Kitasatosporales; family Streptomycetaceae; genus Streptomyces; species Streptomyces sp. NPDC001668. The sequence goes on from NZ_JBIAUQ010000003.1 coordinate 412,232, forward strand.
AACTGCCGCCCCGCTACCGGGCGGTGCTGGTACTGCGGTTCTGGGAGGACTGGAGCGTGGAGCAGACCGCCGAGGCGCTGCGCGTGACGCCGGGCACGGTCAAGAGCCAGAGCGCCCGCGGGCTGGTCCGGCTGCGGGGGCTCGTCGAGGGCCTGGCCGGCGAGACGAGCGGGAGGTGAGGTGGGAGGTGAGGAGGGAGATGTACGACAGCCACGACGAAGGTGACCGTCTGCGGGGTGCCTTCGAGGCCGTCCTCGACGGCTCGCGGGAGCCGGTCCTGCCCAGTGTCACCGATGCGGCGGTCGCGGGCGGGCGACGGATACGGCGGCGTCGTACGGCGGTCTCGGGTGCCGTGGGGGCGTTGGTCGCCGCTGTTCTCGCCGCCGGGGTCGTGGCCGCGCTGCCCGGTGCGGAACCCGGCCGCTCCTCGGTGCCGCTGGCCCCGGCGAGCAGTCCCCCGGCAGCCACCCCCGGCAGCCCGGACCCGGGGCGGCCGTCGGCGGTGCCTTCCCCACCGGAGGCCGTGCCGACGCCGGTGGGGACCGTTCCGTCGGGGACCGCGGCCGGTACCGCTCCCCGGCCGTCGCTGGCGCCTTGAGGGCCACAAGGGGCGTGCGGCCCGGAAGGGTGCGGGAGGCCGTGTGACAAGATGCTTCGGTCATGCCCCACCAGAAAGGGACGATTCCCATGTCCAGGGTCGAGCTGACCACTAATTTCGGCCGTATCGTCCTCGAGCTCGCCGACGCCGAGGCGCCCAAGACCGTCGAGAACTTCCTGAAGTACGTCGGCAACGGGCACTACGACGGCACGATCTTCCACCGGGTGATCGACGGCTTCATGGTCCAGGGCGGTGGCTTCACCCCGGACATGGTGCAGAAGCCCACGCTCGCGCCGGTCCCGAACGAGGCCGACAACGGTCTGAAGAACACCGCGTACACCGTGGCGATGGCGCGCACCAGCGACCCGCACTCGGCGACCGCGCAGTTCTTCATCAACGTCTCGGACAACGAGTTCCTCAACTTCACGGCCAAGAGCCCGAACGGGTGGGGCTACACCGTGTTCGGCAAGGTCGCCGAGGGCCAGGACGTCGTGGACCAGATCAAGGGCGTGCGGACCGGCAGCAGCCGCGGTCACGGTGACGTGCCGACGCAGCCGGTGATCATCGAGTCCGCGAAGGTCGTCGGCTGACCTCACCGGACGCCGGACGTGACCTGCGCGGTGCCCACGGCGGTGCGCGGGTCACGCGGACCGTTTGCGGGCGGTCGTCTTCTTGGCCGGGGTCTTCTTCGCGGCCGTCGTCTTCTTGGCGGACGCGGTCTTCTTCGTCCCCTGTGACGACCTCTGCGACGCCCCCTGGGCCGACTTCGCCGTGGTCTTCTTCGCGGCCGCCGTCTTCTTCGCGGTGGCGCTCTTGGCCGTCGACTTCTTCCCGCCGGTCTGCTTCGGCGCCGCTCGGGCCGACTTGCGCTGCGGCAGCTCTCTGACCTCCGCGGCCGGCTCCTCGCCCCGCGACTCCTTCGCCTCCCGCACGCTCTTCTCCAGCGCGGCCATCAGATCGAGGACCTTGCCGGCGCGGGCCTGCTCCGGGGCCTCCGGGGGTGCCTCGCCCGCGGCCTTCGCGGCGACGACCTCCTCCAGGGCCTCTCGGTACTCGTCGTGCAGTTCGTCGAGGTCGATCTCGCCGAGGGTGTCCATCAGGGCGTCGGCGAGGTCGAGTTCCTTGTCGCTGATGGTGACCTTGGTGTCGGGGGCGAGGCCCTCGGGCGCGCGGACCTCGTCCGGCCACAGCAGCCCGTGCAGGGCGATGGCGTCCTCGACCACGCGGAGCATGCCGAGGCGTTCGCGGCCGCGCAGCGCGTACTTGGCGATGGCCACCTTGTTGCTGCGCTTCAGCGCCTCCCTGAGCAGGGTGTACGGCTTGGCCGCGGGGGCGCCGCCCGCCTGGAGGTAGTACGACGCGTCCATCTGGAGGGGGTCGATCCGGTCGGCCGGCACGAAGGCGACGATCTCGATCGTCTTGGCCGTCGGGAGCGGCAGGTGGGACAGGTCCTCGTCCGTGATCGGGATGATGGTGCCGTCCGCGTCCTCGTACCCCTTGCCGATCTCCGACTGGCTGATCTCGCGGTCCTCCAGTTCGCAGACCTTGCGGTAGCGGACCCGGCCGCCGTCCTCGGTGTGGATCTGGCGGAAGGAGATCGAGTGGCTCTCGGTGGCGTTGACCAGCTTGATGGGGATGCTGACCAGACCGAAGGAGATGGCGCCGTTCCATATGGATCTCACCAGCAGCACCCTTTCTGGGGTATTACACCGTTTTGCCAGGTATGCGTGAGATTCTCATCGTATGACGCCGATCACTGAGGTGGAGGGGCGGCGGCTCGCGCTCAGCAATCTGGAGAAGGTGCTGTATCCGGCCACCGGCTTCACCAAGGGCGAGCTGCTGCACTACTACGCCACGACGGCCGAGGTGCTGCTCCCCCATCTGCGTGACCGTCCCGTCTCCTTCCTGCGCTATCCGGACGGTCCCGACGGTCAGGTGTTCTTCGCCAAGAACGTTCCGCCGGGTACGCCCGACTGGGTCACCACCGCCGAGGTGCCCCGCTCGGAGGGGCCGGCCCGGATGGTGCTCGTTCAGGACCTCGCGAGTCTGATGTGGGCCGCCAACCTGGTCACCGAGTTCCACACCCACCAGTGGCCCATCGGCACGCCCGACGAGGCCGACCGCCTGGTCCTCGACCTCGATCCGGGCCCGCCCGCGACGATCGTCGAGTGCTGCGAGGTCGCGCTCTGGCTCAGGGAACGGCTGGCGGCGGACGGCATCCCGGCGTACCCGAAGACCGCGGGGTCGAAGGGGCTGCATCTGCTGGCGGCCGTGCGGGGGGCGTCGCCGGATCAGGTGTCGGAGTACGCGAAGCAGCTGGCCGTGGAGGCGGAGCGGGCGATGCCGCGGCTGGCGCTGCACCGGATGACGCGGAACCTGCGGCCCGGGAAGGTCTTCGTCGACTGGAGCCAGAACGCTGCGCGCAAGACCACGGCGACGCCGTACACGTTGCGGGCGCGGGAGCGGCCGCTGGTGTCGGCGCCGGTGACGTGGAGCGAGGTCGAGGCGTGCGGGGCGCCTGGGCAGCTGGCCTTCGAGGCCGGGGACATGGGGGGTCGGCTCCAGGACTACGGTGATCTGCTCGCTCCGCTGTTGGATGGTGGGCGGGCGTCTCGGTTGCCGTAGGGGCGCGCGAGGGGGGTGCCGGGTCGGGTCGCGGGGCGGCTGCGGGGCGGTGGGGGCTGGTCGCGCAGTTCCCCGCGCCCCTGGGTGGGTGCGGTGGGCGGTGTTGAGACCTCGGGCAGGTCGTCGGGTGGCCGCGGGGCGGTGGGGGCCGGTCGCGCAGTTCCCCGCGCCCCTGGGTCGGTGCGGTGGGCGGTGTTGAGACCTCGGGCAGGTCGTCGGGTGGCCGCGGGGCGGTGGGGGCCGGTCGCGCCGTTCCCCGCGCCCCTGGGTCGGTGCGGTGGGCGCTGTTCAGACCTTGTCGTCGCCCCGGGCCCACACAGTCAGACCCTGCCCCAGGTATGGCGGTCCCGGGCCATCGCGTGCAGGGCCTCCACGTCTGCCGGTTTGAGGATGCCGCCCAGGCGGGCCAGGGCTTCGAGGTCCGTGTCGGTGAGGACGCGGACGCCACGGGGCGGGGCGGTGACCGTGACGGTTGCGGGGGCTACGAGGGCGAGGACCGGGTGGACCTCGGCCGTCAGGGCGTAGGAGGCGCGGTCGGCGTCGGCGCGCACGCGGCGCAGCAGCGGCTGGGCTTCGCGGCGGCCGAAGGCGACCGTCGGGTCGGTGACCGTGACCCGCTGTCTGCGGGCGTACAGCGCGTGCACGGCGAACAGTCCGCCGGGGCCGATCACCAGATGGTGGACGCGGTCGCCGCCGGGCAGCGGGACGGAGTGCAGGGTGTGCCAGCCCGCGCCGTCGAGACGGTCGAGGGCCTCGCCAACGGTCTGCTCGGCCTCCAGCGCGCGGCGACGGGGGTCACGGCGGAGCCGGTGGGCGGGCCCGGGGTCCCGGTCCAGGGCGACCTGGAGGGCCTCGCCCGGCCGGTTGGGCGCGAGGTCGTCGTCGGGGGCGAGGGAGAGCCGGGCCAGTTCGGCGGGCGTCGGCACCGGGGGCGGGCCCACGGCCACCGGGCCGGTCAGGAAGGGCCCGAGGGCGTCGAGCACGTCTTCTCTGCGGTCCTCGCTCAGCAGGTTGATCCGGGCCGCCTCACGGTCGTACCAGGCGATGTTCCTGCCGTCCGTGAGGCAGACGTACAGCCGTTCCTGACCATGGCGCCAGGTCGGTACGACGCGCAGTCCGCTCATGCACCATCACCCCATGGACCATGGGAACAGGCGGGGTGCTGCGCAGGCAAGAAGCCGGTTACCTTTGGGGTGAGTTGCAGTGACTTGCAGCGAGTTGCAGGGCTTGGGGAGGCGCTGTTGCGGACCCGCAGGAAGCAACCCGACGTACCGGCTCCGGACAGACCGTGGGACGAGATCGTGCCCGGGCTGTGGATGGGCGGCCATGAGTTCCAGGGCCTTTCCGGGCAACGGGAGTTCGCCGTCGTACGGGACGAGTTCGAGCTCGTGCAGACGCTGCTGCGGCTGCCGGGCCACGGCCCCGATCCCGGCGTCGAGCACCATGTGTGGCCGATTCCGGACGGCCCGCTGGACGGGACCCAGCTCGCGGGCGTGATCCGCCTGGCGCAGGCCGCGAGCGACGCACTGGACGAGGGCCGCAAGGTCCTCGTCCGCTGTTACCACGGCTACAACCGCTCGGGCCTGGTCGTGGCGCACGCCCTCGTCCGCCGGGGGCACACGGCCGACGCGGCGATCCGGCTGATCCGCGGCCGGCGCTCGCCGTGGGCGCTGCACAACGAGCTGTTCGTCGAGTATCTCCGGGCCGGACTGCCGACGGCCCGGCTGCTGGAGGAGCTGACCGAGTAGGCCCCCCGGGCCCACCGGACGGCAAAAAGGACGTCCGTACGAATAATGTGTACGGGGCCGACGCACCCCGACCGGCCCCGACCCCAGGAGCACAGAGCACAGTGCCACCCGCCCGCCGCGCCCCCCGTACGACCCGCGCCGTCGCCGCCGCCGCCGTCGCCCTGCTGTGCGGGGCCGCGGCGGGCTGCGGTGACGCGGGGGACCTGGTGGGCGCCGGCTCGACTCCGACCGCGATCAGCCCCGACCGGCTGTGGCCGCAGCTGACGCCCGCCTCCAGCCCGGCCTACGAGATCGGCGAGGTGGACTCGGAGGTGGTGGCAGGCGTGTCCGTACCCGGCGACGACATCCGCGGGGTGGATCCGGTCGCGCTCGTCCGCGCCGAGATCAAGGACGATCCCGGCAGCTACGCCGACGGCGGGTACGTCGGTACCGCCCGCCGGATGGCGGACTGCGGGAAGAAGGGCGCGGCCGGAAAGGGGTGTCCCGTCCTGCAGCCGTACTACCGCGACCTGACCGGTGACGGGCGCAAGGACCTGACGCTGGGGTTCCGGCAGCTGCCCGGCAGCGTCACCGCCGTGCGGGTGTACACCGTGGAGAAGCACCGGCTGGTGCGGGTGATGCACTGGGAGGACGCGCTCAGCGGGGTCGAGCTGGCCGGGCGGTCCGTGATCATCCGTTCGCCGTCGGAGGTGGCCGGATACGAGTACCGGCTCCAGTGGACCTGGGACCCGCGGCAGAAGTCGATGCTCCTGACCCATGACGAGATGCTGCCCACCGGCAGCCGTGCCCTCGGCAACGCGCGGAGCCCGGACCGGAACCCGGTGCAGAGCCCGGCACCCAGCCCCTCCGCGAGCGTGCGATGAGGCTCGCGCTGCCCCGCTGGTCCGGCACTCTGGCCGTCAAGGCGGCCGTGTTCATCACCGTGATGTGCTGCGCCCTGGCCGCGCTGCTCGGTGTCCTCGTGCATGTCTCGGTGACGAACCAGACCGTCGGCGAGGCCCGCCACCTGGCGCTGAGCCGGCTGAAGGAGGCGACCGAGGCGTACGAGGCCGGGGACACGCTGAGGTGGGACGCGGGCGTGGATCCGCCGGGCCTGCCGGTGCCGCTGCGGACGCTGGCGGTCGCCGGGGACCGCGGCACGATGGTCGGCATGCACCGCGGGCGCCCCACGATGTGGGCGGCCGGGCCGGTGGACGGGAACCGGGCGCTGGCCGTGGAGGTCGACTACGCGCAGGGCGCGCGGACGATCGCGGGCCTCGACCGGGCGATCCTGTGGTCGTCGTTGCCGGCGATCACGGCGACGCTGCTGGTGGGGGCGTTCGCGGTCACCCGGGTGACGAAGCGGCTGCACACGACCGCTCGGGTGGCCCGGCGGATCAGCGCGGGCGACCTGGACGCGCGCGTCGGCGATCCCCGTACGAAGGATCCGTCGCGGCCGCAGGACGAGGTGGCCGCGGTGGCGGCCGCGCTGGACACCATGGCGGGGTCGTTGCAGGGGAAGCTGCTGAGCGAGCAGCGGTTCACCGCCGATGTGGCCCATGAGCTGCGCACTCCGCTGACGGGGCTGCACGCGGCCGCCGAGCTGTTGCCGCCGGGCCGGCCGACGGAGCTGGTACGGGACCGGGTGGGGGCGTTGCGGACGCTGACGGAGGATCTGCTGGAGATCTCCCGGCTGGACACGGGGCGGGAGACGGTCGAGCTGGACACGGAGTGTCTGGCCGCGGTGGCCGAACGGGTGGTGCGGGCGTCCGGCACCGACACGGAGCTCGTCGTCGTGCGGGATCTCGCGGTGGAGACGGACCGGCGGCGGCTGGAGCGGGTGCTGGGGAACCTGGTGGCCAACGCGCACCGGCACGGGCGGGGTCCGGTGTCCGTGACGGTCGACGGGGCGGTGGTGACCGTCCGGGACCACGGGGACGGGTTTCCGGAGTATCTCGTCGCGCACGGGCCGCAGCGGTTCCGCACGGAGGGCGGGGCCCGGGGGCACGGTCTCGGGCTGACCATCGCCGTGGGGCAGGCGGAGGTGCTGGGGGCCCGGCTGGCGTTTTCGAACGCGGTGGACGGTGGGGCGGTCGCGACGCTGGTGTTGCGGTGACCGTCCGACCACCGGCCGGCGGGTTCACCTATGGCCCAGTGCGAAAGGCGACCCCCGTACAGGCGTCCTAACGTGGCGAATAGTCAGGTTTGCACCCCTCTCACGGAGGTCTCCCATGTCCCTGCGCTCCCGTTTCTGCATAGCCGTGACCGCCGGCGCCCTCACTGTCACCGCCTTCGCCGGGCCCGCAGTCGCCGGTGACGACCCGGGCGACTCCCGCAGCGACTTCGGGCAGAGCCAGAACCACAACGCGCGCCTGTACAAGGGCGTCGTGACGGCGAGTTCGCTGGCGCTGCGCAGTGCGCCCAACCGGGGCGGGCAGATCATCCGGTGGGCGGGCAGGGGCGAGATCGTCACGATCTTCTGCAAGACCAACGGCCAGAACATCCAGGGCAACCGCCAGTGGTACCTCCTCACGGACGGCACCTGGGCCTGGGGTGCGGCCAGGTACATCAGGACCATCGGGACCGCGCCACGCTGGTGCTGACATCCCGCGCGGGCTAGGCAGACATCACGCCCTATTTGGGTAAGTTCCGGACATGACCAAGGCCGGAACCGTCGTCGCCCCCGCGGACGCCCCCGCTCCCGCGGCACGCCTGCCCAGGCACCGTGGCATCGAACTGGCCCTCCTCGTCCTGGCCGTCCTGCTGTGTGTGTACGGCTACTGCGCTGTCGGCCTCGCCAAGCACGGCACCGTCCCGCCCGGCGCCGCCGGTTACGGCGCCGGGCTCGGCGTGCTCGCGCTGGTCGCCCATCTGGCGGTGCGTCTGAGGGCGCCGTACGCCGATCCGCTCCTGCTGCCGATCGGGGTGCTGCTCAACGGCCTGGGCCTGGTGCTGATCTACCGGCTCGACCTGGAGACCCCGGGCGACCGCGCGGCCCCCACCCAGCTCGTGTGGTCCACGGTCGGGGTGGCCCTGTTCATCGTGGTCGTGCTGATACTGCGCGACCACCGCGTGCTCCAGCGGTACGCCTACGTCTGTGTCGCCGCCGCGCTCGTCCTGCTGATCCTCCCGATCCTGTTCCCCTCGGTGAACGGCGCCCGCATCTGGATCCGGATCGCCGGGTTCTCCATCCAGCCGGGCGAGTTCGCCAAGGTGCTGCTCGCGGTGTTCTTCGCCGCGTACCTGGCCGCCAACCGCAACGCGCTCGCGTTCGCGGGCCGGCGGTTCTGGGGTCTGCAACTGCCCACCGGGCGGGTCCTCGGTCCGCTCCTGGCCATCTGGCTGATCAGCGTCGGGGTGCTGGTCCTGGAGCGGGACCTCGGCACCTCGCTGCTGTTCTTCGGCCTGTTCGTCGTCCTCCTCTACGTCGCCACCGGGCTCACCGGCTGGATCGCGCTGGGCCTGCTGCTGGCCGCCGTCGGCGCCTACGCCGTGGGCTGGCTGGAACCGCATGTGCACAGCAGGGTGGAGGACTGGCTGCACCCGTTCGCGTCGATCGAGGCGGGCCAGGGCCCCAACCAGCTCGCGCAGTCCCTGTTCGCCTTCGCGGCGGGCGGGGTCCTCGGCACCGGGCTCGGGCTCGGGCACTCCGTCCTGATCGGCTTCGCCGCCAAGTCGGACTTCATCCTGGCGACGGCCGGCGAGGAGCTGGGCCTCGCCGGCCTGTCCGCGATCTTCCTGCTGTACGGCCTTCTCGTGGAGCGCGGCTACCGGGCGGGCCTCGCCCTGCGCGACCCGTTCGGGCGGCTGCTGGCGACCGGCCTCGCCTCGATCGTGGCGCTCCAGGTGTTCGTGATCGCGGGCGGGGTCGGCGGACTGATCCCGCTCACCGGCATGGCGATGCCGTTCCTCGCGCAGGGCGGCTCGTCGGTCGTCACCAACTGGGCGATCGTCGCCCTGCTGATCCGGGTGAGCGACTCCGCCCGCGAACCGGAGGTCTCCTGATGGAGCAGGCCCCCCTCATGACCCGTTACATCCGGCACGCCGCCTGGTTCTGCGCCCTGCTGCTCATGGCGCTCCTCGTCAACGCCATCCGCGTCCAGGTCGTCCAGGCCCGCACCCACGAGGAGAACCCGGCCAACCGCCGCGAGACCATCGCCCGCTACGGCCGCGAGCGCGGCGACATCCTGGTCGGCGGGGAGCCGGTCACCGGATCCCGGGACACCGGGGAGCAGCTGCGCTACGAACGGACGTACACGGAGGGGCCGTTGTACGCGCCGGTGACCGGCTTCGCCTCCCAGGAGTACGGCACGGCCTTCCTCGAGCACACCGAGGACGCGGTCTTGTCGGGCTCGGACCCGCTGCTGACGCCGTTCCCGCTGTGGAACGACTTCACGAGGAGGCGCAGCCCGGGCGGAGACGTCGTCACGACGCTCGACAGGGCAGCGCAGAAGGCGGCCTTCCACGGGCTCGCCGGGCGCAAGGGCGCGGTGGCCGCGGTGGAACCGGCTACGGGACGGATCCTCGCCCTGGTGTCCTCGCCGTCGTACGACCCGGGAGCACTGTCCGGCAACGACGCCGGAGTGAACCGGTCCTGGGCGCGGCTCAACGGCGACCCGGACAAGCCGATGCTCAACCGGGCGGTACGGCAGACCTATCCGCCGGGTTCGACGTTCAAGGTGGTCACCGCGGCGGCCGCGCTGGACGCCGGTGTGATCACGGACGTGGACGCGCCGACCGACTCGCCGGCGCCGTACACCCTGCCGGGGACCCGGACCGCGCTGACCAACGAGTCGGACGGCTGCGAGGACCTGTCCCTGCGGGAGGCCTTCCGCTGGTCGTGCAACACGGTGTTCGCGAAGCTGGGGGTGGACGTGGGGGTGGGTGACATGACGGCGACCGCGCACGCCTTCGGCTTCAACGACTACGCGCTGCGGATCCCGTTCTCGGTGGCCCGGTCCACCTTCGACCCGACCGTCGACAAGGCGCAGCTGGCCCTGTCGTCGATCGGTCAGTACAACACCCGGGCGACCCCGCTCCAGATGGCCATGGTCTCGGCGGCCGTGGCCAACGGCGGGCAGGTCCGCACGCCCTATCTGGTGGAGCGGACGACCACGGACGGCGGTGCCACGGTGGCCACGGCGGCCACCGCGGGCTCGCGTCCGGTGCGGCAGGCGATGCATCCGGCGACGGCCGCGCAGTTGAAGGAGCTCATGACCCAGGTGGTCACCGAGGGCACCGGCACCAACGCCGCCATCCCCGGTGCCGTCGTGGGCGGCAAGACCGGCACCGCCCAGCACGGCGTCGGCAACGCCGGGACGCCCTACGCCTGGTTCGTGGCGTGGGCGCAGGGCGAACGGGACGTGGAGCCCAAGGTCGCGGTGGCCGTGGTGGTGGAGGACGCCTCGGCGGTCCGGGGAGAGATCACCGGGGGCGGGGTGGCGGCGCCGATCGCGCGGGCGGTGATGGAGGCGGTGCTCAACTCCAGGAAGTGAGACGGGGGTTGAGGGCGAACGAGGTGCCGACCTAACGTTCGGTCCATGACTGACGCCATCGCGTACCACCTCGCCCAGGTGAACATCGGCCGTCTCAAAGCCCCGCTGGACTCCGCGCAGTTGAAGGGCTTCGTCGACAACCTCGATCCCGTGAACGCCGACGCGGACGCCGCCGACGGATTCGTCTGGCGGCTGGAGGGCGATTCCGGCGACGCCACGGACATCGCCGTCTTCGGCGACGAGTGGCTGATCATCAACATGTCGGTGTGGCGGGACGCCGACGCGCTCACCGCGTACATGTACCAGGGCCGGCACCGCGAGATGCTCGCCCGCCGCAGGGAGTTCTTCGAGCGGGTCCAGGAGGCGATGGTGGCCCTGTGGTGGGTCCCGGCCGGCCACCGCCCCACGGTCGCCGAGGCGGAGTCCCGGCTGCTGCACCTGCGCACGAACGGGCCGACGCCGTACGCGTTCACGCTCCGGACCCCGCATCCGCCGCAGGGCGCGGCCCCGGCCACCGCCCTGGAACTCCCGGACGATCTGGGGTGCCCGGCCTAGGGTGCTTCTTCTGCCCCGTCATCCATCGAGCACGGGAAGCCGGTTCCGTGAAGGGTGCCCACTGGCTCCGCGTCCGCCGGCACCCCACGGCCTGATCCGAACGGCGGGGCCCAGGCCGTCAGCCGATCGGCTTGCGCATCTCCGAATGGACCTGGGCCGCCGTCGCCGCCGCCTTGTCCAGGTCGATCTCGGACGGGTCCGTGGTCGCCGTGGCCGTCACCAGTTCGGCCACGGCCGCGCCCGTGTTGCCGTCGCCCCAGGCGCAGACCGGGACCGTCAGCTCCGTACCGCCCTGATCCTTCGTGAGGACCTCGCAGGTGACGGTGGTCCCGTCGGCGCCGTCGGGGTGGAAGTCCTGCGCCGGTACGGCGATCTGGGAGCCCTCGCCCTCCGCCGCGCCGTTCAGCAGGCTCTCCCGCACCTTGTCGGGGTTCTTGAACCGCCCGTACATGCCCGAGACCACGAGCGTGCCCTTCGTCTCGTCACCGCCCAGGCTGTACTGCGCGACGGCGGCCTTCAGGTCCTTGTAACCCGAGGCTCCGACCGCCTGGTCCTCGATCGTCCGGGCGCCCTCGGAGTCGGAGAGGTCCTGGGCGAGTTCGTAGCGGCCGTCCAGCAGCGTCCTGGGCAGGTCGAGGGTGTACTCGGCATCGGGGTAGCCGGCACCGCTCGCCTCCTCCACCCCGCGCATGACCGAACCCGCCACCCCCAGGGCGACGAGTCCGCCCACGACGGCGAGGACCACCACGAGCGGACGCCTCTTCGAGGGCGGGGCGACAGGGGGAGGAGCACCCCAGCCGTACGGCTGCTGCTGCGGGGGGTACGGGTTGCCGTACGGCTGCTGCTGCGGCGGTACCGGCGGTGGGCCGTACGGCTGCTGCTGCGGGTAGGGCTGTGGCTGTGGCTGTGGCTGTGGCTGTGGCTGTGGCTGTGGCTGAGCGTACGGCCCGGAAGCGTAAGGCCCCTGCGGAGGCTGCTGGTTGTAGGGGTTCGGCTGGCCGTACGGGCTCTGAGGCGTGGACACGTCAGTACGTTACTCCACGTGAGCGGCCCCCTCCTCGATGGCCTCCGCGACCTCCGCCACCCGCTCCCGCTCCTCCGCCGCGAACCGCTCCGCGTCCAGCTTCTCGGCGATCTCCTCGTCCTGGGCCATGAGCAGGTCGAGGTTGGAGTCGCCCATCTCGAAGACGCCCATGTCGACGTAGGCCTGCTGGAGGCGTTTGCCCCACAGGCCGATGTCCTTGACGCAGGGGACGATCCGGGAGAACAGCAACTGGCGGAAGAGGGCGAGGAATTCGGACCGCTCGGCGTACTCCTCGGCCTCCGCCTTGGGGATGCCGAAGTTCTCCAGGACCTCGACCCCGCGCAGCCGGTCGCGCATCAGATGGCAGCCCTCGATGACGAACTCCTCGCGTTCGCGCAGTTCGGCGTCGGAGAGCTGCCGGTAGTAGTCGCGCAGTGCCATCCGCCCGAAGGCCACGTGCCGGGCCTCGTCCTGCATGACGTAGGCGAGGATCTGCTTGGGGAGCGGCTTGTCGGTGGTGTCGCGGATCATGCCGAACGCCGCCAGCGCGAGGCCCTCGATGAGGACCTGCATGCCGAGGTAGGGCATGTCCCAGCGCGAGTCGCTGAGCGTGTCGCCCAGCAGGGACTGGAGGTTGTCGTTGATCGGGTACAGCATCCCGATCTTCTCGTGCAGGAAACGGCCGTAGATCTCCGCGTGCCGGGCCTCGTCCATCACCTGGGTCGCCGAGTAGAGCTTGGCGTCGAGGTCGGGCACGGACTCCACGATCCGCGCGGCGCACACCATCGCGCCCTGCTCACCGTGCAGGAACTGGCTGAACTGCCAGGAGGCGAGGTGCTTGCGGAGCTCGCCCTTGTCCTTGTCGGAGAACTTCGCCCAGTACTTGGTGCCGTAGACGGAGATGGCCTCGTCGGGGGTGCCGAGGGGGTCGTACGGATCGACCTCCAGGCTCCAGTCGATGCGCTTCTGCCCGTCCCACTGCTTGTCCTTGCCCTTCTGGTACAGGGCGAGCAGGCAGTCGCGGCCGTCGTCGTATTCCCAGCTGAAACGGGCCTTGCCCGTCGCCGGTACCTGCCAGTGGGGGTCCCCGGGATCCGTGGTGTACAGGTCGAAAGTCGGCATGTCCCGCAGGCTGCCCCTTTGTAGACGCCGGGTCAACAAGTCGTGCGTGAGGGATTGACGGGCTTGCTGACAGGCAGTCTCATAAGAGCCATGACGAGTCTGACAGAAGTCGACGCGCTCGCGGGGCTGCGTGACGCGCTCGGTCTGCTCAAGGACCGGGAGCAGGTCGCCGAGCGGCTGCTCGACTCCTCCAGGAAGCACTCCTTCGACCCGGACGAGGAACTGGACTGGGACGCGCCCTTCGAGGAGGGCAAGTGGTTCTGGCCGCCGGAACTGGTCTCGCTCTACGACACCCCGATGTGGAAGCGGATGAGCGAGGAACAGCGGATCCTGCTCTCCCGGCACGAGGCCGCGGCGCTGGCCTCGCTGGGGATCTGGTTCGAGATCATCCTCATGCAGCTGCTGTGCCGTCACATCTACGACAAGGCGGCCACGAGCGCCCATGTGCGGTACGCGCTCACCGAGATCGAGGACGAGTGCCGGCACTCGAAGATGTTCGCGCGGCTGATCACCCGGGGCGACACGCCCTGGTATCCGGTCAGCCGGGCCCACCAGCAGCTCGGGCGGCTGTTCAAGACGATCTCCACGACTCCGGGATCCTTCACGGCGACGCTGCTGGGTGAGGAGATCCTCGACTGGATGCAGCGGCTGACGTTCCCGGACGAGCGGGTGCAGCCACTGATCCGGGGGGTGACGCGGATCCATGTCGTCGAGGAGGCGCGGCACGTCCGCTACGCCCGCGAGGAGCTGCGGCGGCAGATGGTCTCCGCTCCGCGGTGGTCGCAGGAGTTCACACGGGTCACCTCCGGTGAGTTCGCGCGGGTGTTCTCCGTGGCGTTCGTGAATCCCGAGGTGTACACGAACGTCGGCCTGGACCAGCGGGAGGCGTTGGCGCAGGTGAAGGCGAGTGGGCATCGGCGGGAGGTCATGCAGACCGGCGCGAAGAGGCTGACCGACTTCCTGGACGACATCGGGGTGCTGCGGGGTGTCGGGCGACGGCTGTGGAGGTCGTCGGGGCTGCTTGCTTGATGTCGGCTGCGGGCCGGTGGGGGCTGGTCGCGCAGTTCCCCGCGCCCCTGAGTGGGTGCAGTCGGAGCATGCCCAGCTGTACCCACCTAGGGGCGACTACGCTTCGAGGCATGACCCCATCCGCGCCCGCCTACCGCAGACTCGGCGTCGAGGAGCGACGCAGTCAGCTTCTCGAGGCCGCCCTCGGGCTCTTCGCGCACCGCGCACCCGAGGACGTCTCCCTCGACGACGTGGCGGAAGCGGCCGGAGTCTCCCGTCCCCTCGTCTACCGGTACTTCCCCGGCGGCAAGCAGCAGCTCTACGAGGCCGCGCTCCGGTCCGCCGCCGACGAGCTGGAGCAGTGCTTCGACGAGCCCCTGGACGGCCCCCTCCTGATCCGCCTCTCCCGCGCCCTGGACCGCTACCTCGCCTTCGTCGACGAGCACGACGCCGGTTTCAGCGCCCTGCTCCAGGGCGGCAGTGTCGTCGGGACGTCCCGGACCACCGCCATCGTCGACGGCGTACGGCGGGCCGCCGCCGAGCACATCCTGAACCACCTCGGCGTCAGCGAACCCGGCCTGCGGCTGCGCATGACCGTACGGATGTGGATCACCGCGGTGGAGGCGGCCTCCCTGATCTGGCTCGACGAGGGCAAGCAGCCCCCGGTCGAGGAGCTGCGGGACTGGCTGGTCGAGCAGTTCGCCGCCGTGCTCTCGGTGACCGCGAACCGCGACCCGCAGACCGCCGCGCTGGTCACGGCCCTCGCGGCGGATGTCTGACACTGGAGCCGTGAAGAGCGAAGACACCCCCTTCGAGGGCGGCTCCATGGACGGCCGGGTGCTGCCCGTGCTGCTGGGGCCGACCGGACATCCGCCGAAGACGTACCGCATCCCCGTCCCCGACGCGGCCGGCGGCCCGCCCACCGTGCTGGTGTACCGCCGTGTGCCGAGGGGCCACACCAAGCTGGGGATCCAGAAGGGGTGGAAGTACGAGTACGACCCCGAGGGGAAGGCGGGCGACCGGCTGAAGTGGCCGTGGTCCAGGCCCGACGGGCCGGCTGACACCGACGGGTGACGAGGTTGGGCCGATCCGCCCACCCGGCGCGCGAGGACGCCGGCGCCGCCTGATGCTCGCCGTGCGGAACAGAGGGGCTGCTCCGCACGGGAGGTGATGACGTGTCAGGAAGGCTTCTGCGTCTGGTGTGTACGGCGGCGGTGGCGGCCGGCACCGCCCTCGCACCGCTGCCGGCCGAGGCCGTACCGGAACCGCAGCCGCGGGAGCGCTCCGTCGCCGATCTGCTGACGGACCTTCAGAGGCTGTACCGGGAGGCCGAGGCGGCCACCGAGACCTACAACGCCACCGAGGAGAAGCTGAGGGAGAAGCGGGCCGAGGTGAACCGCCTCGACACCGCGCTGTCCCGGGCCCGGCTCTCCCTGCACGACAGCCGGGGTGCCGCGGGACGGCTGGCCCGGCAGCAGTACCAGAGCAGCAGCACCGACATCTCGCCGTACGTGCGCCTGCTGCTCGCCCGCGACCCCCAGCACGCTCTCGAACAGGGCCATGTCATCGGCCAGTTGGCGCGGGAGCGGGCCCAGCGGGTGGGCCGGCTGACCGGCGCCGAGCAGCGTGCCGACGAACTCGCCCGCACGGCGCGCAAGGCACTCGACGACCAGCTCACGCTCGCCGCCCGGCAGAAGAGGGACCGGGACGCCGTACGGAAGAAGCTCGCCGGCGTGGAGGAGCTCCTCGCCTCGCTCACCCCCGAACAGCTCACCAGGCTGGCCGAGTTCGAGGAGAAGGGTGTCGAGAAAGCGCAGCAGGAGCTGACCACCTCGGGAGCCCTCGGCGAGGCCGAGCGGAAACCGTCCGGGAAGGGCGAGACGGCCCTGCGGTACGCCCGGCGGCAGCTGGGGAAGCCGTACGAGTGGGGCGCGGAGGGGCCGAAGACATACGACTGCTCGGGTCTGGCGTCCAGGGCGTGGGCGTACGCCGGCACTCCGATCCCCAGGACCAGCCAGGAGCAGTGGGCGCGGCTCCCGAGGATCCCCCTCAAGCGGCTGCGCCCCGGTGACCTGGTGATCTACTTCCCCGAGGCCACGCATGTGGCGATCTACGTGGGCCGGGGCCAGGTGATCGAGGCCCCGAGAACGGGCGAGAGGATCAGGATCTCCCCGATCGCGGCCCACCCGGTCCTCGGAGCCGTGCGTCCGGATCAGCCGCCCGCCACCGACGCCACGTAAGCCGCCGCCTTGTCCGGCTCGTAGAAGTAGTCCTCGAAGTCGGCGGGGTTGTCGAAGCCGTTGGCGAAGCGGTCCGCGACCGGCTGCAACTGGCCTGCCGCGCCGATGAGGTCGAGGATGTGCTCCGGCGGGGGCGCCAGCATCGCGTTGGTCCACTTGGTGACGTGCTGGGCGGTGGCCCAGTACCGCTCGAACGTCGCCCGCATCCACTCCCCGTCGAACTCCTTCTCGCCGTGTTCGAGGATCGACGCGAGATAGGAGGCCGCGCACTTGGACGCCGAGTTGGAGCCCTGCCCGGTGATCGGGTCGTTGGCGACGACGACGTCGGCCACGCCCAGGACCAGTCCCCCACCGGGCAGGCGGCCTATCGGATTGCGCACGGTGGGCG
This sequence comes from Streptomyces sp. NPDC001668, assembly GCF_042893155.1. NCBI lineage: Bacteria > Bacillati > Actinomycetota > Actinomycetes > Kitasatosporales > Streptomycetaceae > Streptomyces > Streptomyces sp. NPDC001668. The sequence goes on from NZ_JBIAUQ010000003.1 coordinate 429,014, forward strand.
CGTAGCGGCCGGCCAGCGTGCCGCCGGCGTCGGTGAGTTCGACGTTCGTGGCGCGCGCGTACTCCCAGGGCAGGAACGTCTCCATGAGTTCCAGGGTCAGGGAGAGGTGCTGCGCCGGGTCCTTCACGCCGTTGAAGACGTCGAGCGGGCCGCCGGGTATGCCCTCCCAGAAGAGGATGTCGGCGCGCCCTGAGGTGGTGAGCGTCGGCATGACGAACAGTTCGCCGACCCCGGGGACGAGGTTGCAGCGGACGGCCTCGGTGTCGGGGTGCTCGGGGCGGGGGCCCAGACCGTGGACGTAGGAGACGGCGAGCGCGCGCTGCGGCTCGCTGTAGGGGGAGCGCTGCGGGTCGCGGGCGAACATCGACACCAGCTCGCCCTTGCCCGCCGAGACCAGCACGAGGTCGTACGTACGGGAGAAGTAGTCGAGGTCGCCGACGGCCGCGCCGTGGATGACGAGCTGGCCGCCGCGCTGGGCGAAGGTCTCCATCCAGCCGGCCATCTTCACGCGCTGGTCGACCGACTGCGCGTACCCGTCGAGGGTGCCCAGCCAGTCGATCGCGCGCTGCGAGGGCCCGGGGTCGAACGAGCCGGGGGCCGCCACCGAGACGCCGAGCCCCTCGATCTTCGGGGCCTGGGACTCCCAGAAGTTCAGCTGGAGATCGCGCTCGTGCTGGAGTGCCGTGTGGAACATGCACTGCGTCGACATGACCCGGCCGCTGCGGATCTCGTCCGCCGTCCGGTTGGACATCAGGGTGACCTCGTACCCGTGCGACTGGAGGCCGAGGGCGAGCTGGAGTCCGGACTGGCCGGCTCCGACGACGAGTATCTTCCGCATGCGGGTGATGGCTCCTAACCAGGGCTACTCGGGGGTGACGTCCAGTGCGTGGCCGACGAGGGACAGGAGGGTCTCGATGACCGAGATCTTCCGCCGCGCGTCCATGATCATGACAGGTATGTGCGCGGGGATCGTCAACGCCTCCCGCACGTCCTCCGGTTCGAAGCGCTCACTGCCGTCGAAGTGGTTGACCGCCACGACGTAGGGCATCCCGCAGCCGTCGAAGTAGTCCAGCGCCGGGAAGCAGTCCTTCAGGCGCCTGGTGTCCGCGAGGACCACCGCGCCGATCGCGCCGCGCACCAGGTCGTCCCACATGAACCAGAACCGCTCCTGACCCGGGGTGCCGAAGAGGTAGAGGACCAGGTCGTCGTCGAGGGTGATGCGGCCGTAGTCCATGGCCACGGTGGTGGAGACCTTCTCCGGGGTGCCGGTGAGGTCGTCGACCTGCTCGCTGGCCTCGGTCATCAGCGCCTCCGTCTGGAGGGGCTCGATCTCCGAGACGGTGCCGACGAGCGTGGTCTTGCCGACGCCGAAGCCGCCGGCCACGACTATCTTCGTGGCGATGGGGGCCCGTGTACGGTCCGTCTGCCAGGACTTGAGGTTGTCGTCGGTGTCCTCGAACGCGAGGTCCCTAAAGGCGACGGAGTCCACTCAGCACCCTTTCCAGCAGAGCGCGGTCGGGACGGCCCGTACCGTGACCGGTCCCGGTGCCGTACACACGGATCTTTCCCTGGTCCGCGAGGTCGCTGAGGAGCACCCGGACCACGCCGAGCGGCATCTTCAGCAGCGCGGCGATCTCGGCCACCGTCCGCATGCGGCGGCACAGTTCGACGATGGCCCGCAGCTCCGGCATGACCGTCGAGCGCAGGGAGCCGTTGGTCAGCTCCCTGCGCTCCTCGGGCGCTTCGAGGGCCGCGACGAACGTCTCCACGAGGAGGACGTGGCCGAAGCGGGTGCGGCCGCCGGTCAGCGAGTACGGCCGTACCCGGGCGGCCTTGCGGTCGCCGCCGCGGACCGGGAGCTCGGGCCTGTTCGTCATCGGGCGCTCCCTGCCGCGTCGTGCTCCAGCGACTGGCGTAGCTCGCTGCGGAGTTCGGGGGTCAGGACGTGTCCCGCGCGGCCGACGAACAGCGCCATGTGGTACGCCACCACGCTCATGTCGCAGTCCGCGGAGCCGTGCACCCCGAGCAGCGAGCCGTCGCTGATCGACATCACGAACAGGCTGCCGTCGTCCATCGCGATCATGGTGTGCTTCGTGGTGCCGAAGTCCATGAGCTTCGCGGCGCCGAGGGTGAGGCTGCCGATACCGGAGACGATGGTCGCGAGGTCGGCGGAGGAGCCGCGCGGTCCTGCGGGCTTCCCGCCGCGGGCCTCGCGCGCCTCCGCGTTCCGCTCCGCGTCGGAGGAGAGCAGGAGCAGGCCGTCGGAGGAGACGACGGCGACGGACTGGACGCCGGGGACCTCCTCGACGAGGTTGGTCAGCAGGAAGTGGAGATTGCGGGCTTCACGACTGAGACCGAAGGTACTGGGCGCGGTCAACTGCTTGCCTCCTCGGCTGTGCCCCCCGTGGCTTCTTCGGATGCGGTGCGTTGTTCTGCGGCCGGCAGCTTGGTCTCGCCGGTCTGTTCCTGGATCTCCGCCTCCACGTCGCGGTAGCCGGCCTCCGCCCCCCGGCGGAAGCCGCCGAGCCTGCGGCGCAGGGCGTCGGCGTCCACGGACGCGTTGCGCTGCCGCGGGGCCGGGGCGGTGGGTGCGGTGATCTTGGGGGTGCGCTTGGGGAGGCCCTTGTCGGTGAGGGTCTCCTCCTCGTCGGCGCGGGTGTGTTCCGTCTCGGCCTCGCCGTCGGCGGCGGGTTCGGGTGCCGCGGGTTCGGGTGCCGACGGCTCCTGCGGTGCCGGGTCCGGCTGCACCGCGTCCGGCTCTCCCTGGGCCGGTATCGGGGCCAGGAGTTCCATGGTCGTCTCGGCGGGAGTCTCCGCGGTGGGCTCCGCGGTGGGCTCGGCGGTGGGCTCGGCGGTGGGCTCCGCCTCCGCGTGGCGTACGGCGTTCTCGGCCAGGGTCACCAGGGGGTCGCCGCCCTGCGAACGGCCGCTCAGGACATTGGAGTTGACCTCCGCGTCCGCGCCGGGCAGGGAGAAGGACCGGGTCTCGCCGGTGACCGGGCCGGTGCCGGCGGCCGGTACGGCGGACGTGGGCGCGGCGGTGAGCAGGGTCTTCGGGAGGACCACCACGGCGGCCACACCCCCCTGCTTCTGCTCGCGCAGCTGCACGCGCACGCCGTGCCGGTGGGCGAGGCGGGCCACGACGTACAGGCCGAGGCCCAGACCCTCGTCGCCCTCGTCGTACGACTCGTAGGCGGCCTCGGGATCGAAGTCGGCGAGGCGGGAGTTGAGGGTGGTCATCCGCTCGGCGGTCATGCCGATGCCCTCGTCCTGGACGGAGAGCATGACCTCGCCGCTCTCCAGCAGCCAGCCGGAGACCTCGACCGGGAGGTCGGGCGGGGAGAACGAGCTGGCGTTCTCCATCAGTTCGGCCAGCAGGTGGGAGAGGTCGTCGGCGGCGAAGCCCGCCACATGGGCGTGCGGCGGGAGGGCGGCGATGCGGACGCGCTCGTAGCGCTCGATCTCGCTGACGGCGGCGCGGACGACGTCGACGAGCGGGACGGGTCCGGCGCTCTGCTGCACGTGTTCGGTGCCGGCCAGGACGAGGAGGTTCTCGCTGTGGCGGCGCATGACCGTGGCGAAGTGGTCGAGCTTGAAGAGGGTCGCCAGACGCTCCGGATCCTGCTCGCGCTCCTCCAGGTTCTCGATGACGGCGAGTTGCCGCTCGACCAGGCCGAGGGTGCGCAGTGCGAGGTTGACGAAGGTGGCGCCGATGGTGGTGCGCAGCCGCTCCGACTGGGCGGTGGAGTCGGCGAGTTCGCTCTTGAGCTGCTCGCGGGCGTCCGCCATCTTCTGGCGCTGGCCGACCAGGTGTTTGCGGTCGGCCTCCAGGGTGGTGATCCGCTCGGCGAGTGCGACGGCGTGCGCGTGCAGGGCGTTGACGGAGCGGACGACCTGGGCGAACTCGTCGTTGCGGCCGGTGAAGGTGACCGCTTCCTCGGTGGTGGGGTCCTCGGCGCCGGCGAGCCGGGCGGAACCGCGGCGCAGCACGGACAGGGGCCGGGTGAAGGTGCGGGCCATGGCGGTGCTGATGCCGACGGCCAGCAGCATCAGGGCGCCGAGGATCGCGACCCGCAGCTCCAGGGCGGTGACGTCGTCGTCGCGCAGCTGGGCGAGTTCCTTGACCCGGCGGTCGAAGAGCGCTGACTCGGCACCGCGCATGAGGTCGACACGGGCGGAGAGGGCGGCGTCGAGCTTGCCGGCGCTGGTGTTCAGTTCGGCGTCGGTGAGGGTGGGCTGGTCGGTGAGGGTGGCGAGGTACTTGTCGGCGGAGTTGACCTCGGGGCCGGTGACGGTGGAGTCGTAGCTCGCCTTGGCGGCGGCGGGCGCGGACTCCTGGAAGTCGGCGAGAGCCGCGTCGGAGCGCAGCCGGGCCTGCTGGGCGGCGGCGCTGAGCGCGTCGCGCTGCGCGCCGTCGGCCTTCGAGGAGACCTTCCTGGTGCTCGTCAGGCCGGTGATCGGGTTGTAGTCGGTCTCGGTCGACGTCGGCACGCTGAGCGCCGCGAGCAGCAGTCCTCGGGTGGCGGCGGCCTGCTGGACGGCGGAGTCGAGCTCGGCGAGGGAGTAGGCCCCGGAGCCGGCGCGGGCCGGCATTCTCTCGGCCAGTTCCTCGGCGAGCCGGTGCAGCTCGGTGATGGCGGCGGAGTAGGCGTTGTGCGCCTGGAGCGCGGTGCTCTTGCCGGTGAGCGCGGAGCGCCGTGCGGCCGCGATGTCGTCGAGGGTGGTGCGCAGGGCCGTGGACAGGTCGCTGTCGGCGCGCAGTTCCTGGACCTGGCGGTCGACGCGGGCGCTCGACTGCTCGCCGGGCGCCTTCGACTTGAGGCGGCCGGCCGCGATGTAGGGGGTGACCTCGTCGCGTTCGTCGGCGAGCGCGTGGGCGAGGTCGAGGGCGTCCTGGGTCTGCTCGGCGAGCGTCACCAGGTCCTGGGAGTCGTGGAGGTTCCCGGAGGCGGTGACCAGGGAGGGGGCGCCGGCCCCGGCGATCGCGGCGGCCACGACGGCGACGGCGAGAATCAGCCGGGTGCGGACGTGGGTGGGGCGGCCCTTGCCGACAGGGGTCTCGGGGGCGCCGGGCGTGGGCTCCGCGCCGCTGCCGGAGGCCGTCTGCTTGCCTGTGCGACGAGGCCGCGTCTTCTGCACCGCTGCTCGCATTCCTGAACTCGTGATACCCATGGGCCCGGGGTGACGCTCCGTCAACTGGTGTGCACACCGGGGTACGATTCCCGACCCTCCCAGCGCCGGTGGGCGGTGGTCGCGCATCGCCTGAGCCGCCACCCGAAGGAGTGAACCCCGGAGGGGAGTTGGCGGGCAAGTTCCTGCGGCACGCGCACGGGCCGTGCGCGGAGGGCCGGTTGGACGCCGGCGAGGACCGATGGCAGTATTCGCCACCGCGCTTGCGCGGAGTGAGCCATTCCCTCCCAAACCTGGCGCCTGACCTGCGCGACTGCGGCAATTCCGAGACTGTTGGCGGTCTTTGACGAAGCTTGTGGAGGGCTCGTGCAGACTGGCCGAATGCGTACGGAACTTGTCTCGGATCCGGGTGATGCCGGGCGGCCCAACGAGGACTTCGCGAGCGTCGCGCTCCCCGCTTCCGGAGAGGGCGGCGTACTGGTCGCCCTCGACGGGGTGACTCCGCCGCAGGGTCCGACGGGCTGTCTGCATTCCGTCCCCTGGTTCACGGCGCGGCTCGGCGGGGCGCTGACCGAACTGGCCGTTTCGCTCATGGATGTTCCACCGGCCGAGGTGCTGTCCCGGGCGATCGCGCGCACAGCGGAGACACATGGTGAAGGTTGTGACCTTTCTCACCCGCGCACACCGCAGGCGACGGTGGTGATGGCGCGGTGGACTCCGGAGAGGGTCGAGTACCTGGTCCTGTCGGACTCGGCACTGCTGGTGGAGGGGCCCGACGGGGTGGTCACGCCGGTGCTGGACGACCGGTTGTCCCGTCTTCCGCGCGCCTCCCTGGCCACGGACGCGCTGATCGACGTCCACCTGCGCAACAAGGAGGGCGGCTTCTTCACGGCGGCGGCGGATCCGGCGGTGGCGGGGCGCGCGGTGACGGGGGTGCTGCCCAGGTCGTCGGTGCGCACCCTGCTGGCCCTGACGGACGGGGCGGCCCGCTGGGTGGAGAAGTTCCACGAGGGCGACTGGGGCGACTGCCTCACCCTCGTCCGCAAGGAGGGGGCCCGGGCCCTGGTGAACCGCGTCCGGGACCTGGAACGCGCGGACGCGCGCACCCGCACGTATCTGCGGCGCAGCAAGACCCACGACGACGCGACGGTGGTGTACGCGGAGCTGTAGGCCGGCCGCCGGCCGAACGGTGCGGGTCCTGACCACGCCGGTCCGCCTGCCCGCCCTGCTCGCCCTGCCCGCCCTGCTCGCCCGGACGGCCGGTTCCGGTCGACGGGCACCGAGCGGGGCACGCGCGCGACACGATCGGCGGAACGGCACGGCAGTCCTGACCGTCCCGGTCCGTGTCCGCCTGCGCGTCCGGACGGTCGGGCCGGTGCGCCGTCGGCGGGCGCCCACTCTGCGGAGCTGTCGCGGGCGACGAACGCAAGGCGGGTCCACGGCCGCCCCGGCACACCAGGCGGGTTTCGGCGCAGCGGCGCGGCGGTGCAGGAACCCGACCGCGCCGGTCCGCGGTCCGGGGCGGTGGCCGCGCACGGTCGCGAGCGCCGGGTGGGCCACGGTCACGGAACTCGCCACCCACCGCACCGGGCCCCGTCCACGGCCGACGAGGCCGACGAGAACACCACGCGCGCCTCCACGCCCTCGACGGTCCCGGAGGCTCCGCGCAACCCTCCGCGACCGGGTTACTTCTCCATGCCCCGGTTCAGCTGGTGCAGCAGTCGGGCCAGTTCCGTGACCTCTCGGGAGTCCCAGTGGGCCAGGCGGCCGGCGTAGCGGGCGCGGCGGGCGTCGCGGACGCGTTGGACGCGGGAGCGGCCCTCCTCCGTGAGGTCGACCAGCCAGGCACGGCCGTCCGCCGGGTCGGGTTCGCGGGCGACCAGGCCCAGGTCCTCCAGGGCGCGCAGCTGACGGGACATCGTGGCCTTGCCGACGCCGATGTAGGCGGCCAGTTCCGTGGCGCGCTGGCGGCCGCATTCATCCAGACGGACGAGCAGTCCGTATGCCGCCGACTCCAGGTCGGGATGGACCTCGCGGGCCATCTCCCCCTGGTTGGCCCGGGCGCGGCGCAGCAGGACGGTCAACTCGCGTTCGAGCGCGAGGAATCCGGGCTGGTCCACACCGTTCGGTGCCACCTCGGGCCCGCCCCGGCCCCCACCGCCGTTTCCGTCTTCGTGCACGTCAGTCCCTGCCTCGAATTTCCCGGTCGTGAAAGTTTCCGCCAAATTGCGCCATCGCCGCAGCTCCGTAAGTATTTCGCAGGGCTAGACCAACGGCAGCCTCCGGTCCCTCTTCCCGCCCCTCGTCCGCGTACGTAGCGTCTTGACCGAGCAGCGGCTGGCATGCGCACGCCAGCCCGGCACGGTCTTCCCCTGTTCCCCCCACCGAGCATCACCGAGCCTTCGGAGGCACGCCATGCCCGTGCACAGACCCGGCCAGATACGTCCCCGGCGCCTCTTCCTCGCCGGACTCCTGCTCACCGCCCTCTCCCTGCTCCCCACGGCCCCCGCCTCGGCCGCCGAAGCCCCTGGCACCCCCGAGGCCGCCGCCACCCCGGCCCGCGGCTCCGCCCAGATGGGTATGGGCGTCGTAGCGCATGACGGCCAGGGGGGCCTGCCCACCGGCACCCGTGCCGCCCAGACGGAGGGCGTCGACGTGGCCAGCTACCAGGGCAACGTCTCCTGGTCCACCCTCTGGAGCAGCGGGGTGCGCTGGGCGTACACCAAGGCGAGCGAGGGGACGTACTACACGAATCCCTACTTCAACCAGCAGTACAGCGGCTCCTACGACGTCGGCATGATCCGCGGCGCCTACCACTTCGCCACCCCGGACACCACGAGCGGTGCGACGCAGGCCAATTACTTCGTCGACCACGGCGGCGGCTGGTCCAAGGACGGCAGGACCCTGCCCGGCACCCTCGACATCGAGTGGAACCCGTACGGCGACGCCTGTTTCAACAAGTCGCAGAGCGGGATGGTCACCTGGATCCGTGACTTCCTGAACCAGTACAAGGCGCGGACCGGCCGGAACGCGGTCATCTACACCGCCACCAGCTGGTGGACCCAGTGCACCGGCAACTACAGCGGCTTCTCCGCCAACCCCCTGTGGATCGCCCGGTACGCCTCGACGGCGGGCACCCTCCCGGCCGGCTGGAGCACGTACACCATGTGGCAGTACACCTCGTCCGGGCCGACGGTCGGCGACCACGACCGCTTCAACGGCGCCCTCGACCGGGTGCAGGCGCTCGCCAACGGCTGACCCGCCCGCCGCGGACACGGCGAAGGCCCGGGCCTCCCTCACGAGAACCCGGGCCTTCACCTCATCCGGCAGCGCCCGTCACGCCGCCACCGGAACCTCCGGCGCGGCCTCGTTCGTCGCCGGGGCCAGCGCCAGCTCCAGGACCTGGCGGACGTCGGTGACGGCGTGGACGTCGAGCTTGTCCAGCACCTCCGCCGGGACGTCGTCCAGGTCGGCCTCGTTGCGCTTCGGGATGATGACCGTCGTCACCCCGGCGCGGTGCGCGGCGAGCAGCTTCTGCTTCACGCCGCCGATCGGGAGGACCCGGCCGGTCAGCGAGACCTCGCCGGTCATCGCCACGTCCGTGCGGACCAGGCGGCCGGAGAGCAGGGAGGCCAGCGCCGTCGTCATGGTGACGCCCGCGCTCGGTCCGTCCTTCGGGACCGCGCCCGCCGGGAAGTGGATGTGCACACCCCGGTCCTTGAGGTCGCCGACCGGCAGTTCGAGCTCCGCGCCGCGCGAGCGGAGGAAGCTGAGCGCGATCTGCGCGCTCTCCTTCATCACGTCACCCAGCTGGCCGGTCAGCGTCAGACCCGCCGCGCCCGTCTCCGGGTCGGCCAGCGACGCCTCGACGTAGAGCACGTCCCCGCCCGCTCCGGTGACCGCGAGTCCGGTCGCGACACCGGGGACCGCCGTACGGCGCTCCGCCGGGTCCTGGGCCGACTCGGGCACGTGGTGCGGCCGGCCGATCAGATCGCGCAGTTCCCCGTCCGTGACGGTGAACGGCAGCTCCCGCTCGCCCAGTTCGTGCTGCGCCGCGACCTTGCGGAGCAGCCGGGCGATCGAGCGCTCCAGGGTGCGCACGCCCGCCTCGCGGGTGTACTCGCCGGCGAGCTTGCGCAGCGCGCTCTCGTCGATGACGACCTCGTCCTTCGCGAGCCCCGCCCGCTCCAGCTGGCGCGGGAGCAGGTGGTCACGGGCGATGACGATCTTCTCGTCCTCGGTGTAGCCGTCCAGGCGGACCAGCTCCATACGGTCGAGCAGGGCCTCCGGGATGGCCTCCAGGACGTTGGCCGTCGCGAGGAACACCACGTCGGACAGGTCGAGTTCGACCTCCAGGTAGTGGTCGCGGAAGGTGTGGTTCTGCGCCGGGTCCAGGACCTCCAGGAGGGCCGCCGCGGGGTCGCCGCGGAAGTCGGAGCCCACCTTGTCGATCTCGTCGAGCAGGACGACCGGGTTCATCGAACCGGCCTCCTTGACGGCCCGCACGATCCGGCCGGGCAGCGCGCCGACGTACGTCCGCCGGTGGCCGCGGATCTCCGCCTCGTCCCGGACGCCGCCGAGGGCGACGCGGACGAACTTGCGGCCCATGGCGTGCGCGACGGACTCGCCGAGCGAGGTCTTGCCGACGCCGGGCGGGCCCACGAGGGCGAGCACGGCACCGCCGCGCCGACCACCCACGACCCCGAGGCCCCGCTCGCTACGGCGCTTGCGCACCGCCAGGTACTCGGTGATCCGCTCCTTCACGTCCTCCAGGCCCGCGTGCTCGGCGTCGAGGATCTGCTTGGCGCCCTGGATGTCGTAGGAGTCCTCGGTCCGCTCGTTCCACGGCAGTTCGAGGACGGTGTCCAGCCAGGTGCGGATCCAGGAGCCCTCCGGGGACTGGTCGCTGGACCGCTCCAGCTTGTCGACCTCCTTGAGGGCGGCCTCCCGCACCTTCTCGGGCAGGTCGGCGGCCTCCACGCGGGCGCGGTAGTCGTCGGACTCCTCGCCCTCCTGCTCGCCGTTGAGCTCGCGCAGTTCCTTGCGTACGGCTTCCAGCTGACGGCGCAGCAGGAACTCGCGCTGCTGCTTGTCGACGCCCTCCTGGACGTCCTTGGCGATGGTCTCGGCGACGTCCTGCTCGGCGAGGTGGTCGCGCAATTGCTGGGTGGCGAGCTTGAGACGGGCGACCGGGTCGGCGGTCTCCAGCAGCTCGACCTTCTGCTCGGTGGTCAGGAACGGCGAGTAACCGGAGTTGTCGGCGAGGGCGGACACGTCGTCGATGGCCTGCACCCGGTCCACGACCTGCCAGGCGCCGCGCTTGCGCAGCCAGGCGGTGGCGAGGGCCTTGTACTCCTTGACCAGTTCGGTGACGTGACCGGGCAGCGGGTCGGGGACGGTCTGGTCGACCGTCGTCCCCTCGACCCACAGGGCGGCGCCCGGGCCGGTGGTCCCCGCACCGATCTTCACCCTGCCCCGGCCGCGGATCAGCGCGCCCGGGTCGCCGTCGGCCAGCCGGCCGACCTGCTCGACGGTGCCGAGCACACCGGTGCTCGCGTAGGTGCCGTCGATGCGTGGCACCAGCAGGACCTTCGGCTTTCCCGGTTCCGAGCGGGCGGCGGCCTGGGCGGCCTCCACCGCGGCGCGGACGTCGGCGTCGTTCAGGTCCAGCGGGACCACCATTCCGGGCAGCACGACCTCGTCGTCGAGCGGCAGCACAGGCAGAGTGAGCGGTGTGGACGTCGAAGCCATGATCTCCCCTTCGGCAGTCAAGTTGAGCTATGCCGACTCAATGCATGCGCCGCTTCGAATGTTCCCCACCCGAGCGGCTGTTCGCTGTCGGCGATCACAGCTGCCGGAATGGCCGGTTCCGGCCCTATCGTCATCGCGTAATAGACACATACTGCAAGCGGTCATTACAGGGGATGTCATGGGCGGAGTCGTACAGGCGTGGGTGACCGGCTGGGTGGTGTCGCGCGGGGCGGCGGCGCCGGAGCGGGAGCCCTGGGGATTCACCGTCGACGTGGGGCAGGTGGCGCACGTGTCGCGGCACGTCTTCGACGCGCTGGGCGACGACGTGGACGAGGAGACCGTGCGCAAGGTGGCGGACGGGGTGACGGGGGCCGGGGTCTGGCTCAAGGTGTTCCATGACCCGGAGGTGGTCGGGGGCTGGCTGGGCGGGGGCTGGTGGGTGGACCCCGAGCCGGGCTACCTGATGACGGTCCCGTTCACCGCGCCGGCGGAACGGACCGGCCCCCCTCCCGGATACCGGCTGCGCACCTGGTCCGTCGGCGGAGTCACGCGCGTGCTCGTCGCCGCGCCCGACGGTTCCCTCGCGGCTCGCGGCCAGGTCGCCCCGACCGGCGCCACCGCCGTCTTCGACCAGATCGAGACCGTGGCCGCCCATCGGCGCCGAGGGCTGGGCAGCGTCGTCATGGGCACCCTCCAGGCCGCGGCGGCCGCCACGGGGGCGAAGACCGGCGTCCTGGCGGGGACGCCCGCGGGGCGGTGGCTGTACGAGTCTCTGGGCTGGCATGTGCAAGCTCCGCTCACCAGTGCGAAGTTCGTGGGACCGGACGCCGGGTGACCGCCCGTCACCGCCCGCGGGAAACCCGGAGGCGGCCTGGGACGCTCTCTGTCATGCTGCGCCGGTGATCGCCCCGACACCTCCGGGGGTTCCCGCCGGCCGCACGGCGGACAACGCCCAGCCGACGCCGGGTCTTCCCGAGGGCCTGGAACCGCGTCGGTGGCCCACCCCGGACGCCGGCGCCCCGGGTGGCTGAGAGCCACGGCCCGGCGACCAGCCGGCGGAACCTGCCCGCGCCGACCGAGGACGCGGGACGCGCACGCGGATCGGACGGATGCGGGAGCGGGGGGAGCCGGAGATGCGACCAGTCACCTCCACGCGCGCGTGCGAGGCGAGACGACCGAGAAGACCAAGGGAACGAACCGACCATGACCGCCACGGACACACCACCCCTCCTCTCCGCCTACGACGACCAGATGCGCGGCGCTCCGCCCACCCCGCCCGCCGGGGTGACGTACGAGCAGGACGGGCCGCTGCTGCGGATCGTCGGCCAGTTCCGCGGGTTCGTGAGCGGGCCGCGTGACCTCGGTCTGGAGGGCGCCGCACTCGACGAACTCATCGCGCGGCAACGTGACTTCTTCGCGGCGCGCGGCGAGGCCGTCGAGTGGAAGACCCGCTCCCACGACACCCCGGCCGACCTCACCGAACGGCTCCGCACGGCCGGTTTCGTGCCCGAGGAGCGGGAGACGGTACTGGTCGGCCGGGCCGCCGAGATGGCCGTAGGAGAGCCCGTGCTGCCGGACGGCGTCGCCGTGCGCCGGGTCACGGCGGACGCCGACATGCGGCGGATCGCCGCGATGGAGTCGGCGGTCTGGAGCCAGGACTGGAGCTGGCTCGCCGACGATCTGATCGGCCGGGTCGCCACCGCGCCGGACGACATCGCGGTGTACGTGGCCGAGGCGGACGGCGAAGTGGTGTGCGCCGCCTGGCTGGTGTTCCGCGCGGGCACGGAGTTCGCGAGCCTGTGGGGCGGTTCCACGCTCGCCGAGTGGCGGGGCAAGGGCATCTACCGTGCCCTCGTCGCCGTACGCGCCGCCCTCGCCGCCTCCCGCGGGGTCACCTACCTGCACGTGGACGCCTCGGACGACAGCGCGCCCATCCTGCGCCGGCTCGGCATGCGTGCGGTGACCACGACCACGCCGTACGTCTGGACCCCGCCCGGTCTCTGACACCGCCCTGTGCCGAGCCGCCGAGCCGCCGGGACCCGGAGGCCGCGAGCCGAGTTTTTGGCGCCGTGGACGCCGCGGTGAGCGCGGAACGGCGAGGAGTCGGCCCTCGTTCCGGGCGAGCCCTCCCAGCAGCGATGCCGCACCTGCCGGGGAGGTCACCGGTCCTGCCCCATTCCCGGGGCCCCGCTCCCGACGCCATACTGTCGGCCGACTCGCTGGAAGCGGCGCGGACTTCACGCGGGCAGACGCCGACACCCCGCTGTGCGCGCGGGCCGTAGTGGACGGCCACTCGTCCGTCTCGGGGCCGCCAAGCGGTCGCCCGCCTGCCAGGACCGATGGCCGCCCCGCCCGTCGGCATCCCCCCATCTCCAGCGAGGCTCCCTTCCATACGCCCGCGCCGGCTCAGGAACCGTCACCGCGCAAGCGCCGTGAGCGGCCGCGTCGCACCACGGGCCAGGTCGCGACACCGATGGTCAGGGCGATCAGGTGACCCCAGTCGGTCATCGGGTCGGTGAAGGCGAGCAGGTCGGTCACCAGCATCCAGCCGAACAGCAGCAGCAACGGCCAGCGCAGATACGGCCCGAGCAGCCCCGCCAGAGCGCCCAGGCTCGCGGCCACGCCGAAGCTGACGCCGTAGTCGAGGCGGTGCAGTGAGCTGGCGGGCAGATGCCCGACGAGCACCGCGAGGCCTATGGGGACCTCCGTCGCGAGGGTCGCCCCCACATGCCCGAGCAGGAAGACACCGGCCGTGCGCATGCCGCCGATCCGGCGCTCCAGCGCGGTGAGCACGAACAGCAGGGCGACGGCGTACGGCGAGAGGATGCCGCCGGCGATCCACAGCGCACTGGCGACCAGGACCAGCACCGGCGTCCGCAGGAGGTGGGCGACATCGGTGCTGGAGCCTTGGTGGAGGGTGTGCACGAGCGCGGGATCGAGGTGCGCGGCGACCAGCGCGACGGCGGCCAGGACGGCGCCGTAGGCGAAGGTGAACGGTGTTCCGGTGGGGGTGGGGAGCAGCCGGAGCAGCCGCTGGGGGCGGGTGTCCGGGGTGGCCGTCGGCGGTGCCGGCGGCGGTGTTGCGGCGGTGACCGCCCGTTCGCGCTGGCGGGGCATGCCGTCGAGCAGAGCGGCCACGTCCGGAACGCACGCGTCCGGGGCGGGGGTCTGCGGTGCGGGCGCGTCGGAAGGAGCTGTGGGGGCGATCCGTTCCAAGGTGAACTGCTCCTTCCGTTCCGCCCCACCCTTCGTGCCCCACCCGCCCCTTGTCTGTGACCGGCGCCACCTCGACCCCGATTCACAGGGACTTCTCAAGGAGCCCCGGGCGGGCCGGAGTAGCTGCCAAGATGGGCCGATGCCCACCTCGTACGACATTCCCGAAGTCCTGGACCGTCGCGAGGGCCCGTACGGAGAGGTCGTCCTGCGGCGCCACGGCGAGTTGCTCCAGATCATCGCCAACGGCTGCTTCCTGATGGACACCTCCGACGGGCGCTCGGAGCGGACGCTCGTCGACGCGGCGCTAGGCGCGCTCGACGACCGCCCGGAGCCGCACGTGCTCATCGGCGGCCTCGGCGTCGGCTTCTCGCTCGCACACGCGGCCGCGAACCCCCGCTGGGGCCGGATCACGGTCGTCGAGCGGGAGCCCGCCATCATCGACTGGCACCGCACGGGCCCGCTCGCGGCGCTCTCCGCCGAGGCGCTCGCCGATCCCCGGACGAACATTCTGGAAACGGATCTGGTCGGATTCGTCAATGAGACATGCGCCACTTTTGACGCGCTGTGTCTCGACATCGACAACGGGCCCGACTGGACGGTCACGGAGGGCAACGGCGGACTCTACGCGCGTGCCGGACTCACAAGCTGCGCAAGGGTGTTGAAGCCGGGCGGGGTACTGGCCGTGTGGTCCGCGAAACCCTCTGCGGAATTTGAGGGATCACTGGCAAATGCCGGGTTCCAGCAGGTACGTACCGAGGAGATCCCCGTTGCCCGGGGCGTACCGGACGTCGTGCATCTCGGCGTCCGACCTGGATAGCAAAGGGGTGATGTCTCCCCGTACTCTGCTCCCCTACGCCGATCATTCAAGCGTCAATCGCAGTCATGCGCAGACAAGGAATCACCCCACATGGTTCCGGAAAGCACTCCCCAGGGGCGGGCGATGGAGCAGACACACACCTCCCACAACGGTTCGACGGCTACCCCGGGCGCTCAGCGCCGGGTCCTGGTCGTCGAGGACGATCCGACGATCGTCGACGCCATCGCGACCCGCCTGCGCGCCGAGGGATTCCTCGTGCAAACGGCGGTCGACGGTCCGTCGGCGGTGGACACGGCCGAGGCCTGGCAGCCGGACCTGCTGATCCTCGACATCATGCTGCCCGGCTTCGACGGCCTGGAGGTCTGCCGCCGCGTGCAGGCCGCCCGTCCGGTGCCGGTGCTCATGCTGACGGCCCGTGACGACGAGACCGACATGCTGGTCGGGCTCGGCGTCGGCGCCGACGACTACATGACCAAGCCGTTCTCGATGCGTGAGCTGGCCGCGCGCGTGCACGTCCTGCTGCGGCGGGTCGAGCGCGCCGCGCTGGCCGCCGCTACGCCCCGGTCCGGCATCCTCCGGCTCGGCGAGCTGGAGATCGACCACGCGCAGCGCCGGGTGCGGGTGCGGAGCGAGGACGTCCACCTCACTCCGACCGAGTTCGACCTGCTGGTGTGCCTGGCGAACACCCCGCGCGCGGTGCTCTCCCGTGAGCAGCTGCTGGCCGAGGTGTGGGACTGGGCGGACGCGTCGGGCACCAGGACCGTCGACAGCCACATCAAGGCGCTGCGCCGGAAGATCGGTGCCGAGCGGATCCGCACGGTGCACGGCGTGGGCTACGCCCTGGAGACGCCGACGCCATGAGCCAGGGTCCGGCCGGCCGGAGAAGCGCCAAGGAACCCTGGGGTGGCGTGAGCCCGTTCTCGATCAAGACCAAGCTGGGCGCGCTGGTCGTCATCGCGGTCCTCATCACCACCGGGCTGATGATGATCGCGATGCGCACAGCGACCGAGCTGCGCTTCATCACGGTCTTCTCGATGATCGCCACACTGCTCATTACGCAGTTCGTGGCCCATTCGCTCACCGCGCCCCTGGACGACATGAACGCGGTCGCCCGGTCCATCTCGCACGGCGACTACACCCGCCGGGTCCGCGAGAACCGCCGGGACGAGCTGGGCGACCTGGCCCAGACCATCAACCGCATGGCGGACGACCTGGAGGCCCAGGAACGCCAGCGCAAGGAACTTGTGGCAAATGTCTCCCACGAGCTGCGCACGCCCATCGCGGGCCTGCGCGCGGTGCTGGAGAACATCGTCGACGGGGTCACCCAGGCCGACCCCGAGACCATGCGCACGGCCCTGAAGCAGACCGAGCGGCTCGGCCGGCTGGTGGAGACGCTGCTGGACCTGTCCCGCCTCGACAACGGCGTCGTACCCCTGAAGAAGCGCCGTTTCGAGGTGTGGCCGTACCTGTCGGGCGTGCTCAAGGAGGCCAACATGGTCGCCACCGCGCGCGCGGGCATCGCGTCCGGGTCCGGCAGTCACACGCGCAACGACGTCCATCTGCACCTCGACGTGTCCCCGCCGGAGCTGACCGCGCACGCCGACCCGGAGCGCATCCACCAGGTCGTGGCCAACCTGATCGACAACGCGGTCAAGCACAGCCCGGCACACGGCCGGGTGACGGTCAGGGCGCGGCGCGGGGCGCTGCCCGAGTCGCTCGAACTGGAGGTCCTCGACGAGGGTCCCGGTATTCCGCGCTCCGAGTGGCACCGCGTCTTCGAGCGGTTCAACCGCGGTCAGGTCATGCGGCCGCACGGTCCGGGCAGCGACGGCGGCACCGGGCTCGGGCTCGCGATCGCCCGCTGGGCGGTGGATCTGCACGGAGGCCGGATCGGAGTGGCCGAATCCGAGCGGGGCTGCCGGATTCTTGTCACCCTTCCGGGACTTCCCTCTCTGCCAAGTTGACGTAAAGTGCGAAGCGGAGCCACAAGATCCATCTCTGTTCCGCGCCGACGGACACGTGTGATCAGGCAGAGGGCCGCGCCGCAGTCGCGCAGGGCCCCGCTCAGCGCTTCCCTCAGGCGGATTCACCTGCCGGAACCACGTTTGTTTCCCGCCATTTTCACCCCCGAAACCCGGTCTTTGATGTGACTTACACGACGATGGACCGGCCCGGCCTGACCTTCACCGTCTCGGGGGCGTAGCCTTTATTTCCGCTGTCCATCACCTTGTGAAGCGGAAGAGGGCGGTTGCCGCCGTGTCGCCACAGTCCCCCAGTAACTCCAGCATCTCGACCGACGCAGACCAAGCGGGCAAGAACCCCGCTGCCGCGTTCGGGCCGAACGAATGGCTCGTCGACGAGATCTATCAGCAGTACCTCCAGGACCCGAATTCGGTAGACCGTGCCTGGTGGGACTTCTTCGCCGACTACAAGTCGGGGGCTGCCGCTCCGGCTGCGGCGGGTACCGCGGCCGCGGGGGCCGCGGAGACCACCACCACCGCGTCCGCCGCGCCGGCTCCCAGCGCCCCGGCCCAGGCTCCCGCGCCGGCCCCGGCCGCTGCTCCGGCGGCCAAGCCGGCCGCCGCGGCTCCGGCCCCCGCCAAGGCCGCCGCCCCGGCGGCTCCGGCGCAGGCCGCTCCGGCCGCCAAGCCGGCCGCCGCGAAGCCCGCCGCCGCCGCGAAGCCCGCCACCGCCGGCTCCTCGCCCGAGGGCCCTGAGCTGGTGACCCTGCGCGGCCCCGCCGCCGCGGTCGCGAAGAACATGAACGCCTCCCTGGAGCTGCCCACGGCCACGTCCGTGCGCGCGGTCCCGGTGAAGCTGCTCTTCGACAACCGCATCGTCATCAACAACCACCTCAAGCGCGCCCGGGGCGGGAAGATCTCCTTCACGCACCTCATCGGGTACGCGATGGTGCAGGCCATCAAGGCCATGCCGTCGATGAACTGGCACTACGCGGAGAAGGACGGGAAGCCCACCCTCGTCAAGCCGCCGCACGTCAACTTCGGCCTCGCCATCGACCTGGTGAAGCCCAACGGCGACCGCCAGCTGGTCGTCGCGGGCATCAAGAAGGCCGAGACGCTGAACTTCTTCGAGTTCTGGCAGGCCTACGAGGACATCGTCCGCCGCGCCCGTGACGGCAAGCTGACGATGGACGACTTCTCGGGCGTCACGGTCTCCCTGACCAACCCGGGCGGCCTCGGCACCGTCCACTCGGTCCCGCGTCTGATGCCCGGCCAGTCGGTCATCATGGGCGTCGGCTCCATGGACTACCCGGCGGAGTTCCAGGGCACCTCCCAGGACACCCTGAACAAGCTCGGCATCTCGAAGGTCATGACGCTCACGTCGACCTACGACCACCGGGTCATCCAGGGCGCCGCCTCCGGCGAGTTCCTGCGCATCGTCGCCAACTACCTGCTCGGCGAGAACGGCTTCTACGACGAGATCTTCGAGGCGCTGCGCATCCCCTACGAGCCGGTCCGCTGGCTCAAGGACATCGACGCCTCGCACGACGACGACGTCACCAAGGCCGCCCGCGTCTTCGAACTGATCCACTCCTACCGGGTCCGCGGCCACGTCATGGCCGACACCGACCCGCTGGAGTACCGCCAGCGCAAGCACCCCGACCTGGACATCACCGAGCACGGCCTCACCCTGTGGGACCTGGAGCGGGAGTTCGCGGTCGGCGGTTTCGCCGGCAAGTCCCTGATGAAGCTGCGCGACATCCTCGGCGTGCTGCGCGACTCGTACTGCCGCACCACCGGCGTCGAGTTCATGCACATCCAGGACCCGAAGCAGCGCAGGTGGATCCAGGACCGCATCGAGCGCTCGCACACCAAGCCGGAGCGCGAGGAGCAGCTGCGCATCCTGCGCCGGCTGAACGCCGCCGAGGCCTTCGAGACCTTCCTGCAGACGAAGTACGTCGGCCAGAAGCGCTTCTCCCTGGAGGGCGGCGAGTCCGTCATCCCGCTGCTCGACGCGGTCCTCGACTCGGCCGCCGAGTCCCGTCTGGACGAGGTCGTCATCGGCATGGCCCACCGCGGCCGGCTGAACGTCCTGGCGAACATCGTCGGCAAGTCGTACGCGCAGATCTTCCGCGAGTTCGAGGGCAACCTCGACCCGAAGTCGATGCACGGCTCCGGCGACGTGAAGTACCACCTGGGCGCCGAGGGCACCTTCACGGGCCTGGACGGCGAGCAGATCAAGGTCTCGCTGGCCGCGAACCCCTCCCACCTGGAGACGGTCGACCCGGTCATCGAGGGCATCGTCCGCGCCAAGCAGGACATCATCAACAAGGGCGGCACGGACTTCACCGTCCTGCCGGTCGCCCTGCACGGTGACGCGGCCTTCGCGGGCCAGGGCGTGGTGGCCGAGACCCTGAACATGTCGCAGCTGCGGGGCTACCGCACCGGCGGCACGGTCCACATCGTCATCAACAACCAGGTCGGCTTCACGGCCGCCCCGGAGTCCTCGCGTTCCTCGATGTACGCCACCGACGTGGCCCGCATGATCGAGGCCCCGATCTTCCACGTGAACGGCGACGACCCGGAAGCCGTGGTCCGCGTCGCGCGGCTCGCCTTCGAGTTCCGCCAGGCGTTCAACAAGGACGTGGTGATCGACCTCATCTGCTACCGCCGCCGCGGTCACAACGAGTCGGACAACCCGGCCTTCACCCAGCCGCTGATGTACGACCTGATCGACAAGAAGCGCTCGGTGCGCAAGCTGTACACCGAGTCCCTCATCGGTCGCGGCGACATCACCCTGGAAGAGGCCGAGCAGGCCCTGCAGGACTACCAGGGCCAGCTGGAGAAGGTCTTCACCGAGGTCCGCGAGGCCGTCACGGCCCAGCCGGCCGCCGGTCCCGTCTCCGACCCGCAGGCCGAGTTCCCGGTCGCCGTGAACACCGCGATCTCCGCGGAGGTCGTGAAGCGGATCGCCGAGTCCCAGGTCAACATCCCCGACACCTTCAACGTCCACCCGCGTCTGCTGCCGCAGCTGCAGCGCCGGGCGGCGATGGTCGAGGACGGCACGATCGACTGGGGCATGGGCGAGACGCTGGCCGTCGGCTCGCTGCTCCTGGAGGGCACCCCGGTCCGGCTGTCGGGCCAGGACTCCCAGCGCGGCACCTTCGGCCAGCGCCACGCGGTCCTCATCGACCGCGAGACGGGCGAGGAGCACACCCCGCTCCAGTACCTGAACGAGGACCAGGCCCGCTACAACGTCTACAACTCCCTGCTGTCCGAGTACGCGGTCATGGGCTTCGAGTACGGCTACTCGCTGGCCCGGCCCGACGCGCTCGTGCTGTGGGAGGCGCAGTTCGGCGACTTCGTCAACGGCGCGCAGACGATCGTCGACGAGTACATCTCGGCGGCCGAGCAGAAGTGGGGCCAGACGTCGGGTGTGACGTTGTTGCTGCCGCACGGCTACGAGGGCCAGGGCCCGGACCACTCGTCCGCGCGCGTGGAGCGCTTCCTCCAGCTCTGCGCCCAGAACAACATGACGGTCGCGATGCCGACCCTGCCGTCGAACTACTTCCACCTCCTGCGGTGGCAGGTGCACAACCCGCACCACAAGCCGCTGGTGGTCTTCACCCCGAAGTCGATGCTGCGCCTCAAGGCCGCCGCGTCGAAGACGGAGGAGTTCACCTCGGGTCAGTTCCGCCCGGTCATCGGCGACACCTCCGTGGAGGCCGCCGCGGTCCGCAAGGTCGTCTTCGTGGCGGGCAAGCTGTACTACGACCTCGAGGCCGAGCGTCAGAAGCGCGGCATCACGGACACGGCGATCATCCGCATCGAGCGCCTGTACCCGCTCCCGGGCACCGAGCTCCAGGCGGAGATCGCCAAGTACCCGAACGCCGAGAAGTACCTGTGGGCCCAGGAGGAGCCGGCGAACCAGGGCGCGTGGCCCTTCATCGCCCTCAACCTGATCGACCACCTGGACCTGGCGGTCGGCGCCGACGTCCCGCACGGCGAGCGCCTGCGGCGGATCTCCCGCCCGCACAGCTCCTCCCCGGCCGTCGGTTCCGCCAAGCGGCACCAGGCGGAGCAGGAGCAGCTGGTGCGTGAGGTGTTCGACGCGTAGCCGCTCCCGCGCGGGCAGTACGTCACCGGGCCGCATCCCTCTCCCGAGGGGTGCGGCCCGGCCGTTTCGGCGCACTTATCCTTGACGGCATGTACTTCACGGACCGTGGCATCGAGGAGCTGGAGAAGCGGCGCGGCGAGGAGGAGGTCACCTTCGAGTGGCTCGCCGAGCAACTGAGGACGTTCGTCGACCTCAACCCCGACTTCGAGGTCCCGGTGGAGCGGCTGGCGACCTGGCTGGCCCGGTTGGACGACGAGGACGACGAGTAGGGCGGATGTGGTGCAGGGGCGCGCCTTCGGGTGCGCCCTTCGTGTGTGCGCCGCTCGTGTTCAGCCGCGGGTGTGCGCCAGTTCCGCTCGGGACCGGTCGGACGCGGGCGCCAGTTCCGCTCGGGACCGTCGGACGCGGGCGCCAGTTCCGCTCGGGACCGGTCGGACGCGGGCGCCAGTTCCGCTCGGGACCGTCGGACGCGGGCGCCAGTTCCGCTCGGGACCGTCGGACGCGGGCGCCAGTTCCGCTCGGGACCGTCGGACACGGGCGCCAGTTCCGCTCGGGACCGTCGGACACGGGCGCCAGTTCCGCTCGGGACCGTCGGACACGGGCGCCAGTTCCGCTCGGGACCGGTCGGGCGCGTGCGTCAGTTCCGCTCGGGACCGTCGGACACGGGCGCCAGTTCCGCTCGGGATCAGTCGCGCGGGTGCGCCAGGTCGTACGACAACCCCACCGCCCCGTGCACCAGCAGCAGCGCCCCCGCGGCGAGCCAGCCGCCGCTGCGCTGCCGTAGGCCCCAGGCGGCCAGTGGGAGGCCCGTTGCCATCTGGGCGAGGGCGAGGGTGCGGGCCCTCTGGTCGCCGGACCAGGGGAGCCAGGGGGCCAGGCGGCGGCCTGCGGCGGCTTCCGGTTCGACCCGGACCGTTTCCCGCCCGCCGTCCCAGGCGATCGGGCGGGCGTCCGGCCGGGCCCGGGCCAGCTCGTGGAGGCGGTCGGGCGGTTCGCCGGGAGCGAGGCCGGCGGGGAGTGTCAGGCCCACGCGCGTGAGGACCGCGAGCAGACCGCGCAGACGGGCGCGGGCGTCGGAGGCGGGGTCCGGTTTCGTGAGGTGGTCGAGGGACTGGACGTCCAGGACCGGGTCGAGGCCCAGACGGGCGGCGAAGGTGCGCATGGCCTCGTCCTCGCCGGCCGGGGTGCCGTTGGCGAGCCAGATGTAGCCGACGGGGCGGCGGAAGCCGGACGCGAGGGTGTAGCCGCCGCGGTCGGCGTCCCACCACAGGGCGAGAACGGGCCAGGGAGCGCCGACGGCCAGGGCGGTGGCCCAGCCGGTCAGGACGCGGTCGACGGGCTCCTCACCGTGCAGCCAGGGCCTGCCCTCGGGCACCAGGACACTCCAGCCCTCCCCCGCGCGCGTGAGCAGCATCCGCTCGCGCAGCAGCCGGGCCGCGGGGGCGACGGAATCCGGCTCGGCCCGGCAGAGCAGCAGGGCACCGGGGGCGGGAGCGGTGCGACCGGCGCGGGAGGTGGCTTCCGTCGACATGGTCACACGCTAGGTCGATTTGCCGCGATTAGTCATATTCGCGGCTGTGGAGGTCGCTAGAAAGAGTGTCTTGACTTTCGAGGTCCACGATATATCGTGAATTGCGAGAGACGCGATATGGCGCGTTACTACGGGGAGGTCCGCACCGTGCCCAAGTCCGAGTGGTCCGTCGCTGAGCCGAACAAGCTCGAGTTCGACGTCCCTGTGAACGATCTGCACGTCCGCATCGTCAACGGAACAGTCAACGTCGTGGGCATCGACGAGAGTTCCACCCGCCTGGAGGTCTCCGAGGTCGAGGGCCCGCCCCTGATCGTCACGCTGGAGGGCGACACCCTCACGGTGGCCTACGAGGACCTGCCCTGGAAGGGCTTCCTCAAGTGGCTCGACCGCAAGGGCTGGCGGCGCAGCGCGGTCGTCTCGCTGGCCGTGCCGGCCGACACCCGCGTCGAGGTGGGAGTGGTCGGGGCCGCGGCCGTGGTGTCGGGGGTGCGCGGCCCGTCGGTGGTGAAGGGGGTCAACGGCGACACGACCCTCGTCGGCCTCTCCGGCCCCGTCCGCGCCGACACCGTCTCCGGGAACCTGGAGGCCCAGGCCGTCACCGGCGACCTGCGCTTCAACTCGGTCTCCGGGGATCTCACCGTCGTGGAGGGCTCCGGCCCCTCCGTGCGGGCCGACTCGGTCAGCGGCTCGATGATCGTCGACCTCGATCCGGAGGGTCCCACCGACGTGCGGCTGACCAGCGTCTCGGGTGAGATCGCCATCCGGCTCCCCCAGCCGGCGGACGCGGAGGTGGAGGCCAACACCGCGAGCGGGACGATCTCCAACGCCTTCGACTGTCTGCGCGTGCACGGCCAGTGGGGTGCCCACAAGGTCACGGGCCGCCTCGGCGCAGGCACCGGCAAGCTCCGCGCGACCACCGTCTCCGGCTCCATCGCCCTGCTGCGCCGGCCACCCCGGGAGGACGAGGAGGCTCCGTGGGAGACGGACCCCTTCGTGAAGGACAGGGGCACGGGTACCGAGCCGAGCGGCGCCGGTGACCGGGCGGACGGCAGCGACTCCCTCGCCGCCGGGGACCCGACCGACGCGGCGGCCACCGATCCCACGGACCCCCTCGACCCGTCCGACCTGGCGGACAGGACGGACCCGGCTGACCCGAGGGACCCGTCCGGCCCCACGGATCCAACCAGCCCGGCGGACCCTGCCGCCCCCGCGGACCACGGACACCTCTCCTCGGGAGACAATTCCGTCTCCGGCCAGGGCGACGCCCCCGCCCCCACGGACGATCCCACCCGCGCCCCGGCCGACGGCACGACCGACAAGAAGGTGCTCTGACATGCCCCCCGTCTTCGCCCACGGCCGCCTCCGCCTCTACCTGTTGAAGCTGCTGGACGAGGCCCCGCGCCACGGCTACGAGGTGATCCGGCTCCTGGAGGAGCGCTTCCAGGGCCTGTACGCCCCCTCGGCGGGCACCGTCTACCCCCGGCTGGCCAAGCTGGAGGCGGAGGGCCTGGTCACCCACACCACCGAGGGCGGCCGCAAGGTGTACGCCATCACGGACGCGGGCCGCGCCGAACTGGCCGACCGCAGCGGCGAACTGGCCGACCTGGAGCTGGAGATCCGCGAGTCGGTCGCCGAGCTCGCCGCCGAGATCCGGGCCGATGTGCGCGGCGCGGCGGGCGACCTGCGGCGCGAGGTGCGGGCGGCCGCGACCGAGGCCCGCCAGGGCAGCGGCACCAAGGGAGGCACCGGCGCCCACGAGGGCCCCTTCGGGGACTTCACGGAGTACGCCGACAAGGAGTCGTGGCGTGTCGCCAAGGAGGAGATGCGCCGCGTCAAGCAGGAGTGGAAGGAGCAGGCCCGGCGCGCCAAGGACGAGAGCCGCCGCGCCCGCGAGGAGGCCCAGCGGGCCCGTCGACAGGCCAAGGAGGCCCAGGAGCGGGCCCGGGAGCAGGCGCAGGAGGAGGTGCAGCGCATCGCGCGGCGGGTGCAGGAGCAGGTGCAGGACCACTTCGCGCGGGGCGACTGGCCGACGGGGGTGCGCGAGGGTCTGACCGAACTGGCCAAGGAGTTCGGCGAGTTCGGGAAGGACTACGGCAAGGAGTTCGGGAAGGACTTCGGCTTCGGCCGGGGCGGCGTGAGGTCCGAGAAGGCATCTTCGGGCCCCGAGTACTCGCACACCCCCGACGACTTCCCCGCCGAGCACGAACCTTCCTGGGCCCACGAGGCCCCGACCGACAATCCCGCCCGCGACCTGGACCGTCTGCTGGACCGCTTCCGTGACGACATCCGTGACGCGGCCCGCGACCACGGCGTCACGGCGGACCAACTCCGTGACGCCCGCCGCCATCTGTCCACGGCGGCGGCCCACATAGGAGCGCTGTTGCGCGCACCGAAGGCGTGAGACGGTGCCGGCGGCCATGAAGGCGGCGCGGCGCAGAGCAGTGCGCCGCGCCAGAGGGCTGTCACTCCTGGGGTGACGGCGCAGCCCGCCAGGACCGCTGACGCCGGATTTGCGTACGAGGGGATGACGTCGGCTTCGACGACGTCGCCGTCGCGCGTTGCGCATCCGAATCCCAGTGGGATGAACGACGGCTCGTACCCGGTGAGTCGTCTCGTGCCGACCGCCTTGTCGCACGCACGGGACTGGTCCGTGTCGTCGAAGAAGAGCAGGTGCAGCACGCCCCAGGTGTACATGCCGATCAGGCCGACCTGGCGCGGACCAGCAGTCTGGTGCCGCGGCCGGTCAGCCAGAGCGTGGCGACAAGGCCGAGGAGGATCAGCAGGAGGAGGACAACGGATTTGTGTCCTTCGAACGGAGCGTCTCCCGACACCTGAACCCCTGTCACATGAAGTGCGGCAGCACCGCAGACGGAGGCACCGGAAGCGGACGCAGGCCCTCAGCCGGCCTTCGCCTCTCCCCCGCCGTAGAGGACACGCAAGACCGACTCGTAGGTCACCCCCTGATCGGCGAGGACCTCCCCCGGCAGCCCCGGCCTGACGGTCAGGGCCAGAAGGATGTGCTCGTCGCCGATGTGGCGCTCACGGCGGGCCACCGCCATCCGCAGCGCCTTCTCCAGGGTCTCCTTGGCGCCCTGCCCGAAGGGACGCCGTCCGGACCGCCACCCCTTGCCCCTCCGGTCACCGGACATCGCCCCGACCCCGTGCACCTCCTCGACCCTGGCGACGATCTCCGAGACGTCGATGCCGAGTCCGGCCAGCGCCTCGGCGTCCGCCGGGGACAGCCCGGCCCGCCGCCGCGCCGCACTCAGGGCTTCCCGTACGGCGTCCCCTCGCTCGGCGAGTCCGAGCGCGGCCAGGGCGAAGGAGGCACGACCGGCCTCCCGGTCCAGCAGCGCGAGCAGCAGATGCTCGGCGTCCACGGACCCCGCCCCCGCCCCTTCGGCGTGTTCGACCGCGCCCATGACCACAGCCCGGGCATCCTTCGTGAACCGCTCGAACATCAATGCCTCCCGTACTTCTTGTGCACGGCCTGTCTGCTCACTCCGAGTTCCGCGGCGATCTCCTGCCACGACCAGCCCTGATTGCGCGCGCTGCGCACCTGGACCGACTCCAGTTGCTCCAGCAGCCGACGCAGCGCGGCGACGGCGCGCAGCCCGACCCGAGGGTCGCGATCACCGGCGCGCTCGGCGAGATCCGTTGCTTCGGTCATGATGTCAACCTACGTTGACACGACTCACCTGTCAACCGCGATTGACAAACGCCGACGGCCGACCCGCAACCGGGTCGGCCGTCGGCAGGTGAGCCTGAAGGTCAGCCGTTGGTCAGCACGATCTTCCCGAACTGCTCACCGGACGCGACCCGTTGGAAGCCCTCTCGGGCACGGTCCATCGGAAGGATCTCGTCGATGACGGGACGCACTCCCGTGGCCGAGCAGAACGCGAGCAGGTCCTCCAGCTCGTCCTTGGTGCCCATGGTCGAGCCCACGATCTTGAGCTCCAGGAAGAAGATCCGGGTCAGTTCGGCGTGCGAGGGGCGGTCGCCGCTCGTGGCACCGGAGATGACCAGCGTGCCTCCGGGCCTGAGCGACTTCACGGAGTGCGACCAGGTGGCCGCGCCCACCGTCTCGATGACGGCGTCCACCCGCTGCGGCAGCCGCGCGCCGGGCTCCAGCGCCTCCACGGCCCCGAGCTCCACCGCGCGCCTCCGCTTGGCCGCGTCCCGGCTGCTGGCGAAGACCCGCAGCCCCGCGGCCTTCCCGAGCACGATCGCGGCCGTGGCGACACCACCGCCGGCCCCCTGCACCAGCACGGAGTCACCGGGCCGGACGCCGGCGTTCGTGAAGAGCATCCGGTACGCCGTCAGCCAGGCCGTGGGCAGACAGGCGGCCTCCGCGAAGGAGAGCTCCTTCGGCTTGGGCAGGACGTTCCAGGTCGGCACGGTCACCTGCTCGGCGAACGTCCCCTGGTAGCGCTCGGTGAGGATGGACCGCGGCTCCTTGGGGCCGACGCCGTGCCCGCTCTGCCCGATGACGGAGTGCAGGACGACCTCGTTGCCGTCCTCGTCGACGCCGGCGGCGTCACAGCCGAGGATCATCGGCAGCTTGTCCTCCGCGAGGCCCACGCCGCGCAGGGACCAGAGGTCATGGTGATTGAGGGAAGCGGCCTTGACGTCGACGACGCTCCAACCCGGGCGGGCTTCGGGGGCGGGGCGCTCCCCCAACTCCAGTCCCGAGAGCGGGTTGTCGCGGTCGATTCGGGCGGCGTAGACAGCGAACATGACCTTGACGATAGGGTCCGCCGACGGTGCGGCGGAACCGGGACGCGATGTGACACATGCCCTCTTGCGAAACAGTGCGCCCAGGGGGTGCCGGGTTCGGTCGTCGGGCGGGTGGGGGCTGGTCGCGCAGTTCCCCGCGCCCCTAGGGGGTTGCAGTCGCCCTGCGCCGGAATGGACCGCGGGCCGTTGGCCGCGTACGGCGGGAAGGGGACGGGGTGGGGGGTGTCCGCCCGCAGCGGCCGGCGTCCGTTACCGAGCCCTACTCAAGCGGCCGAGCCGCCGGACCGAGGACGGATACCCCCCACCCCGGCCCCGACCCACAACCCACCGCACGCGCTACACCAGCCCCCACCGAAGCCGCACCGGCCGCCGCAGGCATCTCAGGGGCGCGGGGAACTGCGCAAAACGCCCGCCCCCACCCACCCGCACCCGAACCCGCGCCGCCCCCGCCACCCAATCAGCCCCACCCAAAGGCAAAAAAACGGCCCCGCCCGGAAACGCACCCGGACGGGACCCCTCACACCAAGCACTACCACTCAGCGACGAGCGACACCCTCCGCCCGAGCCGCCGCAGCGACCGCCGCCGTGACCGCAGGAGCCACCCGCTCGTCGAACGGCGAGGGGATCACGTAGTCCGCCGCCAGGTCGTCACCGACCACCGCCGCCAGTGCCTCCGCCGCCGCGATCTTCATGCCCTCCGTGATCCGGGAGGCCCGCACCTGGAGCGCCCCCGCGAAGATGCCCGGGAACGCCAGCACGTTGTTGATCTGGTTCGGGAAGTCGGACCGCCCGGTGGCCACCACGGCCGCGTACTTGTGCGCGACGTCGGGGTGCACCTCGGGGTTCGGGTTCGCCATCGCGAACACGAAGGCACCCTCGGCCATGGAAGCGACCGCGGACTCCGCGACCGTACCGCCGGAGACGCCGATGAAGACGTCGGCGCCGGCCAGCGCGTCCTCCAGCGACCCGGTCAGGCCCGCCTTGTTGGTGAACCCGGCCAGCTCCCGCTTGACGGACGTGAGGTCGTCCCGTTCGGCGGACACGACGCCCTTGCGGTCGGCGACGGCGACGTCACCGATCCCCGCCTCGACGAGCATCTTGGCGATGGCGACCCCGGCCGCTCCGGCACCGGAGATCACCGCACGCAGATCCCCGATCGACCGCCCGCTCAGCCGCGCGGCGTTGCGCAGCGCCGCCAGCGTCACGACGGCCGTCCCGTGCTGGTCGTCGTGGAAGACGGGAATGTCCAGCCGCTCCTGGAGCCGCTTCTCGATCTCG
Source organism: Streptomyces sp. NPDC001668 (assembly GCF_042893155.1). Taxonomy (NCBI): domain Bacteria; kingdom Bacillati; phylum Actinomycetota; class Actinomycetes; order Kitasatosporales; family Streptomycetaceae; genus Streptomyces; species Streptomyces sp. NPDC001668. The sequence goes on from NZ_JBIAUQ010000003.1 coordinate 457,552, forward strand.
AAGCACCGAGGAGCCGAGATGTCCTCGAGGTTCACGCCACCGAAGGAGGGCGCGAGACGGACCACGGTCTCGATGATCTCGTCGACGTCCGTGCAGGCCAGGGCGAGCGGAACCGCGTCCACACCGCCGAACTGCTTGAACAGGATCGCCTTGCCCTCCATCACCGGGAGGGAGGCCTCGGGTCCGATGTCACCGAGCCCGAGGACGGCCGTGCCGTCGGTCACGACGGCGACGACGGAGGACTTCCACGTGTAGTCGTGGACGAGGTCCGGCTGCTCGGCGATGGCGCTGCACACCTTCGCCACGCCGGGCGTGTACGCGAGGGACAGGTCGTCCTTGTCGCGGATCGGCACGGTGGCCTGCACAGCCATCTTGCCGCCACGGTGCAGCGCGAACGCGGGGTCGAAGGAATCGAGGGGCTCCGCCCCTCCGTCCTGTCCCGTATCACTGTCGCTGCGAGGATTGACGATCTCCGCTGCCACTTTGTCTTACCCCTTAGGTCTTCATGGTTTGAGGGTGGCCACTCCTGGTTGAGAAGTGGGCGGGCACCGCGTACGGCCCTGGTCACTGATGCGTACGGGCCGGTACGCGACGGGCGCGCCGCACACGCGCCCTGAGCCCCGGATGAGGGGTGTAAAGAACCTTCTTACCGGACGACCGGCGTCGGCGACGAGTCCAATACGTCCAAGGTCACATGCCGGAGCCCAAATCGATCATCGATCATCGGCGCGGGTGACATGCGTCATGGGGGCGGTATACGGCCACGTCCACGCGAGCCCCTCGGCCAGAGGCCGAACCGAAGATTTTCCGGCCGGAATGCCAGATTCCCGCAGATGGTCCGGTCACGATGTACGGACATAGTGCGGTTCGGGGGTCACCCGTTATCCGATTTTGACATGACCGGCCCCCAGAATGGTCCAGTCCGAATGGCAAGATGCCGTAATCACACGAGGTCGCGACACTCGAAGGCGTGTGCTCTCGTCGACCTGAGGAATGAAGGCGGTGCTGCCGGACCGATCGGCAGCCGCCCCGCCCATCGGCATCTCCACCCATCCGCCGGAGGAACCCACCATGACCGCAAGCTCCACCCGTCGTACGACCGCCGCGCGCACCAGGACAGCCGCGGTAGGCGCGATCGCGGTCGCAGGCGCCCTGATCCTCACCGGCTGCGGCGACCAGACGGACAGCGGCGGCAGCAGCTCGGAGTCGTCCGCCTCCGCCTCGGCTCCGCTCGCGAGCAAGCTGCCCGCCGACATCCGCAAGGCCGGCGTCATCAAGGTCGGCTCGGACATCGCGTACCCGCCGGTCGAGTACATGGAGAACGGCAAGGCCGTCGGTATCGACCCGGACATCGCGGACGCGCTCGGCAAGCAGCTTGGGGTGAAGTTCGACTTCCAGAACGGCAAGTTCGACAACCTGATCGTCGGCCTCCAGGCCAACCGGTTCCAGGTGATCATGTCGGCGATGAACGACACCAAGGACCGCCAGAACGGCATCAACTCCGACAACGGCCAGAAGGCCGGCAACGGCGTCGACTTCGTCGACTACTTCACGGCCGGTACGTCGATCCTGGTCCAGAAGGGCAACCCCAAGGGCATCAAGTCGCTGGACGACCTGTGCGGCAAGGTCGTGGCCCTGCAGAAGGGCACCACGTCCGAGGGCATCGCCCAGGCGCAGAGCAAGAAGTGCAAGAAGGACGGCAAGAAGGCCATCGACCTGCAGACCTTCGACACCGACCCCGAGGCGCTGCTCCGCCTGAAGCAGGGCGCGTCCGTCGCCGACCTCAACGACTTCCCGGTGGCGGCCTACAACGCGAAGACCTCCGGCGGCGGCAAGGACTTCGAGGTCGTGGGCGACCAGATCGAGGCAGGGCCGTACGGCATCGCCGTCAGCAAGGGCAGCACCCAGCTGCGCGACGCCCTCCAGGCCGCGATGAACGCGATCATCAAGAACGGCGACTACGCCAAGATCATGCAGAAGTGGAACGTCGCGGACGGCGCGGTGACCGAGTCGAAGATCAACGGCGGCTCCTGATCCCGGCGCAACACTGAAGGGCAGTCACCGTGACTGACACTCTCGACAAGTCTCCGGCGGACTCGGTGCCGCCGGAGCAGATCAAGGCCATCCCGGTGCGCCACTACGGGCGCTGGGTGGCCGGCGTCCTGGTCATCGCCGTCCTGGTGCTGATCGGGGTGGCGTTCTCCAACGCGAAGATCAACTACAACGTCATCCCCGATTACCTCTTCGACCCGGGCATCGTGAAGGGTGCCTGGACGACGTTGTACATCTCCGTGCTCGCCATGGTGCTCGGCGTCTCACTGGGCATCGTGCTCGCCGTCATGCGGCTGTCGTCGAACCCGGTCACCAGCACCGTGGCCTGGTTCTACATCTGGTTCTTCCGCGGTACGCCGGTCCTGGTCCAGTTGCTGCTCTGGTACAACATCTCGCTCGTCTTCCCCGTCCTGAACCTGGGGTTCTACAAGGACGAGATGAACCAGGTCATGACCCCGGTCCTGACGGCGCTGCTGGGGCTCGGCCTGAACGAGGCCGCGTACATGTCGGAGATCGTCCGGGCCGGCATCCAGTCGGTCGACGAGGGCCAGACCGAGGCGGCCCACGCGCTGGGCATGACCCAGGGCAGGACACTGCGCCGGGTGATCCTCCCGCAGGCGATGCGGGTCATCGTCCCGCCGACCGGCAACGAGTTCATCAACATGCTGAAGACGTCGTCGCTGGCTTACGCCGTCCAGCTTCCCGAGCTGATCAAGAAGGCCAACGACATCTCCAGCACCTCGCTGGCGGTCGTCGAGATGTACTTCGTAGCCTGCATCTGGTACCTGTTCCTGACCACGATCTTCAGCATCGTGCAGTACTACGTCGAACGCCGTTACGCCCGCGGCTCGACGCGCAGCCTCCCGGCGACGCCGTTGCAGAAGCTCCGAACCAACGTGGCCAAAATGAACCTGTTCTCCCTCTCCAACTGGCGGCGATGACCATGACCCCAATGGTGAAAGCCGAGGGCGTACACAAGTCCTTCGGGCTCGCGCACATCCTCAAGGGCATCGACCTGGAGGTGAACGCCCGCGAGGTGTTCTGCCTGATCGGCCCGTCCGGTTCCGGGAAGTCCACGTTCCTGCGGTGCATCAACCACCTGGAGAAGATCAACGCCGGCCGGCTGTACGTCGACGGCAGCCTGGTCGGCTACCGGCAGAGCGGTGACAAGCTGTACGAGCTCAAGGAGAAGGAGGTGTCGGCGCAGCGACGGGACATCGGCATGGTGTTCCAGCGCTTCAACCTCTTCCCGCACATGACGGCGCTGGAGAACGTCATGGAGGCGCCGGTCCAGGTCAAGCGCGAGTCCAAGGCGGTCGCCCGCGAACGGGCGCAGCGGCTGCTCGACCGCGTCGGCCTCGGCGACAAGAACGGCCACTACCCCGCCCAGCTCTCCGGAGGCCAGCAACAGCGCGTCGCGATCGCCCGCGCACTGGCGATGGAGCCCAAGCTGATGCTCTTCGACGAGCCGACCTCGGCCCTCGACCCGGAGCTGGTCGGCGAGGTCCTGGACGTGATGCGGGATCTCGCGGAGGACGGGATGACGATGATCGTCGTCACCCACGAGATGGGGTTCGCCCGCGAGGTCGGCGACTCACTGGTCTTCATGGACGACGGCGTGGTCGTCGAGGCCGGCCATCCGCGCGAGGTCCTGACGAACCCCCGGCACGATCGGACGAAGTCCTTCCTCTCCAAGGTGCTCTGACCCTCCACCGGGTTCATCCGCGCCCTCTCACCCCGCCATGCACTTCTGTATGGCGGGGTGTGTGGCTTCCGACGCGATCATCGCTGTCGCCCGGCGGCCGACAAGAGCCGCCTTCTCCCTGTGGAAGAGGAACGCGTGAAGGTGCGGAAGAGGTTCCTTGCAGTCGTACCGCTGGCCCTGACGATGGTCGTCGGCGTGAACACCCAGGCGGACGCGGTCACCAAACACCTGACGAGCAAGACGTACAGCGACGGTTTCTCGGCCTGGTCGTCGCCGCTGGACCGCTGCATCACCCTCACCATCACCGGAAAGATGCAGTACCGCTGGTGGCTCAAGCAGCCGAACACCGGCCGCAAGGACATCTGGATCGACCAGCTCAAGCTCCAGAACCCCCAGCTGAAGATGATCGTCAGGGGCCAGTGCAATGGCGGCCACGCGGCATACCGAAGCGTGAACAGCGTCAAGATGTCGCAGTACATCTACGACCACGGATGCAAGACGTCCACGGCCATCACGGTCAACGTTCCGTTCGCCGTCGGTGTCACACCGACCAAGAAGTGCGGCCGCATCAAAGCGGCCGATGCCACGTCCTCCTTCAACAGGAAGGACCACTACTACATCCAGAACAACACGCACTCGACTGTCGCCTTCAAGCCGGGAGACACCCTGGACGCCAAGCCCTATCCGGGGCACAAGCAGATCTGCCTGCGGGACGACGTGTCCGCCAGGGTGGTTCTGGGCAGCCAGGACGACGGGTTCAGCAAGGCCCTCAACGTCTGCGTGAAGGTTTTCAATTAGCAAAGACTCCGTTGTCGAAGCGGCTGGTAAGCGGATAATCGAACTCCCTTGTGTTTAGTATGCACAAGCTGCTGAACACGGGGGTGTTCCACTATGAAGTACCGCATACTCGGACCATTGCACGTATGCACCGATACGGGGGAAACGCTGACACTGCAACGGCGCAAACTCCGTCTCCTGCTCGCCATGCTGCTGTTGCGCAACGGCCGTGCCGTCTCGGCTCGGGAGCTGACCGCCTCGCTCTGGGGCGATACGCCACCGCAATCGGCCCGCGCCAATCTCCAGTCCTATGTCTCCAGTCTCCGCGTGCTCCTGGGCGTCTCACAGCTCATCACGACGGGTGACGGCTACCGCCTCCGCGTCGAACCGTCCGACCTCGACGCCGACGTCTTCCAACGGCTCGTCGGCGAAGGGCGTGCGGCAGCGCGCACGGGTCGCCCGCGGGATGCCATGCGCTGCTTCACGGAGGCGCTGAGCCTGTGGCGGGGCGACATCCTGGAGACGCTGGAACTGACGGAGCCCCTGCACGACGCGACAGCCGCACTGCGGGAGTTGCGCCTGTCGGCAGAGGACGAACTCATGGACGCGCTTCTCGACGCCGGTGAACACACCCATGCCGTCGCCGAGTTCAGGCGGCTGGTCCGGGCCGAGCCGTTCCGTGAAGGCCGGTGGGGCCGGCTGATGACGGCACTCCAGAGGTGTGGCCGCGTCAAGGAGGCACTGGATGCGTATCAGGAGCTGTACACCCTCCTCATGGAGGAACTCGGGGTGGGCCCCTGCGAGGAACTGCGGGCGCTGCACGGCGGGATCCTCGCGGAGGCCGACACCGGCACGAGTCGGGGCGCGGCGACGCCGCAAGCCAGGTGGCGGGGCGCGCGACCGTATGTCACCGTGATCGGCCGGGAGCACGAGCGTGCGGAACTCTCGGAACTCGCCCTCCGCGGAGGGCTCGTGACCGTCACCGGACCCGGCGGTTGCGGCAAGTCGGCACTCGCTCTGGACACGACACGGACGCTGGCCGCCCGGTTCACGGGCGGAGTGACCGTCATCGGCCCCGCCGGAGCCGACACCACGCTCCCCGGCCTGTTGTCCGGTCCCGAGACCGGGACCCGCACGCTGTTCGTGTTGGACGACTGCGAGGGCCTGCCGAACGCCGCCGCCCTGGCCCGCAGTCTGCTGTCTCGGCCCGGCAGCACCGTACTGACGACCTCACGGGCTCCTCTGCACATCAGCGGCGAGGTGACGTGGCCGCTGGGCCCGCTGCCCGTTCCGAAGGCGAACGAGGAGACGGCCGCCACCCGGCTGTTCGTCGAGCGGGCCGCTCAGGCGACACCCGGCTTGCGGACCACAGCCGCGCACCCCGCGCTGGTGGGGAGGATCTGCCGCCGCCTCGACGGGCTGCCGCTGGCCATCGAACTCGCCGTTGCCCGGTTGCGGGTGCTCTCCCTCCCGGAACTCGCCGACCGGTTGGACACCGGTCTGGACTGTCTGCTGACCCACACCGCCGGCACACCCGGGCAGAACACCCTCACATCCGCCTTCAGACGGGATCATGCCCGCCTCGGCTCGCACGAGCGCCGGTTGCTGCGCCTTCTCGCCGAGGGAGAAGGGGCGTTCAGCCTCACCGACGTGGAGGCCGCCGCCGGGCCGTACCTCCGCTCCGGCAGTGTCCTGCAGGCACTGGCCACGCTCGTGGAACAGTCATTCGTGGAGTCTCAGGACACGGCGGCCGGCCGAAGATTTCGGCTGCTGACGCCAATTCGGGCGCTCGTCACGCAGTTGCCCGCGCAGGAGCCCGAATTGGAGTCGGCAGGGTAGTTCCTCTCAGTAGGCCTTCACGCAGACCTTCGCGTCCTTGGCAAACGAATCGGAATCAGTTCCACTGTGGGCGGTGTAAATGGCGTCGACCCGCAGACAGACCTGATTGCGGCCGCTGGTGGGCGCGACGCCGAAGGTCTTCTTGAAAGTGGCCGGCCTACCGCTGTTGTACTGGCTGTAGGACGAGCCCTTGGCGTTGCTGGTGGTCGACCGTTTGGCGGTCTTGATGCGCCCGCACTTCCGAGTGGGGGTCACTCCGACCGCAAAGGGAGCGTTGATCGTGATGGCGGTGGACGTCGTGCACCCGGAGTCGTAGAAACGCTGTGACAGATCCGCGCCGGTCAGCTTCGCCGGTGCCCCGTGACGGCCGCACTGGCCCTTGACGTCCATCGTCATCGCGGGAGCCTTGAGGCGGATCTCCTGGACCCACTTCTCCTTGGAACTCGGCTTCTTGTACCACCAGAGGTATTCCATCTTCCCTGTCAGGTTGACCACGAGGCACCTTTTCAGCGGAGTGGAGTAACTCTCGAGTGTCACGTAGTACGGCTTGCTCGACCAGGTCTTGGTCACCGCTTCCGCCTGGCCGTTCACGCCGACCAGCACCGTCAGTGCCAGCGGCGCAACGACCAGGGCCCTCTTCATCGCAGTCACTCGAAACTCTCCCGGGAAAGGAGCGGCGCCGATCGCCGCTGGGAGCGACGGTCCCAGCGGCCTCTACGCACGGCGCCATACACCCCTTTCCCATGGGTCTACTTCAGCGCGAGCAGCAGCGTGTCAGAGGGTGAGCACCACACCGGCCGGGCCTCGCCGAAGCCCCGTTCGCGCAGCACGCGCGCGTGCCAGTGCACCGACGGCGTGTCGCCCTCCGCGTGCTCGCCGTAGATCTCGAAGCGGCGGGCGGTCGGGCCGGCGAGGAGGGGGTCCTCGGCGGCGAGCTGCCACCACTCGGCCCAGTCGAGGGCTCCGTCCCGCTTGGCCCGCTCCATGTGCGCGTGACGCTGCGCGCGTTCGGCCGCGTTGATCCGTGGGGTGGTCTCGTCGGTCATGTGGTCCGCGTTCATGAAGACACCGCCGTCGCGGACGAGTTCGGCGATCTGTCCGTAGAGGGCCGCGAGGGGTTCGCGGTGCAGCCAGTGCAGGGCCGTGGCGGTCAGGACGGCGTCGTACGAGTCGTACGGCAGCTTCGCGGGCCAGTCCGGGTCCTTGAGGTCGGCCGTCACGAAGGTGACCCGCTCGTCGCCCGCGAAGGTGCCCTCGGCGATGGTGAGGAGCGCCGGGTCGAGGTCCACGCCGGTGCTGGTGGCCTCCGGGAACCGGGTGAGCAGCCTGGCCGTGATACTTCCCGTGCCGCACGCGAGGTCGAGCACGCGCGGCCGGGGTCCGACGAGGGCCTCGACCATGTCCAGCATGACCCGGAACCGCTCCTCGCGGTCCGGCATGTACCACTCCTGCTGCCGGTCCCAGCTCTCCTGCCAGGCCTGCCAGTCGGTGTCGACACCGGTCGCCATCAAAGCCCCCTGTCCACGCACTGTCGTAATACCCTGGAAGCACGATCAGCTGTTACCCGACCGCATCACGACGATAGAACGCCTCCGTAAGGACTACAAGTGGAACTGGCCTATTACTCGGACTATGCCGTCCGTCTGGTCAACAGCGAGGACCCGGCCCGCGGCAAGGACTCCCTGACCTCGGTCGAGGCCGTCCGCGATCTGTTCGGTGTCAGCCAGGAGGCGGGCCGCCGGGTCACCGAGGCCGACGTCACCCGCTTCCGCTCGGTGCGGGGGCGGCTGCGGGCGGTCTTCGAGGCGGCGGATCAGGGCGACGAGGAGACGGCGGTGAACCTGCTGAACTCGCTCCTGCTGGAGTTCCCGGTGAACCCGCAGATCTCCGGGCACGACTTCCGCGACGACGACGGCCGTCCGCTGTGGCACATGCACCTGGCGGACCACCCCTCCAACGCCACCGCCGGGTACGCGGCGATCGCGGCGATGGGCCTGGCCTTCCACCTCACCGAGTACGGCGTGGACCGGCTGGGCCTGTGCGAGGCCGCGCCCTGCCGCAACGCCTACCTCGACACCTCCACGAACCGCTCCCGGCGCTACTGCTCCGACCGCTGCGCCACCCGCGCCAACGTGGCCGCCTACCGGGCCCGCAAGCGCCTGGAGGCCGACCGGTCGGGGAACACGGGCCGCACGGCGGACAGCGCCCAGCGCACGGCGGCCAGCGGCGAGCGCTGAGCGGGCCCGAGCGGCCGGTACCTGAGCCGGGCCTTCCCCAGGACGAGGTCCTCCGGTACGACGCCGTAGTCCGTGCTGTCGCCCCCGGCGAACGCGTTGTCCCCGAGCACCCACCAGCCGCCCTCGCGCCGCTCCACGGCCCGCTTGACGACCAGCAGGTCCTGCTGGAAGGGATGCCGCAGGACCACGATGTCACCGGGGCCGACCCTGGCGCCCCAGTGCACGACGAGCTGGTCCCCGTGCTGGAGCGTGGGCACCATCGACGGCCCGGTCACCTCGGCCACCCCCACGAAGGGCAGCAACGACCTCTCCCGCTCGGTCTCCTGCGACAGCTCCGGCATACCCCGGCACCTCCCCGGTACGTTCATCCACCAGTCTCAGTCTGACCCCGGACTTTTGTCCTAAGCCCATGGGGGCACCCGCGAATTCGGCTCTCCCAGGGAGTAATGTCGCACCTGAGAAGACGATCACGAGGAAGGAATGCTCCATGCTTTCCCGCCTGTTTGCCCCCAAGGTCAAGGTCAGCGCACACTGCGACCTGCCCTGCGGTGTGTACGACCCGGCCCAGGCCCGCATCGAGGCGGAGTCGGTGAAGGCCGTGCAGGAGAAGATGGCCGCCAACGACGACCCGCACTTCCAGTCGCGTGCCACGGTCATCAAGGAGCAGCGCGCCGAGCTCGCGAAGCACCACGTTTCCGTGCTCTGGAGCGACTACTTCAAGCCCCCGCACTTCGAGAAGTACCCGGAGCTGCACCAGCTGGTCAACGACACCCTCAAGGCCCTCTCGGCCGCGAAGGCGTCCACCGACCCGGCCACCGGCCAGAAGGCTCTGGACTACATCGCCCAGATCGACAAGATCTTCTGGGAGACCAAGAAGGCCTGACCTCGTCGGCCTCCGCCGGACCCGCGATCGGTGCACCATCGCAGGCCGACGGGAGAACGTGGAAGGGGCCCGGTCCGCACGGACCGGGCCCCTTGCGCGTGTACCGCTCCGCGGAGCGGCCGGCCGGCCTGACCCAGACGACAGGCCCTAGGCCTCCCCCGCCTCCAGCAGTCCCGCCGCCGCGCCCACGATCCGCGGGTCCGGGGTGCCGACGACCTCCTCGTCCTTGTCCGAGTAGTCGAAGCGGGCCAGGACGCTGCGCATGGCCTCGACGCGGGCGCGCTTCTTGTCGTTGCTCTTGACCACCGTCCAGGGGGCGAACTGGGTGTCCGTCTCGCGGAACATGGCGACCTTGGCGGCGGTGTAGTCGTCCCAGCGGTCCAGGGAGGCGAGGTCCATGGGGCTGAGCTTCCACTGCCGTACGGGGTCGATCTGGCGGATGGTGAAGCGGGTGCGCTGCTCGCCCTGGGAGACCGAGAACCAGAACTTCAGCAGATCCACGCCGTCGTCGACGAGCATCCGCTCGAACAGCGGGGCCTGCCGCATGAAGCGCCGGTACTCGTCGTCCGAGCAGAAGCCCATGACCCGCTCGACACCGGCCCGGTTGTACCAGGACCGGTCGAACAGCACGATCTCGCCCGCGGTCGGCAGGTGTTCGACGTACCGCTGGAAGTACCACTGCCCGCGCTCGCGTTCGGTCGGCTTCTCCAGGGCCACCACGCGCGCGCCACGGGGGTTCAGGTGCTCCGTGAAGCGCTTGATGGTGCCGCCCTTGCCGGCCGCGTCCCGTCCCTCGAAGACGATGACGAGCCGGCGCCCGGTCTCCTTGATCCAGCTCTGGAGCTTCAGCAGTTCGATCTGCTGGAGCCGCTTGTGCCAGTCGTACTCCTTGCGCTCCATGCGGTGCGCGTAGGGGTAGTTCTCCCGCCAGGTGTCGATCGGGCTGCCGTCCGGGCGGATCAGCACAGGGTCGTCGGGGTCGGTGTAGTCGACCTTCAGGTCGGTCAGCAGGGGCGTCATCCCCGGTCCCCTCTCAGTGGAACTGCGGCACGATCAGATAGATGCCGTACGCCACCACCGCCGCGCAGGCGAGGAAGCACAGGCCGGCCTGGGCGATGCCGAGCGTGGACGTGCCACCACCGCCATCCTCCCTCGCCCCCTCGAAGCGGGCGAGGCCGAGTACCCCGAGGGCGAAGACCACCACCACGGCGATGGTGACGCCGACGCTCACCGCGGTGACCTGGCCGAGTGCGGTCCAGTCGATGCTCATGACAGGAACTCCTAAAGGGCTCAGGCGGCCGTGCCGACGCGGGACGGCGGCTCGGTGCGGACGGTGACCTCGTGGGTGTCGTTGACGTTGTGCGCGCTCACCGGGTTGCGGCGGGAGATGAGCACGATGCCCGCGGCGACGGCGGCACCGACCAGCGCGACGACGACCGTGCCGAAGTTGCCGCCGTGCTTGACGGCGCTCGCGGAGAGGCCGCCGACCAGCGCGGCCGCCGGCAGTGTGATCAGCCAGGCCGCGACCATGCGCCCGGCGATGCCCCAGCGGACCTCCGCCAGCTTCCGGCCGAGACCGGCGCCGAGGATGCTGCCCGAGGCGACCTGCGTGGTCGACAGGGCGAAGCCGAGGTGGGCGGAGGTCAGAATGACCGTCGTCGACGCGGTCTCCGCGGCGAAGCCCTGCGGGGACTGGATCTCGGTGAGCCCCTTGCCCATGGTGCGGATGATCCGCCAGCCGCCGAGGTAGGTGCCGAGGCCGATCGCGAGACCGGCGGAGGCGATGACCCAGACCGGCGGTCCTGCGTCGTGGCCGAGCGCGCCCGCCGAGATCAGGGTCAGCGTGATGACACCCATGGTCTTCTGGGCGTCGTTGGTGCCGTGCGCGAGGGAGACGAGGGACGCGGAGGCGATCTGCCCGAGCCGGAAGCCCTTGGTCACCGAGTCCTTGCGGGCGCGGGCGGTGAGCTTGTAGGCGAGGTAGGTGGCGATCAGCGCCGCCACGCCGGCCACCACCGGGGAGGCCACGGCGGGGATCAGGATCTTCTCGACGACCTTGTCGAAGTGCACGCCGTGGGAGCCGGCACCGACCCACACCGCGCCGATCAGCCCGCCGAACAGGGCGTGCGAGGAGCTCGACGGAAGGCCGACCAGCCAGGTCAGCAGGTTCCACAGAATCGCTCCGACCAGCCCCGCGAAGATCATCCCGGGCGAGACCAGGGTGTCGTCCACGATGCCGCCGGAGATCGTCTTGGCGACCTCGGTGGACAGGAAGGCGCCGACGACGTTCAGGACGCCGCTCACCAGGACCGCGGTCCTGGGTTTCAGCGCGCCGGTCGCGATGGACGTCGCCATCGCGTTGGCGGTGTCGTGGAATCCGTTGGTGAAGTCGAAGGCCAGGGCCGTGACGATGACGACCGCCACGAGGAACGTGATGTGGTCCATGCCTCTCATGGGAGCAAGCGCTTCCGTACGGCAGGAGAACGTGAGGCAAAGCCCGTTACAGGTCCCCGCGCCCAGCCGGTGAGCATCGTGCGATGCTGGCGTGATGGTGAGCATCGAGGACCTGGTGCGGCTGCGGCAGGCACGCGACCGGATGGACCGCGAGTACACCGAGCCGCTCGACGTGACCGCGCTCGCCCGCACCGCGCTGATGTCCCCGGGCCACTTCCAGCGCAGTTTCCGCGCGGAGTTCGGTGAGACGCCCTACGGCTATCTCATGACCCGGCGCATCGAGCGCGCGAAGGCGCTGCTGAGGCGGGGCGACCTGTCCGTCACCGAGGTCTGCATGGCCGTGGGCTGCACCTCCCTCGGCTCCTTCAGCTCGCGGTTCACGGAGCTGGTGGGCGAGACGCCGAGCGCGTACCGGGCCCGCTCCCACGAGGAGATCGCCGGGATCCCCCCGTGCGTGGTCCGCAGGCACACCCGGCCGCGTCGGGCCTAACGTGAAGCCATGGACATCAGACTCAAGAACTGCTTCATCGCCGTCGACGATCACGACAAGGCGATCGCGTTCTACCGGGACGTCCTGGGCATGGAGGTGCGCGGCGACGTCGGGTACGAGGGCATGCGCTGGGTGACGGTCGGCTCGCCGCTCCAGCCGGACGTGGACATCGTCCTGGAGCCGCCCGCCGCGGATCCGGACGCGTCCCCCGCGGACAAGGAGGCGATGGCCCGGCTGCTGGCGAAGGGGCTGCTGCGGGGGGTCAACTTCACGACGACCGACTGTGACGCGTTGTTCGCACGCGTGCGGGAGTCGGGGGCGGAGGTGGTCCAGGAGCCGACGGACATGCCGTACGGGGTGCGGGACTGCGCGTTCCGGGACCCGGCGGGGAACATGCTGCGGTTCATGGAGGTACCGAAGTGATGGAGGTGCCGAAGCGATGGAGGCGCCGAAGTGATGGAGGCACCGAAGTGATGGAGGCACCGAAGTGGTGAAGCCTACGATCACCGCATGACTACCCGCTGGACATACGCCTTCGTGGACCGGCCCGCTCCCCGCTTCGCCCAGGCCTGCGACTTCTGGGTCAGCGTCACCGGCAGCCGCCTGTCCGAATTCCGGGGTGAGCGGCGGGAGTTCGTGACCCTCCTGCCGCCCGGCGGGGCGGACGCCTGCGTCAAGGCGCAGGCCGTCGCCTCGGGACCCGGCGGTGCCCATCTCGACTTCTGCGTGGACGACGTACGGAAGTTCGCGAAGGCGGCGCGGGCGCTCGGCGCGCACATGGTCGCCGACCAGGGCACGCTGGTCGTGCTCCGGTCCCCCGCGGGTCAGTTGTTCTGCGCCGACCCCTGGCGCGGGCAGTCGGTCCGCCCGCCGGTGATCCACGGCAGCCGTCTCGACCAGGTCTGCCTGGACGTCCCGCCCTCCCTCTACGAGGCCGAAGTCGCCTTCTGGGCCGCCCTGTTGCCCGACTGGGACTCCCTGCGCGGCTCGCTCCCCGAGTTCCACGTGCTCAAGCCACCGCCCGGACTCCCGGTCCGCATCCTCCTCCAGCGCCTCGACGAGGAACGCCCCGCCTCCGCCCATCTGGACCTGGCCTGCGCGGACATCGAGGCGACACGGGCCGAACACGAGCGCCTGGGCGCGGAGTTCGTCGCCGAGGGCAGGAACTGGACGGTGATGAGAGACTCGGCAGGCGGCATCTACTGCCTGACGGGCCGGGACCCGGAGACGGGCGGGCTGCCTAGCGGGTCCTGACGAAGCAGAGGGTCCGGCCCTGCGCGTCGGGCGTGGAGCGGGAGCACGCCGTCTCCCACCCTTCCGGGAGCGAGGGCGTCGGACTCTCCCTCTCCCATCCGTACGGCCCCGGCGGCTCCGCCGAGTCCTGAAGCCAGAGCGTGAGCCCGCCCGCGACGACCACGAGAGCCGCCCACACCAGCAGGACCCAGCGCCATGACCGGCGGCGACCCGTCACCCCCACGGCTCCACGTCGACGACCGCGTCCACCGGGATCGGCCCGTAGACGTGCGGGAACTCCTCGGCGCCCGGAGCGGGGGCCTCGTACTTCAGGGGTACGTCGAGGCGGGCGGGGTCGATGACGAGGACCACGAGGTCCGGTACATCAGCGAAGAAGCGCGCGGCCGTGCCGGGGAGCTGCTCACGCGTCGAGCAGTGGATGAACCCCTCCTCCTGGAGAGTGCGGCCGCGGGTCGAGATCTCGTACCTGCCACGGGCCCGGGCCTCCTCCCAGAGGGAGCGTTCGGTCAGGTGCACGATGAGGTTCGCTGTGGACATGCCGTCACGTTAAGGCCTCAGCCGGGCCGCCCGCCCCTGCAAATACCGCTGCTCGGGCAGGCTCAGGGTCTTTCCGGCCGCCGCCTCGTACGCGGCACGCGCCTGGTCGTACGACCCCGCCCGCTCCAGCAGATGCCCGCGTACGGCGTCCAGCCGGTGGCCCAACTCGTCGGGGAGCGCGTCCAGTTCGGCGAGCCCGGCCTGCGGGCCGTGCACCATCGCGACCGCGACCGCCCGGTTCAGCCGCTCCACCGGCCCCGGAACGAGCCGTACGAGAACGTCGTAGAGCCCGAGGATCTCCCGCCAGTCGGTCGCCTCCGGCGTGGGCGCCTCGTCGTGTACGGCGGCGATGGCCGCGCGGATCTGGTAGGGGCCGGGTCGGCGGCGGGCCAGCGCCCGGGTGACGAGCGCGACGCCCTCCTCGATCGCGGCCTTGTCCCAGCGGGCGCGGTCCTGTTCGTCGAGGGGGACCAGGTCGCCGTCCGGGCCTGTGCGGGCGTCGCGGCGGGCGTCGGTGAGGAGCATCAGGGCGAGCAGGCCCGCGATCTCGCAGTCGTCGGGGAGGAGCCGGTGCACCGTGCGGGTCAGGCGGATCGCCTCACCGGCGAGGTCGCGCCGCTGGAGGGCCGGTCCGGAGGTCGCCGTGTGGCCCTCGTTGAAGATCAGGTAGAGGGTGTGCAGGACGGCCGGAAGCCGTTCGGGCCAGTTCTCCGGGCGGCCGAAGCTCACGCCCCGCACCTTCTGCTTGGCCCGGCTGATGCGCTGGGCCATGGTCGCCTCGGGGACGAGATACGCCCGGGCGATCTCCGCGGTGGTCAGTCCGCCGACCGCGCGCAGGGTGAGCGCGATCTGCGCGGACGGGGGCAGCTGCGGATGGCAGCACAGGAACAGCAGGGACAGGGTGTCGTCCTCGCGTGGCGCGCGGTCGGCGACCGCCGTGACGCGCTCGCTCAGTGCCGCGGCCCGCTCCTCCCGCGCCCGCCGTGCCTCCTCCGCCCGCAGCGTGTCAATCAGCCGCCGCGAGGCCACCTTGATGAGCCACCCGCGCGGATTGCCGGGCACCCCCGCCGACGGCCACTGCCCGGCCGCGGCCAGCAGCGCCTCCTGTACGGCGTCCTCGGCGGCGTCGAAATGGCCGTACCGCCTGACCAGCGCCCCGAGGACCTGCGGCGCGTGCCGGCGCAGCAGGTCCTCGGTGCCGGTCGTCGGTCGCACGGCCCTCAGATGTCCCCGGCGCCGTCCAGGATGGGCCGGATGACCACCGGGTACTCGGGGGCGCCGGCGGGCTGGGGGCAGTGGGTGATGCGCTCGGCGATCTCCGTGACGCGCTCCAGGCTCTCGCACTCCAGCACCCAGTAGCCGCACAGCAGCTCCTTGGTCTCGCTGTAGGGACCGTCGGTGATCACGGCCTTGCCGTCCGCGCCCCTGCTGACGTGGCGGATCTTCGCGGGCTCGGCGAGGCCCTGGCCGTCGAGCATCTCGCCGGTCTCGGAGAGGTCGTCGTTGATGGCGCTCATGAAGGCGTACATCGTACGGATCTCCTGCTCGCTCCAGGCCGGGGAGTGCTCGGAGCCCTTGCCGCGCATGGCCTCGTAGTCGGCCTGCGTGCCCTGCACCATGACCAGGTACTTCATGATCCCGCTCCTTCGGCGTCGATCGGCTCGGCCGCCCGGTGCGGGCGGCTCTCACAGGGGACGTCGGAGCCGGGGACGGATTCTCGACAGGGTTCAGGAACTTTTTCCGGCGGGTGCGCCGCCGTGGTCCTCGCCGGATCCGGCGGCCAGGTCGGGGTTCGCCTCGCACTCGGGGTTGCGGCACGGGCCGCCCGTCCACACGGGGACCCACGCGCCCAGCGTTTTGTGACGCCGTACGACTGTCTCGACCGGCTGTCCGCAGACGGGACAGACGCGTTCGTCAGTGCCCATGCCCTCAGGGTAGGGCGAGGGGGCCGCGGGCGCTTGCCTCAGCGTTTTCTGCTGTACGCCCTTCTGCTGTACGCCCTTCTGCTGTACGCACCGCGCCACCCGTGGCCCAGTCAGGGGACGGCAGCCGCGTGACCGCCCCTCTTCTCACCGGGGCCACGAGACCCGCCGCCCCTTCCGCACTACCGCGAAGCGCCCGGCTCGCGCCACATCGGCCACATCTGCGGCCCGTCGGGCAGCTCCAGCGGGCGCTCCACCAGCTCGAACCCGAGCCGCTGGTACAGCGCCCGGCTTCGCGCGCTGCTCGCCTCCAGATACGCCGGGACCCCCTCCCGGTCGCACCGGTCCAGAACCGACCCGATCAGCGCGCTCCCGAGCCCCTCCCCCTGCCGCTCGGGAGCGACCCCGATCATCCACAGGTACTCATGGGCGCGCCCGGCCGGATGCACCTCCGCGGTGAGCCGCCCGATCAGCTCGATCCGCTCGTTGTCCGGATCGAGCGCCTCACGCAGCTCGGCGAACCCGTCCTCGTCCCCCTCGCCGCTCCCGTCCGCCGCCACCGGAAGCCACAACGCGCATGCCGCCCCGTCCTCCGTGACGTCCACCCGTCCCTCGGCGAGCACGAGGTCGACGAACGCGGCCATCAGCCGGGGGTGGGTCGTACGGCGCTCCTCCTCCCCCGGGAAGATCCACCCGCTGACCGGGTCGTCCTGGAAGGCCGAGTCCAGCAGCCGCGCTACCCGTTCGCGATCGCTTTCGTCGGCCGTCCGTATCACCACGCCCATGCCCCACCCCTTCATCTCAACCACCGTCGGTCACAAGGGTGTTGAGACTATCCGGTGCGCATGCGGAAGCGGGCCCCGCACACCGTGGGGATGTGCGGGACCCGTTCGCGCCGGAGCCCCCGGCCACCGTGCGGGGTCAGGAACCGCACGGTGCCGGGCGCTCCGGGGTCCTCAGGCGCTGCGCCGCGTCACGAACTCCGCGAGGGAGAGCAGCCCGCCCGCCGCCTCCGGCTCGGGCACCGCACGGGCCAGCTGCCCCATCGCCCGGGCCATCCGGTCGGCCGCCTGCACCTGTGCCCAGTCCCGGCCGCCGGCCTCCTCCACGGCGAGGGCCGTACGCGCCAGGTCCCCTTCGTCGTACGGCGCCGCGTACAGCTCGGCCAGTTCCTTGGCCGCCGCCGTGCCGGAGGTGAGCGCGGCGACCACCGGGAGGGACTTCTTGCGGGCGGCGAGATCCGCGCCGGCCGGTTTGCCGGTGCGGCTCGGGTCGCCCCATATGCCGATCACGTCGTCGATGAGCTGGAAGGCGAGGCCCGCCTCCCGGCCGAACGCGTCCATCGCGGCGACGTCCTCGGCGGACGCGTCCGCGTACAGCGCGCCGAGCGCACAGGCACAGCCGAGCAGGGCGCCCGTCTTGGCCTCGGCCATGTCGAGTACCTGGTCGAGGGTGACCTCGCCGGGTCCGAGCTTCTGCAGGGCGGTGTCCTCGTGCTGGCCCTCGCACAGCTCGACGACACAGTGCGCGAGGCGGGCCGCGGCCGCTCTCGCCGCGGGGTACGGATCCTCGGCCAGCAGCCGCAGGGCCAGCGCCTGGAGGGCGTCCCCGGCGAGGATCGCGTCGGCGTCGCCGAACACGGTCCACGCGGTGGGGCGGTGGCGGCGGGTGGTGTCGCGGTCCATCACGTCGTCGTGCAGCAGCGTGAAGTTGTGCACCAGCTCCACCGCCACGGCGGCCCGGACGGCCGCCGCCCGTGCCCGGTCCCCGCCGAGGGCGGCGGCAGCGGTGAGGACGAGCGCGGGCCGTATCGCCTTGCCCGCGTTGCCCGCCGACGGGGTGCCGTCGGCCTGCTCCCAGCCGAAGTGGTAGAGCGCGATCCTGCGCAGCGAGCCGGGCAGCGACTCCAGCGCGGCACGCAGCGCGGGATCGACGACCGCCCGCACCCGCTCCAGGATCACCACGGCCTCATGCCCGTCGAGCGGGCGGGTCTCCGGCCGGTCCGGCTCGGCCGGGACCCGCTCCCCCCTTCGGTCGGCGGCCGGCGCCTCCGTCCCCCCGGTCGTCGGCGCCGCCTCCGTCCTTTCCCCCGCCCGCCCCGGTGTCCCCGTCGTGGACTCGGCCATGGAACCCCCCTCGGTCGGTCCGCGGACGGTGGCGTCCGTGCTGTGGGCGTCCGTGCTGTGGGCGGGCGCGCCGCGCCGGGGTGCCTCCGCCCCGGTGTTCGACCGAGGTGTACCCGCCCCGGTGGACGGGGACACGGCTCCCAGGGGCAGCAGCGTCACCTCCACCGGCCGATCTCGACGTTCTCCAGCACCCCGAGCGCGTCCGGCACCAGCACGGCGGCCGAGTAGTAGGCCGTCACCAGGTACTTGATGATCGACTGTTCGTTGATGCCCATGAACCGCACCGACAGGCTCGGCTCGATCTCGTCGGGGATACCGGCCTGCTGGAGGCCGATGACACCCTGGTCGGCCTCGCCGGTACGCATGGCGATGATCGAGGTGGTCCGCTCCGGGGTGACCGGGATCTTGTTGCACGGGTAGATCGGCACCCCGCGCCAGGTGGGGATGCGGTTGCCGCCCATGTCGATGGTCTCGGGGACCAGTCCACGCTTGTTGAGCTCACGGCCGATCGCGGAGATCGCGCGCGGATGGGCGAGCAGCAGCTTGGTGCCGCGGCGGCGGCTGAGCAGTTCGTCGAGGTCGTCGGGGCTGGGCACGCCGTCGTGCGGCTGGAGTCGCTGGTCGTACTCGCAGTTGTGCAGCAGCCCGAACTCACGGTTGTTGACGAGCTCGTGCTCCTGGCGCTCCTTGAGTGCCTCGACGGTCAGCCGGATCTGCTGTTCCGTCTGGTTCATCGGCTGGTTGTAGAGGTCGGCCACGCGCGTGTGGATGCGCAGCACGGTCTGGGCGATGCTCAGTTCGTATTCGCGGGGCCGGGCGTCGTAGTCGACGAAGGTGTGCGGGATGTCGGGCTCGCCCTCGTGGCCCGCCGCGAGGTCGATCGCCTTCTCGCCGTATTTGTTGGTGCGCTGCGAGGGGATCGCGCGCTGCTCCCGCAGGTGCTCGCCGAGGGCTTCAGCGCGCTCCGCCACCTGGTCGACGTCCTGGCGGGGCAGCACGAGGACGGTGCAGGCGGTGGCCGCGCGGGCGGTGTACTCCCAGATGGCGTCCGGGTCGAGCAGCGCCTGGTCGCCGAAGTAGGCGCCGTCGGCCAGCACTCCGAGGACCGCGTCGTCGCCGTAGGGGCCGGTGCCGACCTTCTCCACCCTGCCGTGCGCCAGCAGGAACACCTCGTCGGCCTGGGCGCCGAACGAGGCGATCACGGAACCCGGGGTGAACTCCCGCTGCTGGCAGCGCTGGGCGAGTTCGGAGAGCACGTCGTCGTCCTCGTACGACCTGAGGGCCGGCAGTTCGCGCAGCTCGGCGGGGATCACCTCGACCCGGTCCCCGGTCTTCACGAACGTCACCCGGCCGTCGCCCACGGCGTAGCTGAGGCGGCGGTTCACCCGGTACGTACCGCCCTGGACGTTCACCCAGGGCAGCATGCGCAGCAGCCAGCGGGAGCTGATCTCCTGCATCTGGGGTGCGGACTTGGTGGTGGTGGCCAGGTTCCGCGCGGCCGCCGTGCCGAGGCTCTGCTGCGGCCGGTTCTGCTCGGTGCGGACCTCTTCGCCTACCGACATAAGGAATTGCCCTCCCGGTACATGCCCGGACGCGATCTACGCCCAGGCATCGATGTGCAAGGGCAAGCCTTCCTCACGGAACGTGCCGGTGCTATTACACGAAAGAGGGGGAATGGATCACCGCGAGGCTGGGCATATGCGAGATCCCTGTCCACTGACGTGCAGTCAAGTCTCCTGCGGTGAACGGAATTTGCCTGTCCGAATCAGCTCGCACGCTGTGCGAACCAGGAGTCGGATTCCGCCGCTTTCGGTACAAGCACCGGTACGAGCCGGCCGCGGTCCGCCGCCGGCGCACAGCGCGAAGGAGGGGGCCATGGCCTCACCCATGTCCGCGGACAGATTCCTGGCCGTCCTGCGGGCGGAGGGCGCCACCGTCGTCGAGGTCGGCGACTGGGAGCACCACAACCGCAACCACGTCGGCGCCTGGGGCCCGGTGCACGGCGTGATGATCCACCACACGGTGACCAAGGGCAGCGCGGCGACGGTGGAGCTGTGCCGCAAGGGCTACACCGGCCTCCCGGGCCCCCTGTGCCACGGCGTCATCACCAAGGACGGCACCGTCCATCTCGTCGGCTACGGCCGCGCCAACCACGCCGGTCTCGGCGACGACGACGTCCTGCGGGCGGTGATCGCGGAGAAGGCGCTCCCCCTCGACAACGAGGCGAACACCGACGGCAACCGCCACTTCTACGGCTTCGAGTGCGAGAACCTCGGCGACGGCGAGGATCCCTGGCCGGCCGCCCAGCTGACAGCGATCGAGCAGGTCTCCGCCGCTGTGTGCCGCCGGCACGGCTGGACGGAACGGTCGGTCATCGGCCACCTGGAGTGGCAGCCGGGCAAGGTGGATCCGCGGGGCTTCACGATGGGCTGGCTGCGGGGCCGGATCCGGGAGCGCCTGAAGTGATCCCGCAGGTCACAATGGGGGCGTGACCGGTCTCGACACCCTGCGCCCCCGCCTGCCCTCCCCCCTGCAGGAGTTGTCGGACCCCCGCTTCGCCCGGCACGGCCTGCGCCTTCTCCTCAAGCGCGACGACCTGATCCACCCCGAGCTCGTCGGCAACAAGTGGCGCAAGCTCGCGCCCAACCTCACCGCGGCAGCCGGCCGTACGGTCGTCACCTTCGGCGGCGCGTACTCCAACCACCTGCGCGCCACGGCCGCCGCGGGCCGCCTCCTCGGCCTGCCCACGGTCGGCGTGGTCCGCGGTGAGGAACTCGCCGGCCGCCCCCTGAACCCCTCCCTCGCCCGGTGCGCGGCCGACGGCATGCGCCTGCACTTCGTCGACCGGTCGACGTACCGCCGCAAGGGCGGACCGGACACCCTCGCGCGCGTGCTGCGCGCGGCGGACGCCGAGGACGCGTACGTCGTCCCGGAGGGCGGCAGCAACGTCCTCGCCGTTCGAGGCTGCCGCGCGCTCGGCGAGGAGCTGGCGGGGCGGGCCGACGTCGTCGCGATCGCCTGCGGCACCGGCGGCACCCTCGCGGGCCTGGCCGCGGGCCTCGCCCCGGACCAGCGCGCCCTCGGCATACCGGTCCTCAAGGGCGGCTTCCTGACGGCCGGCACAAGGGCGCTCCAACGTGAGGCCTTCGGTGGTCCGCGCGGCGACTGGCGGCTCGACGACCGCTTCCACTTCGGCGGCTACGCCCGCGTCCCACCCGAACTGGACGCCTTCGCCGAGGACTTCGAGAACCGTCACGGCGTCCCCGTGGAACGTCTCTATGTCGCCAAGTTGCTGTATGGATTGGTCGCCCTCGCCGAGGAGGGCGCCTTCCCGCGCGGGGCGACGCTCGCGGCCGTGGTCACGGGGCGCCCCTTCCCCTGACCCGCACCCGCCTACTCGGACGCCTCCCGGTAGGCCGCCGCCTCCTCCAGGTCCAGCCTGCGCAGGAGCGTCCGCAGCATCTCGTCGTCGATGTGGCGCCCGTCCCGCAGCCTCACGAACACCGCGCGTTCGGCGCCGATCATCTCCCGGGACAGCCTGCGGTAGGTGTCGTCGACGGTCTCACCGGTGAGGGGGTTGGACTGGCCGAGGCGTTCCCAGACGGCGTTGCGGCGGCGTTCCAGGACCATGCGCAGACGGTCGGCGAGGGGCGGCGGGAGGGTGTTGTGCTCGTCGGAGAGGAGTTCGTCCAGGCGCCGTTCGGCGGCGCGCGAGGCCTGCGCCTGGGCGTTGGCCTCGGCGAGGGTCTCGGTCTGCTGGTCGCGGCCGGGGAGCTTCAGCACGCGGATCAGCGGGGGCAGGGTGACGCCCTGGACGACGAGGGTGCCGATGACCGTGGTGAAGGTCAGGAAGAGGATCAGGTTGCGGCCCTCGAACGGCTGGCCGTCGTGCAGGTGCTCCGGGATGGAGAAGGCGATCGCCAGCGAGACCACGCCCCGCATGCCGGCCCACCCGATGACGAACGTCGCCCTCCAGGTGGGGTTGTCCTCACGCTCGCGGATCCGCGCGGAGAGCATGCGCGGCAGGTAGGTCGCCGGATAGACCCAGACGAACCTCGACACGACGACCACGAGGAAGACGGCGACCGCGTACCAGGCGGCGGGTCCGCCCTCGTACTCCCCGAGGCCCTTCAGCACGACGGGCAGCTGCAGCCCGATGAGGGCGAACACCGATGATTCCAGGACGAAGGCAACCATTTTCCATACGGCGTCCTCCTGGAGGCGCGTCGCGAAGTCGACCTCCCACGCGCGGTGTCCGAGGAAGAGCGCCACCACGACCACCGCGAGCACCCCGGAGGCGTGGAACTGCTCGGCCGCCGCGTAGGCGACGAACGGGATGAGCAGGGAGAGCGTGTTCTGGAGCAGCGGCTCCTTGAGGTGGGTGCGCAGCCAGTGGATCGGCACCATCAGCACCAGGCCGACCGCGACCCCGCCGACCGCTGCGAGCAGGAACTCGCCGATGCCGCCCGCCCAGGTGGCACCTTCGCCGACCGCGGCCGCGAGCGCGACCCTGTAGGCGGTGATCGCGGTGGCGTCGTTCACCAGGGACTCGCCCTGCAGGATGGTGGTGATCCGGGAGGGCAGTCCCACCCGGCGTGCCACGGCCGTCGCCGCGACCGCGTCCGGCGGTGCCACCACCGCGCCCAGGACCAGCGCCCCGGTCAGCGAGAGCCCCGGCACGATCTGGTACGCCGCCCAGCCGACGACGAAGGTCGCGAAGAGCACGTATCCCACCGACAGCAGCGCCACGGGCCGCATTTGCGCCCTGAGGTCGAGATAGGAGCTGTCGGTGGCCGCGGAGTGCAGCAGCGGCGGCAGGATCAGCGGCAGGACCACGTCCGGGTCGAGCGTGTACACGGGGACCCCGGGAAGGTACGAGACCAGCAGTCCGGCCGCGACCAGCAGCAGCGGCGCCGGGACCGGGGTGCGCCGGGCCGCCGCGGCGATCGCCGCGCTCCCCGCCACCAGCAACAGCAGTGGCATCACGTCCATGACCCTCGCCCGCCCTTGTTCATCGTCGTGCGCCCGCCCTCATTTTCCGCGCGGCCTCCCGCGCGGCCGTCGTAACCTGGCAATCATGAAACAGTGCACGCACGCCGACGCGCTGCCGCACCCCGAGCCCGAGCCGCTCAACGACACGTGCCCGGAGTGCCTGAGGGACGGTACCCACCCGGTACAACTGCGCCTGTGTCTGGACTGCGGTCACGTCGGCTGCTGCGACTCCTCGCCGGGACAGCACGCGACGAAGCACCACAAGGACACCGGCCACCCGATCATGCGCACTCACGAACCCGGTGAGAACTGGCGTTGGTGCTTCGTGGACCACGTCCTTGTGTGACCCTGGACCCTCGGGTTCCAGGACGGTTCGACCGTCTGACGTCTGGGTACGTCAACCCGGCGCGCGTTCTTCCCAATTGGAGCCGCAAACCCCTAGACACGGAGCGTGTCCACAGTTTTACTGTGAGTGACGGCAAGGGGTTGGGGTCCCGGGGACAGGAAAGTCGAGAGCGCGGTAGCGTCACCGCTGAACCACACGTCGCGTTACTCCGGGGGGCGACCCTCGGCCCCCGTAAAGCTTGTACCACCTTGGAGGTGAGGGTGTCCCAGATCGCAGGCGAGCCCGCGACCCAGGACTTCGTGGAAGTCCGGCTGCCGGCCGCGGGTGCCTACCTGTCGGTGCTGCGGACGGCCACGGCCGGCCTCGCAGCCCGTTTGGACTTCACCCTCGACGAGATCGAGGACCTGCGCATCGCGGTGGACGAGGCCTGCGCGATCCTGCTCCAGCAGGCCGTGCCCGGCTCGGTGCTCAGCTGTGTCTTCCGACTTGTCGACGACTCGCTGGAGGTCACCGTCTCGGCCCCGACCACGGACGGTCACGCACCGTCACGGGACACCTTCGCCTGGACCGTCCTCTCGGCCCTCGCGGGCAAGGTCTCGTCGGCCGTGGACGAGGACAAGACCGTTTCGATCAGCCTCTACAAACAGCGCGGCGCGGGACCCGGGCCGGCGTGAGGGACGGGGACGGGCCGGTGCGGGACGAAGAGCGCGGCACACGGGAGCTGCCGGCCGAGGGCGGGCACCGTCCGCCCTGCCCGAGCGGCGCCGACGGCCCGGGCGACGGCCCCGGCGGTTCCCGCCGCATGGCGGACGGCATCGACGGCATCCCCGAGCAGGCCCGGCCGCATCCGGAGGAGGGCATCGTCGACACGACGGCGACCGGCTTCCTGGACGACGGGCAGCGGGATCGGAAAGGTGCCGTGCAGGGTGCGCCTCCGGCAGGGCCGGCCGGGATCCTCCCGGTGCCGACGGAGGCGAGGGCTCGTGGAAGGGCGACGGGCGGGACGATGAGCGAGCACGAGCGAAACGCAGAGGACGGCGCGGCCGGCGCGAACAACACGCCGGTCCCCCGGCACGATCCACAGGACCGCAGCGGGGCACGCGCCCTGTTCGTCGAGCTGCGCGCGCTGAAGGACGGCAGCCCGGAGTACGCGGAGCTGCGCAACCAGCTGGTCCGGATGCACCTGCCGCTCGTCGAGCACCTCGCGCGCCGCTTCCGCAACCGCGGCGAGCCGCTGGACGACCTGACCCAGGTCGCCACCATCGGCCTGATCAAGTCGGTCGACCGCTTCGACCCGGACCGCGGGGTGGAGTTCTCGACCTACGCGACCCCGACGGTCGTGGGCGAGATCAAGCGCCACTTCCGTGACAAGGGCTGGGCGGTGCGGGTGCCCCGGCGCCTTCAGGAACTGCGCCTGTCCCTGACGACGGCCACGGCGGAGCTGTCCCAGCAGCACGGCCGCTCCCCCACGGTCCACGAGCTGGCCGAGAAGCTGGCCATCTCGGAGGAGGAGGTCCTGGAGGGCCTGGAGTCGGCCAACGCGTACTCCACGCTGTCCCTGGACGTCCCGGACACGGACGACGAGTCCCCGGCGGTCGCTGACACGCTGGGTGCCTACGACGAGGCACTGGAGGGCGTCGAGTACCGGGAGTCGCTCAAGCCGCTCCTGGAGGACCTGCCACCCCGCGAGAAGCGCATCCTCCTTCTTCGCTTCTTCGGCAACATGACGCAGTCGCAGATCGCGCAGGAGGTCGGCATCTCCCAGATGCACGTCTCCCGCCTGCTGGCCCGCACCCTCGCCCAGCTCCGGGAAAGGCTCCTGGTGGAGGAGTAGCCCTCCGGCCCGGTTCAGGCGGCCGGCGCGCCTCGCGCCGGTGCGCGACCGGGCCGGCCACCACCACTGCGCCCAGCGGCCATCTGCGTGCCGTTTCGCCCCCGGTCCACCACCGCGACCGCTTCGGCCCCTGCACTGCGGGCCGCACCGGACCGGCGGCCACAGTGCTCCGGTCGAGGGCTACCGCTCGCCGTCCTGTGGCCGGCCCGGGCCCCTGATCCCGAGCGCCTGGGTCGTCGCCGGGTTGATCAGCAACACCAGCGCGGCCAGCGCGACGACCGCGAGGACGATGCCCGCCGGGATGGCCACGCTGTCGGCCTGGAGGAGGTTGTAGGCGACGGGGAGGGCCATGATCTGGGTGACGACGGCCGGCCCCCGGCTCCAGCTGCGCCGGCCGAGCAGTCCGCGCGCGGCGATCAGCGGCAGCAGTGCGAGGACGATCAGCGTGATGCCCCCGGTGACGGCAGACTGCCGGTCGTCCGGATCGCCGGCCAGCCCCTCCACGAGCATCCAGGCACCTCCCGCGACGAGCGCGAGCCCTTCCAGGGCGGCCAGGGCGGCGGCGTACGTCAGGCGCCGCGGGCGCGGGCCGGCGGTCTCGGGGATGGCGGGGGTCTGCTCGCTGCTCACCCCTGAAGGGTAGCCCTCGCCCGCGCGGCTCCCACGGGTGAGGAGCGGCCGACGCAGACCGCCGCGGGCGGGTTGCCTCACGCCCCCGTGGCAAGGTTCACGCCCCGAAGTCTTACGTGATCCCTACCTCGAACTGTGCCCGGTACCACCCAGTAGGTACGCTGCAACCCATGCGTGCACTTCTCGTGGTCAATCCGGCGGCAACCACCACAAGCGCACGTACGCGCGATGTCCTGATCCACGCGCTCGCGAGCGAGATGAAACTCGAAGCGGTCACCACCGAGTACCGCGGCCACGCGCGCGACCTGGGCCGGCAGGCGGCGGAGAGCAAGGACATCGACCTGGTCGTGGCCCTGGGCGGCGACGGCACGGTCAACGAGGTCGTCAACGGCCTTCTGCACGCCGGCCCCGACCCCGAGCGCCTGCCCGGCCTCGCCGTGGTCCCGGGCGGATCCACCAACGTCTTCGCCCGCGCCCTCGGCCTGCCCAACGACGCCGTCGAGGCCACCGGCGCGCTCCTGGACGCCTTGCGCGACGGCGGCGAGCGGACGGTCGGCCTGGGCCTGGCCACGGGCACGCCCGGCACCGAGGACGAAGCCGTGCCGGGACGCTGGTTCACCTTCAACGCGGGGCTCGGATTCGACGCCGGAGTGGTCGGCCGGGTCGAGCAGCATCGTGAGCGCGGCAGGAAATCCACCCACGCTCTCTACGTCCGCCAGGCATTGCGCCAGTTCTTCGGCGAGGCGCACCGCCGCCACGGGACGATCACCCTGGAGCGCCCGGATGCGGAGCCGGTGACCGATCTGGTCCTTTCCATAGTCTCGAACACCTCTCCGTGGACCTTCCTGGGCAATCACCCGATGTACGCGTCACCTAAGGCCTCGTTCGATAAAGGCCTCGACGTACTCGGTCTCAGCCGGATGACGACGACCGCGATCGCCCGATATGGCACCCAGTTGCTCACTTCGTCCCCCGAACGCGGACCCCACGGCAAGCACGCCGTGTCCCTGCACGACCTGGACCAGTTCACCTTGCATTCGAAGGTCCCCCTGCCCCTCCAGATGGACGGCGACCACCTCGGACTGCGCACGAGCGTGACGTTCACAGGCGTACGCCGTGCACTGCGTGTGATTGTGTGAGCAGAAGGGGCTAAAGTCCTTTCACTCGAACGTTTAGGCCAGCATCCACCCCATGGAAGTACGGCTGTGACCTAGTCGACACCGAGGAATCAAAAAAAACTTTCCGGAAGGGGTTGTATCCGCCGCTGAGGTTTGCGAGTCTCTACGTGGCGGTCGGGACAGCCCGCAACACCAGCGTCCACAGGCCACCGGAACCCCTCTTCAATCCACAGGACCACGCCGGGGAAGACTCGGCGATCGGCCCTTCACTTGTTGAGGGATTCGTGAAAGCGTTCACATTCACAAGCAACTTGCACGTAATACCAAGGAGAGGTAGCAGCCATGGACTGGCGTCACAACGCCGTTTGCCGCGAGGAAGACCCCGAGCTCTTCTTCCCCATCGGCAACACCGGTCCTGCGCTGCTGCAGATCGAGGAAGCCAAGGCCGTCTGCCGTCGCTGCCCCGTTATGGATCAGTGTCTGCAGTGGGCGCTCGAGTCCGGCCAGGACTCCGGCGTCTGGGGTGGTCTCAGCGAGGACGAGCGTCGCGCCATGAAGCGCCGTGCCGCCCGCAACCGGGCCCGTCAGGCTTCTGCCTGACACACCCGCCCCGTAAAACAGCCTGAGCTTGGCGGCGCGTACACCGCGTACGCTTCTCCCGCCCCCGAGCCGCAGCGCGCAGTACCCCCGATGCGCAGCACACGCTGGCAACGAGCATGTGAGCCCCGGACCCCTGAACGGTCCGGGGCTTTTTGCTGCGCCCAGGACCGTTGGCCGCGCCCGGACCGTACGCAGTCCTACTTGTGGGCCTGCACCGGCACGTCCAGGAGCACCCGGGTGCCGCCCTCCGGTGCCGGGACCATGTCGAACGTGCCGCCCAACTCGCCCTCCACCAGCGTCCGTACGATCTGGAGGCCGAGGTTGCCCGAGGTGTGCGGGTCGAAGCCCTCGGGCAGACCGACGCCGTCGTCCTGGACGGTGACGAGGAGACGGGCCTCCTTGGTGGTGCCGCCGCGGACGGCCGACACCTCGACCGTGCCGGTCTCGCCCTCGCGGAAGCCGTGCTCCAGGGCGTTCTGCAGGATTTCCGTGAGGACCATGGACAGCGGGGTGGCGACCTCGGCGTCCAGGATGCCGAAGCGACCGCTGCGCCGGCCGGTGACCTTGCCCGGGGAGATCTCGGCGACCATGGCGAGCACCCGGTCGGCGATCTCGTCGAACTCCACGCGCTCGTCCAGGTTCTGAGACAGCGTCTCATGCACGATCGCGATCGAGCCGACGCGGCGTACCGCCTCCTCCAGTGCCTCGCGGCCGCGGTCGGACTCGATGCGGCGGGCCTGGAGGCGGAGCAGGGCGGCGACCGTCTGGAGGTTGTTCTTCACCCGGTGGTGGATCTCCCGGATGGTCGCGTCCTTGGTGATCAACTCACGCTCGCGGCGGCGCAGTTCGGTCACGTCCCGGAGCAGGACCAGCGAACCGATGCGGGTGCCCTTGGGTTTGAGCGGGATGGCCCGGAACTGGATGACCCCGTCGTGCGCCTCGATCTCGAACTCCCGGGGGGCCCAGCCGCTCGCGACCTTGGCCAGTGCCTCGTCCACGGGGCCGCGGGTGGGGGCGAGTTCGGCGGTGGTCCGGCCGAGGTGCTGGCCCACGAGGTCGGAGGCGAGGCCCATGCGGTGGTAGGCGGACAGGGCGTTCGGGGAGGCGTACTGGACGATGCCGTCCGCGTCGAGACGGATGAGGCCGTCGCCGACGCGGGGGGCCGCGTCCATGTCCATCTGCTGGTTGGGGAACGGGAAGGAGCCGGCCGCGATCATCTGGGCCAGGTCGGACGCGCTCTGCAGATAGGTCAGTTCGAGCCGGCTCGGGGTGCGGACGGTCAGCAGGTTGGTGTTGCGCGCGATGACACCGAGGACGCGGCCCTCCCGTCGTACCGGGATCGACTCGACGCGGACCGGGACCTCCTCGCGCCACTCCGGGTCGCCCTCGCGCACGATCCGGCCCTCGTCGAGCGCCGCGTCCAGCAGGGGGCGGCGGCCGCGCGGGACGAGGTGGCCGACCATGTCGTCCTGGTAGGAGGTGGGGCCGGTGTTGGGCCGCATCTGGGCGACGGAGACGTAGCGGGTGCCGTCGCGGGTGGGGACCCACAGGACGAGGTCGGCGAAGGAGAGGTCGGAGAGCAGCTGCCACTCCGAGACCAGCAGGTGCAGCCACTCGAGGTCGGAGTCGTCGAGGGCGGTGTGCTGGCGGACCAGTTCGTTCATGGAGGGCACGGGTGCGAGCGTACCTGGGGGTATGTGCGTGACCTAAAAGCGCCGTACGCCGACGGGATCCTGAGCCCGGAAACACCCGCGGGCCGCGGCGCCTGGGAAGGACCCTCAACCTTCCCGGCACCGCAGCCCGGAGCAATATCGGCCGTGGGGTGTGCGGTCCCGGTCGGCCGAGGTGAGGATCCGGGGCAGTCAGGGCAGAGAGCTCCGGTTCCTCGGTCCGTCTTCCTGTGCGGGGAAGACGGAAGTCACGCTTCAATTGTGGACTAGACCACTAGGTGTGTCCATGCGTTGGAGCCTGTTTGTTGTTGGAGCTTTCCCTCGCGGGAGCCACTTACTCGGACGCTCTGACAACCACCACGCAGCCTAACGCGTGTGGGTTCATGTGCGGGGCCAGATAGTCATGGCAATTTCCGCGACTGCCTCCAACTCCTGCCGGCTCGCGCCGTCGCGCGCCTGTTGGGACATGCCCTGGATCACCGCCCCGGTGCACCGGGCCAGCGCGGCGGCGTCCGTGCCGGCCGGCAGCTCCCCTGCGGCGATGTCCGCGCCGATACGGCTCTCGAGGGCGGCGATGCCGGCGTTGCGCCGCCGCCGCAGCGACTCCTCGACCTCCGGGGTGGAGCAGTTGGTGGCGGCGTGGATGACGAGGCAGCCGCGCGGACGGCCGGGGGCCGTGTACTCGACGGCGGCCTCCCGCAGCATCCGCCGCACGGCGGCCCGGGCGGTGGGCTCCTCGGTGAGGGCACGGTCACCGAAGGAGCCGTACCGGACGCCGTACTCCCTCACGACCTCCTCGAACAGCGACCGCTTGTCGCCGAAGGCCGCGTAGAGACTGGGGGCGCCGATGTCCATGACGCGGGTGAGGTCGGAGACGGACGTGGCCTCGTACCCGTGCTCCCAGAAGGCTCGGATCGCCTTCTCCAGGGCGGTCTCGCGGTCGAAGGACCGGGGGCGCCCACGGGGTCTCGATCTCCCGACCACAGGCTTGACCCGCGCTTCCGTCTCCTCGCTACCCACCATGGAGTGAATTGTATAGCGGGCACTAGAGAAAGAGCGCGGGGTACCTGTACGGTTTTTTCTGTATCGACTGCTAGAGAAATGAGGGGCAACGACATGGGTGCGCTCACGGGCAGGACGGCTCTGGTGACGGGGGCCGGCAGGGGGATCGGGCGAGGCATCGCCGAGCGCCTCGGGCGGGACGGCGCGCGGGTGGCGGTGCACTACGGCAGGAGTGAGGCGGCGGCGAAGGAGACGGTCGCCGCGATCGAGGCCGCCGGAGGCCGCGCCTTCGCGATCGGGGCCGAGCTGGAGGCGCCTGGAGCCGTCGACCGCCTCTGGGAGGAGTTCGACCGGCACGCGGACGGACTGGACATCCTGGTGAACAACGCGGGAATCGGCTCCTCGCGTCCGATCGAGGAGATCGACGAGGAGGAGTACGACCGCCTCTTCACGGTGAATGTCAAAGCGCCGTTCTTCCTGGTCAAGCAGGGCTCGATACGCCTGCGGGACGGCGGCCGGATCATCAACGTCTCGTCCGGGCTGGCCCGCACCGCCGCGATGCCGCACAACATGGCCTACGCCATGACGAAGGGTGCGCTGGACGTGTTCTCCCGCGATCTGTCCAAGGTGCTGGGCGCCCGGGGCATCCGGGTGAACTCGGTGGCGCCCGGCCTGATCGACACCGACAACACCGCCCCGCTGCTGCACGAGACCGAGGGCGGCTGGGAGCAGGCGGAGGCGTATTCGGCGCTGGGGCGGGTGGGGACGCCAGCCGATGTCGCGGACGTGGTGGCCTTCCTGGCCTCGGACGACGGGCGGTGGGTGACCGGCAGCTGGGTGGACGCCACGGGAGGTTCGATGCCGTGAGCCGTCCCGCGGGGACCAGCCGCGAACTGGAGGGGATGACGGCATTCTGGGATCTGGGCCGGGACACCCGATTCTGTTAGATTGGTCTAAACCACATGGGCCGTACCGGGGTCCGGTCGAGCCCTCTCCGTTCAGACCGTTTCTACAGATCAGACCGTTTCCTCAGATCGGCAGGCCCAGCGTGGAAGTTGTCATCGTCCCGGACGCCAAGGCGGGTGGCGAGCTCATCGCCGAGGCCATGGCCCAGCTGCTCCGGCGCAAGCCCGACGCCCTGCTCGGTGTGGCCACCGGCTCGACCCCGCTGCCCATCTACGAGGCCCTGGCGGCGAAGGTGCGGTCCGGCGCCGTGGACGCCTCGCGGGCGCGGATAGCGCAGCTCGACGAGTACGTGGGGCTGCCGGCCGAGCATCCGGAGTCGTACCGCTCGGTGCTGCGGCGCGAGGTGCTGGAGCCGCTGGGGGTGCCGATGACCTCCTTCATCGGGCCGGACGGGACGGCCGAGGACATCCCCGGGGCGTGCGCGGCCTACGACTCGGCGCTGGGCGAGGCCGGGGGCGTGGATCTGCAGTTGCTCGGGATCGGTACCGACGGGCACATCGGGTTCAACGAACCGTGTTCCTCGCTGGCCTCGCGGACCCGGATCAAGACCTTGACCGAGCAGACCCGGGTGGACAACGCGCGGTTCTTCGACGGGGACATCGAGCAGGTGCCGCACCATGTGATCACTCAGGGGATCGGGACGATTCTCGAGGCCCGGCATCTGGTGCTGCTCGCCACCGGTGAGGGGAAGGCGGACGCGGTGGCGGCCACGGTGGAGGGGCCGGTCGCCGCGGTGTGTCCCGCGTCGGCGCTGCAGTTGCATCCGCATGCGACGGTGGTGGTGGACGAGGGGGCCGCGTCCAAGTTGAAGCTGGCGGACTACTTCCGGCACACGTTTGTCAACAAGCCGGACTGGCAGGGGATCTAGGGCGCTCGCCCCTGAAGGCGATGAAGGCGCCGCTCCCCTGAGAGGGAGCGGCGCCTTTTCGGTTGTGGTCCCCTACTCCCCCGCGATGACCTCCGCCGCCGCCCTGCCGCAGACCCGGGCCGCGCCGTGGGTCGCGATGTGCAGGGCGCCTCGGGCGGGGGCCTGGGGCAGGCCCATCTCGATCACGATCGTGTCGGGGCGGGTCCTGAGGACGGTGTCCAGGGCCGCCCCCATCCAGGCGTGACGGTGTTCGTCGCGGACCACGGCCACGATGCGGCGGGGGCCCGCCGCGGCCAGGGTGGCGAGGCCGGCGTCCGCACCGGCGAAGCTGCCGGTCTCCGTGCCGGGGAGCAGTCGGGCGAGCTCGGCGGCGGCGCCCCAGGGTGTTTCGTCGCCGACGGCCACGTTGGCCACCGGGGTGAAGGCGGCGACGTAGGGCGCTGTGGTGAGGGGGGTGAAGCCGTCGGCGCCGGTGACACGCAGCGCCCTGCGGGCCGCGCGCAGTCCCACCTCCTCGTCGGCCTGGAGTTGGGCGTCGGCCGCGCCGGCCGCCGTCCAGTGGGCCAGCGTGCGCACGCGTTCCGCCGCTTGTGCGAGCCGCTCCTCGGGCAGTTCGCCCGAGCGGACCGCCGAGACCAGGGCGTCGCGCAGGCGCCGTACCGTCTCGTCGTCGGCGAGGCCGCCGCCCACGCAGATCGCGTCGGCGCCCGCGGCGATGGCCAGGACGCTGCCGCGCTCGATGCCGTAGGTGCCGGCGATGGCCTGCATCTCCATGCCGTCGGTGACGATGAGGCCGGTGTAGCCGAGTTCACGGCGGAGCAGGTCGGTCAGGACCTTGGAGGACAGCGTTGCCGGGCGGTCCGGGTCCAGGGCCGGGACCAGGATGTGGGCGGTCATCACGGCGCGGGTGCCGGCGGCGATGGCCGCGCGGAAGGGCCGCAGTTCCCGCTCCAGCAGGACCGACTCGTCCACGTCGATGCGCGGCAGCGCGTGGTGGGAGTCGACCGCGGTGTCGCCGTGGCCCGGGAAGTGCTTGGTGCAAGCGGCGACGCCCGCCGACTGCAGCCCCGTGACGTACGCCGCCGTGTGCCTGGCGGTGAGGTCGGCGGAGGCCCCGAAGGAGCGGACGCCGATCACCGGGTTGGACGGGTTGGAGTTCACGTCGGCCGACGGGGCCCAGTTGAGGTTGACCCCGCAGGCCGCGAGACGGCGGCCGAGTTCCGCGGCGACCGCCCTCGTCAGTTCCAGGTCGTCGACCGCGCCGAGGGCGTGGTTGCCGGGGAAGGACGAGCCGGTGCGCACCTCCAGGCGGGTGACGTCACCGCCCTCCTCGTCGACGGCGACCAGGACGTCGTCGCGTTCGGCGCGCAACTGGGCCGTGAGTGCCGTCAGTTGTTCCGGTGAGGTGATGTTGCGGCCGAACAGGCCGACCGAGGCGAGGCCCTCGCCGAGGCGGCGCAGCAGCCAGTCGGGGGCGGTGGTGCCGGTGAAGCCGGGCTGGAGGACGGTCAGCGCGTCGCGGGTGAGCACGTCTTTTGCATTGGACCCAGTCGTGCCGCTGGCGAATGTCGTCATCGGGGGCGTTATCCCTTCACGGCGCCCGCGGTGAGGCCCGCGGCCATCTTGCGCTGGACGAGGAGGAAGAGGACCACGATCGGCACGGCCATCATGGTGGAGCCGGCCATCATCGGGGCGTATTCGGTGCCGTGTTTGGTGGTGAAGTTGCCGAGCCAGACGGTCGCGGTCTGGTTCTTCTGGCTGAGCAGCATGAGGGCGTACAGGTACTCGTTCCAGGCAAGAATGAAACCGTAGACCGAGGTGGCGACCATGCCGGGGGCGAGCAGCGGGAAGACCACGCGGATGAAGGCGCTGGTGCGGGAGCAGCCGTCCACCATCGCCGCCTCCTCCAGTTCCTTCGGGACGTTGACGATGAAGCCGCGCAGCGTCCACACCGTGAAGGGGAGGATGAAGGTCAGGTAGGTGATGATCAGGCCCGACAGCTTGTCGTACTGGTCGAGGTCGTTCAGGAGCAGGAAGACCGGGATGATCATCGCGACCAGGGGGACCATCTGGACCGCCAGGATGGCCACGATCACGACCTTGCGGCCGCGGAAGTCGAAGCGGGAGATGGCGAGGGCGGCCAGGGTGCCGACCACGATGCCGATCGCCACGACCGAGAGGGAGACGATCAGGCTGCGGCCGACCGGGCCCCAGAAGTCGGCGATGTCCAGTGCCCGACTGAAGTTGCCCAGCGTCAACCCCGTCGGCAGCAGGCTCGGGTCCGGGTCGATGGCGTCCTTCGCCGGTTTGAACGCCGTGTTGAGCATCCAGTAGACGGGGAAGCCGGCGGTGACGAAGACGAGGAGGCCGAGGAGGTTCCAGCCGGCCTTCGCCTTCCGGCGGGTCCCGGGAGCGAGCGTGCTCATTCGACCTCTCCGATCTTCAGCATCTGACGCATGTACACGGCGACGACCCCGAGCAGCAGGAGCACGGTGATGAGGGCGATCGCCGAGCCCTGCCCGTAGTCGTTGACCACGAAGGCGCGGTCGTAGGAGTACGTCGGCAGGATCTGGAACTCCGGCTCCGGGTGGCCGCCCCGCATGACGAACACCTGGGGGAAGACGCCCATGTCCCAGATGACCGACAGGGTCGTGAGCATCACGATGATCGGCTTGAGGATCGGCAGGGTGACGTACCGGAAGACGCCCCAGGCGCCCGCGCCGTCGAGCCGGGCCGCCTCCTCCAACTCGGCCGGGACCTGGGTGAGTCCGGCGCTGAGGGTGATGACGACGAAGGGCACCGCGCCCCACACCACCAGCAGCATGATCACGGCGAGGCCCTGGGGGCCGCTGGCGAACCAGTTGTGGCCGATGAGGTCGACCCCGGGCAGTTTGCTCAGCAGCGCGTTGAGGATGCCGTAGTCCGCGTCGAACAGCCACTTGAAGACCGTGGTGGCGACGATGATCGGCATGCCCCAGCTGGCCACCAGCGCGATGTTGACGAGGGTCTTCACCCAGCCGGAGACCCGCTGGAGCAGCAGGGCGATCAGCATGCCGGCGACCATCGTGAAGATGACGCAGCCGGCCGCGAAGACGATGGTCCGGACGACGACCGTCCAGAACTCGCCGTCGCTCAGGACGGCGGTGAAGTTGTCGAAGCCGACCCACTGGGCGGGCAGGAAGCCCCACAGCTGGGACTGCCCGAACTTCTGGAACGACAGCGTGACCAGGCGGACCAGCGGATAGCCCATGACCAGGCCGAGGATCAGCAGGCAGGGCGCGAGCAGCAGCCAGGGGATGGTGCCGGAGCTCCGCCTTCTGCGGGGCGCCACCGGCGGGGACGGCGGTGGTACCGACATCGGCGGCGGCACCTCGGTGGGGGTGGTCGTGTCTGCGGCACTCATGGCGCGCTCCTCAGCGGTCCCTCTGGTCGTGCGGGAAGCAGGGCCCCGCCGTGGCCGAGTGGGCGTACGGGGCCCTGCTGTCAGGTCACTTGGTGTTGATGACCTTGTCGATCGCGGCGTCCGCTTCCTTCGCGGCGGCCTCGACCGACTTCTTGCCGGTGCCGATCTCCTGCAGCATGTTCTGCAGGACCTGCGCCTTCTCGACCTGGCCCCAGCCGGGCGCCATGGGCACGAACCAGTTGGACTCGGCCGCGGTGGCCGGGACCGCGGTCGCCGGGTCGTTCTTCAGGGTGGCGAGGTCGGTCTTGTTGTTGGGCAGGTTGCCCTTGGCCATCAGGCCCTTCTGGCCGGAGGGACCGGTGAAGGCGTTGATCCACTCGGCGGCGACCGCCTGGGCCTTGGACTTGACCGGGACGGCGAGGTCGCTGCCGCCCAGGAAGACGGGCAGGTTCTTGCCGGACGGACCGGGCATCACGAAGTTCTCGAGGTTGTCCTTGAGCTTGCCGGTCTTGTCGTTCTTCGGGTCGGCGGAGGTCGCGCCCTCCCAGGCCGCGCCGAAGATCATGCCGGACTTGCCCTGGCCGTAGACGATGTAGCGGTCGGACTCGTCCTTGGTCTTGTCGCCGTGCATGTACTTGTCGACGACGTTCTTGAACTCGGTGAGGCCCTTGACCGACTCGGGCGAGGAGAGGTTGGCCTTCCACTGGCCGCCCGACTCGGCCGCGATGGAGCCGCCGGCGTCGTAGACGAAGGACATGGCCGCGTACCAGTCACGGGTGGGCTGGTACCAGGCGGAGAACTTGTCGCCCTCCTTCTTCTGGACCTTGTCGAGGGCGGCGGTGAGCTCCGCGTAGGTCTTGGGGGTGGACTTGACGCCGACGGAGGCGAAGACGTCCTTGCGCCAGTTGCCGACCCGGCCGCCCGCGTAGTAGGGGACGCCGTAGGTCTTGCCGTCGTAGGTCACCGAGGCCTTGAGGCCGTCGAGCCAGGCGGACGAGTTGGTGAACTTCGACGTGTCCAGGGGCGCGAAGGCGCCCTTGACCATGTAGCCGAGCATCTCGGTGTTGCCCATCTCGACCACGTCGGGCGCCTTGTCGGTGGCGAGGACCGCGTCGAGCTTGGTGTTCTTGTCGGGCCAGCCGTAGTACTCGTGGTTGATCTTGATGCCGGGGTGCTTCTTCTGGACCGCGGCGTCCGCGGCCTTCACCAGCCCGGGCCAGTTGTTCTGGGCGTCGACGGTGAGCCAGACGGTCAGCTCCTTGGCGTCCGCGCCGCTGTTGTCCGAACTTCCGCTGTCGCCGTTCCCACATGCCGCGACGGAGACCACCATGCCCGCGATACCGATCGCGGCTGCCAGCTTGCGCTTCACGCCACCCTCCTCAGGGATGCCCACACCTCCCGCCCACGAGCCGGGACCTGGACCAATGGTGTAGACCAGTAGGGGGAGCTTGGACCAGACCAGAAGGCCTGTCAAGAGCTGCCGAAAAGGCCCTGACCAGCCGTTATGCGACCTACATATGCAGGGACCATTAGTAAAGAAGGCAGCGAAAACAGCGGCGCCGGAGTACTCTCGTCCGCTAGACCACTTAGCTCTGTGGACTAGACCAAAAGAGGTGGCGACGGTATACAGAAGGGATCACGATGTGATCCGCATCCGGAGCCGGGAAGGCAGACCATGAGCAGCGACGTCAGCAGTGCGGAGACCGAGGGCGGGGCAGGCGTCCGTACCGCGCGCGTGCCCAAGTACTACCGCCTGAAGAAGCACCTGCTCGACATGACGGAGACGCAGTCGCCCGGTACGCCGGTACCGCCCGAGCGCACGCTCGCCGCCGAGTTCGACACCTCCCGCACCACCGTGCGCCAGGCCCTCCAGGAGCTGGTGGTCGAGGGACGGCTGGAGCGCATCCAGGGCAAGGGCACCTTCGTCGCCAAGCCGAAGGTCTCCCAGGCGCTGCAACTCACCTCCTACACCGAGGACATGCGTGCCCAGGGCCTCGAACCCACCTCGCAGCTCCTGGACATCGGCTACATCACCGCCGACGACCGTCTCGCCGAGCTCCTCGACATCGCCGCCGGCGGCCGGGTGCTGCGCATCGAGCGGCTGCGCATGGCCAACGCCGAGCCGATGGCCATCGAGACCACCCACCTCTCCGCCAAGCGCTTCCCGGCCCTGCGCAGGTCCCTGGTCAAGTACACGTCCCTCTACACCGCGCTCGCCGAGGT
Organism: Streptomyces sp. NPDC001668; assembly: GCF_042893155.1. Taxonomy (NCBI): domain Bacteria; kingdom Bacillati; phylum Actinomycetota; class Actinomycetes; order Kitasatosporales; family Streptomycetaceae; genus Streptomyces; species Streptomyces sp. NPDC001668. Next base: position 495,480 of record NZ_JBIAUQ010000003.1, read on the forward strand.
CTACGACGTCCATCTCGCCGAGGCCGAGGAGACCATCGAGACCTCCCTCGCCACCCCGCGCGAGGCCGGCCTGCTCGGCACCGACGTGGGCCTGCCGATGCTGATGCTGTCCCGCCACTCGTTCGACAAGAAGGGCGAGCCGGTGGAGTGGGTGCGGTCGGTGTACCGGGGGGACCGGTACAAGTTCGTGGCGCGGCTGAAGCGGCCGGTGGAGTAGGACTCGGGTGCGAGCGGGTCGGCTGGGGGCCCGGGGGTTACCCCCCGGGACGATGCAGCGTGGCACGGCTGAAGCGGCCCGTCGACTGATGCACGCCCTGTAGCGCAACCACGCTTCCTGCTCTACGGTCCTCCCGACTCCGTCTGGACGGGAGGACCGCCCCGTGCGTACCGCGAACGTCCGAACCATCGTCATCTGGACCCTCGTCGCCCTGGTCGGCGCCGCCGGCTGGTCCGTGCTCGCGCTCGCGCGGGGCGAGGACGTCTCCGCCGCCTGGATGGTCGCGGCCGCCCTCGGGTCGTACGCGATCGGCTACCGCTTCTACGCGAAGTTCATCGCGTACCGGGTCCTGAAGGTCGACGGCACCAGGGCCACCCCGGCCGAACGCCTCGACAACGGCATCGACTTCCACCCCACCGACCGCCGTGTGCTGCTGGGCCATCACTTCGCCGCGATCGCGGGGGCAGGACCGCTGGTCGGTCCCGTGCTGGCGGCACAGATGGGCTATCTGCCGGGCACGGTCTGGATCATCGCGGGCGTCATCTTCGCGGGCGCGGTCCAGGACATGGTGGTGCTGTTCTTCTCCACCCGCAGGGACGGCCGTTCGCTCGGGCAGATGGCCCGCGAGGAGATCGGCCCCTTCGGCGGCGCGGCCGCGTTGATCGCCGCCTTCGCCATCATGATCATCCTGCTCGGGGTGCTGGCGCTCGTCATCGTCAACGCCCTCGCGGCCTCCCCGTGGGGCACCTTCTCGATCGCGATGACCATCCCGATCGCCCTCCTGATGGGCTTCTACCTGCGCGTCCTGCGCCCGGGCCGGGTCAGCGAGGTGTCGTTGATCGGCGTGGGGCTGCTGCTGCTCGCGCTGGTCGCGGGCCGCTGGGTCGCCGAGTCCTCCTGGGCCGGCGCCTTCACCCTCGCGCCCTCCACCCTGGTCGTCTGGCTGGTGGCGTACGGCTTCATCGCCTCCATCCTGCCGGTGTGGATGCTTCTCGCGCCCCGCGACTACCTCTCCACCTTCATGAAGATCGGCACGATCGCGCTGCTCGCCCTCGGAGTCGTCGTCACGCTGCCGACGCTGAAGATGGACGCGGTGACGGACTTCGCCGCGCGCGGCGACGGCCCGGTGTTCGCGGGCTCGCTGTTCCCCTTCGTCTTCATCACCATCGCCTGCGGCGCGCTGTCCGGCTTCCACGCGCTGATCTCCTCCGGCACGACGCCGAAGATGATCCAGAAGGAGACGCAGGTCCGGATGATCGGCTACGGCTCCATGCTGATGGAGTCGTCGGTCGCGATCATGGCGCTGGTCGCGGCGAGCATCATCGACCCGGGGCTGTACTTCGCGATGAACGCGCCGGCCGGAGTCATCGGCACCACGGTGGACAACGCCTCGCAGGTGGTGACCAGTTGGGGTTACTCCATCTCCCCCGCCGACCTCGCCCAGGCCGCGAAGAACGTCGAGGAGGCGAGCCTGCTCTCCCGCACCGGTGGCGCCCCGACCCTCGCCGTCGGCGTCTCGGAGATCTTCTCCAAGGTCACCGGCGGGAGCCTGCGCGCCTTCTGGTACCACTTCGCGATCATGTTCGAGGCGCTGTTCATCCTGACCGCGCTGGACGCGGGCACCCGCGTGGGCCGGTTCATGCTCCAGGACATGCTGGGCAACGTGTACCGGCCGTTCAGGAACATCAGCTGGAAGCCGGGGCTGGTCCTCACCAGCGCGATCGTGTGCGCGCTGTGGGGCTACTTCCTGTGGGTCGGCGTCCACGAACCGCTCGGCGGGATCAACCAGCTCTTCCCGATCTTCGGCATCTCCAACCAGCTGCTCGCCGCGGTCGCCCTGGCCGTCTGCACCACCCTGCTGGTGAAGTCGGGGCGCCTCAAGTGGGCCTGGATCACCGGGATCCCGCTCGCCTGGGACGCGACCGTGACGCTCACGGCGAGTTTCCAGAAGGTGTTCTCCAGCGACCCGAAGGTCGGCTTCTTCAAGCAGCGGTCGGTGTTCCAGGACGCCATCGACGACGGCAAGGTCCTGCCGCCCGCCAAGAGCATGGACGACATGCACACCGTGGTCACCAACTCCACCGTCGACGGCGTCCTCACGGCCGTCCTCGCCCTGCTGATCGTGGTGGTGATCGCCGACGCGCTGAGGGTCTGCGTCCGGCACGTCCGGCGTCCCGCGCTGTCCACGCTCAGCGAGGCGCCGTACGTCGAGTCGAAGATCGTAGCCCCGGCCGGTCTGGTCCCGACCCGGGCGGAGAAGGAGGAGGCGCGTGACGCGGTCACTGCTGCGCGTTCTTAGAAGCGTGCGCTGGTACGTACGCGAACTGACCGACGAGTCGGCGTACGACCGCTATGTCGCGCACGCCCGCAAGGCGCACCCGCACGCTCCGGTGCCGACCCGAAGGGCGTTCGAGCGGATGAGGACGGACCGTCAGGAGGAGGATCCGCGCCAGGGCTTCCGCTGCTGCTGATGCTGACGTCGATCCTGCCGTTGATGCTGCCGTTGATGCTGCCGTTGATGCTGCCGTTGATGCTTCACAGAATCGACATACCGATATGCGGACGAGGTCTTCCGCTCACGTGACACCGTGACCTACATTGCCTGCGCGTTACAGGTGATCAGCGAGGGGACGGAGCCACGGAATGTCGGACGCGCCTGAAGTGAGACCGCCGGTGGTGACACCGGTCCGGGTGGTCATCGCCCTCTGCCTGCTCGCCCCGTTCGTGGCGATGCTGTGGGTCGGTTCGTACGCCAAGGTCGACCCCACCTTCATCGGTATACCGTTCTTCTACTGGTACCAGATGCTGTGGGTGCTGATCTCCACCGCGCTGACGATGACCGCGTACCAGCTGTGGCAGCGTGACCAGCGCGCCCGTCGTGGAGGTACCAAGTGAACGACGGCGTCAACGGCGTGGCTCTCACCGTCTTCATCCTCTTCTTCCTGGCCGTCACGGTCATGGGCTTCCTGGCCGCCCGCTGGCGCAAGGCCGAGAACGAGCACAGCCTCGACGAATGGGGCCTGGGCGGCCGGTCGTTCGGCACCTGGGTCACCTGGTTCCTGCTCGGCGGCGACCTCTACACGGCGTACACCTTCGTCGCCGTCCCCGCGGCGATCTACGCGGCGGGCGCGGCCGGGTTCTTCGCGGTGCCGTACACGATCCTCGTGTACCCGCTGATCTTCACGTTCCTGCCCCGCCTGTGGTCGGTCTCCCACAAGCACGGATACGTGACGACCTCGGACTTCGTGCGCGGCCGCTTCGGCTCCAAGAGCCTGTCGCTGGCCGTGGCGGTCACCGGCATCCTCGCGACCATGCCGTACATCGCGCTCCAACTGGTCGGCATCCAGGCCGTCCTGGACGTCATGGGCGTCGGCGGCGGCGAGAACACCAACTGGTTCGTGAAGGACCTCCCGCTGCTGATCGCCTTCGGTGTCCTCGCGGCCTACACGTACTCCTCGGGCCTCAGGGCCCCCGCGCTGATCGCGTTCGTGAAGGACACGCTGATCTACATCGTCATCGCGGTGGCGATCATCTACATCCCGATCAAGCTGGGCGGTTTCGACGACGTCTTCGGCGCGGCGACCAAGAAGTACACGGACAAGGGCGTGGGCGGCCTGGTCCCGCTGGAGGCGGGCCAATGGACGTACGCCACCCTGGCGTTGGGCTCCGCGCTGGCGCTCTTCATGTACCCGCACTCGATCACCGCGACGCTCTCCTCCCGCAGCCGTGAGGTGATCCGCCGCAACACCACGATCCTGCCGCTGTACTCGCTGATGCTGGGCCTGCTCGCGCTGCTCGGCTTCATGGCGATCGCGGCCGGGGTCGAGGTCACCAACCCGCAGCTGGCGATCCCGCAGCTGTTCGAGAACATGTTCCCGGACTGGTTCGCGGGCGTGGCCTTCGCGGCGATCGGCATCGGCGCACTGGTCCCGGCGGCCATCATGTCCATCGCGGCCGCGAACCTGTTCACCCGCAACATCTACAAGGACTTCATCAAGCCGGACGCCACTCCGGCCCAGGAGACCAAGGTCTCCAAGCTGGTCTCGCTCCTGGTGAAGGTCGGCGCCCTGGTCTTCGTCCTCACCATGGACAAGACGGTCGCCATCAACTTCCAGCTCCTGGGCGGCATCTGGATCCTGCAGACCTTCCCGGCCCTGGTCGGCGGCCTGTTCACCCGCTGGTTCCACCGCTGGGCCCTGCTCGCCGGCTGGGCGGTCGGCATGGTCTACGGCACGATCGCCGCGTACGGCGTCGCGTCCCCGACCCAGAAGCACTTCGGCGGTTCGGCGAAGGAGATCCCGGGCATCGGCGAGATCGGCTACATCGGCCTGACGGCGTTCGTGCTCAACGTCCTGGTGACGGTGGTCCTGACCTTCGTCCTGAAGGCGGCCAAGGCCCCCGACGGCATCGACGAGACCAGCCCGGAGGACTACACGGCGGACGCGGGCGACCCGGGGGTCGAGGTGGAGCTTCCGCCCGCGACAGCAGGTACCTCGCACTAGGGGTTTTGGGGGCGCGGGGCTGTATCGATGTGCGGCTCCGCCGCGTGAGCGCGACCAGCCACAACGAACCCGCAGCGGGCCGCCGAGAGCAACCACCCTCGGCGGCCCGCTTTCGTACACAATCACCCCCATGGACATCCTGATCCGCCCAGCCGACCCCACCGACTACGAACTCCTCGGCGACATCACGGCCAGGGCCTACCTGAACGACGGCCTCCTGGCCTTCGGCGACGAGGACGACTGGTACCTCGAAGAACTCAAGAACGTGGCCAAGCGAGCAGAATCCGCAGAGGTCCTGGTGGCCGCAGCCGACGACCGCATCCTCGGCGGAGTCACCTACGTCCCCGACGGCGGCCCCATGTCGGAGATAGCGCGCCCCGGAGAGGCGGAGATCCGCATGCTCGCCGTGTCCCACGCGGCCCGCGGCAGAGGCGTGGGGCAAGCCCTCGTCCAGGCCTGCGTCGACCGCGCCGCGGCCGCCGGCTCGGACATCGTCCTGTGCACCCAGCCCACCATGCACACGGCCCACCGCATCTACGAGCGCCTCGGATTCACCCGCGTCCCCGAGCGCGACTGGCACCCGATCCCCGGCGACGACTTCACGCTCCTCACTTACAAGTTGACACTCTGAAGTCACCGCGACACAACATATGGGGCTGCTCCCACCGCCCGGCACAAGATGTATGCTCATGCTCGCTGTCGCCGCAGGGGAATCCGGTGCGAATCCGGAACTGTCCCGCAACGGTGTACTCATGCGCGCATAAGCGCACATGAGAGTCAGTCCGAGGACCTGTCGACAGCACACCCGTGCCATCCCGGCCCGGGTGTCATGACGTCCGGGCCTCGTGGAATGGGCCGGTGGACGCGGCGCCGTGCGCGCTCGTGTGCTGCCCCCTGCCCTCAAGGCCCCGTGCCCAGCGAGGGAGAGCCCCACGTGACCATCGCGCCGGCCGATTCGGCTTCAGCGACCACCCTTGTGGACGAGGACGGTCCCGGAACCGCCCTGCTGCGGACCCTGACCGAGCTGACCGCCGACCTTCCCGACGCCGACCCCGGCCGGGTCGCCGCCGCCGCGCTCCGTGGCCGGTCCGCGCGCGGGGCCTCCGCCGAGAGGGTCGCGGAGTTGCGCGAGCTGGCCACCGAGGCGGCGGCCGGCCTCATCTCCGAGGACCCCGCGTACAGCAGGCTGGCCGCCCGGCTGCTGACCATCGGCATCGCCGCCGAGGCCGCCTCGCAGGGCGTCACCTCGTTCACCGGCTCGGTCGCCGTCGGACACCGGGAGGGGCTCATCGCCGACCGGACCGCCGAGTTCGTGCGGGTGCACGCCGAGCGGCTCGACGCGCTGGTGGACACCGAGGCCGACGACCGTTTCGGGTACTTCGGCCTGCGCACCCTGTACAGCCGCTATCTCCTGCGGCACCCGATCACCCGCAAGGTGATCGAGACGCCCCAGCACTTCCTGCTCCGGGTGGCGTCGGGCCTCGCCGAGGACACTGTGCTCGATTCAGAAACGGGCGCCCGTGCCCTGGACGAAGTCGCCGCGCTCTACGCCCTCATGAGCCGCCTCGACTACCTCCCCTCCTCCCCCACCCTCTTCAACTCCGGTACGCGGCACCCCCAGATGTCGTCCTGCTACCTCCTCGACTCCCCGAAGGACGAGCTCGACTCCATCTACGACCGCTACCACCAGGTCGCCCGGCTCTCGAAGCACGCCGGCGGCATCGGCATCGCGTACTCCCGTGTCCGCGGCCGGGGTTCGCTGATCCGCGGCACCAACGGGCACTCCAACGGCATCGTCCCGTTCCTGAAGACCCTGGACGCGAGTGTCGCCGCCGTGAACCAGGGCGGCCGGCGCAAGGGCGCGGCCGCGGTCTACCTGGAGACCTGGCACTCCGACATCGAGGAGTTCCTGGAGCTCAGGGACAACACCGGTGAGGACGCCCGCCGTACGCACAACCTGAACCTCGCGCACTGGGTCCCGGACGAGTTCATGCGCCGGGTGAACGCGGACGCCCAGTGGTCGCTGTTCTCCCCGGCCGACGTGCCCGAACTGGTCGACCTGTGGGGCGAGGAGTTCGACGCGGCGTACCGCAAGGCCGAGGCCGACGGGCTCGCGCGCAGGACGATCCCGGCCCGTGACCTCTACGGCCGCATGATGCGCACCCTCGCGCAGACCGGCAACGGCTGGATGACCTTCAAGGACGCCGCCAACCGCACGGCCAACCAGACGGCCCTGCCCGGGCACACCGTCCACTCCTCCAACCTCTGCACGGAGATCCTGGAGGTCACGGACGACGGGGAGACGGCGGTCTGCAATCTGGGGTCCGTGAACCTCGGCGCGTTCGTGGACGGGAACGACATCGACTGGGAGCGGCTGGACGCCACCGTCCGCACCGCCGTGACCTTCCTCGACCGGGTCGTCGACATCAACTTCTATCCGACCGAGCAGGCCGGGCGGTCCAACGCCAAGTGGCGTCCCGTCGGGCTCGGCGCGATGGGCCTCCAGGACGTCTTCTTCAAGCTGCGGCTGCCCTTCGACTCCCCCGAGGCCAAGGCCCTCTCCACCCGGATCGCCGAGCGCGTCATGCTCGCCGCCTACGAGGCCTCCGCCGACCTCGCCGAGCGCAGCGGCCCGCTGCCGGCCTGGGAGAAGACCCGTACGGCGCAGGGTGTGCTGCACCCGGACCACTACGCCACGGAGCTCACCTGGCCCGAGCGCTGGGCGGCTCTGCGCGAGCGCATGGCCACCACGGGCCTGCGCAACAGCCTTCTGCTCGCCATCGCGCCCACCGCCACCATCGCCTCGATCGCCGGGGTGTACGAGTGCATCGAGCCGCAGGTCTCCAACCTGTTCAAGCGCGAGACGCTGTCCGGCGAGTTCCTCCAGGTCAACTCGTATCTGGTGAAGGAGCTCAAGGAGCTCGGCGTCTGGGACGCCCGCACCCGTGAGGCGCTGCGCGAGGCGAACGGCTCGGTGCAGGGCTTCGGGTGGATCCCCGAGGACGTACGGGCGTTGTACCGCACGGCGTGGGAGATCCCGCAGCGCGGTCTGATCGACATGGCGGCGGCGCGGACCCCGTTCCTCGACCAGTCGCAGTCCCTGAACCTGTTCCTGGAGACGCCGACCATCGGCAAGCTCTCCTCGATGTACGCGTACGCCTGGAAGTCCGGGCTGAAGACGACGTACTACCTGCGCTCGCGCCCGGCGACCCGTATCGCCCGTGCAGCGCGGGCGACGGTCCCCGTCCAGCAGCCGACTCCCGAAGACGCGGTCGCCTGCTCCCTGGAAAACCCCGAGTCCTGCGAGGCCTGCCAGTGATGTCCACCACCCAGAACCTGCTCGACCCCGGCTTCGAGCTGACTCTGCGCCCCATGCGCTACCCGGTCTTCTACGAGCGCTACCGGGACGCCATCAAGAACACCTGGACCGTCGAGGAGGTCGACCTCCACTCCGACGTCGCCGACCTCGCCAAGCTCAGCCCTGCCGAACAGCACCTGATCGGCCGTCTGGTGGCGTTCTTCGCGACGGGTGACTCGATCGTCGCGAACAACCTGGTGCTGACGCTCTACAAGCACATCAACTCCCCCGAGGCGCGGCTCTACCTGAGCAGGCAGCTCTTCGAGGAGGCCGTGCACGTCCAGTTCTACCTGACGCTGCTCGACACCTACCTCCCCGACCCGGAGGACCGGGCGGCGGCCTTCGACGCCGTCGAGAACATCCCCTCCATCCGCGAGAAGGCCGAGTTCTGCTTCCGGTGGATCAACGAGGTGGAGAAGCTGGACCGGCTGGAGTCCCGGGCCGACCGCCGCCGCTTCCTCCTCAACCTGATCTGCTTCGCCGCCTGCATCGAGGGCCTCTTCTTCTACGGCGCCTTCGCCTACGTCTACTGGTTCCGCAGCCGGGGTCTGCTGCACGGCCTCGCCACCGGCACCAACTGGGTGTTCCGCGACGAGACCATGCACATGTCCTTCGCCTTCGACGTGGTCGACACGGTCCGCAAGGAGGAGCCGGAGCTCTTCGACGAGCAGCTCCAGCAGCAGGTCACCGACATGCTGGCGGAAGCGGTGGAGGCGGAGCTGCAGTTCGCGCGGGACCTGTGCGGCGACGGGCTGCCGGGCATGAACACCGAGTCGATGCGGCAGTACCTGGAGTGTGTCGCCGACCAGCGCCTCACGCGCCTCGGCTTCGCCCCGGTGTACGGCTCGGAGAACCCGTTCTCCTTCATGGAGTTGCAGGGCGTCCAGGAGCTGACCAACTTCTTCGAGCGGCGCCCGTCCGCGTACCAGGTGGCCGTGGAGGGCACGGTCGACCTCGACGAGGACTTCTAGCCGCCAGGCCCTGGGGCGGCCCATGGAGCTTCCATGGGCCGTCCATGAGCCTGCTATGGAGCAGCAAAGATCTCCCCCCGCCGCTTCTCCCGCCTTCACACGGGCCGCTAGCTTCTGGCACGTCATGCTCATGACTGCGTGATCTGCCGCCGCTACGCGCGTCACGGGCCTGCCTGTAACCCCAATGATGGAGGCAGTACCCCATGCGTGAAAAGCCCCGACGGAGCCTGCGAAGACTCCTGACCACCGCCATACCCGCCCTCGCCCTCGGCCTCGCCGGGCTGGTCGTCGTACCGGCCCAGGCGGCACCCGCGGTGTCCGCGACCACCCACACCACCCGCACCGCCCAGAACGCCAAGGCCCTCACCTCCCCCGACCGCCAGACCTTCCACACCACCGGCAAGGCCGGGCAGAAGGTGCCGACCGAGCACCTGTGCGCCACCGCCGCCCCCGGGCACGCGTCCTGCTTCGCCCAGCGCCGGACCGACATCAAGCAGCGGCTCGCCGCGGCGGTCGCGGCCGCGCCCTCCGGGCTCAGCCCGGCCAACCTGCACAGCGCCTACAAGCTGCCCTCCACCGGCGGCTCCGGCCTGACCGTCGCCGTGGTCGACGCGTACAACGACCCCAACGCCGAGTCGGACCTGGCCACTTACCGGTCGCAGTACGGCCTCTCCGCCTGCACCAAGGCCAACGGCTGCTTCAAGCAGGTCAGCCAGACCGGTTCGACCACCTCGCTGCCCACCAACGACACCGGCTGGGCCGGTGAAGAGGCGCTGGACATCGACATGGTCAGCGCGGTCTGCCCGAACTGCAACATCATCCTCGTGGAGGCCAACTCGGCCAACGACTCCGACCTCGGCATCGCCGAGAACGAGGCCGTGGCCCTCGGCGCCAAGTTCGTCTCCAACAGCTGGGGCGGCGACGAGGCCTCGTCCCAGACCAGCGAGGACACCTCGTACTTCAAGCACCCCGGTGTCGCCATCACCGTCTCCGCCGGCGACTCCGCCTACGGCGCCGAGTACCCGGCGACCTCCCAGTACGTGACCGCCGTCGGCGGCACCGCGCTGTCCACGTCCTCCAACTCCCGCGGCTGGACCGAGTCCGTGTGGAAGACCAGCAGCACCGAGGGGACCGGGTCCGGCTGCTCCGCGTACGACCCGAAGCCGGCCTGGCAGACCGACACGGGCTGCTCCAAGCGCATGGAGGCCGACGTCTCCGCGGTCGCCGACCCGGCCACCGGTGTCGCGGTCTACGACACCTACGGCGGCTCCGGCTGGGCCGTCTACGGCGGCACCAGCGCCTCCGCGCCGATCATCGCCGGTGTGTACGCCCTCGCCGGCACCCCGGGTTCCAGCGACTACCCGGCGAAGTACCCGTACTCGCACACCGGCAACCTGTACGACGTCACCAGCGGCAACAACGGCTCCTGCTCCCCCTCGTACTTCTGCACCGCCACCACCGGCTACGACGGCCCGACCGGCTGGGGCACCCCCAACGGCACCGCCGCCTTCACCGCCGGCACGACCACCGGCAACACCGTGACCGTCACCAACCCGGGCAGCCAGTCGACGACGACCGGAGGTGCCGTCAGCCTGCAGATCAGCGCGACCGACAGCGCCGGGGCGGCCCTGACCTACAGCGCGAGCGGCCTGCCGACCGGGCTGTCCATCAGCAGCTCCACCGGCAAGATCACGGGCACGGCGTCCACCGCGGGCACCTACCAGGTCACCGTCACCGCGAGCGACTCCACCGGCGCCTCCGGCTCCGCGTCCTTCACCTGGACGGTCGGATCCAGCAGCGGCACCTGCACCTCGGCCCAGCTGCTCGGCAACCCGGGCTTCGAGTCGGGCAGCACCACCTGGACCTCCTCCAGCGGAGTCATCACCAACTCCACCGACGAGGCGGCGCACGGCGGCTCCTACTACGCCTGGCTGGACGGCTACGGGTCGAGCCACACCGACACGCTCTCCCAGTCGGTGACCGTCCCGAGCGGCTGCAAGGCCACCTTCACCTTCTACCTGCACATCGCCACCGCCGAGACCGGCAGCACCGCCTACGACAAGCTGACGGTCACCGCCGGTTCGACCACCCTGGCCACCTACTCCAACGCCAACGCGGCCTCCGGCTACGTCCAGAAGTCCCTCGACCTCTCCTCGTACGCCGGCTCCACCGTCGCCCTGAAGTTCAGCGGCGTGGAGGACTCCTCGCTCCAGACCAGCTTCGTCATCGACGACACCGCCGTGACGACCAGCTGACCCGGATCCAGGAGTAGGTGTCGTACGTCCAAGGGGGGAGAGGAGATCCCCATGCGCCGTACGACCCACCGCACGACCCTCGCCCTCGCGGCACTCACGCTGCTGCTCGCGGGGTGCGGCACCGAGGCCGGAAGCGAAGGGGGCGGCAGCGACACCGTGTCGCCGCCGCCCTCGTCGTCACCCCCGTCCCCTCCTGCCCCGTCCGGCTCACCGTCACCCGGCTGTACGGCCGCTTCGGAGCTCGACGCGGCCGACAGCGGCAGCACCGTGTGCCTCGCGGTGGGCGACACGATCCGGGTCTCGCTGGACGGCACGAAGAGCCGCCCCTGGAAGCCGGTCATCACCGAGGGCAGCGGGCTGGAGGCCGCCAACGGCGGGATCGTCCTGCTGCCCGGTGACGCGAGTTCGGCGTTCAAGGCGGTCTCGGCGGGCAAGGCGGAGCTGAGTTCGCAGCGCCCCCTGTGCGCCACCGGGACCGGCCGGGTCTCCTGCAAGGGCATTCAGGAGTGGCGGGTCACCGTGCTGGTCACCTGAGCGTGACCGCGTCCCCGGCCGACACCTTCAGCGAGGTCGTCGTGGTCCCGGGGAAGTACCAGCGCCAGCTGCCCGCCGCCGTGGCGGTCACCTTGGTGCTGAGCCGGCCCAGGTTGTCCGTCTTCACGGTCTTGACCGTGCCGTAGTGGGCGGCGCCGGCCGCGCGGAACTGGAGCCTGACCGACTGGCCCGGGTAGCCGTGGTACTTCAGGTCCTCCCAGTTGGCCCGGGAGAGCTTGCCCTTCACGGTGAGCCGGGCGCCCTTGGCGACGGGTTCGGGGGTCGCGTCCGTGGTGAGCTGTGCGGCGCGCTTGACCTTGTACTGGGCAATGTCGTCGTAGATCCAGTAGTCGCCGTCGTTCGCCTTGACGGTGGCGGCGACCACCCAGACACCGGCGAGCCTGTTGCTGTCGATGTCATCGCTGTCGGCGATCCAGGCCGGGTCGACCGTCATCGTGCCCGTGCACACCGAGGTCGTCGAGCTCTTCCTCACACAGGACGAGTCGCCGTTCCAGGTGAAGAAGCCGTACGGGGTGGTCCTGTTGAACGTGTCGAGATGCGTGATCTTCTTGACGCCCGAGTCGTCCTTGATGGTGACGGCGATCGGGAATGTGACGGTCTTCGCCGTGCCGACGATGACGTTGCCGCCCTTGTTCACGACGGTCTTGGTGACCCTGATGTCGCCCTCGCCCTCGGCATGGGCGCCGGTGGCCGTGAGCAGGGTCAGGGCTGCCGCCCCGCCTGCCACGGCCCACAGTCTGTGTCTCATGATCCTCCCCTGTTGGTTCAGGAGAGATTAGACCGTTCGGGTCACCCCGCGTGCGGTCCGGTACTCACGTGCCTTCCTGATCTGACGGTCGACGCGCTTGTCGTGCACGATCCCGATCACGGACGGGAGCGCCAGCAGGACGAGGATTCCGAGAACAATCAGCATTCCGATCAGTCCTTGTGTCTGTGCGGTCGTCATGTCACTACTGTCGCGCCGCAGACTCCTGACAAACAGTGGCAGGACTGCCGCACACCCTCGATTTACTGCCAACACCGAGGCACACTGGCAGCATGCTGACGAACGTGGCCGCGGTCATCCTGGACGGCGTGAACCCCTTCGAGCTCGGGGTCGTCTGCGAGGTCTTCGGGACCGACCGCAGCGACGACGGACTGCCCGTGTACGACTTCGCGGTCGCCTCGGCCGAGGGGCCGACGCTCGCCTCGCGAGCGGGCTTCGCCGTCCAGGTCGAACACGGTCTGGAGCGGCTGGAGACGGCCGATCTGATCGCCGTGCCGGCCTGCGCCCGCTACGAGACGCGGGACTTCCCTCCCGAGCTCCTCGAGGCCCTGCGCAACGGGGTCGAGCGCGGGGCACGGGTGCTCAGCGTGTGCTCCGGCGTCTTCCTGCTCGCCGCGGCCGGACTGCTCGACGGCCGGCGCTGCACCGTGCACTGGCACCACGCGGAGCAACTGGCGCGCGCGTATCCGCGGTTGACGGTCGAGCCGGACGTCCTGTACGTCGACGAGGACCCGGTGATCACCTCCGCGGGCACCGCCGCCGGCATCGACGCCTGTCTGCACATCGTGCGCAAGGAGCAGGGCCCCGAGGTCGCCAACAAGATCGCCCGGCGGATGGTCGTACCGCCGCACCGGGACGGCGGACAGGCGCAGTACATCGAGCGCCCCCTGCCCCGGTCGAAGTGCGACACCGTCGGCGAGGTGCTCGTGTGGATGGAACAGCACCTCGACGAGGACGTCACCGTGGAGCAGCTCGCCGAGCGCGCGCACATGTCCCCGCGCACCTTCGCCCGCCGCTTCCAGCAGGAGACGGGGACGACTCCCTACCGCTGGATCCTGCGCCAGCGGGTGCTGCTGGCCCAGCGGATGCTGGAGGCGACGGACGAGACGGTGGACGCGATCGCGGGCCGCGCCGGGTTCGGCACCGCGGCCGCGCTGCGTCACCAGTTCCTGCGCGCGGTGGGCACCACCCCGAACGCCTACCGGCGCACCTTCCAGGGCCCGGAGGCGGCCGCCTGACCCCTCACCGGAGCAGGGGCCGCACCAGGAGCCGGTTCGGCCGCAGGGTGATGCCGGGGCGGGGGGTGTCGTCCGAGCCGGCCACCTGCTCGAAGCGGTACTTCCGGGCCAGTTCCGCCGTGAGCAGCGTCAGCTGGGCCATCGAGAAGTGGTCGCTCGGGCACTTGCGGTTGCCGGTGCTGAACGGGCTCATGGCGTGTTTCGGAACCGACTTCGCCCGCTCGGGACTCCAGCGCAAGGGGTCGAACTCCGCGCTGTCGTCGAAGGACTTCGCATCGCGCTGGATCGCGTACGGACTGTAGACGATGTCTGATCCGGCCGGAATGCGATAGCCACCGAGTTCGGTGTCCCGTACCGCCCGCCGCGTCAATATCCATACCGCGGGCCACAAACGCATGGTCTCGACCACCACATAGTTCGTGTACCTGAGCGACCGTACGTCCTCGAATGCCACAGGTCGGCCACCGGTGACCGATTCGACTTCCGCGCACACCTTGTCCGCGTGTTCCGGGTGTTCGGCGAGCACCTGAAGCAGCCACATGATCGTGGAGGCGACGGTTTCACCGCCCGGGGTGAGTATCGCGACGACCTGGTCGTGGATCTCCTGTTCCCCGATGGGGTCGCCATTCGCGTCCTTCGCCGCCAGCAATGCCGTCAGCAAATCGTCCGGCTTTTGACCGGATGCCCGGCGTTCGGCGACGATCTCGTCGACCACGAGATGCAGATCGGCCAACGCGCGGTTGAATGCGAGGTTGGCCGGCAGCGGCAGCCTGTACAGCGGTCCCGCGGGTATCACCATCCGCCGGTACATGCCCCGGAAGACGGTCGTGAGCGCGACGCACAGCCGCTCGGCGCGCTCGTCCATGTAGTCGCCGCGCAGCAGACAGCGGGCCGCGATCCGCACGGCGACCCGGAAGGACTCCAAGGTGGCGTCGACCGTCTCACCGGGCCGCCACCGCGCAGCCAGCGCCTGTGCCTCCTCCTCCATGACCGGCCCGTACGCCGGTATCGCGTCGAGCCGGAACGCGGGCTGGATGGTGCGCCGCTGCCGCCGGTGCTGCGGGCCGTTGGCGGTGGCCACACCCTCCTTGCCGACCAGGCCCTCCAGGGACTCCCACAGCGGCCCGGCGATGATGAAGTCCGGGTTGAGCGCCACCGCCCCGGTCAGTTCGGGGGTGGTGGGCGCGTACACCGTCTTGGGGCCGAGCCGCAGGCGTACGACGGCGCCGTGCCGGCGCAGCCCGGACAGGAACCTCAGCGGATCGCGGACCAGGCGCAGGCCGTGGCCGAGGACGGGGACGCTCCCGCCCGCGAGCGGCGGCTCACCCGGCCCGGGGGCCACGGTGGCTTCGGGTTTCACGGATTCGACGGTCATTTCTCACCTACCGCTTCGTTGTTGACGTACGGGGGCGTGGACCGGTCGTCCCAGCTGTCGACCCGGTAACGGCCGGACTCGTGGTGGAACCAGTAGACGGTGCTGAACCAGTTGCGCATATTGCGGACGCAGGCCCGGACGGCGGCGCTCAATTCCCTTCCGCGCGCGGCGCCGTCGTCGAGACCGTCGGCGAAAAGGAGGGCGTCGGCCTCGGCGACGAGGAACGCGTCCACGCATTTCTCGACCAGCCGCCGCATTTCCCGGATCGCCTCTTCGAGGGTCAGCCCCTCGTGTTTGATGAGACTGATTCCGAGATTATGGACCTCGTCCCCCGCGATTTCCTTGGGGAGCGAACAGAGGTCGTTGTACCAGGCGGCGAATTCCTGGCTCAGCAGGGCGGCCCGCCGATATGCCGGGTGTTTCCGCACACCCTCCGGGAGTTCGCATCCGGCGCTCGGCTCCAGCAGATCCGTCCAGATCCAGTGGGCGAAGGTGAGCCGGCGCAGTTCCAGGTATTGCCCGACCGTGGGGACGATTCCCCTGGTGCGATTGCGGAATTCCCGGTCGTAGGCCTCGATCACCTCGTGGAAGTGCCCGGCGAACCGGGTGTTCCAGGTCTGCGGCAGGAACGAGTACAGCCGCACCACGCAGTCGGCGAAGGCGGCGACCAGCGGATCCTCGTGGTGCAGATGCTCCCGTGGCGAGTCGAGCGCCGCGTGCAGGCGGAACCTCAGCCGCCGCCACGCGCGCGGACGGCGGTGGACGATGTCGCGGTCGTGCCGGTCGTCCCAGACGAAGAACCACGCGCTGTAGTCCGCTATCGCCTGGAGGACCTCGTCGGGGGCGCCGAGGTAGTACCCCGCCATGAGGTCCGTGTAGCACAGTCCGTCGGCATATTCGGCCACCTTGTCCGCCGGCATGAGCCGCTTTTCCAGAAGCCAGGTACGCGTCTTCTCCTGGAGCCTGGGCCAATACGGATGCCGTTGCCTGGGAAACGCTGCCTCGATCACCGGGAGAGAGAGTGACGGTGGAACCGCGATCGCCGTCGGCGTCGATGTGGTGCTGTGTGGGAAAGCAGGCACGAACAAACCCCTTCCAGCCGCCAGTTGACGCTTCCCATTCAGCACCACAACTGACCATTCTGGGAACGGATTTGCTTCATTCACCACCCCGTGGTGTCGGGATTCTCCCCTTGTGTGACAGGAATCGGATCACTATGTGAGCGTCTCCGACCGGCCGTGCGACGCACACGCGAACGGCGCCTGCTCGGGAAGGGATTCCTGAACAGGCGCCGTGCGGACGGGGGTTGTGTGACGTCAGTCGTTGGCGACCACGGGGTAGCGGGGCTCGTTCTCGGCCATCTGCCGCAGCGCGTCCTTGCGTTCGCGCTTGGAGAGCCGGTCGATGTAGAGGTAGCCGTACAGGTGGTCGGTCTCGTGCTGCAGACACCGGGCGAAGTAGCCGGTGCCGCGGACCTTGACCGGATTGCCCTTCTCGTCCTGCCCGGTGACCTCGGCGTAGTCGGGGCGGGCGAGCGGCGCGTACGCGGTGGGCACCGACAGACAGCCCTCGTTGCTCTCGTCCAGCTGGCGCCGGTCGGCGGGCAGGTCCACGAGCTTCGGGTTGCAGACGACACCCACGTGCCGCTTGCCCTCGTCGTCCTGGCAGTCGTACACGAAGACCTTCAGGTCGACGCCGATCTGGTTGGCGGCGAGGCCGACGCCCTCGGCGGTGCGCTGGCTGGCGAACATGTCCGCGACCAGCTGGTCGAGCTCCTCACCGAACTCGGTGACGTCCTTGCACTCCTTGTGCAGCACGGGGTTCCCGACGACGGTGATGGGCCGCGAGGTGCCGCGCTCACGCCAGGCGTTCTCCCGCTCCTCGGTGTCCTCGGTGTCGATGACGAACCCCTCGTCGTCGACGGGGAGCACGCCCGCGTGCTGCTGATCGGTGTCCTGCTGGGCCATGACCGACTTATGCCTTCCTGGAAAACTGGGATTCGGTGCTCAAGAGTACGGCGATGTGTCAGCAGACCTCTTCGAGATCACGCCAGTCCCGGGAGTCGGGGCTGTCGGCCACCCACCCGTCCAACAACCCCCGAACCAGCGAAGCCGGCGCAGCCACCCCGCACTCCCGCTCCGGCATCCACAACTGCCCGTCCGTCCGATGCCCCAGCGGCCCGGGATGCCCCGGCTCACTGTGATCGTGCGGATCGAGATGCTCCCCGTCGCCCTCGTCGGACGGCATCCGCGACTCGGAACACATCCGGCACAGCAGCCGTACGGACGACGACCAGTCCTCCGCGGCGAACCCCGCGTCGGAGGCGAGCTGCTCCAGCGCATCGCGGTCGGCCTCGGTGGCCGCTTCCAGCAACACCACCCACGTCGGCACCGGCGAAGGCGCCCACAGCTCGATCTCGTCGAAGACGGGATACGCGTGCCCGGACGCCGTGGTCCGCTCACCGTGCGGGACCCCGTCGTGCAGCACGACCTCGCC
Source organism: Streptomyces sp. NPDC001668 (assembly GCF_042893155.1). Classification (NCBI taxonomy): domain Bacteria; kingdom Bacillati; phylum Actinomycetota; class Actinomycetes; order Kitasatosporales; family Streptomycetaceae; genus Streptomyces; species Streptomyces sp. NPDC001668. The sequence continues at coordinate 513,213 of NZ_JBIAUQ010000003.1, forward strand.
CCAGCGCCGCCCCGAGGACGGCAGCGGGATGGACAGCACCTCGATGCGGGCGGGGTCCAGCCGCCGCCCCCAGACCACCTCGGCCTCGCCCTCGGGAGACAGCCGTACGGCAGCACTGCCCAGGTCCATCCCCAGCGGCTCACCCGAGGCCGTGGCACCCCCGGGCACCCGCAGCCCATAGGCCTGCCAGGCCCGCCGGGCCAGCGGCCAGTCCTGGAGCGCGGTCGCGGCGATACCGACGTTCCACCAGTCGGGCGCCCCGGTCTCCCGGTCGAGCAGCGCGACGGCCCTGAGGCCCGCGGCCCGCGCCTGCTCCCAGTCGTGCCGGAACTTGTGCAGAAGGGCCAGGTTGAACCAGGACTCGGACAGCCACGGCTCCAGGTCCGCCGCACGTGTCAGCAGCGCGCCCGCGTCCTCGTACCGACCGTCGCCGATCAGCGTGAACGCGCGGTCCGTGGCCTGCCGCCAGGAGGCGGAGGGCCGGTGCCGTCCCTTGCCGAAGATCCTCACGATTCCCGCCTGCCGGTTCCGTCGAATGGGCTGGCTGTGCCCCCGGACACCCTCTCTCCCGCATCCAACCACGTGTGCTTGGAAGGGCGCTCATTACCCATGGGTTACCCCGTCACGGGGGAGGTCAGACAGTCTCTCGACAGCACCCTGGCCAGCGCCTCCACGACGTCCGGAGCGTAGTCCCCCGCGGTGCCCAGGCGCAGCTCCTCGAGCGCGGTCAATGGCCCGCCGGGTCCGGCGTCCCGCGTCTTCTCCTCGTACGCGTTCACCGCCCGCACGATCCGCGCGGCCAGCGGCTGCTCCCGGCAGGGGTCCGCCTGCCGCTCCACGACCACCGCGACGGCCGCGTCCACGCCCGTCTGCCGTACGACGGCCCCGCCGAGCAGGGCGATGCGGCGCTGTTCGGCGAGGGGCAGGCCGGCGGTCGCGCCCGCGGGGACCGGGTCGACGAGGCTCAGCTGGCCGATGTCGTGCATGAGGGCCGCGTACTCCAGGACGGTGAGCTCGGGCCGGGACATCCCCAGGTCCCGGCCGACCTCGCGGCTGAGCGCGGCGACCCTGCGGGCGTGCCCGGCCGGTGTGTACCCGGCTATCTCGGTGGCGCGGGCGAGGGAGGCGATGGTCTGCCGGTAGGTGGAGCGGACGGCGGCGTACCGGCGGACGGAGAGCTGGGTGAGCAGCAGCGGCACCGAGAAGACGGGCAGCGCCCACAGTCCCGCGACGGCGACCGCGAGTGCCATCACGGCCCCGGTGGCGACGACGGCGGACCCGATGCCGAGCAGGGCCCGCAGCTCGTCCCTGAGCAGCGGGCCGAAGGGCCAGCGGGCGCGGGAGTGCGCGAGGGCGGCCGCGAGCACGGCGTCGCACAGCGCGGTGAGCGAGAGCAGGGCGAGCAGGAGCAGGGCGTAGGCGGGGCCGCTCCAGTGCGTGAACGTCCCCTGGTTGTAGAGGGGTTGGAAGCACACGGCGGCGAACCCGACGGTGAGCACACGGCGGGCGAGCTGGTCGGCGGTGGGGCCCTGTCCGCGTCCGACGTGCGGCACGCTGCCGGCCAGGGAGGCGGCGAGGACCACGGTCACCACCTGGGCGGCGCCGTGATGGGTGGGCGCGCCGGCGCTCTCGCCGAGCAGGGCGTAGGACAGGGCCCCGGCGGCGCCGAGCGGCGCGGCCTCCCTGACGTGGGGGCCGCCGCGCCGGTTGAGCTCACCGACGGTGATGAGCACCCCGAAGGCGAGTGCGGTGCCGCGCTCCTCGAGGCCGGTCCACAGGACGTAGGAGAGGGAGCCGAGGGCGAGGAGGGCGGCGGAGGTGTGGACGAGGGTGAGGAGCGGCGGCCGGCGGAGCGTCCCGGGCGCGCTCACCGTCGTACCCCCGGCCGCCCCGCGGTGGTCGGCCGGGGACGCGGCACACCGGCCTCGTCCACCTCACCCGCCTCGTCCACCTCACCCGCCTCGTCCGCCGTGACCGCCGGATGCCAGCCGTGCCGGGACAGGGCGCGGACGAGGGCCGTCACCATCCGCGGGTCGAACTGGCTGCCCGCGCACCGCTCCAGCTCCTCCAGCGCGGCGCCGACGGGCCGGGCCCGCCGGTAGGAGCGGGTGGAGGTCATCGCGTCGAAGGCGTCGGCCACGGCCACCACCCGTGCCGACTCCGGGATCTGGCCCCCGATCAGTCCGTACGGGTACCCGCTGCCGTCCAGCCGCTCATGGTGGTGCAGTACCGCGGCCCGGGCCTCCCCGAGGAAGGAGATGCCCCGCACCATCTCGTGTCCGTACTCGGGATGCAGCTCGATGACCCGCCGCTCCTCCGGCGTCAGCGGCCCGTCCTTCCTGAGCAGCCGCGTCGGCACCCCGAGCTTGCCCACGTCGTGCAGGATCCCGGCGAACCGCAGCACCTCGGTCCTGGCGTCGTCCATGCCGAGCTCCCGCGCGATCATCATCGACGCCTGTCCGACCCGCTCGCTGTGCCCGCGCGTGTACTCGTCCTTGATGTCGACGGCCTGCACCAGCGCCCGGATGGTGGCCTGGTGGGCGGCGCGCTCCCGGTGGTACTGCGCGAACACCCACCACGACACGCACATCGGCAGCAGCACGAGCATCGCGGCGACGGGACCGTAGGGACTGCGCCACAGCACGGCCATCATGAGCCCGGCCAGCCCGTGCACGGCGACGGGGGCGAGGGAGCGGAGGAACAGGCCGCGCCAGGCCCGCCGTACGGGAATCCTCTCGGCGAGCGCCAGGATCCCCCCGTCCAGCAGGCTCAGCACCAGGCAGAAGACGAGCACCGCGAGGCCGGCCGGGACCAGGGCGTACGGGAAGTCGGCGGCCACGACCGCGTCCCGGCCGCCCAGCGCCCCGTGTACCCGCGCGGCCGTCCACACGCTCACCGCGAGCTGCGCGGCCCGCCAGATCCGGCGGAGGCCGCGCGGGCGCCGCTCGGCCGGGGACAGCAGCGCCCCCGGCAGCCCCACGAGGGCGGCGGCCGGGGGCGGGAGCAGAAAGGCGCCGGCGAGCAGGACGGGGTAGAAGGTGCCCGCGAACCGCCACCGGGTGGCCGCCTGCTCGCATCCGGCATACACCGCGGCGAGCAGGGCAAGCGCCCACCAGGGAGCGTGGACGGCCGGCAGCGGCAGCAGACAGAGCAGTGCGGCTACGGCGACACAGGCGACGTACGCACGCGCACGTGCCGGCACCGCCTCCATGTCGCCCCTCCAGCCCAGTCCGCACAGCTGCGAGGAGCCTAGGACGGCGAGGGGAGGCGGCGCAGGGTGATCACCCGCCGATTAGCACGTTCGAGTGATGCGAGCGCGTTCTCTGAGCGGGGGTTCAGGATTCCTGGGGCGAGGCCGTCACATCGTGGTCCGGCACGGCCTGCCCGGAGCGGATCAGGTCGAGCCGCCCCAGGACCTTGGCGCGCAGGTCGATGGGCACGTCGTCATGACCGCAGCACCGCTTGACGAGCTTCTTCACGGCCGCTTCGAGGCCGTACTTCTCCAGACACGGCGAGCACTCGTTGAAGTGCTGCTTGAACTTGGCGCGATCGGCGTCCGGCATCTCACTGTCGAGGAACTCGTAGAGATGGTCGAGTACCTCACTGCAGTCCGTCTCGTGCGGCTCTCCGCAGCTCATGAGCCCGAGCCTTTCGCTTCGTTCGACTCGCCGGCACCGGCCGGCACGAGCCCGCGCTCACGCGCGTAGTCCTCCAGCATGCCGCGCAGTTGACGGCGTCCGCGGTGCAGGCGGGACATCACCGTACCGATGGGTGTCCCCATGATGTCCGCGATCTCCTTGTACGCAAAGCCCTCTACGTCAGCGAGGTAGACGGCGATGCGGAATTCCTCGGGGATCGCCTGGAGCGCTTCCTTCACGTCCGAGTCGGGCAGGTGGTCGAGCGCCTGCGACTCGGCGGAGCGCAGACCGGTCGACATGTGCGACTCGGCACGCGCGAGCTGCCAGTCCTCGATCTCCTCGGCCGCGGAGCGCTGGGGTTCGCGCTGCTTCTTGCGGTACGAGTTGATGAACGTGTTGGTGAGGATCCGGTACAGCCACGCCTTGAGGTTGGTCCCCTCACGGAACTGGTGGAAGGACGCGTACGCCTTGGCGTACGTCTCCTGCACCAGGTCTTCGGCGTCGGCCGGGTTGCGCGTCATGCGCAGCGCGGCCGAGTACATCTGGTCGAGGAATTCGAGCGCGTCCCGCTCGAAGCGCGCGGTGCGCTCCGCAGTGGACTCCGTGCTCGCGCCCTGGCCCTCGGGCTGCTCCGCCTGGCCGTTGTCGGTCCCTGCGTCGATCCCAGTGACCGGACCCACCTCCTCAAGATTCCGGGCAGCACCGAAACCGGTGCCACCGGAATTGGAGGATAGACGACTACCCGTCCCGGCCGCCCCCCGAATAGGGGTGGTCTTGGCCGCATGCAGCACCGTCCAGTCCAGGTCAGCACGGCTGCTTCGGCTCGGGCAGAAGGTCGAACCCATGCGGCGGACTTCCTCTCTACGACGGTCCGCGCTGTGTCTTCAGCGCTTCTGTCCGGCTCAACAGAGGTCCGCGGCTCAGCATTCCCGGGCTTTCACCCCAGTGACCCGGCCCACTTCACCACCGCGTCCGTGATGACCGTCACGGCCTCGTCCTGGGTGATCGGCGCGCGCTTCGGCACGGCGAAGCCGTGATCGCCGCAGGGCACCTCGACCAGTTCGAAGGATCCGGCCGGGAACTCCTGCGGCTTCCCGAAGGGGTCGTTGCCGCCCTGGACGACCAGGGTGGGCACCCCGGATCCGAGCAGCTCGTCGGCGCGGGACTTCTCCGGCTTGCCGGGCGGGTGCAGCGGGAAGCTCAGGGCGAGGACCGCGGCGGCGCCCAGCTCCACGGCCGTACGGCAGGCGACGCGGGCCCCCGCGCTGCGGCCGCCGGAGACCACCGGCAGGCCGGGCCGCGCGAGAGCGGGCCAGAGGCCCCGCCATCCCGCGTCCAGCGTCTTCGGCGCGGGCGCGAGCTTCTTGCCGGCCACCCGCCAGGGCTGCTCGACCAGGGCGACCGTCACGTTGTGCCGGGGAAGCACCGCGGCGAGTGCCTGGAGGTCCCGCGCCTCGATACCGCCGCCGGCGCCATGACTGACGGCCAGCACGAGCCGTGGCCGCTTCGCCGGGTGCCAGGTGACGCGGGCGTCCCCGGTCCCGGTGGTGATCGTCTCGGTGCTGATGATCTCGGTCTTCACACCTGAAGGCTAGAAGAGGGTGGCCTCTTCCGGCCCGTCCAGTTCCTTCAGCAGCTCCGGCCCGTTGTTGCGGACGTTGCTGACGGCGGTGGAGACCGGGTAGGCGCGCATGAGCCCCTCGGGCGGGGCGGCCAGCAGGGAGCGCAGGTCCTCCAGGTCCGTGCGGGACGGGTCGAGCCAGGTGTCCCAGCGGTCCGGGGTCAGCATCAGCGGCATCCGGGGGTGGATGTCGGCGAGGGAGCGCGGGCCGTCGGCCGGGGAGACGGCGAGCGGGCCGGTCTCCGCCTCGGTGGTGATCACGGAGCAGGTCGCCCACCAGGCCTGCGGATGGTCGTCGGGCAGGGTCTTGTCCCGCCAGAACTCGTACAGCCCGGCCATCGCGAACACCGAACCGTCGGCGGGCAGCACGAAGTAGGGCTGCTTGCGCGGCCGCTTCTTCCTGCCCTCCACCTCCAGCTCCCGCTCGCCGGACCCGGTGACCCACTCGTAGTAGCCGTCGGCGGGGATGATGCAGCGGCGGGTGGCGAAGGCCCTCTTGTACGACGGCTTCTCGTGCACGGTCTCCGCGCGCGCGTTGATCATCCGGGCCGCGCCCTCGGGCGTCTTCGACCAGCTCGGGACCAGGCCCCACCTGAGCTTCCGCAGCTGCCGAACCGGACGCGGGTCCTCGACGTCCTTGAGAGGGCGGTCCAGGACGGCGTAGACCTCCTTGGTCGGGGCCACGTTGTAGTCGGGCTCCAGGGTCTCCTCGGGCTCCCTCCCCCAGAGGCTCGACTCCGCTCGCCCTGGGGGGACCCCCATCTCGATCTCAAAGACTCCTGCGAGATCCTCGGGGCCACGACTGGCTGCATACCGTCCGCACATACGTGCCACACTGCCAGACTCCGTACGACGAGAGGGAGCCACCGGGAGACATGGACACCAGCACAGCGACCTCTCTGTGGGACGAGCTCATCGGCACCCAGCCCGACCCCGACCTGTGGGTGGTGCTGGCCACCATGGCGGCGGCGCTCGTCATAGTGGTCCCCCATACGCTGTGGCGGCTCTCGCGCAACGCCATCACCATCGCCCACGAGGGCGGCCACGGTCTGGTCGCCCTGCTGACCGGACGTCAGCTCACCGGCATACGACTGCACTCCGACACCAGCGGGCTCACGGTCAGCCGGGGCAAGCCGCACGGCATCGGCATGATCCTCACTGCGGCGGCCGGTTACACCGCTCCCCCGCTGCTCGGCCTGGGCGGCGCCGCCCTGCTCGCCGCGGGCCGCATCACCCTGCTGCTGTGGGCGGCGACGGCCCTGCTGGTGGCGATGCTGGTGATGATCCGCAACGCGTACGGGGCGCTGACGGTGGTGCTCACCGGCGGCACCTTCGTGGTGGTGTCCTGGCTCGCCGGACCCCAGGTGCAGGCGGCGTTCGCGTACGCGGTGGTCTGGTTCCTGCTCCTTGGCGGGGTGCGTCCCGCTTTCGAGCTACAGGCGAAGCGGGCGAGGGGCGGGGCGGGCGACTCGGACGCGGACCAGTTGTCCCGGCTGACGCACGTCCCGGCGGGCCTGTGGCTGTTCCTGTTCCACGCGGTGAGCCTGTGCTCGCTGATAGGCGGTGGCAGGTGGATGTTGGAGGTGTGATCGGGGGGCGCGACCAGCCACGACGGCGCAGCACCCGACACCCGGCCCCCTACTAAAGTGAACCCATGGCTTCGAACCCCTCAGACACCGCCCTCTGGCCCGCCCCCCACGCGAGCGCAGCCGTCGACGCGACGGTCCACGTACCGGGGTCGAAGTCAGTCACCAACCGAGCGCTCGTGCTGGCGGCCCTCGCCAGCGAGCCGGGCTGGCTGCGCCGTCCCCTCCGCTCCCGCGACACCCTCCTCATGGCGGCCGCTCTGCGTGAGATGGGCGTGGGCATCGAGGAGGGGGTCGGCCCCGACGGCACCGGCGAGACCTGGCGCGTCCTGCCGGCAGGCCTGCGCGGCCCCGCCACGGTGGACGTCGGCAACGCGGGCACGGTCATGCGCTTCCTCCCGCCCGTCGCCGCCCTCGCCGACGGCGAGATCCGCTTCGACGGCGACCCGAGGGCGTACGAACGCCCTCTGCACGGTGTGATCGACGCCCTGCGCGTCCTCGGCGCGCGGATCGACGACGACGGGCGCGGCGCGCTGCCGCTCACGGTGCACGGCGGGGGCGCCCTGGACGGCGGGCCTGTCGAGATCGACGCGTCCTCGTCGTCGCAGTTCGTGTCGGCGCTCCTGCTGTCCGGTCCGCGCTTCAACCAGGGCGTCGAGGTCCGGCACGTGGGCTCGGCGCTGCCGTCGATGCCGCACATCCGGATGACCGTGGACATGCTGCGCGCGGTGGGCGCCCAGGTGGACACCCCGGAGGCGGGCGGCGAGCCGAACGTCTGGCGGGTCACGCCGGGTGCCCTGCTGGGCCGCGACCTCACCATCGAGCCCGACCTCTCCAACGCCCAGCCGTTCCTGGCGGCGGCCCTGGTGACCGGCGGCAGGGTCGTCATCCCGGACTGGCCGGCCCGCACCACCCAGCCGGGTGACCAACTGCGCGAGATCTTCACCGAGATGGGCGGTTCCTGCGAACTCACCGAGTACGGCCTGGTGTTCACCGGTTCGGGTGCCGTCCACGGCATCGATGTCGACCTCGGCGAGGTCGGCGAGCTGACCCCGGGCATCGCGGCCGTGGCGGCCCTCGCGGACTCCCCCTCCACCCTGCGCGGGGTGGCCCATCTGCGCCTGCACGAGACGGACCGGCTGGCCGCGCTCACCAAGGAGATCAACGAGCTCGGCGGTGACGTCACCGAGACCGCCGACGGCCTGCACATCCGCCCCCGCCCCCTGCACGGCGGGATCTTCCACACCTACGAGGACCACCGGATGGCCACGGCGGGCGCGATCATCGGCCTCGCGGTCGAGGGAGTGCAGATCGAGAACGTCGCGACGACGGCCAAGACCCTGCCGGACTTCCCGGACCTGTGGAGCGGGATGCTCGGGAGCCGGAAGGCGTAGGGGACCCACCGCCATGCGCCGCTACGGCAAGCACACCGACGAGGACGACATCCGCAGCCGCCCCAACCGCAAGGGCAACCGGCCGCGCACCCACATCCGGCCCAAGCACGAGGACGCCTCCTGGGGCATGGTCCTCACCGTCGACCGGGGCCGCCTGACCGTCCTCGTCGACGACCGGATCGTGATGGCGATGAAGGCCCGCGAACTGGGCCGCAAGGCGGCGATCGTCGGCGACCGGGTGGCCCTCGTAGGCGACCTGTCCGGCCAGAAGGACACCCTCGCGCGGATCGTCCGCATCGAGGAGCGCACCTCGGTCCTGCGCCGTACGGCCGACGACGACGACCCCTACGAGCGAGTGGTCGTCGCCAACGCCGACCAGCTCGCCATCGTCACGGCCCTCGCCGACCCGGAGCCCCGCCCCCGCCTCATCGACCGCTGCCTGGTGGCGGCCTTCGACGGCGGCCTCACCCCGCTGCTGGTCATGACGAAGTCGGACCTGGCCCCGCCGGACAAACTCCTGGAGCTCTACGGCGACCTGGACATCCCGTACGTCGTCACCAGCCGCGAGGAGCTGGAGAACGGCACCGCGGTGGCCCGGGTGCGCGAGCAGCTCGACGGCAAGATCACGGCGTTCGTCGGCCACTCGGGCGTCGGCAAGACGACCCTGGTCAACGCCCTGGTCCCGGAGGACCGCAGGCGCCTGACCGGCCATGTGAACGCGGTGACCGGACGCGGCCGGCACACCACGACGTCGGCGCTGGCGCTTCCGCTGGCGGGCGACGACGGCTGGGTGATCGACACGCCGGGCCTTCGGTCGTTCGGGCTGCACCACGTCGATCCGTCCCGGGTGATCCAGGCGTTCCCCGACCTGGAGCCCGGCACCGAGAACTGTCCGCGCGCGTGCAGTCACGACGAGCCGGACTGCGCACTGGACGCCTGGGTGGCCGAGGGCCACGCCGATCCGGCCCGGCTGTACTCCCTGCGGCGGCTGCTCTCGACGCGGGAGCGCACGGAGGGCGACTGAGGAAGAGCGCCGGAGGGGACTGACCTCCGCGTTGTTTGGGTGTACGCGAGTTCGGTAAGTGCATACTCGCACCGAGCCGGACATACGGCCGGACATACGGGAGGACAGCACATGGCGTGGCTGCTGGTGGTGGTGGCCGGGTTGCTGGAGACCGGTTTCGCCGTGTGTCTGAAGCTCTCCCACGGTTTCACCCGCTTGTGGCCCACGATCGCGTTCTGCATCTTCGCGCTCGGCAGTTTCGGCCTGCTGACCCTGTCCCTGAGGAAGCTGGACGTCGGCCCCGCCTACGCGGTGTGGACCGGCATCGGCGCGGCGGGCACCGCGATCTACGGGATGGTCTTCCTCGACGACCTGGTGTCCACGCTGAAGATCGTCTCGATCAGCCTGGTGATCATCGGGGTGATCGGACTCCAGCTGTCGGGCTCGCAGCACTAGGCACGTTCACACCGGCTGCCGGTACAGCGCGCTCCGCACCAGGTCCGCGACCCCGCCCTCACCCGGCGGGGCGGCCACGCAGGACAGCGCGAGCCGGACGGCGAGTTCGCAGGAGCGGGCGAGCTCGGGGACGTCCGACTTGTGCACGCCGGGCCCGGCCAGGACGGACACGGCACGGTCGCGCACCAGTGCCACGAACTCGCCGGGCGAGGGCAGCGGCCCGTCGGCCCGGCGCTGGGCCGGTACGGCGGAGGAGGAGGGCACCGCCGTGAGCGTCGGCGAGGGCAGCCGCTCGCTCCAGCAACCGGTGAGCATGGCCCGCACGAGCGCGTTCTCCCGGGCGGAGACGGTGGTCCACTCGGCGGTCGCGGTCAGCCGGTCCCGGGCGTCGCCGTGCGTGGTGAGCGCCCGGTCGACGCCGACGAGATACCCGTCGGCCTCTCGTCTCACCAGCGCGCGGGCCAGCCCTTCCTTGCTCCCGAACTCGTTGTACAGCGTCTGCCGGGACACTCCGGCGGTCGCCGCGACATCCACCATCCTCACGGCGGACCACGGCCGGCGCGCCAATGCCGCATAAGCGGCATCCAGCAGCGATTCCCGCGCAGCAGGCATCATCGCCTCCCAGGGAGCAGGCAGCTCTGCGCCCAGATTTGACGCGTGCGGGGGCACTGTCAAGGGTTCGCGGGGGCATGCGCCCGCTCATGGCGGGCGCGGGGGGATCGCACGGCCGGCCCTCACCGGGCGCCCGCGTCCGGGATACGACCCGCTGCGGCAGTCCTTCGCACTGTCCACACTGCGGCCCTGGTAGCCCCGTACACGCACCCCCGGATACGGTTCCCCACATGCCGGACTACCTCGACGACCTCCGCCTCGCCCACGTCCTCGCGGACGCGGCCGACGCGACCACCATGGACCGCTTCAAGGCACTGGACCTCAAGGTCGAGACAAAGCCGGACATGACCCCGGTCAGTGAGGCGGACAAGGCGGCGGAAGAACTCATCCGCGGCCACCTCAAGCGCGCCCGTCCCCGCGACGCCATCCTCGGTGAGGAGTACGGCATCGAGGGCACCGGCCCGCGCCGCTGGGTCATCGACCCGATCGACGGCACCAAGAACTACGTACGGGGCGTTCCCGTCTGGGCGACCCTGATCTCCCTCATGGAGGCGGCGGAGGGCGGCTACCAGCCCGTCGTCGGTGTGGTCTCCGCCCCGGCGCTGGGCCGCCGCTGGTGGGCCGCGAAGGGCAACGGCGCCTTCAGCGGCCGTAGCCTCACCTCCGCCTCCCGCCTGCACGTCTCCAAGGTCGGCAAGCTCTCCGACGCCTCCTTCGCCTACTCCTCCCTCACGGGGTGGGAGGACCAGGGCCGCCTGGGCGGTTTCCTGGACCTGACCCGCGAGGTGTGGCGCACGCGCGCGTACGGCGACTTCTGGCCCTACATGATGGTCGCCGAGGGCTCGATCGACCTCTGCGCGGAACCGGAGCTGTCCCTCTGGGACATGGCCGCGAACGCGATCGTCGTCACGGAGGCCGGCGGCACCTTCACCGGCCTCGACGGCCGCCCCGGCCCGCACAGCGGCAACGCGGCCGCCTCCAACGGCCTGCTGCACGACGAGTTCCTGGGTTACCTCAACGAGCGCTACTAGCGGCGCGGAGCGCGTCCGGGAAGCACATGTGAGCGCGCACGCCCTCAATCGGCGGCGCGCGCCCTCTTGTTGACCCCCGCTTTACCTGCGACTCTGAGAGGACCCTCATTTGTGAACTTGTGAACCAATGAACCAATCCATTGGTTCCCAGGAGGTGACTGCGAACCCATGCTCGTCCGCGACGCCATGAGCACGGTGGTCCTCACCATCGGCCCCGCCCACACACTCCGCCAGGCCGCCGCCCTGATGTCCGCCCGCCGGGTGGGCGCGGCCGTGGTCCTCGATCCCGACGGCACCGGCACCGGCATCCTCACCGAGCGCGACATCCTCAACTCCGTAGGACTGGGCCAGAGCCCGGACACGGAGTACGCCCACGCCCACACCACCACCGACGTCGTCTTCGCCACACCGGCCTGGACCCTGGAGGAGGCCGCACAGGCGATGGCCCACGGCGGCTTCCGGCACCTGATCGTCCTGGACCACGGCGAGCCCGCCGGCATCGTCTCGGTCCGCGACATCATCCGCTGCTGGGCTCCGGACCGGCAGCGCGTACCGGCCCGCTCCTGATCTGGACTTAATCCAAGTCCAGTGCCCATCCAAACTCACACCCATTCGGATTCTGGTCCGCAGCTGTTAGGCTGGGACGCATGAGCGACCTTTTGGAACGACTGCGCGGCCGCGGATGGCGGATGACCGCGCAGCGGCGCGTCGTGGCCGAGGTCCTCGACGGCGAACACGTCCACCTGACGGCCGACGAGGTCCACGCGCGCGCCGTGGCCAAGCTGCCCGAGATCTCCCGGGCCACCGTCTACAACACGCTGGGTGAGCTGGTCTCGCTCGGCGAGGTGCTCGAAGTCGCCACCGACAAGCGCGCCAAGCGGTACGACCCGAACGCCCACATGCCGCACCACCACCTGGTGTGCGCCCAGTGCGGCGCCATCCGGGACGTGCACCCCACGGGCAACCCGATGGCGGACCTCCCCGACTCGGAGCGCTTCGGCTTCACCGTCTCGGACGTCGAGGTGACGTACCGGGGCCTGTGCCCCAACTGCGCGGCGGCTTAACGACCTTCACCGAAGCCCCGGCCTCCCTGGTGGATGCCGGGGCTTCGTGGCGTCCATGGGGTCCTTGAAATCTGACGGGCCGCCATATCGCTGTGCGGCCACCGGGTCCTTGCCGACGAAAACACCGAGGGCCGGAACCCTTTCGGATTCCGGCCCTCGGCCTTCAGTAGCGGGGACAGGATTTGAACCTGCGACCTCTGGGTTATGAGCCCAGCGAGCTACCGAGCTGCTCCACCCCGCGGCGATGAATGCAACGTTACGTGAAGGGGGAGGCCAGAGGCAAATCGGTTGTCCAGGCAGCGCCCGTCCAGGAGCCGCTAGGCCGACAGTTCCTCGTGCAACGCGTCCCGCAGCCGCGCCGCCCGCTTCGACACCTCGGCAGGCCCCAGCGCCACCGCCCGATCGGCCCACCGCTGGCCTTCCGCCAGCTCGCCCCGACGCGCGTAGACCAGGGCCAGCCGCAACGCCGCCCGCCCATGCCCCGCGTCGGCGGCCCGGGCCCACCACACGGCGGCCTCCGGCTCGCTCCCCTCCCGGGCGAGCAGCAGTCCCAGGTTGAACGCCCCGTTTCGGGATCCCGCCTCGGCGGCCTCCCGGTACCACCGGGCCGCCTCCACGACGTCACCCCGGGCGGCGGCGAGCATGCCCACCCGCACCTGCGCGCGGCGGTGCCCCTGGGAGGCCGCCCGCTCGTACCACTCCTCGCACTCGCTCTTCTCCTCGTGCACCGGCTCCCCGAGCGAGTGCTCGGGCGCCGGCGGCCGCCGGGCGTCCAGCACGGTCGCCAGCCGGTACGCGGCCTCCGCGCTGCCGCCCCCCGCGGCACACCGCAGGTGCCGCTCGGCCCCGGCCTCGTCCCCGTCCCGCAGCCGGGCGATGCCCACCTGGAGCGCTGCCTCGGTGTGCCCGGCGGCGGCGGCACGCTCGTACCAGCGCAGGGCGACGGCCTCCTCGCCCCGCCCGGCGAACAGGATGCCGAGGTTGAACGCGGCGTCCACGCTCCCGGCCTCCGCGGCCTTGGAGAACCACGGCTCCGCGCCGGCCGTGTCGCCGCCCTGGAGCAGCAGGATGGCGAGCGCGTTGGCCGCCTCCCGGTGCCCCGCGTACGCGGCCCGCCGGTACCACTGCTCGGCCTGCGCGGTCCGCCCCTGCTCGGCGCAGAGCAGCCCGAGGTTGTACGCGCCGTTGTCGTCACCGGCGTCCATCGCCGCCCGGTACCAGCGCTCGGCGGTCTGGGACTCGCCGCGCTCGGCGTGCAGGGCGCCCAGCGCGTTGGCCGCGTTGCCGTCCCCGTCCTGGGCGGCGCGCAGCCACCACACGGCGGCGCTCTCGGTGTCTCCGGCGTCCCGCAGCAGGAAGCCGAGGGCGCAGGCGGCCCGCGCCTCCCCGTCCTTGGCGGAGGTCAGGTACCAGCGTCCGGCCTCCTTGAGCGCACCGCGCCGCTCCAGGATCGCCCCGAGGTGCAGTGCCGCCCGCCGGTGCCCGCGCGCGGCGGCCTGCCGGTACCACTGCTCGGCCTCGGCCCCGGCGCCGTGGTCCTCCCCGACGTCCCCCTCGGGCACCAGCCGGCGGTCGAGCGTCCGGGCCAGCCGGTAGGCCGCCTCCCGGTGCCCCCGCTCGGCGGCGATCCGCATCCACTGCTCGGCACCGGCGTCCCCGCGGTGCTCCAGCAGGTCGGCGAGCGCGTAGGCGCCCAGTGCGTGTCCCTGCTCGGCGGACTGGCGCAGCCAGTACTCGGCGGCGGGCTCGTCGCCGCGCTCACGGTGGTGGCGGCCGAGCGCGTGTGCGGCCGCCGCGGACCCGGCGACGGCGGCGATCCGCCACCAGCCGGCCGCGTCGTCGGGGTAGCCGCGCTGGTGCAGCAGGACCCCGAGGTTGTTGGCGGCGGCCCGGTCGCCGGCGGCGGTGGCGGCACGCAGATGGGGTTCGGCTCCGTCGAGGTCGCCGCGGCGCAGCAGGAGGGCGCCGAGGACGCTCATCGCCTCGACGTCACCGGCCTCCGCGGCCAGGCGCTGCCGTGCCTCCTCGGCAGCCTCCCCGGTCTCGTCCCGGTCCATGGGCTGCGACAAGTCGCCCGTCGACTCCGAAAAATCGGCAGGCTGCACAAAACGCCCTGTCTCCAACAGAGTTGCCTTGTCCCCCATAACGTCCATCGTCGCACCACCTGCAACCTGGGTACACCTGGTATACCGCAGCCAGTGAGGTCACTTCAGCGTTTTGTCGACATGCCCACAGAACGACAAGTGAAACACAGTTCCCCCCAACTGCCGCCGGGGGCACGGCCGTCACTTCTCCGGCACATGCGTTCGCACATCACGAAGGCCCGGATCCTGAAAGGATCCGGGCCTTCGATTGCAGTAGCGGGGACAGGATTTGAACCTGCGACCTCTGGGTTATGAGCCCAGCGAGCTACCGAGCTGCTCCACCCCGCGCCGTTGTGTTCCCACCGTATCACGGCGCGGGGGTGGGCAGGTGACCAGCGGCTGATCAGCCGCTGGGGCTGCTGCTCGGACTACCGCTGGGCTTGGCGCCGGTGCTGCTCCTGGGAGTCGGACTGCTGCTGGGCTTGGCGCTGGTGCCGCCGCCCTTGTCCGCCGCGGCCTGCGCGTCCTCGGCCCGCTTGAGCGCGTCCTCGAGATCCGCCTGGGCCCGGCCGTACGCCTCCCAGTCGCCCTTCTTGAGGGCTTCCTGGCCGGCGTCGAAGGCCTTCTGGGCGTCGTCCAGCGCCTGTTGGACCGTCGGGTTGCCGGAGGCCGGCGGCGGCTTGGTGGTCCCGCCGTCGTCGTCCGGTGGCGGGGGGGGCGAACCGTCCGCCCCGAACACCTTGTTCAGGGCCTCGTCGAGGGTGTCCTCGAAGGCGGTGTTGCCGCCGTAGGTGACCAACACCTTCCGCAGCAGCGGGTACTTGAGTCCACCACCGCGTACGTAGACCGGCTCCACGTAGAGCAGTCCTCCGTCGAGCGGCACCGTCAGGAGATTGCCGTACTCCACATTGGAGTCGCCTCTGTTGAGGAGGCTGATGGTCTCGGCGATGTCCTGTTCGGAGTTGAACTGGCTCTGCACCTGTTTGGGCCCGTTGACCGTGGTGTTGGTCGGCAGTTTCAGGATTCTGATCTTGCCGTAGTCACCGCTGCCGGCCTCGGCGTCGACCGACATGAACGCACTGAGGTTGTCCCGGCCGTTGGGCGTGAACGTCGTCGTGAGCGAGAACGCCTGTGCCGACTGGTCGGGCATCTTCATGCTCAGGTAGTACGGCGGGACCGCGTCGCCCGACTTGTTGGTCGGGTCGTCCGGCACCTGCCAGACCTCGCTGCCGCTGAGGAAGGTGTCCGCGTCCTCGACGTGGTAGCGGGCCAGCAGCTCACGCTGGACCTTGAACAGGTCCTGCGGGTACCGCAGATGGGCCATCAGGTCGGTGGAGATGTCCTTCTTGGACTCCACCGTGCCCGGGAACGCCTTCATCCAGGTCTTGAGGACCGGGTCCTTGGTGTCCCACTGGTAGAGCTTGACCTGGCCGGTGTACGCGTCGACGGTCGCCTTCACCGAGTTGCGGATGTAGTTGACCTGGTTCTGCTGGGCCACCACCGCGCGCTGGTTGTTCGTCGCGGTCAGCGAGTCGGCCGTGGTGTCACCGAGGGTCGTACGCGAGGAGTACGGATAGCCGTTCGTCGTCGTGTACGCGTCGACGATCCACTGGATCCTGCCGTTGACCACCGCCGGATAGGCGTCGCCGTCGATGGTCAGCCAGGGGGCGACCGCCTCGACGCGCTGCTTGGGGGTGCGGTTGTACAGGATCCGCGAGCCCTCGCCGATCGCTCCGGAGTAGAGGATCTGCGGCTCGCTGAACGCCACCGCGTACGCGGCCCGGTTGACCGGGCTGGAGAGGTTGACCCCGCTCTTGGCCTCGTAGCTGTAGGTCTTCTCACCGGAGTCGTCGGAGTAGTCGATCTCCTTCTGGGGACCGCCGACGATCGAGTACGTGGTGGTCTTCTCGCCGTAGTAGACGCGCTGCTGGTACGTCCCGAGGTCACCCTGCGAGGGCAGGTTGGACTCGGTGAAGACCGGGCGGCCCTCGGCGTCGGCCTCGGTGCCCTTCGCGGCCACCACGCCGTAGCCATGGGTGTAGCGGAAGTGGTCGTTGATCCAGTTGTTCTTCGGGATGCCGGCGAGGTTCAGCTCGCGCAGCCCGATGACCGTGTCCTGATCCTTGCCGTCCTTGCTGTAACGGTCGACGTCCAGGTTGGTCGGGAACGCGTAGTAGTTCCGCATCTGCTGGAGCTGCTGGAACGTCGGCGAGACCACGTTGGGGTCCACGACCCGGATGCTCGCCGTGGCGTCGACGTCGTCGCGCAGCTTGGTCTTGTCCGTGGTGGTGGACTTGCCGTCGTACTCCTTCACGGAGGCGTCGTCGATGCCGTAGGCCTCACGCGTCGCCTTGAGGTTCTTCTCGACGTACGGCGCTTCCTTGGCCTGCTCGTTCGGCTGGACCTGGAACTTCTGGACGATCGCGGGGTAGAGCCCGCCGATGAGGATCGCCGAGAGCACCATCAGGCCGAAGCCGATCACGGGCAGCTGCCAGGTGCGCCGCCACAGGGTGGCGAAGAACAGCAGCGCGCAGATGACGGCGATGCAGAACAGGATGGTCTTGGCCGGCAGATAGGCGTTCGCGTCGACGTACCTGAGGCCCGTCCAGCTGTCGGTCGCCTTGAAGTCGCTGGACTTGACCGCGAGGCCGTAGCGGTCGAGCCAGTACGCGACCGCCTTCAGGGCGACGAAGACGCCGAGCAGCACCGAGAGGTGGCCGGTCGCCGCGGCCGTGGCCCGCGCGCCCGGGGAGGTGACCCGCAGACCGCCGTACAGGTAGTGGGTGAGCGCGGCGGCGATCACCGAGAGGATCGCGGCGGCGAAGCCGAAGCCGAGCAGGAACCGGTACCAGGGCAGGTCGAAGGTGTAGAAGGAGATGTCGAGGTGGAACTGGGGGTCCTTCTGGCCGAAGGACACGCCGTTGACCCACATCAGCCAGACCCGCCACTGGCCGGCCGCCGAGGCGCCGGCGATCAGGCCCACCAGGGAGACGATCCCGAGCAGCAGCCACTTCTTGTACGGCGCGATGCCCATGCGGTAGCGGTCGAGGTTCTGCTGCTCCATCGACATGGCGCTCAGCGGCGGGCGCAGCCGGTGGGCCAGCCAGATGTTGAAGCCGACCGCGAGGGCCATCAGCACGCCGAAGACGAAGAACAGCCCGATCTTGGTCCACAGGGTGGTGGTGAACACCGACGAGTAGTTCACCGAGCGGTACCAGAGCCAGTCCGTCCAGAAGCCGGCGAACATGGTGAACGCCATGCCGAGGACGGCAAGGACGCCCAGCGTCATGAGCAGGGTCCTGGCACGCCGGGACGGGCGGCCCACTCTCATCCGCGGCCCCGTGGGGCCTCCGCCGCGGTCCGGCATCTGGAAAGCCAAGGTGCGCACCTCGAAGTTCGCTGTCGATCCGTCAGGCCCCCGTGTTCGCGAGCCCCTCCGTGGCCCCCGTGATCGCGGGCCCACACCTATGCAACTTACTCACCGTTTACTCGGTTCCCGATTCCGGTGACTAACGAGGCAGGATTGTGACCATGTCCAACACTCCCATGGCGGCGAGCCCGCTCACCCGGGCCGTTCTCGAGATCGACGAGTACGCCTCCGGCCTCGGCTGGGACCAGCCCGCCCGCCTGTTCGCCCTCGTAGACACCGCCCGGCTGCGAGCCCAGGAACCCGTTCTCGCGAGCCAGCTCGGCCTGGAGGACGCGCAGGAGTCCTCGGGCCTGACCCCCATCGAGCAGGACGAGATCCCCGCGGGCAAGGCGCTCGACGAGTTCCTCGGCACCATCGCCTGGCCCGACGCGGTCGTCGGCTGCGCGCTCACCGTGGAGCGCCTGATGCTGCCGCCGTCCGCCGAGGCGTCCGTGCCGCAGGGGCTGAGCGAGGCCAAGCTGGCGAAGTGGGTCGCCGAGCACCCGGACCGCCAGGAGGTCCGGATGACGGTCGCGGTCCTGCGCGACGGCACCCGCGACTCGGCCCTGCGCCTGCGCGAGAAGGACTCCCCCACGGAGGTCCTCACGGGCCGCGACCTGGTCCCCGGCCTGGCGGAGGCCCTGTCGGCGACGTTCGCGGACTGAGGCCTTCCGCTTCTTCGAGGCCTTCGAGCTCTTCCGGTACGACGACGGGGGCGCCCTCGGTGTGAGGGGCGCCCCCGTCGTCATACGCGCGCGTGCCGGTCAGCCCTTGGCCGTGCACTTCGGCAGGTCGGACGTCCTGCCCTCGCGGAGGTCCTTGAGCGCGCCGAGGGCGTCGTCGATGGTCTTCACCTTGACCAGGGTGAGTCCGCTCGGGGTGTCCTTGGCGGCGGCCGCGCAGTTGTCGGCGGGGGTCAGGAAGTACTGGGCGCCCTTGTCGCGCGCGCCGACCGTCTTCATCTCGATGCCGCCGATCGGGCCGACCTTGCCGTCGTCGTCGATGGTGCCGGTGCCGGCGACGAACTTGCCGCCGGTCAGGCTGCCCGGGGTGAGCTTGTCGTAGATGCCGAGCGCGAACATCAGACCGGCGCTCGGGCCGCCGACGTCGGCGAGCTTGATGTCGACGGTGAACGGGAAGGTGTGGTCGGTCCCGGCGGCGATCCCGACGATGGCCCGCTTCTCGCCCTGGTCGTCGGACGCCTTGGTCGTGATCGTGACCTTCTCGGTCTTGGTGGCCGTTCTGTGCGCCTTCTCGGCGGCGGCCTGCTCCTTCGCGGGCACGATCGTGAACACGACGTCCTCGCCGGGCTTGTGCTTGGTCACCAGCTTGGCGACGTCGTCCGGCGCCTTCACCGTCGTACCGTCGACGGCCTTGATCACGTCACCGGCGTGCAGCCGGCCCTCGGCCGGGGAGTCCTTGACGACGGTGGAGACGATCACCCAGGACTGCACCGGGACGTCCAGCTCCTTCAGGGCGGCGACCTTGGCGCTCTCCTGGGACTGGCTGAACTCCTCGGCGTTCTCCTGGGTCGACTGCTCCTCCGTCTTGCCGTCCGGGTAGAGCGTGTCGTGCGGGACGATCTTGTAGTCGTGCGCGAGCCAGCCGTAGACGGCCTCGACGAGGTTCATCCTGAAGTCGGCGCTGGTGACCCGGACGGTGGTCATGTTCAGGTGACCGCTCGTCGGATACGTCTTGCGCCCGGAGATCTGCAGCACCGGCTCGCCGCCGTGGTCCCCGAGGGTGTTCACCGTGGGGCCCGGTGACATCTCGGCGTAGGGGACGTTGATGAAAACTCCCGCGCACAGGAGCGCGATCAGCATCAGGGTGGAGGCGAGCATCGTCGCGGTGCGGCGTGGCATGGCACGACAGTACGGGACGTGTCTGTCAGACCATCGTCAGGGCGCCGCTGTCGGATGATGGTCAGGGCGCCGTCGGAGGTCTCAGGTGCCGGAGTGGGACTTCTCCATGGCGGCGCGGAAACGGGCGTACCCGTCGAGCTCGGGGCCGTCGCTGCGGATCTTCCGGGTGCGGTTGGCCCAACTGCCCCACAGCCCGGCGGCGACCGCGGCCACAAACGGAATCAACAACCAGACGAGCGCCCCCATGCCGACCTCCCGACCCCACACCGAGCAACCGCGAAACTGACTGATCAGCAGATTAACCATCCGCACTGACAACGCTCACGCCAGGGGTGCGGTTACGCAACCGGAGAGGTGAAGGAAGGGTTCAGCAGGCACCGACCCATTCCTCCGTGCCGTCAGAAAACGTCTGGTGCTTCCAGATCGGCACCTCGTGCTTGAGATCGTCGATCAGCTTCCGGCAGGCCTCGAAGGCCTCTCCGCGGTGCGGGCAGGACACGGCGACGACGACGGCGAGGTCCCCCACTGAGAGATCCCCGACCCGGTGCACGGCGGCGAGCGCCCGCACCGGGAACGTGGCGACGACCTTCTCGGCGACGCGCCGCATCTCGGCCTCGGCACTGGGATGGCAGGAGTACCCGAGCTTGTCGACGTCGGCACCCCCGTCGTGATTCCGCACGGTCCCGACGAACAGCGCGGTCCCCCCGGCGGCGTCGTCCCCGACCGCGCGGAAGACCTCGTCGAGGGAGAGGGGGGTGTCCCGGATGGCGAGGAGCTTGACGGGATCCTGCGCTGCCTGTTCGCCGGGATGGTCGTTGGTGGGTGCCATGCCTCCATCGTGCCGCAAGTCCGAGACTACGCGGAATGGAACCATCACCTGGCACACGCGTGTGCGCATTTGGAGACTCGTACAGTGAGGCGCCCCCGAGGGGCGCGGGGAACTGCGCGACAAGCCACAACGAACCCGCACCCGCCGACAACCCTGAAGCGGCACCCCCCGACGCGCACCGCTCAGATCCTCCGCCGCGCCTTCCGAGCCCGCCGCACGACAGCCGCCGCGCCCAGCAGCGCGACCGTCGCTCCCGCCGCCCCCGCCGCCGTCGCGTCCTTGCGCCCGAGCCGCCGCCCGGCGACCGTGTGCCGCCCGGCGACCTCCTCCAGCAGCTCCGCGAGGACCTCCTCGTTGGTCCACCGCGGCCGCCACCCGGCGTCATGGAGCCGGCTCCCGCTCACCACCCAGGGGTACATCGTGTAGGCGAGGTCCCCCGCGGGGGACGGCGTCAGCCCGATGCGGTGCAGCCGGGCCGCGGCCCCGAGCGCGACCGCCGACGGCAGCTCCATCCGGCGGATCCCGCTGAGCTCCTCGATCTCCTCCTGCTCCAGCCAGCCGTCACAGCCGACGGCGAGTTCCCCGTCGACCTTCTCCAGGACGGCGTACTCCAGAGCGCTGCACAGGTCCTCGACATGGCAGAACTGCCAGGCCGGCCGGGACCCGGCCACGACCAGGAGCCGCGGCGACTCGAAGTACCGGGTCAGGGCGGTGTCGGTGCCGCCGCCCACCAGTACGGCGGGGCGCACCACGGTGACATTGAGCCCGGGGTGCGCCCGAGGGGCCCGCCGCGCGAGCCGTTCGACCTCCAGCAGGTCCCCGACGCCGGTCGCCTCCGCGGTGGCCCGCAGCTCGGCGTCCTCGGACAGGGGCAGCTCGTTGTCCGGCAGCGCCCCGTAGACCATGGCGGAGGTGCACAGCACGACCCGGTGGACGCCCGCGGCCGCCGCGGCCGTCAGCACGGTCTGCGTCCCGCGCACGTTGTAGGCCGTACGCGCCGCGGGGTCGGTCTCCAGATCGAGGTCGAGCGCCAGATGCACCACGACGTCGGCACCGCGCAGTTTCTCCGCGATGGCCGGATCGCGGACGTCCAGGATGTGCCACTGCGCCTCGGCGCACTCGCCGCGCCGCTCGTCGAGCGCGATGACCTGCTTGATCTCCTCGGAGGCGGCCAGCCGCTCGGTGAGCAGCGCGCCGATGCCGGACGCGGCACCGGTGACCGCGACGACTGGCCCGCGCGCGGCAGGATTGGTTGACTGGTTTCGCGCTGCGCGAACCTGCGGATCAGGGGAACTCACCGGGCGTCTCCAGCGGTTGTCTTCAGTAGGAACGCGAGTGACGCGTACGTACCAGGTGGCATCCATCCTGCCGCAGGCGGAGAGTCGGCGGAGCACCGAGGCCCTGACGGCCGTCGGTGTCTACGCTGGGGGGTGTTATCGGGCAGCCGCGCCGCCGGAGGCAACCGGTGGCCTTACCAGCCGAGGAATCCCGTGAGTGACACCCCATTCGGATTCGGCCTTCCGCCGGAGGAGCCGGACGACGGCGACGAGGGCAAGAAGAAGGACCAGGAGAGCGGTGGTGGTCAGGGACCGGCCAACCCGTTCGGTTTCGGCGGTCTGCCCGGAGCCGGCGGCTTCGGCGGCCCCGGTGGCCCTGGTGCCGACAATCCGCTCGCAGCCATGTTCGGATCGCTGAACCCCACCGACCTGGGCGCCGCCTTCCAGCAGCTGGGCCAGATGCTCTCGTACGAGGGCGGCCCGGTGAACTGGGACATGGCCAAGCAGATCGCCCGCCAGACGGTCTCCCAGGGGACCTCCGACGGCACCAAGGACGCCAGCATCGGTCCCGCCGAGCGCACCGCGGTCGAGGAGGCCGTACGCCTGGCGGACCTGTGGCTCGACGACGCCACGTCGCTGCCGTCGGGCGCGGGCTCCGCGGTGGCGTGGTCCCGAGCGGAGTGGGTCGAGGCGACCCTGCCCGCGTGGAAGGAGCTCGTGGACCCGGTCGCCGAGCGGGTCGGCACCGCGATGGGTGACGTCCTGCCGGAGGAGATGCAGGCCATGGCGGGCCCGCTGATCGGCATGATGCGCTCGATGGGCGGCGCGATGTTCGGCACCCAGATCGGGCAGGCCGTCGGCGTGCTCGCGGGCGAGGTCGTCGGCTCCACCGACATCGGTCTGCCGCTGGGCCCGGCCGGCAAGGCCGCGCTGCTGCCGGCGAACATCGACGCCTTCGGCAAGGACCTGGGCGTGCCCAAGGACGAGGTGCGGCTGTATCTCGCCCTGCGCGAGGCCGCCCACCAGCGCCTCTTCGCGCACGTGCCGTGGCTGCGCTCGCACCTGTACGGCGCGGTCGACGGGTACGCGCGCGGGATCAAGGTCGACACCGCCAAGCTGGAGGACGTGGTCGGCCAGTTCGACCCGCAGAACCCCGAGCAGCTGCAGGACGCCCTCCAGCAGGGCATGTTCCAGCCGGAGGACACCCCGGAGCAGAAGGCGGCCCTGGCCCGCCTGGAGACGGCCCTGGCACTGGTGGAGGGCTGGGTGGACGCCGTGGTCCACGCGGCCGCGAAGCCGCGCCTGTCGTCCGCCGACGCGCTGCGCGAGACCCTGCGCCGCCGGCGCGCCTCGGGCGGCCCGGCCGAACAGACCTTCGCCACGCTGATCGGCCTCGAGCTGCGCCCGCGCCGCCTGCGTGACGCCTCCCGCCTGTGGGCCTCGCTCACCGACGCGCGCGGTGTCGACGGCCGGGACGGCCTGTGGGCCCACCCGGACATGCTGCCGACCGCCTCCGACCTGGACGACCCGGACGGCTTCGTGCACCGCGAGCAGCTGGACTTCTCCGAGCTGGACAAGATGCTCGGCGAGGCGGCGGACAAGCCGGACCTCAAGAAGAAGGACGACGACTCCGAGTGAGCCTCCATGACGACGCTGCCCTGGTCCTCAAGGGATACGAGGACCAGGCAGATCTTCGCCAGGACTACCTGGACCATCTCGCGGCGCATCCGGACGGTGTGTGGAAGGCCTGCGAGGCGGGACACATCACGGCGAGTGCCCTGGTGATCGACCCGTCACGCGGGCAGGTCCTGCTCACCCTCCACAAGAAGTTGCGGATGTGGCTCCAGATGGGCGGCCACTGCGAGCCCGCCGACTCCTCCCTGGAGGCGGCGGCTCTGCGCGAGGCGACCGAGGAGTCGGGCATCGCGGGCCTGACCCTGCTGCCCGGCGGTCCGGTGCGCCTTGACCGGCACCCGATCCCGCCGCCGTGCAACTGCCACTTCGACGTCCAGTACGCGGCGCTCGCTCCGTCCGGGGCGGTCGAGGCGATCAGCGACGAGTCACTGGACGTCCGGTGGTTCGCCTACGACCAGGTGGCGGATGTCGCCGACGAGTCCGTCGTACGGCTGCTGGAAGCGACCCGCGCGAGGCTCTGAGCACCTGTGCAGAGGGCGTGTGCGAGGGGCGCCCCGCAATAGTGGACGCCCCTTACGCCATGCCGACGCCATGCCTAGCTGTTGCTGCCGCCCAGCGAGTTGCCGCGCATGCCGAACTGGCCGAGCACCCCGCCGTTGCGCATGCCCTGCGGCGGCAGCAGTTCGCTGGGCTGGACCAGGACGTGGCCCGTGCCGCCGAAGTGCATCTCCCAGCCCTCGCCGGTGGTGCCCCGGCGGCGCCACACGCCGGAGGTGGAGGTGGGTGCCTGGAGCTGGGTGCGCAGGGACGTGGACCAGGCGATGACGGCGTCGGAGTCGACGCAGACGTTCTTGTCCGGTCCCACCTCGAGGACCAGCGGCTCGCCGGAGGTCATCAGGACGACCTGTCCGGAGCCGGACAGCTCCAGGTTGTAGGCGCCCGCGGCGGCCACCTCCACGGCACTGTCCACGGCGACGATGCCGACGCCGAGGGAGCCGTCGAAGGCCAGCACGTAGGAGCTGTCGACCGTGATGCCGGAGCCGACCTCCATGATGTGCAGGTGCTGGGCCACGTTGGCCAGGTAGACGATGCCGTTGCCCTTGCAGCGCATGAGGTCGAGGCCCTCGCCGGTCATCCGCTCGACATTGCGCCAGCTGCGGTTGCGGTACTGGCTGTCGAACTCGACCTGCCCCTCGAAGGCCACCATGGCGCCCTGCCGGGCCAGGATCGGGCTGCCGCCCTGGGTGACGTCGGTCTTCAGGAGCTGCGGGTTCTGCAGGGTGTAGCGCCCGGTCGACTCGACCGGGACGTGTGCGAAGAGTGTGCTGTGCATGGTGCCTGGTGCTCCCCTCAGCCCCGGATCTTGAATCGGTCGCCGGTGTCCTCGCTCGGCTGGACGACCACGAAGCCCTGCCCCTTGAAGCCGATCTGGAAGGCCTCGCCGCTGCCGCGGCCGATGAGGGCGCTCGCCTTGATGGTGCGGCGGGCCTTCATCTCCAGACCGGTCGTCCACGCCACGAGGGCGTCCGGGTCGACGTATGTCTCGCGCTCGGCGCAGTCCAGGGCCATCGGGATGCCCCGGCTGACCAGGGCGACCCAGCCGGTGCCCTTGATGACCAGGTTGGTGAGGCCTGAGCCGGAGAGCTTGGCGAGGCCCTTGACCGGTTCGATGGCCAGTTCCAGCGAGGCGTCGCAGGCCAGCAGGGTGGCGCCGTTGACCGACAGGGCCTCGCCGTTCAGGTGCATGACGAGGATGTCGCCGCCGTAGTCGGCCAGGTACAGGTCGCCGTCGCCGCGGGCCAGCATCAGCTTGCCGCCCTCACCGGTGACCATCTCCTCCGCCGAGCGGCGCAGGCTCGCGGGTGCCCCGTCGAACTGCACATAGCCGTCGTAGGCGATCATCGAGCCGGCCTTGGCGATCAGGTCCTGCCCGGTGACCATGGTGACCTTGAGCGTCTTGGAGCTGTGCACAGTCATCCGGACGCCGGTCGCGGCGGCGCGGTGCGCACTCAGAGTCTGGGAGTCCATGGCCTCACACCTCGAAGGGCTGTACGACGACGAAGTTGCCGGGGGCGCCGCGGAACTGGAGGTTCACGGCCTCGGTGGTCTGCCGGGCGTACCCGGAGCGGCGCAGCCTGAGCGAGGTCGTGGTGACCGCCTGCGCACCGGCGGACCAGGCGATGACGGCGTTGCCGTCGACATAGGTGGCCGCGCCGACGGGCAGCACGACGGGCACGCCGCGTGTCTTGACGACGACCGCTCCGGTGCCGGAGAAGAGCATGCTGAAGAAGCCTCCGCCGGGCAGTCCCGCGCCCTCGATGCGGCGGACCTCGGTGTCCAGTGACTCGTCGAAGGCCAGCACGCCCTGGGCGCTGGTGTAGAGCTGCTCGCCCTGGAGGCGGATGACGAAGACGCGGCTGGCCTCGTCGGCGAGGAACACCTCGCCGTTGCCGGTGCAGCGCATCAGGGACATGCCCTGCCCGGTGAGGGCTCCGGTGAGCTTGCCGAGCAGGCCCGAGCCCTTGTGGGCGAAGTCGATGTCGCCCTGGTAGGCGACCATGCTGCCCTGCTTGGCGAGGATCGGGGCGTCCTTGGTGAGGGTGGCCCGCACCAGGTTCGCGTTCTGCTCCGTCCAGCGGTCGCCCACGGGGGCCTCCGCGTACTTCGTCAGCACGACCCGCATGCTGGCCTCGGGCGGCACGGGGGCGAGCTGGGTGCCGCCGCCGAAGGGCTGCGCCTGGCCCGGGAAGGCTCCGGGGGCGCCGGGGGCGCCGGGGGGCGCGAACTGTCCGGCGACCGCGCCCGGGGGCGTGAACTGGCCCGCGGGTGCGCCGGGCGGCGCGTACTGGCCTGCCGGGGGCGCGCCGGGCGGGGTGAAGGTCTGCCCCGTGTGCCCCGTGTGCCCCGTCTGTCCCGGAGGAGTGAACGTCTGCGGGCTCGTCGGCGCGGCTGGCGCGGACGGAGCCTGTGCGGGGGCGGGCACGGGAGCCGGCGGCGCGCCGAACGAAGGCGCCGACGCGGGCGCGGCCGGCGCTGCCTGCGGTGGCGGGGCGAACGCCGGTGCCTGGGACTGGGCCGGGACGGCCGGCTGCTGGGGCGCGGGTTCGGGCTCCTCCTCGGCGACCTCGCCGCCGAAGTTCTTCAGCAGCGCGTCGAGGCCGCCGTCGAAGCCCTGGCCGACCGCGGCGAACCGCCAGACGTCCTTCAGATACAGGTCGCCCACCATCACGGCACGCTCGGTGGAGAACTCGCTGCCGTCGAACGAGTACCGGGCCACTTCCTCGCCGCCGGCGACGATGCGGAGATAGCCGGGGGCGATCTGTGACATCTGGCCGGCGCCGTCGATCGTCGCCGTGAAAGACAGTTTCTGGATCTGCGACGGAATCTGATCGAGCGTGACCCGGAACGACTCCGTGTCGCCCGACTGCGCCCCCAGGAGCTGGATGGAGTCCTCGGGGGACTTCGGCTGGTTGAAGAAGATGAAGTACCGGTCGTCCGAGAGCCGTTCCTCGGCGTCGAGGCCGAAGCAGCTGATGTCGAAGGTCAGTCCGGGGCCGGAGATCTGTACGCCCACGTACAGGTCCGTGCCCGCGGTCAGGTCACTGATCTTGGCCTTGTGGCCGCGTTGGAATTCCCTGGCCATGCGTAACGACCGTCCCCCATCCCGAATGCGAGTGCGTCGCGACAGGCTAACTGCAAACTCGGACACCGGTGGAGGTCGGTACAGATCCGGTACAAAAACCCGTTCGAGGCGGCGGTCAGTCCTCGCGGGTGCCCGGGAGGTGCGGCAACCGGTCCGCGGCGACCACGCCTTCGAGATAGCCCTTGGCCCGCTCGGTGCGCGGATAGGCCTCCAGCAACCGCCAGAAACGGGGCCCGTGGCCGGGCACGAGCAGATGCGCGAGCTCATGCAGAAGGACGTAGTCCACGACGTACTCGGGCATGCCCTGAAGCCGGTGCGAGAGCCGGATGCTTCCCTCGGACGGGGTGCACGAGCCCCAGCGGGTGTTCTGGTTGGTCACCCAGCGGACCGAGGTGGGCCGTGCCCGGCCCTCGAAGTACTGGGCCGAGAGCCGTTGGGCGCGCTCGGAGAGCTCGGTGTCGCCGAGGAGCCGTTTGCTCTCCTGGGCGGCCAGCTTGTCGAGCATGACGCTGACCCAGCGCTGCTCCTCCGCCTCGGACATCCGGGCAGGGATGAGCACGACGGTGCGATCGCCCTCGCGGTACGCGGAGACCGTCCGTCGGCGACGGCTGCTCCTGCGCACCTCGATCGCGCTCGCCCCCGAGCCGCTCGGCGGCTGGCTCGTCGTGCTGCGCTGTGGTGTTCCGGCGCTGTGCAGTGGGTCGGCGGGCACGCCCTGACGTTACCCGCTGCACACGGGGGAAGTCCCGACTCCGGGACGGTTCGGTTCCGATCCCCCACCATGCGTCTGATTTGTACGACGAATGGCCCTCACCTGTGGACAACCTTCGGCACGTGAGGGACGGGTCCGGGCATGCTGGCAGCGCCGCCGCAGCCGCGACCGACCGTCGTCCGGGCACTTGCGGCGGACGGGGACGATCTTCGAAGGCTACGGGGGCCTGTCATGCAAGCAGTGGTTCCGCTCGCGCACACGATGGTGCCGCAGATGAAGCCCGCGCTCCGGCGCGGCTGGCGCGATCTCAACACCGTGCAGTTCGGGATGACCCCGGCGCACGCGCTGACGCTGGGTCCGATGGACACGGCGACGGGCAGTTTCCTCGACCTGATCAACGGCACGCGCGGTCTCGCGCTGCTGCGGGAGGAGGGGCGCCGGATGGACCTGCCGGAGGGTCATGTCGACACCCTGGTGGGGCGGCTGGCGCGAGCCGGGCTCGTCGACGACGCCAGGGGCGGCGGACCGGCGGCGGACGCGCTGCGGGGGAGGAAAGAGGTCCTCGACCGGCTGGCACCCGACCTGGCGTCCCTCTCCCTGACCACGTCGGAGCCGGGCGAGGCGATGAGGCTCCTGGCCGCCCGCCGCTCACTGCGCGTGCAGGTCAGGGGCGCGGGCCGGGTCGGCGCGGTACTGGCCGCGCTGCTCTCGGGCGCCGGCGTCGGGGAGGTCGACGTGCTGGACGGCGGCCGGGTCGAGCCGGGGGACATCGCCCCGGGCGGGCTGCCCGCCGGCTCCGTCGGCGACCGCAGGGACGTCGCCGCACGCCGTGCGGTGTCCGCGGCGGCTCCGGGACGCCCGCCGCGCCAAGGCTCCCGGGCCTCGGCCGGGGTGGACGACCCCGGGTTCTCGCTGGTCGTCCTCGCCCCGCGGGACGACGTCGACGTCCACGCGCCGGCCCCGGCCACCGGCGAGCCCTTCGTCCGGTCCGGCACCCCGCATCTGTACGCCGGTGTGGTCGAGGCGACGGGCGTGGTCGGCCCGCTCGTCCTGCCGGGCGAGACGGGCTGCGCGGGCTGTCTGCACGAGACGCGGACCGACCGTGACCAGGCCTGGCCCCGGCTGGTCGCCCAGTGGCGGTCGGGCAGCAGACGGCATCCGGCGCGCTCCTGCGACCTGGCACTGGCCACCACGGTCGCCGGCCTCGCGGCCGCACACGCCCTCGCTTTCCTGGACGGCCGGGTCCCGTCGAGCGCGGGCGCCCGCTGGGAGGTCTCCCTGCCGGGCCTGAACTGGCACGCGCGGCCGGTCTGGCCGCATCCCGCCTGTCCCTGCGGAGCCGCGGAGAAAGGTAAGGGAGAACACACCTCCAAGGAGGAGGCTGCACACGAGACAATGGCGGAGCAACGGTCGTCGGAGGAGTTGTGCCGCAAGGCAACCGCGCCACGGCCGGCTGGGACCTGGAGGGCGCATGTCTGATCTTCCCCGGAAAGCGGTCACCCGGACCGCCAAACTCGCCGCGCTCCCGCTCGGCTTCGCCGGGCGGGCCACCTGGGGACTCGGCAAGCGGATCGTGGGCGAGTCCGCGGAGATCGTCGGCCGCGAGCTGCAACAGCGCACCGCCGATCAGCTGTTCAAGGTGCTCGGGGAGCTCAAGGGCGGGGCCATGAAGTTCGGCCAGGCCCTGTCCGTCTTCGAATCGGCGCTTCCCGAGGAGGTCGCCGGTCCGTACCGCGCGGCCCTGACGAAGCTCCAGGAGGCGGCGCCTCCGATGCCGACCCGCACCGTGCACGCGGTGCTCGAGGAGCGGCTGGGCGCGGACTGGCAGGACCTGTTCGCCGAGTTCGACGACAAGCCCGCCGCGGCGGCGTCGATCGGCCAGGTGCACCGGGCCGTGTGGCACGACGGGCGGGAGGTGGCGGTCAAGGTCCAGTACCCGGGGGCCGGCGAGGCCCTGCTGTCCGACCTGAACCAACTGGGCCGCTTCGCCCGCCTGCTGGGGCCCCTGGTTCCCGGCATCGACATCAAGCCCCTCATCGCCGAGCTGCGCGACCGGGTCTCGGAGGAGCTCGACTACGGCCTGGAGGCGCAGGCCCAGCAGGCCCACGCCGAGGAGTTCGCGGACGATCCGGACGTCGTGGTGCCGGGGGTGGTCCACCAGAGCGACCAGGTCCTGATCACGGAGTGGATGGAGGGTGTCCCGCTGTCGGAGGTGATCACCGACGGCACCCAGGAGCAGCGCGACCGCGCCGGCCAGCTCCTGGCCCGGTTCCTCTTCTCCGGCCCCGGCCGCACCGGCCTGCTGCACGCCGACCCGCACCCGGGCAACTTCCGTCTCCTGCCCGGCGGTCCGGACGGCGAGGAGGACTGGCGCCTGGGCGTCCTGGACTTCGGCACGGTCGACCGGCTCCCGGGCGGCCTGCCGGACACCATCGGCACCTGCCTGCGCATGACGCTCGACGGCGAGGCGGAGGCGGTCTACGCACTCCTCTCCGCGGAGGGCTTCGTCAAGGAGTCCATAGAGCTGGACCCCGACGCGGTCCTCGACTACCTCCTGCCGATCATCGAACCGGCCGAGGTCGACGAGTTCACCTTCACCCGCGGCTGGATGCGCAGCCAGGCCGCCCGGATCGCCGACCCCCGCTCCCCCGCCCACCAGCTGGGCAAACAGCTCAATCTGCCCCCGGCCTACCTCCTGATCCACCGGGTCACCCTGAGCACCATCGGCGTCCTGTGCCAGCTGGGCGCGACGGTCCGGCTGCGCGAGGAACTGGAGGAGTGGCTGCCGGGGTTCGTGCCGGAGGAAGAAGGAGACGAGCAGGATTCGGCCGCGGAGGCGTGAGCCGGCCCGGCTACCACCAGGCCGAGTCGAGCCGCCCCTCGATGGCCCGGAGGTTCTCCCGGGAGCAGGTGTCGCAGAAGTACTGACGGACACCGTTCTCCACGGAACAGGTCCAGGTGGGCTGTGAACCTTCGGCCCGTGTGCCGCAGCGGGCGCACACCAGGGGCCGCGGCTCTCCCACGCCGTCGCCGTCGTCTCCGGGAAGACTCGTCATTCGCCGACGATAACGCCGGGCCCGACGGTTGGGCGCGCACAACGCACCGCGGGGGCCGGTCCGTTCGGACGGACCGGCCCCCGCGGGTGACTAGCGGGTCGGGTTACTGCATGACGGCCATGGCGAGCGCGCGGCGAGCACGCAGGGAGGCGCGCTCGGCCCGGCGCTGCATCCGGCGGGCGGTCACCAGGCGGATCGCCAGGCGTTCCTGCTCGGCCTCCTGCAGCCGGTCGTGCATATGCGCACGAGCCAGGGCTTCTGGGATGAGTTGCATCTCTCGGGTCCTGTTCTGACGCGAGTCGCTCGCGTCGGTGGTGGTGAAGTCTGGGGTCGCGGAGCCGGCGGGCTCGCTGGTGGACGGCTTCATCGGGGCCTGCTTCGTGGGGTCGTTCGTGAGGGGGCGGTCGATCGTTCCTGCGATGGTGTTCATGCCGTGACCGGGTTCTTGCGCGGGCGACCACGCGGCCGCTTCCGGGCGACGACGACACCCTGGACGAACAGCTCCCCACCCCAGACGCCCCAGGGCTCACGCCGCTCCTTGGCGCCGGCGAGGCAGGCCTCCATCAGCGGGCAGGTGCGGCAGAGGGACTTGGCGTACTCGACGTCGGCCGGCGACTCGGCGAAGAAGACCTCCGGGTCGTAGGAACGGCAGGGGACGGGTACGCCGAGGTTCTCGATGGCGTCGTCGAGCGCGGTGAGCGCGGTGAGCGGGATCAAGGCGGAGTCCTCCGTGAGGCCGGGCGGGGGGATCGTTTCGGAAGGCGGTACGGACGGGGCGTGCGCTTCGAGTTGCACGGTTCGTCTTCCTCGTCTGTTCGGTCCGGCCCTGTTGGACCGGTAGTCGCTTGGTACCGGGTTCTTTTCTTGTCCCGAGGCCCCTTCGCACCGCTCTCCCCGTTCGGGGAAAACAGAAGGGCCGCGGATCCCAGATGGGGTTCCGCGGCCCTGAAGGCGCCGGCCTGATCTTCGATCAGGCTGGATCACTCCAGGGTTCTGGCCCACGGAAGGCCCACATCAGGTGGTGCTGCGTCGTCTGCTTCCGGAATCCGGCACCGGCCGCCGCAAAGGCATAGGCATGCGCCTGTGCCACTACCGCTTCCAGTGCCTTGGTCGGTCGCTCATTGCGCTCACGGACCGGAAGGACCGCGAGAGACACGGAGGACGCCGGACGCACGGCAGGAATGCCGGACAGACCGGTGCCCAGGTTCGAAACGCCGAGCATGCACGTGGAGACGACCGAGCGATCGGTCATTTTGGCGGTCTTGACGGCCTTGCTGCTGTTGATGCTGATCACTTCAATCGCCTCCTCTCGGCGTCTCTGGGGACGGCGGCGCGAGCCGCTGTCCGACGGATATGCAAGTAGAACACGGAATCGGGGCCTCCGAGAAGGCCTCCGTCCCCGTGGCTAAGAACCTATGGGGATTGCTGGGGCATGCGCAAACTATTTTTTCGACGAGTTGGGATCAGCCCTCGTCTTCTTCCTCCGAAACCTCCTGGCCTGCGCAGATGGTCAGCACATCGGCTCCGTAGCGAGTGAGCTTGCGCCGCCCGACGCCCGGGATCCGCGCCAGCTCGTGCTCGTCGTCGGGCACGGCCTCGGCGATCGCCATCAGGGTCTTGTCCGTGAAGACGCAGAACGCCGGCTGTCCGCTGCGCTGCGCCTGCACAGCACGCCAGTCACGCAGCCGCTCGTAGAGCCCCTCGTCCATGTCGGAGGGGCAGTCCTCACACCGCATGAGCTTCATCTCGCCCGCGTCGGTGAGCGTGCGCCCGCACACGCGGCAGCGCGCCGGGGTGCGCTGGGTGCGTCTCGGGGCGGCGCCGACCGGGCTGGTGAAGCCGCGCTCGACGCCTCCCGGGCCGCCGCCCGCCGTTCGCCCCGTGGTGGCGGTGGAACCGGGGCGCAGTCCGTCGAGGAAGCGGCTGGGGCGGCGGTTGGGGCGGCCGCCCGGCGAACGGGAGAGCGACCAGGAGACATGGAGGCGCTCGCGGGCGCGGGTGACGCCGACATAGAGGAGCCTGCGCTCCTCCTCGATCTGCTCGTCGGTCTTGGCGTAGGTGATCGGCATCATGCCCTCGGCGACACCGACCAGGAACACGGCGTCCCATTCCAGACCCTTGGCCGAGTGCAGGGAGGCGAGGGTGACGCCCTCGACGGTGGGGGCGTGCTGGGCACCGGCCCGCTCGTCGAGTTCGGCCACGAGGTCGTTCAAGGTGGCGCCGGCTCTCGCGGCCGCGAAGTCCTGCGCGAGGTTCACCAGGGCGGCCAGCGACTCCCAGCGCTCCCTGACGGCCCCGGAGCCCGCGGGCGGCTCGCTGGTCCACCCTTCGCCCGACAGCACGGCACGCACCTGGGAGGGCAGGTCGACGGCGTCGTCCAGCCGGGAGTCGTTGCCGCCGAAGCGGGCCGCGCCCCGGAGGTTGACGATGGCCCTGCGCACCTCGGGCCGGTCGAAGAACCGCTCGGCGCCGCGCAGCTGGTAGGGCACCCCGGCGTCGGCGAGAGCCTGTTCGTAGGTCTCAGACTGGGAGTTGGTGCGGAACAGGACGGCGATCTCGCTGGCCCGGACGCCCGCGTCCATGAGCTCCCGGATGCGCCGGGCGGCGCCCTCGGCCTCAGCGGGTTCGTCGGTGTACTCGGTGTAGACGGGCTCGGGTCCGGGCCGCCGCTGGGAGATCAGTTCCAGCCGGTGGTCGGCGGCGCGGCCGCGGGCCTGGGCGAGCAGGCCGTTGGCGAGATGAACGACCTGGGGGGTGGAGCGGTAGTCGCGGACCAGCTTGACGACGGTGGCTCCGGGGTGCCGGGTGCGGAAGTCGAGCAGATGGTCGGGAGTTGCGCCGGTGAAGGAGTAGATCGTCTGACTGGCGTCGCCGACGACGCACAGGTTGTCCCGCCGCCCCAGCCACAGCTCCAGCAGCCGCTGCTGAAGGGGGCTGACGTCCTGGTACTCGTCGACGACGAAGTGCTGGTACTGGGAACGGACCTGGTCGGCGATGTCGTGCCGGTCCTGGAGGATGGCGACGGTCAGCAGCAGGACGTCCTCGAAGTCGATGACCGCACGGTCACGCTTGAGGTCCTCGTAGGCGGCGTAGAGCTGGGCGATCTCGGCCGCGGCGCGCGGGGTCTCGCGGCCGGCCTTCGCGGCTGCGAGGGCGTAGTCGGAGGGCACGGTCTGGGTGACCTTGGACCACTCGATCTCGCCGGTGACGTCCCTCAGCTCGCCGCGGTCGAGGCGGATGCGGCAGGCGGCGGCCGCGTCGGCGACGAGCTGGATCTTGCGGTCGACGAGCCGGGGCATGGAGCCGCCGACGGCTTTCGGCCAGAAGTACTGGAGCTGGCGCAGGGCCGCCGAGTGGAACGTACGCGCCTGGACGCCCACGGCGCCGAGCTGGCGCAGTCGCCCGCGCATCTCTCCGGCGGCGCGGTTGGTGAAGGTGACGGCGAGCACGCTGGAGGGCTGGAGGATGCCGGCCCGCACCCCGTAGGCGATGCGGTGGGTGATCGCCCGGGTCTTGCCGGTGCCGGCTCCCGCCAGCACGCACACCGGCCCGTGCAGGGCGGTGGCCACCTCGCGCTGTTCGGGGTCGAGCCCTTCGAGCACCGCGTCGGCCGAGTCCGGTGTGCGCGGGAAGAGCGTGGAGTGCGTTGCTGCTGTCACACCGCCATGCTGCCAGGTCGGCGGAGACGGGTGAGCCGGTTGTCCACAGGCAGGTAGTCGCAGTCGTACTAATGCGGCAGGCGTCACCCTGCCGGGCACCGCGGGCCGGGAATGGTATCCCGCTCGCAGGCGTTCCCTCCTGGACGACCCTTTCCCGAGCCACCCGAGGAGCGCGCGAGACATGCAGGGCACTGTGACGATGTACAGCACCACGTGGTGCGGTTACTGCCAGCGGCTGAAGAAGCAGCTGGACCGCGAGGGCATCGCGTACACCGAGATCAACATCGAGCAGGACCCGGCGTCCGCGGCGTTCGTGGAGAAGGCGAACGGCGGGAACCAGACGGTTCCGACGGTGCTGTTCGCCGACGGTTCCACGCTCACGAACCCGTCGCTGGCGCAGGTGAAGCAGAAGATCAGCGCGTAGGCGGTGCGGCGTGGAGGCGGTTCCTGAGACGGCTCAGGAACCGCCTTTTTATGGTTTGTCCCACAGCGCGGTGTAGCGCCACAGCAGTCGGCGTCGGTAACGGCAGCCGGGCAGAAGGCGGCGGGCGGCCCTGCGGGCTTCGCCCCAGTGCATGGCCGAGTCCTCCATGGGCATGCCGGCCGGGGCGCGCCTGCCGCCCTTCAGGCGTCTGATGAGCATGCTCCCGGGCAGACCGCAGCCGCTGATGACCCAGTCCAGGGCGGTCCCGTTGTACGCCATACCGACGATGGCCAGCCGTCCGCCGGGGGCCAGCAGCCGGACCAGGCCGTCGACCGCGTCCTCGAAGGGCGCGTGGTGCACGACGGCGACCGCGCTGACGAAGTCGTAGCCGCCCTCGGGGAGGGCCGTTCCGTCGAGGTAGTCCGCCTCCAGGAACCTGATGTTCCCGGGGGTGGCCGCGCGCGCCTGCCGGATCATCTCCGGTGAGCGGTCCACGCCCGTGACGGACCCGGCCTTCCGCGCCAGCTTGCGGGCGAGCAGCCCGTCCCCGCACCCCACGTCCAGAGCCTGTCGGCAGCCGTCCGGGACGGCGTCGAGTACCCAGGGGTGGTAGTGGACGTTGTGGTTCCAGTACGGGTCGGGCATGCCGGTCCTCTCAGACGAAGCTCCTCGTCGGCAGCGGCTTGCCGTACCACAGCTCGATCAGACGGGCCGCGATCGAGATGCCGTACGGCGGCAGGACCTCGCCGGACTCGAAGGCGGCCTGGAGGTCGTCGCGGGAGAACCAGCGGGCCTCGTGGATCTCGTCGCCGTCGACGTTGATGTCGGTGGAGGTGGCGCGGGCCATGAAGCCGAGCATCAGGCTGGAGGGGAACGGCCAGGGCTGGCTGGCGACGTACTCGACCGGGCCGACGGTGATGCCCGCCTCCTCGAAGACCTCGCGCCGTACCGACTGCTCGATGGACTCGCCCGGTTCGACGAAACCGGCCAGCGTCGAGAAGCGGCCCTCCGGCCAGTGCACCTGACGGCCGAGCAGGATGCGGTCCTGGTCGTCCGTGACGGCCATGATCACGGCCGGGTCGGTGCGCGGGTAGTGCTCGGCGCCACAGGCGGGGCAGCGGCGGATGTGCCCGGCCGCGGCGATGACGGTGCGCTCGCCGCAGCGGGAGCAGAAGCGGTGGGTGCGCTGCCAGTTCTCCAGGCCGACCGCGTGCACCATCAGGCCCGCCTCGCGCGCGGACAGGAGCAGGCCGGCCTCGCGCAGGCCCGCAGGGCGCGCGGACTGGTCGATGCGGCCCGGCAGGGCGTCCTTCTGGAGGGCGAAGTAGCGGACGCCGTCCTCGTCGATGCCGAGGAAGTAGCGGTGCGCCTCGGTGAGGGGGGCCTCGAAGGACGGGGTCATGACGAGTTCGGTACGGCCGTCCGGTGTCTCGTCTATGAGGACCTGACCGCCGGAGACCACGAAGCAGCGGGTCGTGGGGTGGCTCCACGCCGCCGCGAGCCAGGCCTCGTCGAGCCGGTGGTGCGCGGCGCGGTCGATGCCGCTGGGTGCGGTGAGCGAGACGGGACGGTCGGCGATGTGGTCGGTCCAGGTGGTCACGGGTGCTTCCAACTCCCCCGGTGCAGCGGATTGTTTCGACGGGCGGTCAGGCGGGACGTACGGCGGAGGGTGACCGGGTCCGGTGGGGCTTCGCGGTGCGGGGCGGCCCTTCCAGTGTGCCCCGCGCGCGCTGCCGGTCCGGGCGGCGCGGGGCGGTCAGGGCGCATGGCTCCAGTGCTCGGCGAGATCACCCCACAGGTACGCGGAGGTCTCGACGCCCTTGAGCAGCAGATCGAGCTCGACCTTCTCGTTCGGCGCGTGCCAGCCGTCGGAGGGGACGGAGATGCCGAGGAAGAGCACGGGTGCGCCGAGGATTTCCTGGAGGTCGGCGGCGGGGCCGGAGCCGCCTATGCGCGTGAAGCCGACCGGGCTCTCGAAGGCACGCCCCAGGGCGCGGACCACGGACTGCAGCGCGGGGTGGTCGAGCGGGGTCAGGCACGGGCGTGTGGCAGGCGCGAAGGTGATCTCGTGCCGGATGCCGGCGGGCACCTGATCGGGGACCCAGGCCCGGACGGCCTTCTGGATGTGGTCGGGGTCCTGCCCCTCGACCAGCCGGAACGAAAGCTTCACCATGGCCGACGACGGGATGATCGTCTTGCTGCCGGGCCCTTGGTAGCCGCCGCCGATGCCGTTGACCTCGGCGGTCGGCCGGGCCCAGACGCGCTCCAGGGTGGTGTACCCGGCCTCGCCGTGGGCGGCGTACGAGTTGGCGGTGCCCAGCCACCATTCCTCGTCGAAGGGCAGTTCGGCGAAGAGTTCGCGCTCGCGCGCGGTCAGCTCCACGATGCCGTCGTAGAAGCCCGGGATCGTCACCCGCGCGTGCTCGTCGTGAAGCGCGGCCACCAGGCGGGCGACGGCGGTGGCCGGGTTGGGCACGGCGCCGCCGAAGGCGCCGGAGTGGATGTCCTGGTCGGGGCCGTGGAAACGGATCTCGCACTCTGCGAGACCGCGCATACCGGTGCACACGGTAGGGGTGTCCTCGGACCACATGCTGGTGTCGGAGACGATCACTGCGTCAGCGGCGAGACGGTCGGCACGCTCCTCGACCAGCGCGCGGAAGTGCGGGGACCCGGACTCCTCCTCGCCCTCGATCAGCAGCTTCAGATGCACCGCGGGGGCGGTGCGGCCGGTGGCGGCGAGGTGGGCGCGGACGCCGAGGGTGTGGAAGAAGACCTGGCCCTTGTCGTCGGCCGCCCCGCGCGCGTGGAGGCGGTTGTCGCGGACGACCGGCTCGAAGGGGTCGCTGTCCCAGCCGTCCTCGCGGGCGGCGGGCTGTACGTCGTGGTGGCCGTAGACGAGGACCGTGGGTGCGGCGGGGTCCTCGGCGGGCCAGTCGGCGAAGACGGCGGGCGCGCCCGGGGTCTCCCAGACCTCGGTCGTGGGGAAGCCGGTCTCCTGGAGCTTGGCGGCGAGCCAGTCGGCGCTGCGGCGTACATCGGGTCCGTGGTCGGGCTGGGCCGAGACGGACGGGATGCGCAGCCATTCGGCGAGGTCGTCGAGGAAGGCGGCGCGGTGCTGCTCGATGTACGTACGGACGGCGCTGTCCGGGGTCTGGCTCATGGTCATGAGCCTATCGGCCCGCACCGACATCCTCGGTGGGCGGTTCCTCACAGTCCGCTTGCGCGGAACCGTTCGAATGTCCTCCCCCTTCCTGGGTCAGCAGCCGTTCCAGGGCGGCCCGGTCCGGCAGGTTCCTGGGGCGCACGACGTCTCCGGTGCGGACGTACAGGAACGCCGCCGTGACCGATTCCACAGGCACGCCCTGCCGCTCGGCCCAGGCCAGCCGGTACATGGCGAGCTGGAGGGGGTCGGCGGTGCGGGTGCGGCTGGTCTTCCAGTCGACGATCTCGTACGTCGTGGTGTCCCCGTCGCTCTGCCGGTACACGGCGTCGATACGGCCCCGGATCACGCGGCCCGCGATGGCGAGCTGGAACGGCGTCTCGAGGCGGTAGGGGGTGCGGTGGGCGTACTCGGTGCGTTCGAAGGCGTCCTTGAGGGCTTCGAGGTCGCGCTCGTCGGCGATCTCGGCGTCGCTGCCGGGCAGGTCGTCCGGCTCCAGCATGGGCAGGGTCAGGGCTTCGAAGCGGGCCTCGACCCAGGCGTGGAAACGGGTGCCCTGACGTGCGGCGGGTTGCGGGGGGCGCGGCATGGGGCGCGCGAGCTCCTGCGCGAGCCCGTCGGGGTCCGCGGCCAGGCGGAGCACCTGGGTCGCGGTGAGCGAGGCGGGCAGGGGTACGTCGGTGACGGCCTGCCGCGCGCGCAGGAGTTCGCCGGTGAGGGCGTCGAGGTCGCGGTCCCAGGAGGCGATGGCGCGGGCTTCCTCGGGGGTGAGGGGTTCTGGTTCCGGGGGGTGGGGGCGTGCCTGTGCGGTGGACGTCTCCGGGGCCGTGGCCTGGTGCGGGACTGCCGGACGGTCTGCCGTGAACTCGTCCCAGTCGTCGGAGACGTCTGCCCCGGCGGTCTCGTCGTCGAAGGGGGGCTCTTCGTCGTACGGCGGTTCTTCGTCGTACGGCGGTTCTTCGTCGTCTTCGTCGTCCGGCGGAGGGGGCCAGTCCGGGTCGTCGTAGGTGTCCGGGTCGTGTACGGCCGCGGGGTGGGTGTCCGTGTGGGCGGCGAGGTTTTCCAGGTGGTCCAGGACCGTCCGGGCGGCGGCCCGGCGTCGGGCGAGCGCCCTGTCGTCCAGGGGCAGGGGCCAGACCTGGTCCTCGGTCCGGCTGTTCAGTGCGGGGTTCTCCTCGTCCTCGGCGGGCTCGTCGGCCCAGGCCTCGATCTCACCGTGACCGGCCGCGCAGTGGTCGTGCAGGGCCTGGAGGAAGTCGGACGGTCCCCGGGGCTTCTTCTGTGTGGGCCCCCACCAGTGGCCGGAGCCGAGGAGGAGGGAGCGGGGGCGGGTGAAGGTGACGTAGCCGAGGCGGAGTTCCTCGGTGTGCTGGTGGTCCTTCATGGCCTCGTGGAAGGCCTTCATGCCGCGCGCGTCCCAGGAGGTGATGTCGGGGAGGGTGTCGGTGTCGCCGCGCAGCGCGTGCGGCAGCACCTTGCTCTGGGCGGTCCACTTCTCGCGGCCCTGGCTGCTCGGGAACGTCCCGGTGACCAGGCCGGGGACGGCGACGACGTCCCACTCCAGGCCCTTGGACTTGTGCGCGGTGAGCACCTTGACGGTGTTCTCGCCGCCCGGGAGGGCGTTGTCGAGGCCCTTCTCGTACTGGGCGGCGGTGCGCAGGAAGCCGAGGAAGGCGAGGAGGCTCGCCTCGTTGTCCCCGGCCGCGAACGATGCGGCGATGTCGAGGAAGTTGGACAGGGTCTCGCGGCGGCGGGCGGCCAGCGCGTGCGGGGACGCCGAGAGTTCGACCTCCAGGCCGGTGACGGCGAGGACGCGGTGCAGGACGTCCATCAGGGGGTCGGCGAGCGAGCGGCGCAGGTCGCGCAGTTCGGCGGCCAGGCGCGCGAACCGCACGCGGGCGTCCGGTGAGAAGGGCAGCCCGTCGTCGTCCTCGTCGTCGCTGTAGAGGGGCGTCTCCAGGAAGGTCTCCAGGGCGTCGGCGAGCGATATCACCTCGGCCGGGTCGACCCCCTCGACGGCCTCGGCGAGCCGGCGGTCGGGGTCGTCGTCGCCGCCCACGCGCGCGTGGGACACCAGACGCCGGGCGCGCCTTCCGAGGAGGGCGAGGTCGCGGGGGCCGATGCGCCAGCGCGGGCCGGTCAGCAGGCGGACCAGGGAGGCGTTGGCGCCGGGGTCCTGGAGGACCTCGCAGACCGAGACCAGGTCGGCGACCTCCGGCAGGTGCAGCAGGCCCGAGAGGCCGACCACCTCCACCGGGATGTCCCGTGCGACGAGGGCGCCCTGGATCTCGGCGAAGTCGGTGGCGGTGCGGCACAGGACGGCGATCTCACCGGGCTCCTTCCCGGTCCGTACGAGGTGGGCGATGGAGTCCGCGAGCCAGTCGATCTCCTCGGCGTGGGTGGGCAGGAGGGCGCAGCGCACCATGCCGTCGCGTTCTGCGCCGGGAGCCGGGCGGAGGGCCTCCACGCCCGCGTGCATGGCGCGCAGGGGTTCGGCGAGGCCGTTGGCGAGGTCGAGGAGGCGGCCGCCGCTGCGGCGGTTCTCGCTGAGGGACTGGCGGGTGGCGGGACGGCCGTCGGGGTGGGCGAAGTGCTCGGGGAAGTCGTCGAGGTTGGCGACGGAGGCGCCGCGCCAGCCGTAGATGGCCTGGCAGGGGTCGCCGACGGCGGTGACCGGATGGCCGGTGCCGTCGCCGAACAGGCCTGCCAGCAGGACGCGCTGGGCGACCGAGGTGTCCTGGTACTCGTCGAGCAGCACCACCCGGAACTCGTCGCGCAGGACACGGCCTACCTCCGGGATATCCGCGAGGCGTGCGGACAGGGCGATCTGGTCGCCGAAGTCGAGCAGGTCGCGTTCGCGTTTGGCGGCACGGTAGCGGACGACCAGGTCGGCGAGTTCGCGGCGGGCCGCGGCCGCCTCGGGGACCTTGCGCAGGGCGTCGTTGGTGAGTTTGGCGCCCTGGAGCGTCAGCAGCAGCTCGGCGTCGTGGGCCCGCACCTGTTCGGGGCGGACCAGGTGCTCGGCGAGTTCGGCGTCGAGGGTGAGGAGATCGCTGACCAGGTCGGCGAAGGAGCGGGTCAGGGCCGGGTAGGGGCCCGGGGCCTCGCGCAGCACGCGCGCGGCGAGCTGGAAGCGGGTGGCGTCGGCGAGCAGCCTGGAGGTCGGCTCCAGGCCGATGCGCAGGCCGTGGTCGGTCAGCAGGCGGCCCGCGAAGGCGTGATAGGTGGAGATCACGGGCTCGCCCGGCGGGTTGTCCGGGTCGATGACGTCGGGGTCGGTGACGCCCGCCTTGATGAGTGCTTTGCGGACACGCTCGGCGAGTTCTCCGGCGGCCTTGTTGGTGAAGGTGAGGCCGAGCACCTGTTCGGGGGCGACCTGGCCGGTGCCGACCAGCCAGACCACGCGGGCCGCCATCACCGTCGTCTTGCCCGAGCCGGCGCCGGCCACGATCACCTGCGGGGCGGGCGGCGCGGTGATGCAGGCCGTCTGCTCCGGGGTGAACGGGATGCCGAGGAGCTCCTTGAGCTGATCGGGATCGGTGATACAGGCGGGCATGTCGCAGAGGCTAGCGGCGCGCACTGACAACCGAGGACGGATCGCCCCTCGGGCTGGAAGAAGCGCAGGTCAGCACGCGTGGTGCGACTGATCACACCGGCATGCTTCACACCATGTGCTGCCCTCACTCCACGACGTGCCGTCCCTCCGGCTGGACGCTGCACGAGGCCCGGAAGGCGCAGTGCGAGCAGTGCTGACCGGCGTTCGGCGTGAACCGTTCGTCGAGGACCTTGCCGGCCGCCGTGGCTAGCAGGTCGCCGACCCACTCCCCCTCCAGTGGCTCCTGCGCCTGCACCTTGGGGAGGGTCTCGCCGCCGTCCCGCTTGGGGGCGCCCTGGCGCAGCTGGACGAGTTCGGCGCCGCCGGGCTCGGGCCGTACGCCGTCGAAGGCATCGTCGACGGCGCCCTCTCGGACGGCGAGCTGGTAGACGGCGAGCTGGGGGTGGCGTTCCACTTCGGCGGAACTCACGGGCTGTTTGCCGGTCTTGAAGTCGACCACGTACGCGCGTCCCTCGCCGTCGGCCTCCACGCGATCCATCTGGCCGCGGATGCGTACCTCGACCTCGCCCGCTTCGAGGGTGACGTCGAAGTCGTGCTCGCTGGCCACCGGGGTGCGGCCGGTGCGGTCCATGACATGCCACTTCAGGAAGCGTTCGAGCGCCACGCGCGCGTTCTCCTTCTCCTGCGCCGACTTCCAGGGCGCGTCGAAGGCGAGCGCGTTCCACACGGAGTCGAGACGCTCCATGAGGACGTCGAGGTCGGCCGGGGTGTGCCCGGAGGCGACCTCGTCGGCGAGGACGTGCACGACGTTGCCGAAGCCCTGGGCGACGGTCGCGGGCGCGTCGGCCTTCACCTCGCGGCCCAGGAACCACTGGAGGGCGCAGGTGTTGGCGAGCTGGTCGAGGGCACTGCCGGAGAGCACGACGGGCTGGTCGCGGTTGCGCAACGGCACCTTGGACTCGGTCGGCTCGAACATGCCCCACCAGCGGTAGGGGTGGGCCGAGGGCACGAGCGGGCGGCCGTCCTCGTCGGCGAGGGCGGCGAGCCGGGCGAGGCGGCGGGCGGCGGCCTCCCTGAGGGTGTCGGAGACGCGCGGGTCGACGGTGGTGGCGCGGAGCTCCGCGACCAGGGCGGCGACCGACAGGGGCCGGCGGGGGCGGCCGGTGACGTCCTTGGGCTCGACGCCGAGTTCGGTCAGGAAGCGGGAGGGCTGGTCCCCGTCGTCGGCCGGTGCCTTCACCGCCGTGACGACGAGTCGCTCACGCGCACGCGTGGCGGCCACGTAGAACAGGCGGCGCTCCTCGGCGAGCAGGGCGCCCGGGGTGAGCGGTTCGGCCAGTCCATCGCGGCCGATGCGGTCGGCCTCCAG
This sequence comes from Streptomyces sp. NPDC001668, assembly GCF_042893155.1. NCBI lineage: Bacteria > Bacillati > Actinomycetota > Actinomycetes > Kitasatosporales > Streptomycetaceae > Streptomyces > Streptomyces sp. NPDC001668. Next base: position 556,293 of record NZ_JBIAUQ010000003.1, read on the forward strand.
CAGGGAGCCGCGGCGGCGCAGGTCGGGCCACAGGCCCTCCTGGACGCCGGCGACGACGACCAGGCGCCACTCCAGGCCTTTGGAGCGGTGCGCGGTCATGAGGCGGACGGCTTCGGGGCGTACGACGCGCCGGGTGAGGGTGTCGGCGGCGATGTCCTCGGCGTCGATCTCCTCCAGGAAGTTCAGGGCGCCGCGGCCTCCGGTGCGCTCCTCCGCGCGCGCGGCGGTCGCGAACAGCGCGCACACGGCGTCGAGGTCACGGTCCGCGTTGCGTCCCGCCGCGCCGCCGCGCCGGGCGGCCCGCTCCAGACGCCCGGGCCACGGCGTGCCCTCCCACAGGTCCCACAGCGCCTCCTCGGCACTGCCGCCGTTCGCGAGGCGCTGCCGGGCCTTGCCGAGCAGCGCGCCGAGCCGCTGGGCTCCGCGCGCGTACGCGGGGTCGTGCACGGCCAGGCGTTCGGGCTCGGCGAGGGCCCGCGCGAGCAGCACGTCGGAGGGGGGCGGCAGGGCGTTTCCCGCGGCCCGCTCCTCGTCCCGCAGGGCGCGTCCCAGGCGGCGAAGGTCCGCGGCGTCCATGCCGGCGAGGGGGGAGGTGAGGAGGGTGAGGGCGGTCTCGGTGTCGAGCCAGGAGGTGTCCGACGGCGGTTCCCCGGGGGCGGGTTGTGGCTCGCCGTCGGCATCTGGCTGGGGCTCGTCGGCCACGTCCGGCCGCGGCTCGCCGTCCACGTCCGGCCGCGGCTCGCCGTCCGAGTCCGGCCGCGTCTCGTCGGCCACGTCCAGCTGCGTCTCTCCGTCCAAGTCCTGCGGCTCGTCGGCCACCGGCTGCGGCTCACCGCCAGAGACCCGCCGCGGCCCCTCGCCAAAGACCTGCCGCGACCCGTCGTCGTCCAAGTCCGGCCGCGCCTCGTCGGCCACCGACTGCGGCTCACCGCCAAGGACCTGCCGCGCCTCCTCGCCGGACACCTGCTGCGATCCGCCGCCAGAGACCTGCTGCGCCTCCTCACCGGACACCCGCTGAGGCCCGTCCGAAACGGCGCCCTCCGCGAGCGGTACGACGCCCTCCGCCGCCTCCGCCGTCGCCACCGCCCGCAGCGCCGTCAGGAGTGGCGCCACCGCCGGTTCGTGTCGCAGCGCCAGGTCGTCGCCGTCGATCTCCAGGGGGACCCCGGCCGCCGTGAGAGCGCGCCGGACCGTCGGGATCGTGCGGGACCCCGCGCGCACCAGGACCGCCATCTCACCCCAGGGGACGCCGTCCTCCAGGTGTGCCCGGCGCAGGATGTCCGCGATGTTGTCCAGTTCGGTGCCGGACGTCGGGTACGTGTACACCTCCACGCGCCCCCCGTCCCGGACCGGGGCGAGTTCGCGGTGGGCGCGGACCTTCTCCGCCGGCAGCCGGGTCAGGGGCATGCGCTGGGTCACCAGGCGGGTCGCGGACAGCAGGGCGGCGCCGGAGCGGCGGGAGGTGCGCAGGACCTCGACGGGGGCCGTCCGGCCGTCCGCGCGCGGGAAGTCGTGGGGGAAGTCGAGGATGCCGTTCACGTCCGCGCCCCGGAACGCGTAGATCGACTGGTCGGGGTCGCCGAAGGCGACGAGGGTGCGGCCGCCGCCGGCGAGGGCGTGCAGCAGCCGTACCTGGGCGGGGTCGGTGTCCTGGTACTCGTCGACGAACACGGCGTCGTACTGGGCGGCGAGCCGTTCGGCGACCTCGGGGCGGCGGGCCAGGAGCACCGCGCGGTGGACGAGTTCGGCGTAGTCGAGCACGCCTTGGAGGTCGAGGACGTCCAGGTACTCGGCGAGGAAGGCGGCCGCGGCCCGCCAGTCGGGGCGGCCGATACGGCGGGCGAAGGCGTCCAGGGCGCCCGGACCGAGGCCCAGCTCGCGGCTGCGGGCGAGGACCGCGCGGACCTCGTCGGCGAAGCCGCGGGTGGTCAGACAGGAGCGCAGTTCGTCCGGCCAGCGCACGTGCGAGAGGCCGAGCCGCTCCAGGTCGGGCTGGCCGGCGAGCAGTTCGCGGACGGTCACGTCCTGCTCGGGTCCCGACAGCAGCCGCAGGGGTTCCACGAACAGGTCGCTGTCCTGGTGGGCGCGGACCAGGGCGTAGCAGAACGAGTGGAAGGTGGTCGCCTGCGGGGCGCGCGCCGCTCCTATGCGCAGCGCCATGCGGTCGCGCAGCTCGACGGCGGCCTTGCGGCTGAACGTCAGCACGAGCACGCGCGCGGGGTCCCCTCCACGGGCGATTCGCGAGGCCACCGACTCGACGAGCGTGGTGGTCTTCCCGGTGCCCGGACCTGCGAGAACGAGCAAAGGACCGCTGCCGTGCTCAACCACGGCACGCTGTGCGGCGTCCAGACGAGGGGGATCCACGCGGGCCGGTGGGGTACGCACCAGTCGGTAAGCGCCACGGCTCCCCTGTCGCACCTGGGAGTGCGACAGACGCCTGGTGGAGGAAGAGGAGCTCACGTGGTTCGCCGGTCCTGGTGGGTGTGCTGTTGGGCGGCCCGCCGCGCGTGGAGGGCGGTGGACGGGGGGTGAGGGGGACGCGTGCCGCCGACGCTACGCCGACGAGTGGAGCGGAAGCAGGGCTTCCCCTTCTTCCCTCGCACCACTCACGGCACCGCCGACCCGTACGTCCCTCACCTCACGAACGTACGCCATGCCTCGGACGTCCCCCGGTTCGCCTGTTTCCCCCGTACGGGTCTCAGGGGGCCCCAAGGCCCGCACGATGGCGGAAGCTGTCAGGTGTGACCCTCCGCGCGTCCGTCGCCGTCCCAGCGCGCCCGTTTCATGTCAAGGCGCGGCAGATGGCCCTCCGCGGCTCTGCTCGCTCCCTTCAGAGGCGTGCCCTCCGCGCGGTAGTGGCCGAGTGCCTCGAGCTCGTGGCCGGGCAGCAGGACCCCGTCCGCCCGCACGACACGCCACCACGGCACGGGCGAGCCGTACAGGGCCATGACCCGGCCCACCTGGCGGGGGCCGCCCTCCTCCAGCCACTCGGCGACGTCGCCGTACGTCATGACGCGCCCGGGCGGAATGCGTTCGGCGACGTCGAGGACCCGCTCGGCGTACTCCGGCAGCGCGTCCGCGTACTCCAGGTGGGCGTCCGGAGGAAGGCTCTGCTCGCTCATCCGCCCCATCCTGCCCCACCCCACCGACAATGTGACGGGCTCGCGACCGTGCGTATCCCTCGCCCAGGGACGGCGCTTCGGGCAGACTGTGCGCCCCCGCATATGCACCCTGACACCCCCGTGTGTCGGTGGGGCATGCCACCATCGTGCGGGCGGTGACTGGTGATACGAGATCAAGAAGAGACGATGAAGCCACAGGGTGTGCACCCGGAGGACGCCGAGAGCACCTCTGACGCTTCGTCGCGCCCGGACACCGCCGACACCGAAGAGGTGCACGCCGACGCGGTCGAGAGCGACGAACCGCTGCTTCCCGCGCGCGTGCACCGGCCCTCCGACCTGATGCGGCTGCTGGTCGGCGTGCTGGCCGTCGTGGTGCTGCTGGCGATCGCCGCGTTCGCGCACGGCACCACCTCGGGGCTCGAACAGGACATCAACAAGGGCACCGGACAGGCGCCCGACCTGCTCATCAAGATCGCCGGCCTGGCCTCCAGCATCGCGATCCTCCTGGTCCCGGTCGCGTTCGCGATCGAACGGCTGATCAAGCGCGACGGACTGCGGATCGCCGACGGCGTGCTCGCCGCTGTCCTCGCCCACGGTGTGACGCTGGCCACCGACCTGTGGGTCGCCAAGACCGCCCCGGGCTCGATCCAGGAGGCGCTCACCCAGCCCTCCCCCGGCGACATCCACGCCCTCACCGACCCGGTGCACGGCTACCTCGCGCCCGTCATCGCCTATATGACGGCCGTCGGCATGTCCCGCAGACCGCGCTGGCGGGCGGTGCTGTGGATGGTGCTGATGCTCGACGCGTTCTCGATGCTCGTCACCGGCTACACCACACCGTTCTCGATCATCCTGACGGTGCTGATCGGCTGGACGGTCGCCTACGGCACGCTGTACGCCGTCGGCTCGCCCAACGTCCGGCCCACCGGGCAGACGCTGATCGCGGGCCTGAGGACCGTCGGCTTCCACCCGGTCAGCGCGGCCCGCGAGGAGGTCTCGGAGACCGCGGAGAACAGCGACCGCGGCCGGCGCTACTTCGTCACCCTGGAGGACGGCCCGCCCCTGGACGTGACGGTCGTCGACCGGGAGCAGCAGGCGCAGGGCTTCTTCTACCGCGTGTGGCGCAACCTCACCCTGCGCGGCTTCGCCACCCGCAGCAGCCTCCAGTCGCTGAGACAGGCGCTGGAACAGGAGGCGCTGCTCGCCTACGCGGCGATCGCGGCCGGTGCCAACGCTCCCAAGCTGATCGCCACCTCCGAGCTCGGCCCCGACGCCGTGATGCTCGTCTACGAGCACACCGGCGGGCGCACGCTGGAGTCGCTGGCCGAGGACGAGATCACGGACGAGCTGCTGCGCAACACCTGGCGTCAGGTGCAGGCGCTGCAGTCGCGGCGCATCGCGCACCGCAGGCTCGCGGGTGACGCGATCCTGGTGGATCGTTCCGGCGCGGTGATCCTCACCGATCTGCGCGGCGGCGAGATCGCGGCCAGCACCCTGCTGCTGCGCATGGACGTCGCCCAGCTGGTGACGACCCTGGGGCTGCTGGCGGGCGCGGAACGCGCGGTGGCGTCGGCGGTCAGCATCCTCGGCCCCGACGCCGTGGCCGACTGTCTGCCGATGCTCCAGCCCATCGCGTTGACGCGTTCCACGCGCGCGACGCTGCGCCGGCTGGCCCGGGAGCGGGCCCAGCGTGAGCGCGACGCAGTCCTGGAGGCGTCCCAGCAGGCCAAGCAGGCCCGTCTGGAGGAGGCGCCGGACGAGGCCAGGCCCGTACTCGAGAAGCCCGACAAGAAGGCCGTCAAGGCGGAGGCACGGGCCGAGAAGCGGGCCATCGACGAGGCCATCGAGGAGGCGCGTGAGGAGGACCTGCTGACGCAGATCCGCCACCAGGTGCTCCTGATCCGGCCGCAGGCGCCGGTCGAACCGGCCCGCCTGGAGCGAGTGAAACCGCGCACGCTGATCAGCTTCATCGCGGGTGCCATCGGCGCGTACTTCCTGCTGACGCAGCTCACCCACATCGAGTTCGGGCCGCTCATCGAGAACGCCGAGTGGGGCTGGGTCGCGGCGGCCGTGCTGTTCTCGGCGTGCAGCTACTTCGCCGCCGCCATGGCCCTGCTGGGCTTCGTGCCCGAGCGGGTGGGGTTCCTGCGGACGGTCGCGGCCCAGGTCGCCGGTTCGTTCGTGAAGATCGTCGCGCCGGCCGCGGTGGGCGGTGTGGCGCTCAACACGCGCTTCCTGCAACGCCAGGGGGTGCGGCCAGGGCTCGCGGTGGCGAGTGTCGGTGCCTCTCAGCTGTTCGGGCTCGGCTGCCACATCCTGATGCTGCTGTCCTTCGGCTATCTGACCGGTACCGAGAAGACGCCGTCGCTGTCGCCGTCCCGGACCGTCATCGCCGGTCTGCTGACGGTGGCGGTGCTCGTGCTCGTGGTCACCTCGGTGCCGTTCCTCAGGAAGTTCGTCGTCACGCGCGTGAGGTCGCTGTTCGCGGGTGTCGTGCCGCGCATGCTGGACGTGCTCCAGCGGCCGCAGAAGCTGATCACCGGCATCGGCGGCATGCTGCTGCTGACGGCCTGCTTCGTGATGTGCCTGGACGCCTCCATCCGCGCCTTCGGCAGCGAGGGCACCTCGCTCAGCATCGCCAGCGTCGCCGTCGTCTTCCTCGCCGGCAACGCGCTCGGTTCGGCGGCCCCGACACCGGGCGGTGTGGGCGCCGTGGAGGCCACCCTGACGGTCGGTCTGATCGCCGTGGGGCTGCCCAAGGAGGTCGCCGCTCCGGCTGTTCTGCTGTTCCGTCTGCTGACGCTCTGGCTGCCGGTGCTGCCGGGCTGGCTGGCCTTCAACCAGCTGTCCCGCAAGGGCGCGCTGTAGCCCGTTCCGCCCCGGCCGGAACAGGTACCCCTTACGGCTCGCGTCCCGCGCGTCACCGCGCGCGCGAGCGCAGGATGGGGTCATGCCGAAACCCCCTCGCCCGCGCGTCGCCGCCCTGACCGCCACCGCCCTTCTGCTGGCCACCGCGCTGACGGGCTGTGGCGACGGCTCCCACGACGAGGACCTGTCGGCCCAGAAGCTGAGCTGGAAGGACTGCCCGGCACCCTCCCGGGCGGAGGGCGGCGGCGACTCCCCCTCACCGCTGCCGGGTGGCGCCGCATGGCAGTGCGCCACCCTCAAGGCCCCTCTCGACTGGGCCCAGCCCAAGGGCGACACGATCGGCCTCGCGCTGATCCGGGCCAAGGCCAGCGGTCCCGCGAACAAGCGCATCGGCTCGCTCGTCTTCAACTTCGGCGGCCCCGGCGGCTCGGGCGTCACCACGCTGCCCGCCTTCGGCCCGGACTACGCGAAACTGCGCACCCGCTACGACCTGGTGAGCTTCGACCCGCGCGGGGTCGGCCGCAGCGCGCCGGTGGAATGCCTCAACGACCTCCAGCTCGACGTGTACTTCGAGCAGGACGGGACGCCGGACGACGCGGCCGAACGCGCCAAGCTGCTGGACAACACCAAGGAGTTCAACGCGGCATGCGAGGAGAACTCCAAGAAGATCCTGGCGCATGTGCGCACGACCGACGCGGCCCGCGACATGGACCTGATGCGCCAGGTCCTCGGCGACGGCAAACTGCACTACTTCGGCATCTCGTACGGCACCGAACTCGGCGGCGTCTACGCCCACCTGTTCCCGAAGCACGTGGGGCGCGCGGTGTTCGACGCGGTCGTCGACCCCACGCAGACCAGCGAGCAGGGTTCGCTCGGTCAGGCCGAGGGTTTCCAGCTCGCGCTCGACAACTTCGCCGAGTACTGCACCTCGCAGCCCACGGACTGCCCCGTCGGCGACACCGCCCAGGACGTCAGGAACCGCATCGCGAAACTGCTGGCGGACCTGGACAGGAAGCCGATCCCGGGCATCGGGCAGCGGCTGCTGACCCAGACCGCCGCGACCAACGGCATCGCGCAGGCCCTGTACTCGAAGGACTTCTGGGAGTACCTCACCGAGGGCCTGGAGCAGGCGTACGACGGTGACGGCAGGGTCCTGATGCTGCTGTCCGACTCGATGAACGGGCGCAGCGAGAACGGCGAGTACAGCAACATCGCCGCGGCCAACATCTCCATCAACTGCGCCGACGACAAGTCCCGGTACACCCCCGCCGAGGTCGAGCGGAAGCTGCCCGAGTTCCGTGCGGCGTCCCCGCTGTTCGGCGACTTTCTGGCCTGGTCGATGGTGACCTGCACCGACTGGGCCGTGGCGGGGGCCGCCGACCATCCCGACGTGCACGCCACGGGCTCGGCACCGATCCTGGTCGTGGGCAACACCGGGGACCCGGCGACCCCGTACGAGGGCGCCCGGAAGATGGTGGAGGCCCTCGGAAAGGGCGTCGGGGTCGAGCTGACGTACAAGGGACAGGGGCACGGGGCCTACGACAGCAGGAACAAGTGCGTCCAGGACGCGGTGAACGGCTACCTCCTCAGCGGGAAGGTACCGGCGGCGGGGACCGTCTGCTCGTAGGCCGCGACCCTCTGCTCGTAGGCCGGGACCGTCCGCACGTGACGCACGCCCCTCCCGACAGGCCCCGCCCAACCTTCCTCAAACCTGCTGGTCAGAGGGTTATCCACAGGCCCGGACGGGCTTCACGGGATCGGCCTACCATGGCCGGACCGACGTTCGTGGCTCGACGCGGACGGCTTGGGAGGGGGACTGGAATGGGGCGTTTCGTACGGTGGGCGGCTGTGACCGCGGCGGCGGCGCTGCTGGCGGCCGGCTGCAGCGGGGGCTCGTCGAAAGGCGGCGCGTCCGGGGGCGACGGGGGCGAGCGGTCGGGCGGCGCGAGGCCCACCGCGACGGGAGCGAAAGCCCTGCCCTCCACGCTGACCTCGCAGAAGCCCGGCTGGGAGCGCTGCAAGGCCACCGCGGACTCCTCCGCGCCCGGCCGGGACTGGCAGTGCGCGACGCTGAAGGTGCCGCTCGACTGGTCGAGGCCGGACGGCGAGACGATCGACCTCGCGCTGATCCGCTCCAGGGCCCGCGGCGGTGAGCGCATCGGCTCGCTCCTGTTCAACTTCGGCGGGCCCGGCGCGTCGGGGGTCGCCGGACTGCCCGGGTACGCGGCCACCGTCTCCCTGCTGCGCGAGCGCTACGACCTGGTGAGCTGGGACCCGCGCGGGGTCGGAGCCAGCGAGGGCGTCCGCTGCCGCAGCGACAAGCAGACCCAGGCCGCCGAGGCGGTGGACCCCACCCCGGACACACCGGCCGAGGAACAGGCGTTTCTGCGGGACGCCACCGACTTCGCCCGGGGGTGCGAGAAGGACAAGGGAAAGCTGCTGGCCCATGTCTCGACCACCGACACCGCGCGGGACATGGACCTGATGCGCCAGGTCCTCGGCGACGACAAACTGCACTACTTCGGCATCTCGTACGGCACCGAACTCGGCGGCGTCTACGCCCACCTGTTCCCGGAGCACGTCGGGCGGCTGGTACTGGACGCGGTCGTCGACCCCGGCGCCGACATGGTGGCCCACCGGAAGAACCAGGCCCGGGGCTTCCAGCGCGCCCTCGACAACTACCTCACGTCCACCGGCCAGGACCCCGGACGGGGCACCCGGAAGATCGCGGACCTGCTGGACCGGATCGACACGGATCCGCTGGACACGTACTCCGGGCGGAAGCTGACCCAGCTGCTCGCGTTCACCGGCATCGTGTGGCCGTTGTACCGCCAGGACAGCTGGCCCTCGCTGACCAGCGCTCTGGACACCGCCGAGCGGGGGGACGGCTCCGAACTGCTGGCGCTCGCCGACGGCTACAACGAGCGCGACTCCTCGGGGCACTACGGCATGGTCCCGCAGTCGCAACGGGTCATATCGTGCTTGGACGACAAGCAGCGGCCCACGCTCGCACAGGCGAAGAAGCTGCTGCCGGAGTTCGAGAGGATCTCGCCCGTGTTCGGCCCCTTCCTCGGCTGGGACGCGGCCGGCTGGTGCCACGACTGGCCGGTGCCCGGGCAGTACGAGACCCCGGAGGTGAGCGCGCCCGGTGCGGCTCCGGTGCTGCTGATCGGCAACACGGGCGACCCGGCGACGCCCTACGAGGGCGCCCGGAGGATGGCGGACGAGCTGGGCGAGGGAGTCGGCGTGGAGCTCACCTGGAAGGGCGAGGGACACGGGGCGTACGGGAACGGGAGCGACTGTGTGGACGCCACGGTGAACGCGTATCTGCTGAAGGGCACGGTGCCGAAGGACGGCAAGGTCTGCGCCGCGCGCGAATGACGGAAAGGGGCCCGGCACCCGTGGTGCCGAGCCCCTCCCGGGAAGGCGCGGGTCTAGTAGACCGGCTTGTGCGGCTCGATCTGGTTGACCCAGCCGATCACGCCGCCGCCGACGTGCACGGCGTCGGAGAAGCCCGCGGACTTCAGGACCGCGAGGACTTCCGCACTGCGGACACCCGTCTTGCAGTGCAGGACGATCTTCTTGTCCTGCGGGAGACCCTCGAGGGCGGTGCCCATCAGGAACTCGTTCTTGGGGATCAGCTTGGCGCCCGGGATGGAGACGATCTCGTACTCGTTGATCTCCCGGACGTCGATGATCTCGATGTTCTCGCCGTCGTCGATCCACTCCTTGAGCTGCTTGGGAGTGATCGTCGCGCCGGCGGCCGCCTCCTGGGCCTCCTCGGAGACGACGCCGCAGAAGGCCTCGTAGTCGATGAGCTCGGTGACGGTCGGGTTCTCGCCGCAGACCGCGCAGTTCGGGTCCTTGCGGACCTTGACCTGGCGATACTGCATCTCCAGGGCGTCGTAGATCATCAGGCGGCCGACGAGAGGCTCGCCGGTGCCGGTGAGGACCTTGATGGCCTCGGTGACCTGGATGGAGCCGATGGACGCGCACAGCACGCCCAGGACACCGCCCTCGGCGCAGGAGGGGACCATGCCGGGCGGCGGGGGCTCCGGGTACAGGCAGCGGTAGCAGGGGCCGTGCTCGGACCAGAACACGGACGCCTGGCCGTCGAAGCGGTAGATCGAGCCCCAGACGTACGGCTTGTTGAGCAGCACGCACGCGTCGTTGACCAGGTAGCGGGTCGCGAAGTTGTCGGTGCCGTCGACGATCAGGTCGTACTGGCTGAAGATGTCCATCACGTTGTCGGCCTCGAGCCGCTCCTCGTGAAGGATCACGTTCACGTACGGGTTGATGCCGAGGACGGAGTCGCGCGCGGACTCGGCCTTCGACCGGCCGATGTCGGCCTGGCTGTGGATGATCTGGCGCTGCAGGTTCGACTCGTCGACCTCGTCGAACTCCACGATGCCGAGCGTGCCGACGCCCGCGGCGGCCAGGTACATCAGCGCCGGCGAGCCGAGGCCGCCGGCGCCCACACAGAGCACCTTGGCGTTCTTCAGCCGCTTCTGCCCGTCCATCCCGACATCGGGGATGATCAGGTGGCGGGAGTACCTGCGGACCTCGTCTACGGTGAGCTCGCCGGCGGGCTCGACCAGGGGTGGCAGCGACACGGGGACTCCGTTGGTCGGTCAATCACTACAGTTATTCTCCCTGTAACACTGCCATGGGCTTCTTCATTCCGAGACACCCGTTCCGATCCGCGAGACGATTTCGTCCCAGTAGCCGGGCATGGCCTCCCAGGGGTCCACGCGGCCGCCGCGGTCCGTGCGATCGGTGAACCAGATCGTGGCGGCGCCCTGCCAGCGGGCGATCCGCAGGGCCTCCTCCAGGTGCGGGCCGGGCACTCCGTGCACGAAGTGGCAGAAGCGGTCGGGCGGGTAGTCGGTGGTCCACTCGGCCACCTGCGACCAGCGGTAGTCGCTCCACCGGCCGGAGAAGGTCACCAGCTGGTCGGCGTTCTCGGCGTAGCCGGGGTGGGGGTGGGTGCCGTGGCCGAGCACGATGTGGGCATCGTCACGGATCGCGCGGAGTGTGGTGACGGTGCGGCGGACCTCGGGCAGGGCGTCGCGTTCGGTCGGGCAGCGGTCCAGGAGGAAGCCGTCGACCTGGTACCAGTCGACGTACCGGTGAGCCCCGGTGACGATCTCGCCGTGGGCGTGGGCCCCGTGCGTGGTGTCGAGGCGGCCCAGGACGCGGACGCCGGCGTTGCGCAGCCGGCCGGCCGTTTCCAGGCAGTGCGGGTCGGGGCGGGTGCCGGGGCCGTCGGCGACGTCGAGGACGGCCCAGTGCAGCGGGGTTCCGGGCCGGGTGAGCTCGGCCCATTCGGCGGCGGCGACCAACGGGTGGGCGAGGCCGGGGACGCCGAGGCCGGTGCGCAGTTCGGTGCTCGACGTGCCCGTCTTCGTGCTGGTCAGATGCGGCATGCCGCCTCCATCCAGATGTCGGCGAGGGACTCTTCGAGGTTGATGCGGGGGCGCCAGCCGAGGCGGTCGCGCGCGGTGCGCACGTCGGCCTGCTGCCAGCTGCCGCAGCCGTCGGGGTACGGGTACGCGACCGGCGCCGCGTGGTCGGACTCCGAGCGTGGGTGGCCGATGGACGCCCTCAGCGGGCCGGGAGGTCCGTCGAGTTCGTGGAGGGCGCCGCCGTATCCGGCGACCCGGGCCAGGACGGCGGCGGCGTCGCGGAGGCGGACGGCACGGCCCGAGCCGATGTTGATGACGCCCTGGGCGGCGGAGAGCGAGGCCGCGTGGACGGCGCGGGCCACGTCCCGGACGTCGACGAAGTCGCGCTGGGCGCCGAGGCCACCGAGTTTGAGTTCGCCGTCGCCGGACTGCATGGCGCGGCGCATGGCCTCGGCGAGACGGCCGAGCGGGGAGCCCGCGGGGGTGCCGGGTCCTGCCGGTGAGAAGACGCGCAGGACGACCGCGTCCAGACCGGAGCCGAGGACCAGTTCGGTGGCGGCGAGTTTGCTGACGCCGTACGGGCCGCCGGGGCGGGGGACGGCGTCCTCGGCCGTGGAGGAGCCGGGCTGGCTGGGGCCGTACTCGGCACCGCAGCCGATCTGCACCAGACGGGCCCCGCAGCCGCTGCGCCGCAGGGCCTCGCAGACGGTGGCGACGGCGACCGTGTTGTGGCGGGTGAGTTCGCGGGCACCGCCGCGGGTGGCACCGGCGCAGTTGACGACGACGCCAGGGTGGACCGCGTCGAGGAAGCGGGTGAGGGCGCCGGGGCTGCCCGACGCGAGGTCGAAGCGGACGTCGGCGTCGTCGCCGCGGCCGAGGGCGGTGAGCTGGACGGCGGGGTCGGCGAGCAGACGGTCGGCGACGAAGCGGCCGAGGTAGCCGTTGGCTCCGATCAGCAGGACTCTCATCGGGCTGCTCCCGGGGCCTTGGCGGGTCGGGAGGTGGTCATTGCGGGTTCTCCTTCGGGAGGGGCTGGGCTGGTGAGTCGGCTCCGGCGGTGGGGCCGGGGAGCCTGCGGCGGTGTGTGCCGGGCGGCAGCGGGGCGGGGTCGCCCACGGCGGGCGAGTGGACCTGCCCGTGATGGGCGGACGGTCGAGCCCACGGCGGGCGGGTGGACCTGCCCGTGGTGGGCGGACGGTCGCGCCCACGGCGAGTGGACAGTCGCGCGCCCACGGGGACGGCCGCGCCCGCACGGCGGTGGGCGGTCACGGCTGGTGCGCGGCCGCGCCTACGGCGGGTGTGTGGCTCGGGACCGGGTCAGCACGGGGTCTCCGTCCGGGCGTGGGCCGACGCCCTCGTCAGCTTGCGGGTTCCGTGGATCAGCAGGGCCAGGGCGCCGAGCCCGCAGGAGAGGGTCTGGATGCCGCCCGGGCCCCAGAGGTCCACGAGTGCTTCCACCGGTGCGGCCAGGAGGCCGCAGCCCGGCAGGCGGGCGCCGAAGGCCGTGGCCAGGGCCGCCGCCTGGGCTGCCGTGGCGGCGGTGAGGACCACCGTGGGGGCGTGGGTGAAGCCGTGGACGGTGAGGAGACGGGCGAGGAAGAGGAGGGCGCCGAGGGCGATGACCTGCGGGTGGGCGACGGGCTCGCCCAGGGCGGTGCCGGACAGGGCCGTGAGAGCGGTCAGGGCGCACAGGTACAGGGCGAACGTGCCGAGCAGCAGGGGCCGTACGGAGGCCGCGAAGTCCTCCAGGCCCCGGCTGACGGTCAGTTTGCGGCGGGCGCGGGCCGCGAAGAGGTGGGCGGACCAGGCCGCCGGGACGCAGGACAGGGTCAGGGCGAGGACGGGGGCCGCGGCCATGGGCCAGGGGGCGTCTGCGGCGCCGGTGGGCAGGGCGTGGGGGCCGCCGGTCACGGCCGCCGCGAGCAGGCCGTCGCCGAGGGCGGCGTAGGCGAGGAGCCAGTACGTCCAGGTGGAGGTGGCGGTGGTGGGCGCGCGGTGCGGGGTGCCGAGGGGGCCGCGGGACAGGGCCGCGCGCACGGCCAGGGAGACGGCCAGGAAGCCCACGAGGGCGGCGACCAGGCGGGACTGGCCCTCGGTGAGGCGGATGCCGACCACTGTGGCCGCGCAGAGGGCGCCGGGGAGGAGGGTGAGCAGGGCCCAGTCGGCGCGGGCTCGGGGTGTCTGTCCCGCGGTGGCGGGCGGGGGTGTCTCGCCGTCCCTGGGGACGCGGGCGTACATCTCCTCGGCGAGGGAGAACACGTCCCGGTGCCGGAAGCGGACCGCGGTGCGGTCGGTGACGCCGTGGGCCTCCAGCCCCGCCGCGATCTCCAGGGGGTCGACGGCCCGTTCGCACAACTCGCGGTGACGGTGCATCAGGGCTTTCACCGGGTCGGCGGCGGAACGGCGGGCGGGGGCGGAGGTGAGGCCGGCGCGGGTGGGCGCCGACGCGGTGTACGGATCCGCGTCCTCGGTGGCCTCGGCCGTGTGCGGGTCGGCAACGTCCGGCTCGGCCCCCTCGGACCCCGCGGACCCCTCGCGCGCCTCGGGCCTCTCGGCCACCTCGGACTCGCTGTCCGCGCCCCGCTCGCCCACCTCGGACTCGCTGTCCGCACCCCGCTCGCCCACCTCGCCGATCTCGCCCACCCTGCGCTCCTCGCCCACAGCGGTCTCCCCGGTCGCGGCCGTCTCTCCGGTCGCGGCCGGTTCCCCCGTCAGCCACTCGACGTCGCTCATCCGCTCGCCCCTTCCGTGGCGGCGCAGGGGGGCGTCGCGCGGACCGGGGGCCCCGCGGCCCAGCCGGGGCCACCTCGGGCCACGAGGCGGGTGCTGGGCTCGGCCCAGCGGCCGGGCACGTGCGCCTCGGCCGGGGCGGCGAAGGGCAGGGGCTCGCCGGTGCCGTCCAGGACGACCCGGCGGACCGGGGTGCGCGAGACGATCTCCAGGTAAATGCCGTGAAATGCCGCGATGTTCTGTTCCACGGTGAACAGTTCGAGTGCGCGGGCGCGGGCGGCGGCGCCCAGGCGCGCACGGCGCTCGGGGTCGCGCAGCAGCGTCACGCACGCTTCCGCGAGCGCCTTCGGGTTGCGCGGCGGAACGACGAGCCCCGTGCCGCCGATGACCTCGACGACCGCGCCGACGTCGGTGGACACGGTGGCCCGGCCGCAGAACATGGCCTCGACGAGGCTGATCGGGAAGCCCTCGACGACGCTGGACAGGACGACGACCGCACCCGAGGCGTACGCGTCGGCGAGCGTCGGCACCTCGGGTCCGCCGATCTCCTCGAAGGAGACGGGGTTGTCGCCGACGGCGTGCAGCCCCTCCGCCTCGTCCGGGAAGAGCTGGGCGGCCAGCGCCTTGCAGTGCCCGAGATAGGCCGCGCCCTCGGCTCCGGTGGGCGCGCCGACGATTCTCAGCCGTGTCTTGGGCTCCTCCCTGCGGATCTCCGCGAAGGCGTGGAGCAGGGAGATCAGGTCCTTGGCGGGTTCGACCCGGCCGACCCAGACCAGCGCGTCCGGGTCCACGCACTCCGAGGACTCGCCCACCTCCGCGAAGCGGGCGGCGTCCATGCCGGGGTGGACCGTGCGGATCTTCTCGCGGTCGGCACCGCAGCGCTCCTGCCAGCGGCGGGCGTGGGCGTTGCCGGGCGTGACGACCGCGGCCCGCCGGTAGGTCTCGATGGCGAGCCGGCCGTGGAAGGCGGCGAGCAGGCTCCGTACGGCGGCCGGGGCCCCGGTGTCGGCCAGGTAGTGCGTGCGCAGCCGTACGCCGTACTCGGTCACCAGCAGCGGGACGGCGCAGAAGTGGTGCGCGAGGAGTCCGGGCAGGGCGGCCGGGCCGCCGGATGCCGCGTGGCACAGGTCGACAGCGCCGAGGCCGTCGTCCTCGTACCAGTCGAGCGACAGGGGGCGCAGGGCGCGCTCCAGGTGTGCGGCCACGGCGAGCAGATCGGGTACCCGCGCCGCGCGCGCCGTCTGCCGGGCGCCGGGCGCGCGACAGGCGCGCTCCAGGGCGCGTACGGCGGTCTCGGAGCGGAGCGCTCCCACCAGTCCGCCCTCGTCGCGGGCGAGTTCGGCGAGCCCGTACAGGGCGCTGGCGAAACGGTCCGCCTCAGGTGCCGACGACTCCCCCGAGGCGTCGCCGACTCCCCCCTCGCACAGTGCCGCCGCCAACTCGCCGTAGGACTCGGTGAAGCGACGGCGTGCGCGCCGCCCGTACACCACCCCGTCGTCCTCGGCGGTCCACAGCGGGGCCGTGATGACCCGGCCGACCTGCGGCGGCAACGGGACCCAGCCCTCGTCCTCCTGACGCTCGCTGCGGCTGAGCGCGTAGATGTCGAACTCGTGCTGCTCGAGCCCGCGCACGAGCCGGTCGCACCAGAGCCTGGCGTCACCGTTCACATACGGATAGCCACCCTCCGTAAGCAGTCCTATGCGCACGAGTGCACCCCCGATCTCCCGTATGGGGAGCCGCCGTTGGTCCGGCGGCTCGCAGCGGGACGAACGTATGCGGACAAGGCGGTGGCGCGACGGACGGTTGTCCATCGCGCCACCAAAAGGGGTGAACGCTCGTAACTTTCCCGTGCGGGTCGCGTTCGGTCGCGCTAAGAGATCATCCGGACACGGAACGTCAGGTTGCGGCCACTTCCCCGCGCTCCGCCCTGCGCCGGGCCGCGATGCGCGGATCGAGCGCCGGTACGGCGGCCAGGAGCTGCCTGGTGTACGGGTCCCGCGGGCTGTCGTACACCTCGTCGGCGGGCCCGGACTCGACGATCCGGCCGCGCCGCATCACGGCCACGCGGTCGCTGACCTGGCGTACGACGGCGAGGTCGTGCGCGACGAAGACCAGCGCGAGTCCGAGTTCCCGCTGCAACGCGCCGAGCAGGGCGACCACCTGGGCCTGCGTGGTGACGTCGAGCGCGGAGACCGGCTCGTCGCAGACGATGACGCGCGGGTCGGCCGCGAGCGCCCGCGCGATGCCCACGCGCTGGCGCTGGCCGCCGCTGAACTCGTGCGGGTACCGGTCGTAGTGCGCCCCTTCGAGCCCCACGCGCTCCAGGAGTTCCGTCACCCGCCCCCTGATCCGCTCCTCGTCCCTCTCGCCCCGCGCACGGAGCGGGTCCGCGATCGACTCGCCCACACTGCGGCGGGGGTTGAGGGAGGAGACGGGGTCCTGGAAGACCATCTGCACGGCCGGGTTCACACCCACGCGCGTGTGGCCGTCGTGGCGGACCTCGCCCGCCGTCGGCTCCAGGAGCCCGACCAGCATCCGTCCCAGCGTCGTCTTGCCGCTGCCGCTCTCGCCGACCACGCCGAGGGTCTCGCCCCGGCGGACGGTCAGCGAGACGTCGTCGACGGCCGTGAGGGCGTTCTTGCCGCGCCCGAACTCGCGCCGCAGGCCCTTCGCTTCGAGGACCACCTCGCCGGGTGCCCGGGAGGCTGTCCGGGGCGCGTCCACGCGCGGGACCGCGGCGAGCAGTTCGCGCGTGTAGGCCTCCCCAGGGGCCCCGAGCACCGCTGCGACCGGGCCCTGCTCGACTGCGCGGCCGTGCCGCATGACCAGCACGTCGTCCACGCTCTCGGCGGCGACGCCGACGTCGTGCGTGACGAGCAGCAGGCCCATGCCGGTCTCCTGGCGCAGGGTGTGCAGCAGGTCGAGGATCTGGGCCTGGACGGTCACGTCGAGCGCGGTGGTCGGCTCGTCGGCGATCAGCAGGTCGGGCTCGCAGGCCAGCGCCATCGCGATGAGGGCACGCTGGCGCATGCCGCCGCTGAACTCGTGCGGCCGGGACCGGGATCGCCGTACGGCGTCCGGGATGCCGACCCGGTCCAGTACGTCCACGGCACGCGCGCGTGCCGCTCGTCGCGGCACACGCGTGTGCACGCGGTACACCTCGGCGATCTGGTCGCCGATCGCGTAGTACGGGTCCAGGGAGGACAGCGGGTCCTGGAAGACCATCGCGGCCTTCGCGCCCCGCAGCCGCCGCAGTTCCTCGTCCGACGCCCGCTGTACGTCGACGCCGGCGACCTCGACCGAGCCGCCCACGCGCGCGCCCGTGCCGCGGTGCAGCCCGAGCAGGGCCGAGGCGACGGTGGACTTGCCGGAGCCGGACTCGCCGACCAGGGCGAGGGCAGCGCCCTGCTCCAGGCGGAAGGAGAGGCCGTCGACGGCGCGCAGATCGCCGAACCCGACGGTGAGGTCCGTGACATGGACGAGGCTCATGCGAGCACCACCCGTCGGTCGGCCACCGCGTACAGGACGTCCGCGACGGCGTTGGCGAGCACCACGAAGAAGCCGATGACCAGCACCATGCCGACGACGACCGGGAGGTCGACGACGGTGACGGCGTGGACCAGTTCCTGGCCGATGCCGGGCAGACCGAACAGCGACTCGACGAGGACCGCCCCGCCGACCGCGCTGCCGAAGTCGTTGGCGTTCAGGGCGATGATCGGTGCCAGGGCGCCGCGCAGAGCGTGCCGGCCGACGATCGACCGCTCGCCGACGCCGTAGGCGCGGAAGGTGCGGATGTGGTCCTCGGCGAGCGTCTCGAGCATCGACGCCCGGGTCAGGCGGGCGAAGTAGGCCGCCTCGGCGAGGGCGAGCGTGACCCAGGGCAGCAGCAGGCCCCACATCCACTGTTCGGGGTCGTCGGAGAAGGAGACGTACTCCGGGAAGGGCAGGATCTCCAGCTGCCCGCAGACCACGATCATCAGGACGAGGCCGATGACGAAGACGGGCGTGGCGATTCCCGCGAGCGTCAGACCGGTCAGCGCGCGCTCGGTGAACCGGCCGCGCCGCCAGGCGGAGAGCACTCCGGTGCCGACGCCCAGCAGCAGCCAGAGCACCATCGCGCCGACCACCAGCGACAGGCTGACGGGCAGCTTGTTCAGGATGATCCGCGTGACCTGCTGGTCGCTCTGGTACGACAGCCCGAGGCAGGGTGCCGGGCAGTGTTCGACGGAGGTGCCGGTGGAGTAGTCGTGGCCCGCCACGATGCCCTGGAGGAAGTGCCAGTAGCGCAGGTAGAGCGGGTCGTCGAGCCTGAGCTGCTGGGCGACCTGGTGCACCTGTTCCGGCGAGCAGCGCGGGCCGCAGGTGATCTGGGCGACGTTGCCGGGGGTGGCGTAGAAGACGACGTAGATGATGACCGAGAGGGCGAGCAGGGTGAGGACGGCGCTCGCGGTCCGGCGCAGGGCGAATCCGGTGAAGCCGCTCACGCGGTGTCCTCCTTGCCGGCCTCGGGCTTGCCGGCCTCAGGCTTGACGGCCTCAGGCTTGACGGCCTCAGGCTTGCCAGCCTGGGACGGGACGGCCTGGGACGTGACGGCCTTGGACTCCTGCCTGCGGCCCGTGCCGACGCGCAGGCGGGAGGCCGCGCGCGGGTCCAGGGCGGTGCGGACGCCGTCGCCGAGGACGGTGAGCGCGAGGACGGTGGTGAACAGCGCGGCGGCGGGCAGCAGCAGGTACTGCGGGGCCGCCTGGTACCAGACGTCGGCCGTGGAGAGCATCTGTCCCCAGGACGGGGTGGGGGGCTTCACGCCGACGCCGAGGAAGGACAGCGACGCCTCGATGGCGATGTTCGCCGGAACCATCAGCGCCGCGTAGGTGATGACGGGCGCGGCGAGACCGGGGAGCAGTTCCCGGCGGGCGATCCGCAGGGTGCCCCAGCCGCTGAGCCGGGCGGCGGCCACGTAGTCGAGTTCCTTGAGGGTGAGGGTCTGGGCGCGCGCGATCTTGCCGATCGTGCCCCAGGCGACGAAGCCGATGATGAGGGCGACCAGGACGGGCCGGGGGAAGTTGCTCGGCACGACGGCGAGCAGTGCCAACGCCATGATCATCAACGGCATGGCCACGATGATGTCGGTGATCCGGCTCAACAGTTGATCAACCCATCGGTTGCCGAGCGCGGCCGCGACTCCCACCACGACACCGAGGAAGACCTGTACGGCGGTCGCGGCCAGCGCGACGCCCAGGGAGACCCGGGCCCCGTACACCAGCCGGGCGAACAGGTCGCGTCCGGTCTGCGGCTCGACGCCGAGCCAGTGGTCCGCGCCGATGCCTCCGAAGGACCCGATGGGCACGCCTCCGCGCGCGGAGTCGACCAGGGAGGGGTGGTAGGTGGTCGGGTCCTGGCCCTCCAGCGCGGTGAGCAGGGGCGCCGCGAGGGCGACCAGGACGAGCAGTGCGACGACGGCCGCCGCGACCATGGCGGCGCGCTGCGCCCGCAGCCGCCGCCAGAACTGACGGGCCACCGAGGCCCCCGAGGCGGCTGCCCCGGGGACCTCGGTGGCGACAAGTGCCTCGCTCATCGGGTTACTTGACCGCGACCTGCGAGATGTCAAGGACGCCGGTCCAGTCGCTGATCACGACGTTCTTGATGTCCTTGCCGTACAGGCGCTTGTAGACCGGGTGGAACAGCGGCACGGTCAGCGCCTGCTCGCCGATCTTCTTGTCCAGTGCACCCCATCGCTTGGCGGCAGCGTCAAGATCGGTCAACTTGTTGATCGCGTCAATCTCGTCATTGACCGACTTGTCGTTGAGCAGGCCCGTGTTGAAGTTCGCGCCGTCCTTGACGATCTGGCGGCCGTCGAAGATCGGGGCGAGGAAGGGACCGCCGGAGGGCCAGTCGGCACCCCAGTGGGCGAGGAAGAAGCCGGGCTCGGTCTTCACGTTGTGGACGGTGTCCGAGTAGTCGTTCTCCTCCAGGCCCTGGAGCTTGACCGTGATGTCGGCCTTCTTGAGAGCGTCCTGGATCGCGGTCGCGATCTCGGGGCTGGTCTCGAAGTCCTTGGCGTTGGAGTGGGTCAGGGTCACCGTGAGCCCGTTCGGGTGGCCGGCCTCCTTCAGGAGTTCCTTGGCCTTCGCCGCGTTGCCGGTCGCGCCGGCCGGGAAGAGGTCGTACGGCTCGTAGCCGAAGGACTTCTGGTTCGGCAGGAAGGTGGTGGCGGACTCGGCGAGCGCGCTGCCGCCGGCCGCGTTGACCACGGAGGAGCGGTCGACGGCGTACGAGATCGCCTGCCGGACCCTGACGTCGTCGAACGGCTTGACCTTCGGGTTGAACGCTATGTAGTTGGTGTAGCCGAAGTGCCCGGTGCCGACGCGGGAGGCGAGGTCCTTGTCGCCCGTCACCTTGGCGAGTTCGGCCGGCCCGAGATTGGTGTCCGTGGTGACCGCGGCCGCGTCCGCACCCTGGGACGCCGACAGCCGCTGGTTGATCACCGACGAGTCGAGCCCGGACTTGACGTCGATCCGGTCCGGGTACGCCTTGCGCTCGGGGTCCAGCGCCGTCGACCAGTACGTGTTGCGCTCCAGGACGAGGTGCTCACCGTCGTTCTGGTTCGTGACGACCTTGTACGGGCCGGACGAGACGGGGTGCTCCTCGTACTTCGTACCGGTGTCCTTGGCCTTCGGGACGGGCGTGAACTGCGTCTGCGTGGCCAGGTACGGGAACTCGCCCTCGGGCTTGTTCAGGTGGAAGACGATGGTGCGCTCGTCCGGCGTCTCGATCGCCGCGAGGCCCTTCTTGTCCTTGTACGGCCCCTGGTAGTCGGCCGCGCCGACCAGCCAGTCCCGCAGATAGGGCGCGCCGCCGGAGAGTTCGGGCGCGAAGGAGCGCTCGATGCCGTACTTGATGTCGGCCGAGGTGATCGCGGTGCCGTCCTCGTACTTGAGGCCCTTCCTCAAGGTGTACGTCCACACGGTCGCGTCCTTGTTGGGGCGCCCGGTGTCGGTGGCGAGGTCGGGAACCACCTTGGCCCCGGCGGCGCCGTTCTCGCGGTTGCGGGTGGTGAGGGTGCGGAAGACGAGGGAGGGCACGTTGCCGCCGCCGGAGGTGTACAGGCGGGCCGGGTCGAAGTCCTGCTGCGGGTTGGCGTTCAGGACCGTCAGAGTGCCGCCCTTGTGGGGCGTGGAGTCGCCGCCGGAGCTCTTGGCATCGTTGTCCTCCGGGCCGCAGGCGGCGGCGCCCGCTGCCAGAACCAGGCTTACGGATACCGCGGCCACGCGGCGCGCTGTGAGGGACGGTTGACGCATCGGAGACGACCTCTCGAATGATGTGTCTCGAATGGCGAGACTGATTGACGAAGAGTGAGACGAACGTGGACGGACGTCTGCCCTGGCGTCAGGTCGTCGAAAAAGCCGTGACTCGGTCACGGAGAAAGGAAGGATTCGCGACGCGCGCCTGAGGGCGGGCGTCAGCGACAGAGAATGTCGGCCACGCAGAGCGGGGTCACACCGATGAGCGCCAGCTGGATGGCGGCGCTGCGCTCGACGACATGACTAGACCACATGCGCAGCAATATGTACGACCGATCAACACATGTCAATGTGACATGTGCGTCCGCCGTCAACTGCCGGGATAGGGCCAGGGATTGGCCCGGCAGTGGATCCCGTCGTGGTCGAGGAACTTGGTCTGCTGCTGCATCACCGGCGCGAGCTCGCCGTTCTTGTCACACGTCACATGGGAGTAGCCGAGGCGATGGCCGACCTCATGATTGATCAACATTTGCCGGTACGCATGGATCCGATCACCGTATGTGGTTGATCCCTGCGCCCATCGGTACGCATTGATCATCACGCGCTCGGTGGCGGCCGAGTCGCACGAGACGTTGTCCTCGGTGGTGTCGAGGCCGGACTTGGCGCACCAGTCGGCCGTGGTGCCGGGGCTGGCGAGCGTGATCACGAAGTCGGGCTTGCCGGAGTAGACGCGCTCGAAGGTCCGGGCGCCGGCGTGGGCCCAGCTGCGGTCGTCGTTGAGCGTCTTCTGCACGGCCTCGGCGAAGAGCCGGCCGTCCAGTCCGAGCCCCTGCTCCACGTCCACGCGGTAGGTGTACTTCTGTCCCTTGCCGGGTGCCTTGTCGACCCCCTGGATCGCGTCGAACTTCCCCGAGCCGTCGAGCTTGGCGCTGAGCGGGTACTTGGTGCCCATCTTCTGGTCGTACGTCAGCGGCGCCACGACGGCCGAGGACGACGGCGACGGCTGCCCGGCCACTCCGGGGGCCGCGTCCCGCGCGTCCCGCGCCTGGTCGGTCGCGGACTGCGCGCCGGCGGCGGTGCCGCGCCCGTCGGTGACCTGCCCGGCCACGACGACGGCGAGCACGGTGACGACGGCGGCGGCCGCGACGCCGGTGAAGGCCCGGCCCTTGCCGCCCTTGCCCGCCTGGAGCGGGCCGGTCGGCGGCGTGTCAGCGGAGTCGGGGTGGTACGGGTCGGAGGGGTGCGCGGTGGAGGGGTGCGCGGTGGTCACGGCCCCGGCCGCGCTGTCCGGACCGTTCGCGGGAACAGAGCCGCGAGACCTGCCGGGGCCACGAGAACCGCCGGGGACGAAGACATCGACCTCCTCGGTGAACGCGTCGACGTAGTCCTGCCGAGGCCCCGACCGCTGCCCCGGCGGGCCCTGCCGCTGCCTCGGAAGCGCGACTCCCGGCCCGGCGGCGGTGGGCCCGCCCGGCCCCTGACCGCTCGACTCCCCCCAGCCACCCCCGGATTCACGCTGCTCGGGATGCCCGCCACGGACCCGGGGCAGGCCGTGGACGGGGGTGCCGTCGGACAGCCGCGGGAAGCCACGCGCGGGCGTGCCGTCGGACAGCCGCGGAAATCCGTGCGCGGGCGTCCCCTCCGGAAGCCGAGGAACACCACGCGCGGGCGTGCCCTCCGGCAGCCTCGGGCCACCGCCCTGCGCGGACACCCGGCGCCCGGCAGCACCTCTCCCCGATCCGACGGCACCACCCCCCGATCCGGCAGCACCACCCTCTGACCCGCCGCTGTCCGACGGCACCCCGTACCCGGGACCCCGGCCCCCCGGATCCCCCCGCCGAGCGGCCCACGGCGCCGGAGCGGGGGACGCCTGCGTACGTGCACGGTCGTCCGTCGTCGCCTCCGCGTCGAGGCGCCCCGCGCCCCTGGCCCCCTCCGCGCCCGCCTGGCCCGTACCGCCCTCGCCGGGCGAACTGCCTTTGTCGGGCCCCTTCTTGGGAACGGGCCCGCGTCGACTGTGGCGTCCCACGCCGCGCCTCAGCTCCCCACGATGCTGGTGTCGGCTCCGTCACCGGAAGCCGTTGCGGCGTCTCGCTCTGCGCCCGAGGTCCCCTCACCGGAGGTGCCCACGGAGCCGTGACGCCTGTCAGAGCCTCCCACGGAACCGCCGAAAGCCCCCCTGTGCGCGGCCAAAACCCTGGCGTCCGCCGCGAGTTCACGGAACGCCCCCGCCACCGTCTCCGGGTACTCCATCATCGCCACGTGCCCCGCCTCGGGCAGGGTCAGCAGGCGGGAGTCACGGAAGGCGCGGGCCGCCTTCTGGGCCATGCGGAAGCCGACGAGCTGGTCGCGACCGCCGTAGACGAGCAGTGTGGGGGCGAGCACGCGCTCGGCCTGGCGCCACAGCGCGTGCTGGCCGCCCAGCGTGTACGCGTTCACCAGCCCGCGCGCGGAACGCGTCAGCGCGTCCCAGAAGTACGGCAGTTGCAGCCGCCGTTCCATCTCCTCGACCGCGTACCGGAAGCCCTCGGGAGAGACCCGCCCGGGATCGCCGTAGCAGAGAGCCGTGACCCCGCGCACGCGCTGCTCGGCCGTCCAGTCCTTGCTGAAGCGGGTGAAGAGGCCGGCCACACCCGGCAGCGCCAGCAGCGCCGTGGGCACGGCGCTGCGCTGGACGCGGATCTCCGGAAGGGCCGGGGAGACGAGGGTGAGGGTGCGCACCAGGTCGGGCCGCACCGCCGCGACGCGTGTGGACACCGCGCCACCGAGGGAGTTGCCGAAAAGGTGGACGGGTCCGCGGCCGGACGCGTCGAGAAAGCGGATCACCGCACGCGCGTGTGCGGTGATCGAGTAGTTGCCGTCGTCCGGCGGCGGGGAGTCGCCGAAGCCCGGCAGGTCGACCGCCTCGCCGTCGACGTCCCCCTCCAGCTGCTCCATCAGCGCCGACCAGTTCTGCGAGGAACCGCCGAGGCCATGGACGTACAACGCGGGCGGCAGCCCCTCGCGCGCGGGCGGCCGCGAACGCACCGCCAGAGTCATCCCCGGCAGCCCCACCGACCTGAGCCGCTCACCCTCGCCGACCCTGACGGGTGCCACTTTGGGAAGGACGGTGGCGGGCGGCACGAAGGGCGGCTCGGTCGAAGACATGCGGCAATGTTACGAGACGATCACGCAGTGGTTCACGTGTTCGCCGTCACAGAGCACGTGTACGAAGTGCGCGCGGTGGGACACGAACATCGCATGGCGTCCAGATCGTGTGTCTCCTAGGCTCGTACGCAGGGCACCCGAATGTGGCCCCCTGTGTACCTCAGGGACGTTCTAGGAAGGGAGCCCACCATGACCTACGACCCCACCGACCCCGAGGCGTTCACCGAGCCCGACGCCTTCGAGGAGGAGGACGACGCCGCCGAGATCGGTGTCGAGGCCCCCGAGGGCGACGCGGCCGAGCAGCGCACCGACGTCGCGCCCGACCGCGACGACCCGCTGACCGGCGTCGAGCCCGACCGGGCCAACGAGGCCGACCTCGTCGAACAGGCCCGGATCGTCTCGCTCGACGAGGACGACTACCGGTGACGCCGGCCCGACGCGGAGCGGCCGACAAAGCACTCATCAGGGCATTCCTGAGCAGGAACGGGACGGCCGCTGCCCGCTAGATGCCCGTTTGAAACCTTTGCGCGGCTTTCGTCACCGTCCGGTCCGTGAAATTCTGCGCTCGCACCGCGCACAGCACGGTTACCGAAAAGTACGATGGCGGCGCGGCGCACACCGCACGTGGACGACATTGGGAGGCGGCGTGACAGCCATCGAGCAGACAGAGGCGGCACGCCCGCGGGGGACGCGCCTGCCGCGCCGTGCCCGACGGAACCAGCTGCTGGGCGCCGCGCAGGAAGTCTTCGTGGCACAGGGCTACCACGCGGCCGCGATGGACGACATCGCCGAGCGGGCCGGCGTCAGCAAGCCGGTGCTCTACCAGCACTTCCCGGGCAAGCTCGACCTCTATCTCGCGCTGCTGGACCAGCACTGCGAGTCCCTGATCCAGGCGGTGCGCACCGCGCTCGCGTCGACGAGCGACAACAAGCAGCGCGTGCGGGCGACCATGGACGCCTATTTCGCGTACGTCGAGGACGACGGCGGCGCCTTCCGCCTGGTCTTCGAGTCGGACCTGACGAACGAGCCCGCGGTGCGCGAGCGCGTCGACAAGGTCACCGTCGAGTGCGCGGAGGCGATCTCCGAGGTCATCGCGGAGGACACCGGCCTCTCGCGCGCGGAGTCGATGCTGCTCGCGTCGGGCCTCGGCGGTCTCGCCCAGGTGGTGGCCCGGTCCTGGCTGCACAGCGACCGCAGCGTCCCGCGCGACCAGGCGGTCCAGCTGCTGACGTCGCTGGCGTGGCGGGGCATCGCCGGATTCCCGCTGCACGGCACGGAGCACCACTGACGGCACCAGGCAGGGAACGAGATCGCGAACGACCCGCACGCACGCGTGCGGGTCGTTTGTTCCCGCCCGGTGTTCGCTGTTGGCGTTCTTGCGCGGAGCGTGTACGTCCCCTCACCGGGCTAATGTGTGCTGGGTACGGCGCGGAAGGTCGCGCACTTCACTGACCGTCGGAGGGACATAGCCGTGGAGGTCAAGATCGGCGTGCAGCACGCGCCCCGCGAGATCGTTCTGGAGAGCGGTCAGAGCGCCGAGGAGGTCGAGCGGGCGGTGGCCGAGGCGCTGGCCGGCAAGTCTCAGCTGCTGAGCCTGGTGGACGAGCACGGCCGCAAGGTCCTCGTCCCCGCCGACCGTCTCGCGTACGTCGAGCTCGGTGAGCCGGCTCCGCGCAAGGTGGGCTTCGGCGCGCTGTAGGCAGACAGACGAAGAGGGGCCCGGCGACCGGAAGTCGCCGGGCCCCTCTTCGTGCGGTGGGCGCGTTCTCCTCCTCCACGGATGGAGCACGGGGAACACCCGGAGGAGGATTGCATTCCGCAGGTCACGGGTATGACGGGCTACGACCGTAACGCGCAGTGTGGCCGTGTGGGAGGGACCCCATGATGTTGATCGAAGCGCTCGGCTCAGCTCTGCTCGGTCTCGTACTGGCGGGGGTCGCGGCACACCGCCTCGCCCACCGCCTGCCGAACCGCTCCCTGGTCCTCGCGACGGGCACCGCGGGCGCCCTGTTCGGCGCCTTCGTGACCCACACCGCGCTGGAGCCCGGCAACATCCTGCTGATCCTCCTGGGGGCCGCGGTGGTCTCCGTGGCGTCGCTCTCCCTGCTCCTGCGCCCGACCGGCAGGCTGCGCCGATCAGCACCGGCGTGAGCGAAGCCCGGCCGGCCGCCTGGGGCGGCAGCCGTCCTCCGGGGCCGGCAGCCGCTAGGCCGCAAGCCCCAGCGCGGCCATCCGCTTCGTGTGCGCCTCGGTGATCCGCGAGAACATCCGACCCACCTCGGCGAGATCGAACCCGTCCGCGACACCGCCGACGAGCATCGTCGACAACGCGTCCCGGTCCGCGACGACCCGCTGCGACTGCGACAGCGCCTCCCCCATCAACCGCCGCGCCCACAGGGCGAGTCGGCCGCCCACACGCGGGTCCGCGTCGATCGCCGCGCGCACCTTCTCGACGGCGAACCCGGCGTGCCCGGTGTCGTCGAGCACGGCCAGCACCAGCTCGCGCGAGTCGGTGTCGAGCCGGGCCGCGACCTCCCGGTAGAAGTCACTGGCGATCGAGTCACCGACGTACGCCTTGACGAGCCCCTCCAGCCAGTCCGAGGGCGCCGTCTGCCGGTGGAAGCCGTCCAGGGCCGCGACGAACGGCTCCATCGCGAGCGTCGGCTCCTCGCCGATCTCCGTCAGCCGGTCGCGCAGCTTCTCGTAGTGGTGGAACTCCGCCGACGCCATCTTCGCCAGCTCCGCCTTGTCCGCCAGCGTCGGCGCCAGCTTGGCGTCCTCCGCGAGCCGCTCGAAGGCCGCCAGCTCGCCGTACGCGAGCGCGCCGAGCAGGTCGACGACCGCGGCTCGGTACTGCGGGTCGGCGGCGGCCTTCGTCCAGTCCTGGGCGGCGACACCGGTGTGCTCGACGGTGGGTTCGGCCGAAGTCTCGGGGGCGTTGTCGGGCTTGTCAGAGGTCGTCATGAAGCGCACAATAGCCCGCTCACCGGGCCGTGGAAGGCCCTGGTCAATCAGTGTGACGACGACTACGTGACCAAATCGGCCATCGCATGTGCGCGATTCCGAGGTATGGTGGTAATGCGCCTGCTGGTACGACGGCACTCTTCGAGTGCGCCGCGCCTCGACAGGCCGCACGTATGAGGATGCCCGGTCGGTGGCCCGATCGGCTCCGACCCGACAGCCCTCCCCTCCCGTACGGCACAGTGCGTACGGAGTTCGGAGGGGGACCCTCAGCGGTACGAGCGCTAGAGCGTCGGCAGTGGTCCCGTGCCATTACGGCTTGCCCGTAAGGCAGCCGACGTCCCCAGCACGGTTGAAGACGACCCCCGCGCTCGCCTCGCACCGCGCACACAGAAGAGGCAGCACCCTGACTACGACTTTCCGCGATCTCGGGATTCTCACCGAGACGGCCGAGGCGCTCGAAGCCGTCGGCATCATCAACCCCTTCCCCATCCAGCAGATGACGCTCCCGGTGGCCCTCTCCGGCTCCGACGTCATCGGCCAGGCCAAGACCGGCACCGGCAAGACGCTGGGCTTCGGCCTCCCGCTCCTCGAGCGCGTCACCGTCCCCGCCGACGTCGAGGCCGGCCGCGCCAAGCCCGAGGCCCTCACCGACGCCCCGCAGGCGCTCGTCGTCGTCCCCACGCGCGAGCTGTGCACCCAGGTCACCAACGACCTGCAGACCGCGGGCAAGGTACGCAACGTCCGCGTCCTCGCCATCTACGGCGGCCGCGCCTACGAGCCCCAGGTCGAGGCCCTCAAGAAGGGCGTCGACGTCGTCGTCGGCACCCCGGGCCGGCTCCTGGACCTCGCGGGCCAGAAGAAGCTCAACCTCGGCCACATCAAGGCGCTCGTCCTCGACGAGGCCGACGAGATGCTCGACCTGGGCTTCCTGCCCGACGTCGAGAAGATCATCAACATGCTGCCGGCCCGCCGCCAGACGATGCTGTTCTCGGCCACCATGCCGGGCGCGGTCATCGGTCTCGCCCGCCGCTACATGTCGCAGCCCACGCACATCAACGCCACCTCGCCCGACGACGCGGGCAGGACGGTCGCGAACACCAAGCAGCACGTGTACCGCGCGCACAACATGGACAAGCCCGAGATGGTCGCGCGCATCCTGCAGGCCGAAGGCCGGGGACTGGTGATGGTCTTCTGCCGCACCAAGCGCACCGCGGCCGACCTCGCCGACCAGCTCCAGCAGCGCGGTTTCGCCGCCGGCGCGGTCCACGGCGACCTCGGCCAGGGCGCCCGCGAGCAGGCGCTGCGCGCCTTCCGCAACGGCAAGGTGGACGTGCTCGTCTGCACCGACGTCGCCGCCCGCGGCATCGACGTCGAGGGCGTCACGCACGTCATCAACTACCAGTCGCCCGAAGAGGAGAAGACGTACCTGCACCGCATCGGCCGCACCGGCCGCGCGGGCGCCAAGGGCATCGCGATCACCCTCGTCGACTGGGACGACATCCCGCGCTGGCAGCTGATCAACAAGGCGCTGGAGCTCGACTTCAACGACCCGCCGGAGACGTACTCCACCTCCCCGCACTTCTACGAGGAGCTGAACATCCCCGCGGGCACCAAGGGTGTCCTGCCGCGAGCCGAGCGCACGCGCGCGGGGCTCGACGCGGAGGAGCTCGAGGACCTGGGCGAGCCGGGCGGACGCGGTGCACGCGGCCGGGGCGACCGCGACCGCGGTGACCGGGGTCGCGGGCGCGGTGGCCGGGACGAGTCCCGCTCCGCCGACCGCGAGCGTCCGGACCGTACGCCGCGCCGTCGTCGCCGTACCCGCGGCGGGACCCCGCTGGACGCGAACGCCCCCGTCGAGGCGGTCGCCCCGTCGGAGACCGCCGAGACCACCGCGGCCGAGGACACCACCTCGACCCGCACCCCGCGCCGCCGTCGCCGCACCCGCGGCGGAGCGTCCGACTCGGCGCCGGTCACGGCTATCACGGCAGCGACGGCGGTCGAGCCGACCGTGTCCGAGACCGCGGAGTCCGCCGTCACGACGGCGGAGGGCGCGGCCCTCGACACCGAGACCCCGGCCAAGCCGCGCCGCCGCCGGACCCGCAAGTCCGCGGAGACGCCGGCCGCGGTGGAGACGGTCGTCGAGACCGCGCCGGTCACGGAGACCGCCGCCGTCGCGGAGGCCGCTCCGGTCGCCGAGGCCACCCCGGAGGCTCCGGCCACCAAGCCGCGCCGCACGCGCAAGACGGCTGCTGCGGCCCCTGCCGCCGAGGCCGCCGTGGACACGGCGGAGGCCGTGGAGACCAAGCCCCGCCGCACCCGCAAGACCACGGCCACGGCCACGACCGCCGCGGAAGCCGCCGTGGACACCGCGGAGGGCACGGCCACCAAGCCGCGCCGCACCCGCAAGACCGCGGCCGCGACGACGGAGGCGGCCACCGACACGACGGAAGCCGTGGAGGCCAAGCCCCGCCGCACCCGTAAGACGGCTGCCGCGCCCGCGACTGCCGCCGAGACCGCGGTGGACACGGCCGAGGCCACCGAGGCCAAGCCGCGCCGTACCCGCAAGACCGCGGCCACCGCCGAGGTCACCACGGACCCGGCCGAGGCCAAGCCGCGCCGTCGTACCCGCAAGGCCGCCGAGCCCGCCGTGACCGCCGAGATCCCGGTCCAGACGGTCCAGGAGCCGGAGGCGGCCGAGGTGACCAAGCCCCGGCGTACCCGGAAGACCGCGGCCACCGCCGCGGAAGCCGCCGTGGACACCGCGGAGGGCACGGCCACCAAGCCGCGCCGCACCCGCAAGACGGCTGCTGCGGCTCCGGCCGCCGAGACCGCGGCCGACACGGCGGAAGCCACGGAGACCAAGCCCCGGCGCACCCGCAAGACCGCGGCCACCGCCGAGGTCACCACGGACCCGGCCGAGGCCAAGCCGCGCCGTCGTACCACCCGCAAGGCCGCCGAGCCCGCCGTGACCGCCGACATCCCGGCCCAGGCGGACCAGGAGCCGAAGGCCGCCGCACCGCGCCGCCGGACCCGCAAGACGGCCGCCTCGGCCGCCGCGGAGCCCGCGGACAGCTGATGCCCCACCCGACGGCCCGGCCCTTCACAGGGGCCGGGCCGTCGGCGTTCCCGCTACCGGCCACACCCGCCACAGAGGCGCGGCACCTGTGCGGCGCCCCCAGGACAGGCGCCCCCTAGGAGACCGCCCCGCCACCCCCGCCCGATAACCTCACCCCGTGAGCACCCGAGCCGTCTTCGCCCCGCCGCCAGGCGCCCGCGTCTACCCCCTGCGCACCGCTCGCGGTGAGTTCGCGGCCGTGGATTCGGC
This sequence comes from Streptomyces sp. NPDC001668, assembly GCF_042893155.1. Classification (NCBI taxonomy): domain Bacteria; kingdom Bacillati; phylum Actinomycetota; class Actinomycetes; order Kitasatosporales; family Streptomycetaceae; genus Streptomyces; species Streptomyces sp. NPDC001668. The sequence goes on from NZ_JBIAUQ010000003.1 coordinate 587,095, forward strand.
CGTGCCCTCCGGTGTCGCCCCCAAGGGCACCGCGCTGCTGCTGCCCGGGTTCACGGGCAGCAAGGAGGACTTCACGCTGCTCCACGAGCCGCTCACCGCGCGCGGGTACCGGGTCGTGGCCGTGGACGGGCGGGGGCAGTTCGAGTCGGACGGGCCGGAGACCGACGAATCCGCTTACGCACGGGGCGAGTTGGCGCGGGACGTGCTCGCCCAGGCCGCCGCCCTCGACACGCCGGTGCACCTGGTCGGGCATTCCCTGGGCGGTCAGATCGCGCGCGCCGCCGTACTGCTCGACCACTCCCCCTTCCTGTCCTTCACCCTCGTCTCCTCAGGACCCGCGCAGATCTCGGACTCCCAGCAGCAGCGTGTGAAGCTGCTGCGGGACGCGCTCGGTGTGATGACGATGGCCGAGGTGTGGGACGCGATCCTGGCCATGGGTCCCCCTGAGGAGGTCGGCGGCCCCGCCAAGGGCATCGGGGACATCGCCCAGCTGCGCCGCCGCTGGCTCGGCAACAAGCCCGCCCAACTCCTCGCGACCGGCCACCAGTTGTGCACGGAGCCGGACCTGGTGGGCGAACTCGCCGCCGTCCCGCTGCCGTTCCACGTGCTGTCCGGTGCGCAGGACGACACCTGGCCGGTTCCTCTCCTCGACGACATGGCCGTACGACTGCGCGCCCGCCGCACGGTGATCCCGGGGGCCGACCACTCCCCCAACGCCGACCAGCCCCTCCCCACGGCCCACGCCCTCGCCGACTTCTGGGACACCCTCGACCGCTAGGGCCTGTCGGTCAGTACTGCCCCTGCAAGTGCTCCCAGAACCCGTCCCGCAGCGCACGGCGCAGATCGGCCTGCCCCCGCAGGGAGTACTGGAGCAGCCCCTCCGCCTCCACCAGCAGGTCCTGGTCCACCGAGCCGGGCAGGTACGGATGCCCGGGCAGCAGGTCCTGGAGCGCCGCCCGCCCCCGCTCCGCGAGCCACTTCGCGGCGATCTGCGCGCCCACGAAACGGACGGCCTCACGGGCGGGCCGGGCGGCCGTCGCCTCGTAGGGGACGGCGGCCCGCCGCGCGACGTACGGCTTGAAGAAGTCGAGGTCGAGGGTGCGCTGGCTGTCGACCTCCCACAGGAGCGGTTCCGCCTGGTTGCGGCCCTCGGGTGCCTCGATGCCCCACAGGTGGACGCGGGCGCCGTAGCCCTGGGCCGCCTCGACCGCCGAGACCAGGTCCTCGTCCCCGCCCAGGAGCGCCGCGTCGCTGATCGCGCGGTGGCGGGCCAGGGACTCCAGGTCGGAGCGGATCAGGGAGTCGACGCCCTTCTGCTGGTTGTTGGCGTTGAGGTTGCCCAGCCGGACCTTCACGTCCGGGAGCTCGGCGATGGACTGCTGCTCCGCGGTGTGGATACGGCGTCTCGCGCCGTCGTACCAGTAGACCCTCAGCAGTCTGCTGTCCGCGAAGATGCTGCGGGCCCGGTCGATGAGGGCCTCGATCAGGCCCTCGGCGTCGAGGTCGAAGGCGCGACGGTCCTCGGTGCCGGCGACGAGTCGTCCCGCTGCCGCGTAGAGATAGCCCGCGTCGACGAAGATCGCATGCGTCGAGGGCGTCTTCGCCACCTCGGCGAGCATGCGCGTGAGCAGCTCGTTGGTGCGGTCGATGCGGGCGCTCAGGGGCGCCAGGTCGTCGTTCATCGCCTCCATTGTCCCGGCGGTCACGCTGCGAACACAACCGGTCCCAAGGAGTCTCCGCAGACTCACTTACCGGTCAGTAGTTAGCTGTTCGAAAAATTTCTTTAGCGTAGGGAATGTTTGTAACACGCACCCCGTTGACTACCTGTGTACGCAGTAATTCTCCGCAGGAGGATGACCAGACGAAGGGAGAAGCCATGCGCTTCGAAATCATGCGACTCGACGACGTCGACGGCACGCCCGTGGACACCACTGTCGTGGACGCCGCCTCCGTCAATCGGATCGTCCAGCAGGCCGCCGCCATAGGACAGCGACTCTGGATCCGTCCGGCCGACACCTCGGCCTCATAACCCCCTACAGTACAGACGCGGATCACCGCTGAAGCTTCAGAGCCCCCGCCAGGCATCGACGCCGGGCGGGGGCTCTGCGCATGTGCGGGAGCGCGTCCACCCGGGGCGCTCAGCTCGCCCGGATCACCTGGGTGATCCCGTTGATGATCTGCTGCACGGCGATCGCGGAGAGCATCATGCCCGCGAGCCGCGTCACCAGCACGACCCCGCCGTCCTTGATGACCCGGATGATCAGCAGGGAGTACCGCATCACCAGCCACAGCACGACATGGATGGCCAGGATCGCCGTCCACACCGAGACCTGCGTGGCGACGCTGTGGGCCTTCTGCACGGCGAGGATGACGGAGACGATCGCCCCCGGACCCGCGAGCAGCGGCATGCCCAGGGGTACGAGCGCCACGTTGACGTCCTTGGTCTGCTTCGGCTCGTCGGTCTTGCCGGTGAGCAGGTCGAGCGCGATCAGCAGGAGCAGCAGCCCGCCCGCGATCATCAGCGCGGGCACGGAGACGTGCAGGTAGTTCAGGATCTGGTGGCCCAGGACCCCGAAGACGGCGATGACACCGCCCGCCACGCAGACGGCCTGGAAGGCCATCCGCTTCTGCACCTTGCCGGGCCGGCCGGCGGTCAGGGCGAGGAAGATCGGGGTGATCCCGGGGGGATCCATGATCACGAACAGGGTGAGGAAGAGCGAGCCGAAGACGGCGACGTCGAACATGACGGAACTGGCCTTACAGAAGTGGTGGTACACGGCGCGGGGCACGCTTACGGCCCGTACGCCGGTGAGGGGAAGCGGTGTCGGGCGTCAGATTCCGCCGGTGCCCGGGACGGGGAACGCACCCGTCGCCCGGCGCGTGATCTCCCCGTACACCTCGGGGTCCGTCGTGTACTCGCCGAGGGCGACCGTCTTGCGGCTGCCGTGGTAGTCGCTGGAGCCGGTGACGAGCAGTCCCAGGTCGGCGGCGAGTCCGCGCAGTCGTACGCGGGTGTCCTCGTCGTGGTCCATGTGGTCGACCTCGATGCCGTCGAGCCCGGCTGCGGCCATCTCGGCGATCGCGGACTCCGGGACGGTGTGACCGCGCTTGCTCGCGCCCGGGTGGGCGAACACGGTGACTCCGCCGGCGCCCTTGACCAGGCGGATGGCCTCGAAGGGGTCGGTCTCGTGCTTCGCCACGTGGGCGCGGCCGCCGTCGGCCAGCCAGTCGGTCGTGAAGGCGTCGTCCACGCTCGCCACGACCCCGAGCTCGACGAGCGCGGTGGCGACGTGCGGCCGCCCGACGGACCCGTCCCCGGCGATCCGCGCCACCTGCTCCCAGGTGACCGGCACACCCAGCTCCTGAAGCCTGGCCACCATCGCCCGGGCCCGGGGCACCCGGTCGTCCCGCACCAGTTCCCGCTCGGCGAGCAGCTCCGGCTCCTCGGGGTCGAACAGGTAGGCCAGCATGTGCATGGACACCCCGTCGATCCGGCAGGACAGCTCGGCTCCGGTGACGAGGGTCAGTCCGGCGGGCAGCGCGGCCAGGGCCTCGGCGTACCCGCGGGTGGTGTCGTGATCGGTGAGGGCGACGACGTCCAGCCCGGCAGCGGCGGCGTTGCGCACCAGCTCAGCGGGGGTGTCGGTGCCGTCTGACGCCGTGGAGTGACAGTGCAGATCGACACGCACGACACGGACTCCAGACGCCGACGGAACAGATGAGGACGCTCAAGGATAACCGGATTTTCCGGCTCCCCTGTCACACCCGCAGCGGGGGTACAACCCCTACAGTCAGGGCTTCAGCAGTCGCGGCGACAACGCCCCGCAGGGCACCAGTTCCACTTCCGCCCCCGCGTCCCGCAGATCCGTCAGCACCAGCTCGTCGTACATCAGCAGCCCGGACTGCTCGGGCCAAACGACCGCCCACAGCCACAGCCCCAGCGCCTCTCCGGCGAACACCGCGCGGTCCTCCGGCGCCCCGGCGACATGCCACAGCGGCGTCGGCCGGCCGGCGGCGAGCACCTTGGCCTGCGCCGGCTTCTCCACGCTCATGTAAGGCCCCGGATCCGGCCCGTCGATGCCCGCGTAGCGCGCCCCGAGCCCGACACCGAGCTCCTCGGCCACCAGGATCAGCTCGCCGACACCCCCGAGCGGCCCGGGTCCGGTGCACGCCACAGCCGTGGCGCGACCGCCGCTGCGGTCGTCACCCGCGCAGGCCACACCCGTGAACAGCCAGCCGACCGGCAGCGGCCACGGCATCCACACCGGCACCTGCGTGCGGTGCACCACGACATCGAGGGCCTCGACGCTGGGCGGGATCACGGGCTGCAGCGGATGCACCGTCCCGTGCACATCGCACTGCCAGGTATCGGCGAAGAGTCCGGGAGCCCTGACCCGGCCACCACACTTCGGGCAACTGGGTTCGCCCCTCATAGGGCCCCACGGTCCTACCCTCGCCCCCTCACGTCAAGGACGATCACCCGTCCGGGCGGAAGCGGTTCACGCCGGCCCACCGGGCAGAACTAGATGTAGCTTGCATTAATTAGCCGACCTAACGTACTGTGTGCATATACCAACTATCTCGACCAGTGGAGGAAAGACCATGGACGCCTTCGATGCGGGAGCCGGCGGCCTCCTGCGCCAGCCGAAGGCCGTGTGGGCGACGGCGGGCGCGTCCGTCGTCGCCTTCATGGGCATCGGACTCGTGGACCCGATCCTGCCGTCGATCGCGAAGGGCCTGGACGCCACGGCGAGCCAGGTCTCCCTCCTGTTCACCTCGTACTTCCTGATCACCGCGATCGCGATGCTGTTCACCGGCTTCGTCTCCAGCCGCATCGGCGGCAGGAAGACCCTGCTGCTCGGCCTCGCCCTCGTCGTGGTCTTCGCGGGGCTCGCGGGCACCTCGGGCTCGGTCGGGGAACTGGTCGGCTTCCGGGCCGGCTGGGGCCTGGGCAACGCCCTGTTCGTCTCCACGGCCCTCGCCGTCATCGTCGGCGCGGCGGCGGGCGGCAGCGCGGCGGCGATCCTGCTGTACGAGTCCGCCCTCGGCCTCGGCATGGCGTGCGGCCCGCTGCTCGGCGCCCTGCTCGGTGACGCCAGCTGGCGCTACCCGTTCTTCGGCACGGCCTTCCTGATGGCCGTCGGCTTCCTGTGCATCACGGTGTTCCTCAAGGAGCAGCCGAAGCCGGCCCGCAAGACGTCCCTGCTGGACCCGATCAAGGCGCTCGGCCACGGCGGGCTCGCCTCGGCCGCGGTGTCGTCCTTCTTCTACAACTACACGTTCTTCACCGTGCTGGCCTTCACGCCGTTCGTGCTGGACATGACCCCGTACAAGTCGGGTGCCGTGTTCTTCGCCTGGGGTGTGCTGCTCGCCGTCTTCTCGGTGTTCGCCGCGCCGCGCCTCCAGGAGCGGTTCGGCTCCCTGAAGGTGCTCGGCGGCTCGCTCGTCCTGCTCGCGCTCGACGTGCTGGTCCTCGGCTACGGCAACCACACCGCGGCCATCGTCTGCACGATCCTGTCCGGCGCCTTCATCGGCGTGAACAACACCGTCTACACGGAACTGGCGCTCGGCGTGTCGGACGCCCCGCGCCCCGTAGCGAGCGCGGGCTACAACTTCGTGCGCTGGTTCGCGGCGGCCGCGGCGCCCTACTTCGCGCCGAAGATCGAGGAGTGGACGAACATCCACATCCCGTTCGTGGTGGCGGCGGTGACCGCGGTGCTGGGCGCGCTCGTGGTCGTCGTACGGCGCAAGGCGCTCACCCACGAGGCGGAGGAACTGGAGCCGAAGCACGCGGTCGAGGACAGTGTCACCGTGTTCGCCAACTGACGGCTTCCGGCCACCACTTGGTGACCTTGCTCACGCGAGGGTCACTCCAGCGGGACGGACTTGCGGGACGGATCCCTCAGGTCCGTCCCGTGCGTCAGCCAGCGCTCCTGGAGGGCCTGGGCGCCGTGCACACGCTTCCAGGCGGCCTCGTTCGGCGTCATGGGGAGCAACGGCAGGAAGTGGACCGGGTCGAGGGGCTCGTCGAGTTCGAGGTCCTCGACCAGTCCGCCCGGCTCGGCGACCAGGACCGAGGTGAACGGGGCGCCGGGCCACAGGGGTTCACCCACGTCCAGCGAGGCGCCCGGAGCCACGACCACGCCCTCCACCTGCGGGGACGCGGCGAGCACGGCGAGCGGGCGGAGCACCTTGTCGGTGTCGGCGAGTCCCGCGCGTACCGAGATCAGCAGTTCGGCGCGCGGGCCCTTGACCGGGTCGGCGAGCATCGCGGTGGGGTCGCCCATCGGCTGGGCGGACATGCCGAGGGTGGCGTAGCGGACGACGTCCCCGTCGGTGAAGCGGAGCACCTCGATGCGGTCCGTACCGAGGAAGGTGACCGCCGCGCGCGCGTCCGGCTCGCCCAGCGCGCTGCGCAACCGGGCCTCGACCAGAGGAAGAACATCTGCCATGCCGCGAGCATAGAACTCGTCAGCACCAGGCAAAGCAGCGCCTTGACACTTCGGCCTGCTGATACTCTGGCCCGGTCGTCGGGGCAGCACGCAGAAGCGTCGCGATCGAGCCCCGACGCTTTGTGAGACTCCCTTACGGGAATGGATCGTCCCTTACGAGGGACCGGCCGGAGGAGGTGGGGCTGTCATGGATCGAAGTCGACCTGGTAGTACCACTCGTTCTTCCGGCCGCTGATGCAGCTCTGTGACTTTCGGCAACCGCCGCCTTTCACGTTCGCGTCTTCGTGCGGAAGAGCACTTCGTCGTTTTGCCTGATCTGTCCGATCTGTAGCAGTAGCTGAATCAGTACTCCAGCAACGAAGTCCGCCACCGCGATGGTGCGGTGCTCCCCGCTTTGTGGACGTGCCAAACACCCTTCCCCTGCCTCAAGGGCGGGGATACCCCTTGCAGGACGTCCTCATTCCGGGTAGTTCCACCCGTCGCCGGGGCCCTTTGTTGCCCGTCACGAAGGAGCCTGCCATGTCGATGATCCGTGACCTGCGTGCCGCCGTACGCCCGTCGCGTCCCTCGCTGCGCAAGGACACCGGCGCGTACGACGCGACGCGCGACCCCTCGACGCCCTCCGCCGTCGTCGACTGCGCCGTCTACCGCGACGGCCGGCGCATGGAGACCGACGCCCAGCTGAGCCCGCACGAGGCGATGCGCCAGGTCCGTCGTGACGGCGGGTTCGTGTGGATCGGCCTGCACGAGCCGAGCGAGGCCGAATTCTCCGGTATCGCAAGCGAGTTCGGTCTGCACCCGCTCGCCGTCGAGGACGCCGTCCAGGCCCACCAGCGGCCCAAGCTGGAGCGCTACGACGACTCCCTGTTCACCGTGTTCAAGACGATCCACTACGTCGAGCACGACGAACTCACCGCCAACAGCGAGATCGTCGAGACCGGCGAGGTCATGTGCTTCACCGGCCGGGACTTCTTCATCACGGTCCGGCACGGCGGCCAGGGCTCGCTCAGGGCGCTGCGCCACCGCCTCCAGGACGACCCCGAGCTGCTGGCCAAGGGCCCCTCGGCGGTGCTGCACTCGATCGCCGACCATGTCGTGGACGGCTATGTGGCGGTCGCCGACGCGGTGCAGGACGACATCGACGAGGTGGAGACCGAGGTGTTCACCCCGGGACGCGGCGGCAAGGTCTCCCGCGGTGTCGACTCGGCCCGGATCTACCAGCTCAAGCGTGAGGTGCTGGAGTTCAAGCGCGCGGTGGCCCCGCTGCTGCGGCCCATGCAGCTGCTCAGCGAGCGGCCGATGCGGCTGGTGGACCCCGACATCCAGAAGTACTTCCGGGACGTCGCCGACCACCTCGCGCGCGTCCAGGAGCAGGTCCTCGGCTTCGACGAGCTGCTCAACTCGATCCTCCAGGCCAACCTCGCGCAGGCGTCCGTCGCGCAGAACGAGGACATGCGGAAGATCACGTCCTGGGCCGCGATCATCGCCGTACCGACGATGGTGTGCGGGGTCTACGGCATGAACTTCGACTACATGCCGGAGACGCACTGGCGGTTCGGCTACCCCGTGATCATGGCGATCACCGGTGTCATCTGCTTGGGCATCCACCGCACCCTCAAGCGCAACGGCTGGCTCTAGAGTGGCCGGCATGACCAGCGAGCTGCTCGACCGCGCCCTTGTGGAAGAGGCCACCAAGAAGTCCGGCCTCATCTGGGTCAAGGGGTCCGAAGGCCCGGCGCGCGCCCTGTGGCATGTGTGGCACGAGGGTGCGGCCTGCCTGGTCGGCGACGGGCCCGGTGAACAGCCGTTGCCGGGGCTGACCGACGGGGGCGCCGCCGAGGTGACCGTCCGCAGCAAGGACAAGGGGGGCCGGCTGGTCTCCTGGGCGGCGCGGGTCGTGGAACTGGCGCCCGGGTCCGAGGCATGGGACGCGGCGGTCGCCGAGCTGAAGGGCAAGCGGCTCAACGCCCCCGACGGCGAGGCGATGACGGACCGCTGGTCCCGCGAGTGCCGGGTGCTGCGGCTGGAGCCGACCGGGAGCACGGCACCGCTCCCCGACGGCGACCTCGCCGAACCGCCGCTGCCGACACCGGCGACCACGCGCGAGCCGATCCCCGCGGGGCTGCCGCGGCTGCTGATGAAGCGGCGCAAACGCTAGGGCGCGGGCAGCCGCCAGGGCGCCGACAGCCGCGCTAGGACGCCGGCAGTTGCTTGCCGTAGTCCACCGTCTCGTCCTTCTTCGGCTCGGTCAGCGGGAAGTCCTTGCCCCAGGCCGAGAAAGTGAGGGTGCCGGCGCCGCCCGCCCGGGCCAGGCGCAGCGGGTACGGCTGCCCCTCCAGGGAGACGTCCAGCGTGCCGCCGTCGCCCTTGTCACCCGTGATGCGGATCGTGCGGGTACCCGCCTGCTCGTGGTGGCCGTCGGTGTCCAGGCTGCCGTGGAGCGTCAGAAGCCCGTCGAGGAGAACGTCCTTGTCCGTGAAACCGCTGAACTTCTTGTACGCCGGGTCGCCCGGCGGCACCTTCACGTACTTGCCGTCGAGCTTGTCGGCGGCCGCGTCCGAGTCGTCGCCCTTGCCGTCGGCCTGGGCCCAGAAGCCCGCGCCGGCCTTCAGGTACAGCTCCTCGCCGATCCGCAGCAGCTGGAAGGTGGTCCCCTGCGCGGTGACCGATCCGGAGCCGCCGTCGGACTTCAGGCGCATGTCGAGTTTGTATGTGCGCCCGCTGGTGACCACGTTCCCCGACAGGCGCAGCGCGTCGGCGGACTCGGCGGCCGCCCGCGTCTTGGACTGGATCTGGTCGGCGGGCAGTCTGCCGACCCCGTTGGTGCCCGCGTCGGGGTCCTCGCTGCAGCCCGTCAGGCCCGTTCCCGTCACGACCAGGGCGCACATCGCGCCCACCACAACGGTCCTGCGGGCACGGCCCTGGGGAATCGCGGTCACAGGTGGGGCTGCCTTTCCGACAAGGGTCCTTCAGCGGCGTACGGCAGCGTACCGGGGCTCCGGGCCCCGGGCGGAGCCAGACCGTCCGGACGCCTCACCAGGGCGTATCCGATCGGTACGGGCTAGCCTTAAGCCCTCCCGAGCGGGCAATCCGGACAACGAACGACGAACGAAACACCCCGTACGCAAAGGAAGCAGAGCCATGGCAGCGGGAGCCCCCCGGATCTTCGTCTCGCACCTCGCCGGTGTCGCCGTCTTCGATCCCAACGGCGACCAGGTGGGACGCGTGCGCGATCTGGTCGTCGTCCTGCGCGTCGGGCGCCGGCCGCCGCGGGTGCTCGGGCTCGTCGTCGAACTGTCCACCCGGCGCCGCATCTTCCTGCCCATGACCCGGGTGACGAGCATCGAGTCCGGACAGGTCATCACCACCGGCGTGCTCAACGTCCGCCGCTTCGAGCAACGGCCCACCGAGCGCCTGGTCTTCGGCGAACTCCTCGACCGGCGCGTCACCCTCGTGGAGACCGACGAACAAGTCACCGTCCTCGACGCCTCGGTGCACCACCTGCCGGCCCGCCGGGACTGGGAGATCGACCGCGTCTTCGTCCGCAAGGGCGGCAAGGGCGGGGCGTTCCGGCGCAAGGGCGAGGCGCTGACCGTCGAGTGGTCCGCGGTCACCGGCTTCACGCTGGAGGAGCACGGACAGGGCGCCGAGAGCCTCCTGGCCACCTTCGAGCAGCTGCGCGCCGCCGACCTCGCCAACGTCCTGCACCACCTCTCCCCCAAGCGGCGCGCCGAGGTGGCCGCGGCTCTCGACGACGACCGCCTGGCCGACGTACTGGAGGAGCTCCCCGAGGACGACCAGATCGAGATCCTCGGCAAGCTGAAGGAGGAGCGGGCCGCCGACGTCCTGGAGGCCATGGACCCCGACGACGCGGCCGACCTGCTCGCCGAGCTCCCCACCGAGGAGCAGGAGCGGCTGCTGAGCCTGATGCAGCCCGGCGACGCGGCCGACATGCGGCGCCTGATGGCGTACGAGGAGCACACGGCCGGCGGTCTGATGACGACGGAACCGATCGTCCTGCGGCCGGACGCGACCGTCGCCGACGCGCTCGCCCGGGTCCGCAACCCCGACCTCTCCCCCGCCCTCGCCGCCCAGGTCTACGTGTGCCGCGCGCCCGACGAGACCCCGACCGGCAAGTACCTCGGCACGGTCCACTTCCAGCGACTGCTGCGCGACCCCCCGTACACCCTGGTCAGCTCGCTCGTCGACGACGACCTCCAGGCCCTCGACCCGGACGCGACGCTGCCGGTGATCGCCGGGTTCTTCGCGACGTACGACATGGTCGCGGCGCCCGTGGTCGACGACTCGGGCTCGCTGCTCGGCGCGGTGACCGTGGACGACGTGCTCGACCACATGCTGCCCGAGGACTGGCGGGAGACGGAGTTCGACGCGGAGGGGGCGGAGGGGGTGGCCCACCATGACGCCTGAGCGCGAGACCCCGAACCGCGAGCGCGCCACTTCCGGCATCCGCGAGCGCACCCCTTCCGGCGCCACCGCGACCGGCCGTCCCCGCACCCGCCTCGACCAGCCGCGCTCACCGCGCCGCAGGCTGCTCCCCGAATGGGACCCGGAGGCCTTCGGACGGCTCTCCGAACGGATCGCCCGCTTCCTGGGCACCGGACGGTTCATCGTCTGGATGACGGTCGTCATCATCGCGTGGGTGCTGTGGAACATCTTCGCGCCTGTCGACCTGCGCTTCGACAACTACCCGTTCATCTTCCTCACCCTGATGCTGTCCCTCCAGGCCTCCTACGCCGCCCCGCTGATCCTGCTCGCGCAGAACCGGCAGGACGACCGGGACCGGGTCAACCTCGAACAGGACCGCAAGCAGAACGAGCGGTCGATCGCGGACACCGAGTACCTGACCCGCGAGATCGCCTCGCTCAGGATCGGCCTCGGGGAGGTGGCGACCCGCGACTGGATCCGCTCGGAGCTCCAGGACCTGATGAAGGAGCTGGAGGCCCGGCACCGGGACGGGCATGTCGTATTCCCGGCAGAACGGCCGCACGGGCGTGACGTAGACGACCACTGACGGGGGTGCGGGGGGCGACCGTGACCGCCGTACCATCGTCTGTATGGCTAGCGAAGACGCGGTGCGCGAGGCACTGGCGACGGTGAACGACCCCGAGATCAACCGGCCCATCACGGAACTCGGGATGGTCAAGTCGGTCGACATCGGCGCGGACGGGGCGGTCGCGGTCACCGTGTACCTGACGGTCTCCGGCTGTCCGATGCGCGAGACGATCACGCAGCGCGTGACGGACGCGGTCGCGGCCGTCGAGGGCGTCACCCGTGTCGACGTCACGCTCGACGTGATGAGCGACGAGCAGCGCAAGGAGCTGGCGACGGCCCTGCGAGGCGGCCAGACCGAGCGCGAGGTCCCCTTCGCCAAGCCCGGCTCCCTGACCCGCGTCTACGCGGTCGCCTCCGGCAAGGGCGGCGTCGGCAAGTCGTCCGTCACGGTCAACCTGGCGGCGGCGATGGCGGCCGACGGTCTCAAGGTGGGCGTGGTCGACGCCGACATCTACGGCCACTCGGTGCCGCGCATGCTGGGCGCCGACGGCCGTCCGACCCAGGTCGAGAACATGATCATGCCGCCGTCCGCGAACGGCGTGAAGGTCATCTCGATCGGCATGTTCACGCCGGGCAACGCCCCTGTGGTGTGGCGGGGCCCCATGCTCCACCGGGCCCTCCAGCAGTTCCTCGCGGACGTGTACTGGGGCGACCTGGACGTCCTGCTCCTGGACCTCCCCCCGGGCACGGGCGACATCGCGATCTCGGTGGCCCAGCTGGTCCCGAACGCGGAGATCCTCGTGGTCACCACGCCTCAGCAGGCAGCAGCCGAGGTCGCCGAGCGGGCCGGCTCCATCGCGGTCCAGACCCACCAGAAGATCGTCGGCGTGGTCGAGAACATGTCCGGCCTCCCCTGCCCGCACTGCGGCGAGATGGTCGACGTCTTCGGCACGGGCGGCGGCCAGACGGTCGCCGACGGCCTGACCCGCACCACGGGTGCGACGGTCCCGGTCCTCGGCTCCATCCCGATCGACGTCCGCCTGCGCGAGGGCGGCGACGAGGGCAAGCCGGTGGTGCTGACCGACCCGGACTCTCCGGCGGGTGCGGCGCTGCGCGGGATCGCCGGGAAGCTGGGGGGACGGCAGCGGGGGCTTTCGGGGCTTTCGCTGGGGATCACGCCCAAGAACAAGTTCTGAGACGTACGTGACTGAAGGCGCTCCACGGGCCCGGTAGGGTCCGTGGAATGCCGAGAGTCAAAGTCAGCGTCGTCGTCCCCGTCTACAACACCGGGAAGTACGTCGACGAGTGCGCGCCGTCGCTGCTCGGGCAGAGTCTGCCCGCCGACGAGTACGAGGTCATCTACGTCGACGACGGCTCGACGGACGACACGCTGACCCGGCTGGAGAAGATCGCCGCCGCGCATCCGAACGTCCAGGTGCACACGCAGCCGAACTCCGGCTGGCCGGGAGCGCCGCGCAACCTCGGCATGCGGCACGCCAAGGGCGAGTACATCCAGTTCGTCGACCATGACGACATGCTCGGGCCCGAGGCCCTGGAGCAGCTGTACGAGCACGCCAGGCGGAACGACGCCGACGTGGTCCTCGGCAAGATGTCCAGCACGATGGTGCGGCCCCGGCGGCTGTTCCGGCACACGGTGGACGCCTGCACGATCGAGAACGACGAGCTCATGCAGAGCATGTCCCCGCACAAGATGTTCCGGCGCGCCTTCGTCGAGGAGCACGGTCTGCGCTTCCCCGAGGGGCCCTGGATCCTGGAGGACCTGGCCTTCGTCAGCGCCGCCTACCTGAAGGCCGAGCGGATCTCGGTCCTCGCCGACTACCCCTGCTACTACTGGATGAAGCGGGACGACGGCGGCAACAACACCCAGCACCGCTTCAACCCGCGCCACGGCTTCTGGTCCAACTGCCGCACCATCGTGCGCCGGATCAAGGACGGCACGACCCCGTCCGACGACATCGACGCGCTGCAGAACCGCCTCCTGCACAGGCTCTACCACGTGGAGATCCTCTCCCGCACCCGCGAACCCGAGATCCTCCGCGAGGACCCCGCCCAGCAGCGGGAGCGGTTCGAGGCGGCCCGGAAGCTGGCCGTCGAGGAGTTCCCGGCGGCCGTACGCGAAGGGCTGCCCGCCGTGTCCCGCCTCCGTGCCGAACTCCTCGAACGCGGCGACTTCGACGCGGCCGTGGCCCTCGCCGAGCGCGTCCGCCAGGTCAAGGCCCGCAGCGCGGTCGAGGGGCTGCGGTGGGAGGACGGCCGGCTGGTCGCCGACGTCACGCTGGACCTGCTGCGCGGGGACGGCGAGCCGCTGGTGCTGATCGAGCGGGACGGGAAGCGGTGGCTGGACCCGGAGCTGCTCGCCGGGGTGCCGGGGACCGAGGACGGCTGGGAGGTCCGCGATCCGTTCCGGCTGGCGTACGCCGAACTGGTCGTCAAGGACCGTGACCGCGAGGACTGGTGGTACCCGGAGGGCGACTTGGAGGTGCGCCTGGAGCCCTGCGGGGAGGGGCGGACACGCGTCGTCGCCTCCGGACAGTTGCGCCTCGACCCTGAACTGCTCGCGGGCGGGCGGCCGTTGGAGCGTGGGGTGCACGACGTGTGGGCGTTCGTCCAGCTGCTGGGCGTCGACCGGATGGTCCGGCTCAGCGGTGACGGCGTCCCCGGCACTCCGGCCGCGGGCCCGGCGCTGAGCGGTGGGCGGCTCGCGCTGCCGTACTGGACGGGCAGCGGTCAGCTCGCCCTCGACGTGGACCAGCGCCAGCGCAGGTTCGGCTCCGACAGCGCAGGTGCGGCCGCGGCGAACACCGCGCGGGGCGAGCGGTCGCTGCCGCTGCCGTATGTGGCGGCGCGCCCGGACAGCGCCGCGGCTCGTCTCAAGGTCACCGTGTCCGCCCTGACAGTGGACGCCGAGCTGCTGCCCGGGGAGGACGGCGGGACGACGGCCGTGCTGCGGCTGCCCGCCCGTCTGAAGCTTCCGGCCGGGCGCCACCCGGTCAGCCTCCCGAAGACGGACGCCCCCCTCGCGTACGCCGTCGTCCGCGACGGCACCCTGCTGCGCCTGGAGGGCCCGGCCCACGAGGCCGGCACCGGACGCAAGCTGCTCGACGCGGTCGCCGGCAACCGCCAGGTCCGGCGGGTACGGCGACGGTTCGGCCGGTAGGAGGGATGCCGGGGCACCGCAGGGACCGTCGCTGCCCCGCCGGGCGCTAGGCGTACGCCGAGATGTCCTTGATCATCGCGAACCCGAGCCCGTACGCGCTCATGCCTCTCCCGTACGCCCCCACGTGCACCCCCTCCTGGGTGGAGCCCGCGAGGACCCAGCCGAACTCCGACTCCCGGTAGTGGAACGGCGTGGGCACGCCGTCCACCGGGAGGGACAGGGTGGACCAGTCGGGCCCTTCGAGGTCGTCCGCCAGGACCCAGGCCGTCTCGGTCTGCTGGTCCAGCCAGTCGTCGCGCAGGGAGTGGTCCATCTGGCCGGGCCAGGTGAAGGACAGCAGTCCCACCCCGGCCAGCCAGGCGGCGGAGGAGACCGAGGTGGCCTCCAGCAGGCCGGTGCCGTCCGCGCTCCTGCGGGAGGGGTTCGCGGCGACGGTCACCACGACCGCGAACTTCTCCTTCGGCTCCCCCGTGGAGCCCGCCTCGTTCTTCACCGAGGGCTCGTCACCGTGGCCGATCGACCCGTGCTCGACGGCCCCGTCGGCCGAGGTGCCGACCTGCATCAGCCAGCGCGGCCCCGTGAAGGCCTCGTCGAGCCCGTACCAGGGGAAGGGCGCCTGAAGGTAGCCGTCGACCGTGCGCCGGGCGGAGGGAACCTGCTGGCCACCCTCCGCGGCCGGCGCCTGCGCGACTGCCCCACTCGTCGTCTCCATGTGCCGGACGCCTCCTACTAGCTCTCGTCGGACCGGACCGGCCCCGCCCCCCTTCGGGCGGCGTCGCTGGTTCGCGTACGGCCCGCACAACAACTCGGCAGCATAGCCACACCGCTGCGAGCTGCGCGGAAACCGCCCGGCGCGCGGGGCACACGGAGGGTGGCTTCCGGCCGTACGAGGGCCGTGGGAGGTGAGAGCGGGGTATGAAACGCGTCACGTACGACGAGGAAAAGGCGCCCGCGAGCTGAACTGCTCGGCAGGCGCCTTCCGGTGGGGCGTACGGCTCAGGTGGCGTCCGCGTCGAAGGGCGGGCGGTCGTCCTTGCCCAGCTCCTCGGGCTTCTTGGTCATGTCGATCCGGCCACCCGAGGAAGACGAGGACGGCGAGGTGTCCGTGCTGTGCACGGCGTCGGTGACCTCGGCCATCTCCTTCTTCAGGTCGAAGCCGTTGCGGATCTCCTTGAGCCCCAGCTCGTCGTTGTCCAGCTGCTTGCGGATGAACGTCTTGGGGTTGAGGTCCTCGAACTCGAAGTCCTTGAACTCCGGGCCGAGCTCCGAGCGGATGTCCTGCTTGGCGCTCTCCGAGAACTCGCGGATCTTGCGCACGGTCCGCATGACGTCCTGGATGACCTTCGGGAGCTTGTCCGGACCGAAGACGAGCACGGCGAGGACAACGAGCGTGATCAGCTCGAGCGGTCCTATGTCATTGAACACCTGAAGCTCCTTGCGATGTCCTCGGTCCTCGGCCCTCGGTGGTCTGTGCGGTCTTCCGTGGTCCGGGCCGGGTCCACGGTACCTGGGGTTCCCGTACGACCGGTACTGTCCCGGGGGCTCCGAGTGCGGGCGGGTGGGCGGTTTTCCGGGTTGTTTGCCTTGTGGAGCGGGATTCGGGGACGTGGTTCTCTTTCGATTTTCTTAGCCGCCGTCCGAGGATCCGAGGACCAGCGAGACGTTCTTTTCCCTGCCGTCGCGCTTCACGGTCAGCTCCAAGCGGTCGCCGGGGCGGTGGGCGCGGGTCTTCACGATGAGCTCGTCGCCCGAGTGGATACGACGGCCGTCGACCTCGGTGATGACATCGCCCGCCCGGAGCCCGGCCCGGTCGCCAGGGCCGCCCTCGGTCACGGCGGGTCCTCCGTCACCGGCCTTCGCCCCGACGCGGGCGCCGTCGCCGGCGTAGCCCATGTCGAGGGTGACGCCGATGACCGGGTGGGTCGCCCTGCCGGTGTTGATCAGCTCTTCCGCGACCCGCTTGGCCTGGTTGACGGGAATGGCGAAGCCGAGACCTATCGAGCCGGCCTGTCCGCTCCCGGAACCCGCGCCGTCGTCGGCGGAACGGATGGCGGAGTTGATGCCGATGACACGGGCCCGGGAGTCGAGGAGCGGGCCGCCGGAGTTGCCGGGGTTGATGGGGGCGTCGGTCTGCAGGGCGTCGACGTACGACAGGTCGCTGCCGTCCCCGCTCCCGCCTCCGGAGGTGATGGGCCGTTCCTTCGCGCTGATGATGCCGGAGGTGACGGTGCCCTCCAGGTCGAAGGGCGCGCCGATGGCGACGACGGGGTCGCCGACCCGGACGTTGTCGGAGTTGCCGAGGGGCATGGGCCGCAGCCCGCCGACACCGCTCACCTTGACGACGGCGAGGTCGTACCCGCTGTCCCGGCCCACGACGGTGGCCTCGGCGGTGTCCCCGCTCTGAAAGGTCACCGATATCTCACCGTCGGCGCCTGCCGGTTCCACGACGTGGTTGTTGGTGAGGATGTGCCCGCGATCATCCAGCACGAAGCCGGTCCCGGTCCCGGACTCCGCGGCCCCGCTCACATGCAGGGTCACGACGCTGGGCAGGGACCGGGCGGCGATCCCGGCGACACTGTCGGGAGCCCGCCCACTGGGCTCCTCCGCGGCCTGCGGCAACTCCACGACCTCCCCTCCGACGCCCTCGCGCTCGAGATACGCCCCTACGACCCCGCCGACCCCGCCCGCCACGAGCGCGAGCAGGAGAGCACCGAGGAGCAGCGCCCGGCGGGCCCGGCGACGCCGGGCGCCCTGAGTGTCCACGGCGGCACCGGTCTGTTGCAGGGGCGCGGGGACGGGGGCCCAGGGGTCGTAGTTCTGCCAGGGGGTGGGGGCGGGGGGTGGGGTGAGCGAGGTTGTGGGGTGGTCTGTCGGGCGAGGCGGGGGCGCGTTGAGGTGTGAGGCCGGGGCGGAGCCGGGCGGCTGGACCGTCGGCGGCGCGGGTGTCGCCGTGCCCTGGGTCCCGGGCGTCGCGGAACCGGGCAAGCCGTCAGCCGATGGCGCTGAAGCGGGCGGGGCCAGGGGCGCCGCCGGTGCCGGTGACGGTGGCGGTGCCGCTGTGCTGGGTGCGGGTGCGGGTGCGGCCGTCGCCGGGTGCTGGACGGGCGGGGCGGGGGCCCAGGGGCCCGGTACGCCGTAGGGCGGAGTGCTGGACGAGTCGGAGTCGTGCAGCGGCTCGGCATCGGGCTCCGTGACGGACGGGGCCTGCGGGGCCATGAGCTCGTAGTCGCCCTCCGGGCCCACCTCACCGCTCGGGGCCCTCAGCAAGAAGTCACCGTCGGACCCTGCCGTGTCAGTCGTCGGCGCAGCCCCCTCGTCCGGCCCGGAAACCCCCCGCGGCCTGGGTCGGCTCCACCACTTCCCCTTTGTGGGCGTGCCCTCGTCCATGCTCTCCCCGCAGCTGACCGGCCGCGGTGTGCGGCACGTCGACCTGTCTGTGGATTCAACCAGGTTCACGCGCCGCGGAGCAGGGCGCGGGTCAGCGGGTGGTGCCGGAGGGTGGGAGCGCTGACGTGGTGGGGGTGACGGGTGCGGCGAGGGAGCCCGAGGCGGTGAGGTCCGGTGTGGTGGACAGGGACGTCAGGGTGAGCGGCGGGGCGGCACTGAGCGGACGTATGAGAGGGGACATGGCGGCGGCGCCGGCCAGCACGGGCGCCGTGACGGTGTGCAGGGCCGCCTCCTGCACCTGGGCGGGGATGCCCGGCAGCAGTGGCGCGGACGCGGTGGTCGGGGCGATGGGGGTGTCACCGAGCGTCCGCTGGCCCTGTTCCTGCGCGAGCAGCGGGCCCACGCCACGGCGGCGCTGGTTCTCCGGCACCACGGCTCCGGTGCCCGGTGTGCGCGCCGGGGTCACGTTGCTGCCGGCCCCGCGGGCGTCGGTGTCGCCCGGCATGCCGGTGGTGACGCCGCCCAGCGCGATCGCGGCCAGCGACACCGCCCCGGCGGCGACGACCGCGAACCGCATGCCGCGCGAGGCCGAGCGGTCGCTCTCATGGCGGCTGACGTCATGGATGCGGAAGCCCCGGCCCGCGGCGGGCGGAAGCACCCCGGCGTGCGGGCGGGCGGGGACGTAGTCGAACGCGAAGCGCTCGCCACGTCTTACCCCGAAGGCCCCGGTGGCGCCGGGTCGTCCCGACAGTCCTCCGAGTCCTCCCCCGCCGAACGGCGAGCTGTCGCCGTCCTCCGGATCACCTCCGGGCAGCCCCTGGAGACGGGCCAGGAAGCTCTCGGAGGGCGGGGGCGGGGCGGCCTCCGCGAAGACGTTCTTCAGGCGGCGCTGGGCGTCCGCCTCCGCCTTGCACTTCGGGCAGGTGGCGAGATGCGCGAGGACGCGCTCCCGCGTGGCATGACCGAGCTCGCCGTCCACCAGGGCGGCGAGTCGGTCTCCCAGATGCTGTTCCGCGAGGCTCCCCTCGCCGGGTTTGGGCAGTGATCCACTCACGCGGACGCGCCCCCTCCTCCCAGCGCTGGGACCCTGGCCATGAAGGAGCGGCGCTCGGCGCGGGCCTCGGGTGAGCGGTGGGCGAGGGCCTTGCGCAGCTGGGAACGGCCGCGGTGGATCCGCGAGCGCACGGTACCGAGCTTGACGCCCAGGGTCGCGGCGATCTCCTCGTAGGACAGTCCCTCGATGTCGCACAGGACGACCGCGGCGCGGAACTCCGGCGCGAGGGTGTCGAGGGCCTGCTGGACGTCCGCGTCGAAGTGGGCGTCGTTGAAGACCTGCTGGGGTGACGGCTCGCGGCTGGGCAGTCGCTCGGCCGCGTCCTCGCCGAGGGCGTCGAAGCGGATGCGCTGCTTGCGGCGGACCATGTCCAGGAAGAGGTTGGTGGTGATGCGGTGCAGCCAGCCCTCGAAAGTGCCCGGTGTGTATGTGGACAGCGAGCGGAAGACGCGGACGAAGACCTCCTGGGTGAGGTCCTCGGCGTCGTGCTGGTTGCCGGTGAGGCGGTACGCGAGGCGGTAGACGCGGCCGCTGTGCGTGCTGACGATCTCCTCCCAGGTGGGCGGAGTCCACGCCTGCCCGTCCGCGTCGGTGGTGAAGGTCGCGGTCTGGGCGTAGTCGCCGGCGTGACTGTGGTCAGCGGTGTCGTTCACGGATTTCGGCCTGCCCGCCGATCCGAGGAAGCGCCGCAGCACTCCCCCACGATCACCAGGTGCGGCCGCACCTCCCCTGTCGGCTCTGGTTGTCTCCAGTGGAGCCCCTACCATAGCCACCTCGCCCGTTAGCTCCGGATAAGCGGTTTTACGAGAATTTGATCTGGGCTGATACCACTCGGTCCCCTGCGTCAGCAGTTGCTCGAGGGCCCGCTCGGCGTCGTGATCCAACTGTGTCCCCCCGGGTGCGTCTCCACCCCTCTAAACGCCCGGTCCCATCTGCGGGTTCCCGACGCCAACGGATACAGTCACGCCCAGGCAACCACGGGGCAAGGAGAGGGTTATTACCGGCAACCGGCAGACGAGCTGGGCGTTCGCCGACGCCTACGTCGCCGAGGACGAAGTGCTGCTCTGGGCCCGTGACCGGGCCCGTGAGGCGGGGCTGCGCTCGGTGTCGCCCGGCGCGGGCGCGGCGCTGCGGTTGCTGGCGGCCTCGGTGGACGCCAAGGCGGTCGCCGAGATCGGCACAGGTACCGGGGTCTCCGGCATCCATCTGCTGCACGGCATGCGCCCGGACGGGGTGCTGACCACCGTCGACCCCGAGCCGGAGCACCAGCAGTTCGCCCGCCAGGCCTTCCGCGCCTGCGGTTTCGCCAGCAACCGGGCCCGCTTCATCCCGGGCCGCGCCCTGGAGGTCCTACCCCGCCTCGCCGACGCCGGCTACGACCTCGTCTTCTGCGACGGCGACCGGCAGGAGGTCATGGACTACCTCGCTGAATCGTTGCGCCTGCTGCGTCCGGGTGGCCTGGTGGTCTTCGAGGGCGTCTTCGCCAACGGCCGCACCGTGGATTCGGGGCCGCAGCCCACGGAGGTGCTGCGCCTGAGGGAGCTGCTGCGGGCCGTACGCGAGAGCCAGGAGCTGGTGCCGTCGCTGCTGCCGGTGGGCGACGGGCTGCTCTGCGCCGTCAAGCGCTGAGCCGGCGGCCCGGAGCCCCGGCGACCGGGTGGGCGCCGTACGGCCATTCGTGGAAACCGCCGGGCAAAGCGCTGCCCCGGCACCTCAGGAGATGCCGGGGCAGCCGAAAGGGTATGGTCGCTTCCGCGTCAGCCGACGACCTTCTTGAGGGCGTCACCGAGCGCGTCGGCCTCGTCCGGGGTCAGCTCGACGACGAGCCGACCGCCGCCTTCGAGCGGAACGCGCATGACAATGCCCCGCCCCTCCTTGGTCACCTCGAGCGGGCCATCGCCCGTCCGCGGCTTCATGGCCGCCATGCTCGTTCCCCTTCCTGAAACCAGCTCATCGCCAAAGCCGACGGCCCTGGGAGGGCACGCGCGTCAAAGTGGGACCCGCGACACCGGCATCGAACACATTGCTTCCAAGCCATTATCCCGCATCTCAGGACCCGATGACCAACATCAGTCGGCATCGCTTGGGCAACGCGCGCGAGCAAAACCACTCAATTCGCCGATGTGGCTGCGATACTCCGCCACCGCGCGGATCCCGGTCGCCCATAAACCCTTCAGAATTCTTTGACGCAGGTCACACGTCCGGTCCGGCCCCCGGACGGCGATCTCCGCCATGCTGTCCTTCGGACATCGATACGGACATCAATACAGGCAGCGATACAGGCATCGCATGCAGCGGACACACCGGAGGGGATACGCCATGGCCGACACCGTGCTCTACGAGGTGCACGACGGGCTCGCGACGATCACGCTGAACCGGCCGGAGGCGATGAACGCGCTCGACATCGCCACGAAGGTCGCGCTGCGGGAGGCCGTGGAATCGGCGGCCTCCGACGACGCCGTACGGGCGGTGCTGCTCACCGCCGCCGGGGAGCGGGCGTTCTGTGTGGGGCAGGACCTCAAGGAGCACATCGGGCTGCTCGCCGAGGGCTCGGCGAAGGTCATGAGCACGGTCAAGGAGCACTACAACCCGGTCGTGCGCGCGCTGACGGAGATGCCGAAGCCGGTGGTGGCCGGGGTGAACGGGGTCGCGGCGGGCGCCGGCTTCGGCATCGCGCTGGCTGCGGACTACCGGGTGGCGGCGGACACGGCAGCGTTCAACACGTCGTTCGCGGGGGTGGCGCTGTCCGCGGACTCCGGGATCTCGTGGACGCTGCCGCGGGTGGTGGGGCCGGCGCGCGCCGCCGATCTGCTCCTCTTCCCGCGGACCATGTCGGCTCGGGACGCGCATGAGCTCGGCATCGTGAACCGTCTCGTGCCGTCGACCGAGCTGCCCGCCGAGGCGGAGAAGGTGGCGCGGGCGCTGGCCTCGGGGCCGACGGTGGCGTACGGGGCGATCAAGGAGTCCCTCGCGTACGCGCTGTCGCACAGTCTGGCGGAGACGCTGGAGAAGGAGGACGAGCTGCAGGCGCGGGCGGGGGCCTCCGAGGACCACGCGATCGCCGTACAGGCGTTCGTGAACAAGCAGGCGCCCGAGTACCTGGGCCGGTAGGCCTCAGCCCGTTCTCGCGACGCAGGTCTCCAGGTGGTCGTTCACCAGTCCGCAGGCCTGCATCAGGGCGTACGCCGTCGTCGGGCCCACGAAGCGCAGGCCGCGCTTCTTCAGGGCCTTGGACAGCGCCGTCGACTCCGGGGTGACCGCGGGAACGTCCGCCAGGGTCCTCGGGACCGCGGGCGCGGTCGGGGCGTGGGACCAGATCAGCTCGTCCAGCTCGCCCGGGGACCATTCGGCCAGCACGCGCGCGTTGGCCAGCGTCGCGTCGATCTTGGCGCGGTTGCGGATGATCCCCGGGTCGAGGAGCAGGCGGTCGCGGTCGGCCTCGCCGAAGGTCGCCACCTTGGCGATCTCGAAGCCCGCGAAGGCCGCCCGGAAGCCCTCGCGGCGGCGGAGGATGGTGATCCAGGACAGGCCGGACTGGAAGGCCTCCAGGCTGAGCCGCTCGTAGAGGGCGTCGTCGCCGTGGACCGGGCGGCCCCACTCCTCGTCGTGGTAGGTCACGTAGTCCGGCGTGGACAGGGCCCAGGGGCAGCGCGCGGCGCCGTCCGGGCCGGCCAGGGCGGTGCCGTCGCTCACTGCTGCTCCCCGTGGCCGTGGTCCGGCTTCTCCATGGAGACGTGGGCCGCCTGGGCGCCGGCCAGCGCGGACTCCAGGTCGGCGATCCTCGCGTCCCGCTCGGCCAGCTCCGCGCCGAGGCGGCTGAGCGCGTCGTCGACGTCCGCCATGCGGTAGCCGCGGGCGGTCAGCGGGAAGCGCAGGGCGTCGATGTCCGCGCGGTTCACGGGACGGTCCAGCGGCAGAGGGTCCTGGAGCCGCTCGGGGGCGACGTCCGGCAGCGGGCCGTCGCTCTCCCCGCCGCCCACCACGGCGAGCGTCACCGCGGCGACCACGACCGCGAGCGCGATGACCAGGAACAAGAACATAACCATCGCTGAGGTCCCCATGGTCCCTGCCGGCGGCCGGCCGCCGGCGTCGAATGTGTCAGGGTCCGATCGTGCCATGCGAGTCTGACAGTTAGGGTCGCAGGCGGCCGCAGACGCCGAACACATGGACGTACGAAGTGAGGTCACAGGGGATGCTCAGGCTGGGCAGGCGTGAATTCGACGCGCACGAGCCGGTGATCATGGCGATCGTGAACCGGACCCCCGACTCCTTCTACGACCAGGGCGCCACGTTCCTCGACGAGCCCGCCCTCGCGCGCGTGGAGCAGGCGGTCGCCGAAGGGGCCGCCATCATCGACATCGGCGGGGTCAAGGCCGGTCCCGGCGAAGAGGTGTCGGCGGCGGAGGAGGCACGGCGGACCGTCGGGTTCGTCGCGGAGGTGCGGCGGCGGTTCCCGGACGTGGTCATCAGCGTCGACACCTGGCGGGCGTCGGTCGGCGAGGCGGTGTGCGAGGCGGGGGCGGATCTGCTGAACGACGCGTGGGGCGGGGTGGATCCCGGGCTCGCCGAGGTCGCCGCGCGGTACGGGGTGGGGCTGGTGTGTACACACGCCGGGGGCGCGGAGCCTCGTACCCGGCCGCACCGGGTGACGTACGACGACGTCATGGCGGACATCCTGCGGGTGACCGTGGGGCTGGCCGAGCGGGCGGTCGCGCTGGGGGTGCCCCGGGAGTCCGTGTTGATCGATCCCGGGCACGACTTCGGGAAGAACACCCGGCACAGTCTCGAGGCGACCCGGCGGCTCGGGGAGATGGTGGAGACGGGCTGGCCGGTGCTGGTGTCGTTGTCCAACAAGGACTTCGTGGGCGAGACCCTGGACAAGCCGGTGAAGGAGCGGGTGGTGGGGACGCTGGCGACGACGGCGGTCTCCGCCTGGCTGGGGGCTCAGGTGTACCGGGTGCACGAGGTCGCGGAGACGCGGCAGGTGCTGGACATGGTGGCGTCGATCGCCGGGCACCGGCCGCCGGCGGTCGCTCGCCGGGGGCTGGCGTAGGGAGTCCTTCGCCCCCGCCGCCCGCCGCCCCTACCCGTCCCGTCCCGTCCCGTCCCCAGGGGGCTCCGCCCCCTTCGACCCCCGCTCCTCAAACGCCGGAGGGGCTGGATGACCAGCCCCTCCGAAGTCCCGTTCGAGCCCAGCGCTAGCGTCCCGCCTCCTTGGACACCAGTGCCACGGCCTCGTCCACGTCGTCCGTCACGTGGAACAGCAGCAGGTCCTTCTCCGACGCCTTGCCCTGGGCGATCAGGGTGTTCTTGAGCCAGTCGACCAGGCCGCCCCAGTACTCCCTGCCGAAGAGGACGATCGGGAAGCGGGTGACCTTCTGGGTCTGGACCAGCGTCAGCGCCTCGAACAGCTCGTCCAGCGTGCCGAGGCCGCCCGGCAGGACCACGAAACCCTGCGCGTACTTCACGAACATCATCTTGCGGACGAAGAAGTAGCGGAAGTTGAGGCCGATGTCGACGTAGGGGTTGAGCCCCTGCTCGAAGGGGAGCTCGATGCCGAGGCCGACGGAGGTGCCGCCCGCCTCGCAGGCGCCCTTGTTGGCCGCCTCCATGGCGCCGGGGCCGCCGCCGGTGATCACGGCGAAGCCGGCCTCCACCAGGCCCCGGCCCAGCCGCACGCCCGCCTCGTACTCCGGTGAGTCCGCCGGTGTCCGTGCCGAGCCGAACACGCTGATCGCGGGCGGGAGTTCGGCGAGCGTGCCGAAGCCCTCGATGAACTCCGACTGGATGCGCAGGACGCGCCAGGGGTCGGTGTGGACCCAGTCCGAGGGGCCGCCCGCGTCCAGCAGGCGCTGGTCGGTCGTGCTCGACGTGACCTGCCCCCGCCTGCGGAGGACAGGTCCCAGGCGCTGCTCCTCCGGCGGCTGCTTCTTGCCCTCGGGGTTCCCGGTAGCCATGTGCGCTCCCTCCGCTTGCCTGGTTTTCCGTCTCAGCGTAGATCTACGCGGGTTACGGAGGGGGGACGTAGGCGTGTCCGCCATGAAGCGCCACGGCACAAACCGCCGTCACGCCGTCAGCCACGCCCGCAGCTTCTCCTCCGCCTCCGGGATCAGCGACGCCTTCACCCGCTCGTCGACCTTGTGCGCGAGCAGCGGCTGACCGGGGCTGTAGTTCACCGCGGGCACGCCCAGCGCGCTGAAGCGGGACACGTCCGTCCAGCCGAACTTGGGGCGGGCGACGCCCCCGACCGCGGCCATGAAGGCCTGGGCGACGGGGTGGTTGAGGCCGGGGCGGGCGCCGCCGGTGTGGTCGTCGACGGTGAACTCGTCGACCCCGCAGTCCGCGAAGAAGTCCCGCACGAAGGCCTCCGCCTCGGCCTCGCTGCGGTCCGGGGCGTAACGGAAGTTGACCGTGAGCGTGCAGGAGTCGGGGATGACGTTCGTCGCCACGCCGCCCTCCACCCGCACCGCGTTGAGGCCCTCGTGGAACTCGAGACCGTCCACCACCGGCTTGCGCGGCTCGTAGGCCGCCAGCTTCGCGAGGGCGGGCGCGGCCTTGTGGATCGCGTTGGACCCCATCCACGCGCGCGCGGAGTGCGCACGCTCTCCCTTGAACGTCAGCAGCACCCGCAGGGTTCCCTGGCAGCCGCCCTCGACCTGGTTGTCCGTCGGCTCCAAAAGGACCGCGAAGTCGCCCTCCAGCCACTCGGGGTGGGCCTCGGCCACATGTCCCAGGCCGTTGAGGTGGGCCGCGACCTCTTCGTTGTCGTAGAAGATGAAGGTGAGGTCGCGGTTGGGCTCGGGTAGGGTCGCCGCGATCCGCAGCTGTACCGCGACCCCGGACTTCATGTCGCAGGTGCCGCAGCCCCACAGGTAGCCCTCGTCGTCGAGCCGGGAGGGCACGTTGCCCGCGATGGGCACGGTGTCGATGTGGCCGGCGAGGATGACGCGTTCCGGACGGCCGAGGTTCGTGCGGGCGACGACGTTGTTGCCGTGACGGTCGACCGTCAGGTGCGGCAGGGCACGCAGGGCGGCCTCGATCGCGTCCGCGAGGGGCTTCTCGGTACCGCTCTCGGAGGGGAAGTCGACGAGCTGCGCGGTGAGCTGGGCTGCGTCCAGCGAAAGGTCAAGAGGGGTGTCGGCCATGCTCCCGACCCTAGCGCCCCCGCCGGAAGCGCTCACTGTCCCCATCGGGCGCGGACGTCTCAGTACTCTCCAGTATCTTGTCCGGATGCCAGAGCCGTTGCCCCCTACTCGCAAGCGCCGTGGCCGCCTCCTCCGTTTCGCGGCGGCCCTCGTGGTCCTGTGCGCGGTCGCCGGTTACCTCGTGGTGCAGTACGTCACCGGAGGCTCGGGCGGTCCGGTCTGCAGAGTCGTCTCGGGCAAGGCGGACGGGCCGTCGTACGAGTTCACGCCCGAGCAGGCGGTGAACGCGGCGACGATCACCGCCGTCGGCACCGGACGCGGGCTGCCGGAGCGGGCCGTGACGATCGCGCTCGCCACCGCGCTCCAGGAGTCGGGGCTGCGCAACATCTCGCACGGCGACCGTGACTCCCTCGGCCTGTTCCAGCAGCGGCCCTCGCAGGGCTGGGGCACCCCGAAGGAGATCCTGGACCCGGCGTACGCGGCGGGCGAGTTCTACAAGCACCTGGTCAAGGTGAAGGGCTACCAGGACCTCCCGCTGACCGTCGCCGCCCAGCGCGTGCAGCGCAGCGGCTACCCGGAGGCGTACGCCAAGCACGAGCCGGACGCCACCGTGCTCGCCGCCGCCCTCACCGGCGCCTCCGCGGCCTCCCTGACCTGTGACGGCCGCCAGGACACCGCCCGGACCGCCCAGGCCGCCACTGCGGGCACGCAGCCCACCGCCACCGGCCCCGACGCGGTGCGGTCGGCCCTGGTACGGGACTTCGGACGGGACGCGCTGGAGACCACCGCCGCGGAGGTGGGCGGCAAGGCCGAGCCGAGCCCGACGCCCACCGAGGGCGACGCGCGCACCGTGACCCTGCCCGTGCGCGAGGCCACCGGCCCGGGTTCCGGCCGCAGCGTCACCGAACGCGGCTGGCAGCTCGCGCACTGGGCCGTCGCCAACTCCTCGGCCCTGCGCATCGAGCAGGTCTCGTACGCCGGGCGGCGGTGGACGGCCGGGACCACGGACAGCGAGTGGCGGACGGTGGAGGGCGAGGGCGGCACGGGCTCGGTGCGGATACGGACGGCACGGTAGTTCGGAAGATCACCTGGAAGGGTCACGTCCGGCCACCGCGGGAGCGGGTGTGCGCAGGTTTTCGCCGCGTCACCCCCGTATCCGCCAAAACCCTTGAGAACAAAGGGCCGCGAGGATTCGACGGACTTTCGCACCGGAAGCCTTTTGCCCGTTTTTATCCGCAGGCGATAATGCGACGCATTGCCAACTCTTTACGTTGCGCGTCCGCAACCTTCGTCGGCTTCGAGCGGTAGTCACGGCGTCCTAGCAACGTTTCCTCCGTCGAAGGAGCAACATGTCCCTCCCCCTGACCCGCAGGATCGCCCGTGCCGCGCTGCTCGTCGCTGCCGGAGCGGCCGCCGGGGTCGGTGCGGCCGGCTCGGCCGGTGCGGCCCCCGCCGCGCTGCCCGCCACTCCGAACCTCGGCGGTCTGACCGCTCTGGACGGGGCGCACGTCGGCAACACGGTGGACGGCGCGGCGCAGAACCTGGCCGGGACCGCGGGCAAGACCGGTGGCAAGACGGTCGAGAAGGCCGTGCCGTCCGCGGGCAAGGTCGGCGGCAAGGCCGTGAAGAAGGCGACGCCGGTCGCGCAGAAGACGGCCGGCGAGGCCGCGGGCTCCGCCGGGGGCCTCCTCGGCGACACGACGTCCACGGCGACGAAGGGCGGCCTGCCGACCGGCTCCCTCGCCAAGGGCGGCGGCCTGCCGTCGGCGGACACCCTGCCGGTGAAGAGCCTCCCGCTCGGCTAGTACCTCGCGGACGCGGCGAAGGGGCCCGGGGAGTTCCCCGGGCCCCTTCGCCCTGTCCGCAGCGGGTCACGCCAGGCGCTCGACCGCCGCCCGCACCCGCTCGTCCGTCGCCGTCAGCGCCACGCGCACGAACCGCTCGCCCGCCACGCCGTAGAAGTCGCCCGGCGCCACCAGGATGCCCAGGTCGGCCAGGTGGGCGACGGTCGCCCAGCAGGACTCGTCCCGCGTGGCCCACAGATAGAGGCTGGCCTCGCTGTGCTCGATGCGGAAGCCGTGCTTCACCAGGGCCTCGCGCAGCAGCGTCCGGCGGGCCGCGTACCGCTCGCGCTGCTCACACACGTGCGTGTCGTCGCCCAGGGCCGCCACCACCGCGGCCTGGGTCGGCGCCGACGTCATCATGCCGCCGTGCTTGCGGATCTCCAGCAGGGGCGCCAGGACCGCCGGGTCGCCCGCCAGGAAGGCCGCGCGGTAGCCCGCGAGGTTGGACCGCTTCGACAGGGAGTGGACGGCCACGATGCCGTCGTAGGAGCCGCCGTTGACGTCCGGGTGCAGGACGGAGACCGGGTCGGCCTCCCAGCCCAGCTCCAGGTAGCACTCGTCGGAGAAGACCAGGATGCCGTGCGACCTGGCCCAGGCGACGATCCTCGTCAGCTCGTCCTTGGCCAGCACCTTGCCGGTCGGGTTCGACGGGGAGTTGAGCCACAGCAGCTTCAGGCCCGCCGGGTCCAGCTCGGTCGGGTCGTCGTACACCTCGTAGTCGGCGCGGGCGAGGCGGGCGCCGACCTCGTACGTCGGGTAGGCCAGGCGCGGGTACGCCACCCTGTCCCCCGGGCCCAGGCCCAGCTGGGTCGGGAGCCAGGCGACGAGTTCCTTGGAGCCGACGATCGGCAGGACGTGGCGGTGGGTGACCTCGCGGGCGCCGAGACGGCGTTCGACCCAGCCGGTGATCGCGTCGCGCAGCGCCGGGGTGCCCCAGACCGTCGGGTAGCCCGGGGAGTCCGCCGCGCCGATCAGGGCCTTCTGGATCAGGTCCGGCACCGGGTCGACCGGGGTGCCGACGGACAGGTCGACGATGCCTCCGGGGTGCGCGGCGGCCGTCTTCTTGTACGGCTCCAGCTTGTCCCAGGGGAAGGTGGGAAGGCGGTCGGAGACTGCGGACACGGCTTTCGGGCTCACTTTCGGGTCGTACGGCAAACGCCTCGGTCCCGTACGGCCGCGATCGGAGGTGATCAGGCCGTACGGGACCGAGGCGGCACGAGGTGCGGGCCGCTGATGCGGACGACTATGCCTGCGGCGGCAACGCGGCGATGAACGGGTGGTCCCGCTCGATCAGCCCCAGCTTGCTGGCGCCGCCGGGCGAGCCGAGCTCGTCGAAGAACTCGACGTTCGCCTTGTAGTAGTCCTTCCACTCGTCCGGAGTGTCGTCCTCGTAGAAGATCGCCTCGACCGGGCAGACCGGCTCACAGGCACCGCAGTCGACGCATTCGTCCGGGTGGATGTACAAGGACCGGGAGCCCTCGTAGATGCAGTCGACCGGGCACTCCTCGATGCAGGCCTTGTCCTTCACGTCGACACAAGGCTGCGCGATGACGTAGGTCACGCTGTCGTTCCTCCTCCATAGGGCGCTGGCGGGCCTCCTCAGGCTCCGCCGCCTGGCGCGCGGGAGCGCGGCGTCGTCGATGCCCGCCCCTAGTATCTCCGTTCCTGGGCATGATCCGAACAGGAGGGGTGAACTGACCTGTGGAAATCTCCGCCGCGGGACGTCTCGTCGTCCGTATCTCCGCAGCTGACGTGGGAAAACGGGTATCCGTACGGCACCTGAACGAAACCGGCGTCACGCAGGAGAAGTTCACCGACACGGTGGGTGTTCTCACATCATGGGACGGCGGTGTGCTGATGATCACGCGCCGGGACGGCGAGAGCGTCCGCATTCCGGAATCCGCGCTGGTCGCGGGCAAGCTGGTGCCCGCCGAGCCGGCCCGTCGGCGGGGCCCGGCCGCCTCGTACGAGGAACTGGCCCGGATCACCGCGCGCGGCTGGCAGCCCGTGGAGAGCGAGCGGCTCGGCGAGTGGGAGCTGCGCGCCGCCGCCGGCTTCACCCGCCGCGCCAACTCCGTCCTCCCGCTCGGCGACCCCGGCCTGCCGCTCGACGAGGCCCTGGCCGCCGTACGACGCTGGTACGGCGAGCGCGGTCTGCCGGCGTACGTCCAGACCGCGACCGGCGCCGCGGGCACCCAGGAGGTGCTGTGCGCTCAGCTGGAGGCGCGCGGGTGGACGCGGGAGGTGACGGCGGAGTTGTGGACCGGGGCGCTGGCACCGGTCGCGGACGCTTCCCAGGAAGGCGTGGCCCTGTCCCGGGAGGCCGACGAGGGCTGGCTGGCGCGTTATCAGCGCAAGGGGGTGAGCGAAGTGGCCCTGCGGGTGCTGGGCAGCGGCCCTTCGGTGTGGTTCGCGACCGTCCCCGGTGAGGGAGCGCCCGCCGCGATCGGGCGGTGTGTCGTCGACGGGCGGTGGGCCGGGTTCGCGGCGGTCGAGGTGGATCCCGCGCTACGGCGACGGGGGCTCGCCTCGGCCGTGATGGCCGCGCTGGCCCAGCGCGCCCTCGACGAGGGGGCGTCGGCCGCGTGGCTCCAGGTCGAGTCGGACAACACCGGTGCGCGGGCGCTGTACGGCCGGATGGGGTTCACCGCGCACCACGCCTACCACCACTACCGCGAGCCGGACGTCTCCGGCGGGGCGCGGTAGTAGCGATCGCCGCGAAAGGGCACGAGCCAGCTATGCGTCCCCCGAATCCTCCTTGTCCGCCCTCGCCCGAGCGTTCCGCCGAGCTCCGGAGGCGGTTCGCCGAAGAGGCGCGGTCCGAGCGGCCCGATCTGTCCGCGCTGTGCCTGCTCGTGGGCGCGCAGGCCGACGGGACGCTCGACGAGGCCGGCATCGACGCGGCCCAGATCGAACTGGACGAACTCGCCGGGCAGTTGCCGTTCCGGCCGGGCGGCCCGCGGTCATGGGCGGTGTCGCTGAGGGAACTGCTGGGCGACCGGCGGGGGTTCCGGGGTGCGGCTGTCGACTACCAGCGGCTGGAGTCCTCGTTGCTGCACGAGGTGCTGGGGCGGCGGCGTGGGCTGCCGATCCTGCTGTCCGTGGTGTGGATGGAGGTGGCCCGGCGGGCGGGAGCTCCGGTGTACGGGGTCGCTCTGCCGGGGCACTTCGTGGTCGGGTTCGGGCCGCCCGAGGAGCAGGTGCTGGCCGATCCGTTCGACGGGGGGCGGGTGCTGGCGGGGGCCGACGCCGAGCTGCTGGTGGCCGGGGCCACGGGAGGCTCGTTGGAGCCGTCGATGCTGGTGCCCGCGCGGACCCTGGACGTGGTGCAGCGGATCCTGAACAACGTGCGGGCGTGGGCGGCGGCCCGGCCGGAGCGGTCGGATGTGGGGCTGTGGGCTGTGGAGCTGGCCTTGCTGTTGCCTTCACATCCGGCGCGACTGCGGTACGAGCGGGCGCAGTTGCTGGTGCAGCGGGGGGACTTCGTCGAGGGGGCCGGGGAGTTGGAGGCGTATGCGGGGGTGGTGGCTGCGGTGGATGAGGCGGCGGCGGGGCGTCTGCGACAGCAGGCGCGGGCCGCGCGAGCGAGGTTGAACTGACCGCTGCACGGCGCCTGCGGCCGGGTGGGGGCTTGCCGCGCCCGCGCGGCGGAGCCGCATATTGACACAGCCCCGCGCCCCTGAAGGCCCTTACAGCCAGCCCTTCTCTCTCGCGATCCGGACTGCCTCCGCCCTGTTCCGTACCGCCAGTTTTTGAATCGCCGTCGAGAGGTAGTTGCGGACCGTGCCCTGGGAAAGGTGGAGGGTCTGCGCCAACTCCGCGTTCGTGGAACCGTCCGCCGCTGCCCGCAGGACCTCTTTCTCCCGGTCCGTCAGCGGGTTCGCGCCCTCCGCCAGTGCCGCTGCCGCCAGCGTGGGGTCGATGACCCGCTCCCCCGCGAGCACCTTGCGTACCGCGTCCGCGAGTTGGGCCGCGGGGGCGTCCTTGACCAGGAAGGCGTCCGCGCCGGACTCCATGGCACTGCGGAGGTAGCCGGGGCGGCCGAAGGTCGTGAGGATGACCAGCTTGACGGCCGGGAGTTCCTTGTGGAGCTGTGCCGCCGCCTCTATGCCCGTGGCGCCCGGCATCTCGATGTCCATGAGGGCCACGTCGATGTCGTGGGCGCGGGCCGCCGCCAGAACCTCGTCGCCGCGCGCCACTTGGGCGACGACCTCGATGTCGTCCTCCAGGCCGAGCAGGGCGGCCAGGGCCTCGCGGACCATCGACTGGTCCTCGGCGAGCAGGACCTTGATCGTGCGGCTCGTCATGAGGCGGATCCTACGTCGGCCGCGGAACCGGCGGGCACACGGGCGACCAGCCGGAAGCCGTGCCGGGTGCCGCCGGCCTCCAGGGTGCCGCCGGCCTTCTCCAGGCGTTCGGTGAGACCGGTCAGGCCGTTGCCGGGGGCGTTGCCCGCGCCGCCCGAGCCGTCGTCCTCGACGGTGAGTTCGAGCCGCGGCCCGTCGAGGGTCTGGCGGCGCAGCAGCTCGACCGTGCAGCCGCGGGCGCCGCTGTGCCGTACGACGTTGGTGACCGCCTCGCGCAGGGCCCAGGCGAGGGCCGCCTCGCTCTCCTCGGAAACGCCGGTGAGGTCGGGTTCGGCGGGCAGCGTGGCGGTGACTCCGGCGGCCGTCAAGGCGACCTGGGCGCCCGCGAGTTCCGCGGCGAGCCGGGGGCGCCGGTAGCCGGAGACGGCCTCGCGGACGTCCACCAGGGCCTGGCGGCTGACCTGTTCGATGTCGGCGACCTGCTGGGCCGCCTTGTCGGGGTGGGCGGGGAGCATCCGGCCCGCCAGCTCGCTCTTCAGGGTGATGAGGGACAGGGAGTGGCCGAGGAGGTCGTGCAGGTCGCGGGCCAGCCGCAGCCGCTCCTCGTTGGCGGCGAGCTGGGCGACCCGTGCCCGCGCCTCGCGCAACTCGATGGCCGTACGGACGAGTTCACGTACCCCGGTCATCGCGAAGCCGCCGAGCAGGGCCGGGATGAGCAGGGCGCCGATGTAGTCCGAGCCGTCGGCGACGACCAGGGCGAGGCCCGCCATCAGGGCGGACGCGGCCGGGATGCTCCAGCGGGCGAGCCGCAGCGGCAGGGCCGCGCCGGACGCGATCGACACGTACACGAACAGGACGAGCCACTCGCGGCCCAGGGTGAGGACGAGCAGGGTCGACTCGGCGGAGAGGACCGCGAGGGAGACGAGCACGAAGTCCTGGGCGTTGCGGCGGCCGGTCCTGAACAGCAGGGCCAGGTACCAGGCGACGAATCCCGCGAGGCCGAGCCATCCCAGCACCACGGCCGTGACGCCGTGGCCGCCGTGCAGGAGGTCCGAGACGGGCGCGCTCAGATAGACCAGCCAGATGCCCGTCCACAGCATCTTGACCATCATCTGCTTGCGGGTCTCCGGGCGCTGCCCGATCCCGACGCCGGTGCCGCTCACGCCTTCAACGTGTCCTTCCGGTACAGCCAGGCCGCGCCGCCCGCGAACAGGGCGAAGGAGACGGCCAGGATGGCGATGTCCTGTGCGTGCGGGGCGCGGCTCTGTTCGATGGCCTGCCCGAGGGCAGCGTACGCGTGCGTGGGCAGCCACTTGGCGATGTCCTGGAGCCACTGCGGGAAGGTCGTCGCCGGCATCCACAGGCCGCCCAGCATCGAGAGCCCGAAGTAGGTGATCATCGTGATCGGGCGGACCGCGTCCCCGGTGGCGAGGTAGCCGATGGCCACGCCGAGCGCGGCGAACACGAGGCTTCCGGCCCAGATCGCGCCGGTGAGGGCGAGCCACTGCCAGGCGTCCAGGCGTACGTCCTTCACGACCGCGGCGACGACGAACACGACCACGATCGAGGGCAGGCTCACCACGGCCGCGCTCGCGGTCTTGGCGAGGACGTAGCCGCGGCCCGGGAGCGGGGTCAGCCTCAACTGCCGTACCCAGCCGCCTTCCCGTTCCTTCGCGATGCGCTCGCTGTTGCCCATCAGGACGGCGGTCAGGGCGCCGAAGGAGGCCATCGAGACCATCATGTAGGTCGCGACCGTCAGGCCGGTCCCGTCGACCTTGTCGGTGGTCCCGGAGCCGCCCGCGATGATCAGGAACAGCAGCGACGGGTACAGCACCGAGAAGAACAGGAACTTGCGGTTGCGCAGGGCGCGGACGAGTTCCAGCTTGATCAGGCTGTTCATGACTGCTTGGCCTCCTCGGCCTCGGTGATGGCGACGAAGGCCTGCTCCAGGCCGAGCCCGGCGACTTCGAGGTTGCGGGGGTAGACGCCGAGGCCGTAGAGGGCGTGGACGGTCGCGTCGGCGTCGGTGGACTGGATGCGGACGGTCTGGCCGGAGATGTCCACGGAGGTGAGGAAGGGGAGGTCGCGCAGCGGCCCCTCGTCGATCGTGCCCTCCAGGTCGAAGGCGATCCTGCGGGCGCCCGCCTTGGCCTTGATCTCGGCGGCGGTGCCGTCGGCGAGCAGGCGGCCCCGGTGCAGCACCAGCACCCGGTCGGCGATCGCGTCCGCTTCCTCCAGGTAGTGGGTGGCGAAGAGGACCGTACGGCCCTGGTCGGCCTGTTCGCGCATGGTGGCCCAGAATGCCTGGCGGGTGGTGACGTCCATGCCGGTCGTCGGCTCGTCCAGGACGATCAGGTCGCTGTCGCCCGCGGTCGCGAGGGCGAAGCGGACCCGCTGGGCCTGGCCGCCGGAGAGCTTGTTGACCTTGCGGTCGGCGATCTGGGCGATCCCGGCGCGGGCGAGGACGTCGTTCGGCTTGTACGGCTTCGGGTGCAGATCGCAGGCGAGGCGGACCAGCTCGGCGACCGTGACCTCGTCCATCAGTCCGCCGCTCTGCAGCATCGCGCCCACGCGTCCGGCGACGATCGCCTCACGCGGGGTGGTGCCGAAGAGCCGGACGCTGCCGCTGTCGGGCTGCTTGAGGCCGAGCAGCAGATCGAGGGTGGTGGACTTGCCGGCGCCGTTGGGGCCGAGCAGCGCCACGGTCTCCCCCGGGCGCAGGGTCAGGGCCAGTCCGTCCACGGCGCGTACCTCGCCGTATGCCTTGCTCACCTGGTCGAAGGCGACCACCGGGGCTGTCGTTGTCATGCGCCCATGGTGGCTTCGCGCGCACGGTGGCGGGCAGTGTCGGCCGTCCGGAGTGCCGCATGACAGATGTCATGTCTGCGGCACTCCGGGGCGCGGTGCTCCGAGCGGTCAGCTCGGGTTCGTGTCGATGGCCACGATGCGCTCGGCCGGCGTCTTGCCGCGCAGGGCCTTGCGCAGGGCGGAGGCCACGTCCTCGGGCAGGACGTCGCGCTTGCCGCTCGCGCCGTTGATCTGCACGCCCGCGAAGGTGGTGCCGTACGCCTCCTTGAGCGCTTCGAGGTTGTACGTCTCCACGAGCTTGCCGTCGACCGCCTTGAAGCCCAGGATCTTCGGCAGGGACAGCGAGCCGAACTTGATGCTGTGCGTCGCGTCGGTCTTGATGATGACGATCTCGGACATCGCGGGCTCCGCGAAGTCCTTCATCATCCGGTCGACCTCGGCGTTCGAGATCGTCGGCTGCTTGGTCGTCGTCGGGAGCGTGACCGAGCCGGCGGTGCCGGTCTCCACCTGGGTGCGGTACGCCTCCTCGACCGCGGTGGTCGACCTGGCGACGTCGATGCCCTTGCCGGCCTTGCCGTACACGGCGACGGCCTTGCCGCCCACGAACTTGATCGTGCCGTCGGTCGCCGAGCCGGTGCCGCCCGAGGCGTTCTGCAGGGCCGCCTGGAGCTTCTCCTCGTCGACCGGCATGACCGGGTCGACGACCCGGTGGTTGCCGAAGAGGGAGCCGATGACGGAGACCGGGTTGTAGTCGCTCTTCGCGGCCGCGGCGACCGTGGCCTGGTCGTCGAGCTGGAGCCCCGCCTGGTCCGGCCTGAGCGAGACGGTGTCACCGCCGACCGACAGCTTCAGCGGCGCGTCGATCCGCTTGCCGAGGGCGTCGTCGAGCTTCTTGACGGCGTCGTCGCGGGTCCCGCCGCCGATGTCCACGCCGAGCACGGTGGTGCCCTTGGGGACGTCGGAGCGGTTCATCAGCAGACCGGCTCCGTAGGCGCAGGCGCCGAGGAGGACCACGGTGCCGCCGACCATCGCCAGCTTGCTGCGGCCCTTCTTTTTCTTCTTCTTCGACGAGGCGGCCGGAGCCTCCTGCGACCCGGTGTCGGGCAGCTTCGGGGGCGTACGGCCTTCGGTGCCCGGCCCGGGGGCGTTCTGGGTGCCTGACGGGACGACCGGCATACCGCTGGTGACGGTGTGCCCGGAGACGTTGTCCGGGGTGCCGTAGCCGGGAGCGCCCGGTCCGGGGGCCGGCTTCTGCGGGGTGAGGATCGCGGTGTCGTCGCTCAGACCGCCGCCGGGCCCGAAGCCCGCGCCGGGAGCGCCGCCGAGTGTGCCGCCGGGGGTGGCGGCGCCGGGGCCGCCGAGGGTGCGGGGGCCGCGCTGAGCGGACCGGCCGGGCTGACCGCCAGGGCCTCCGGGGGCACCGGGGGCACCGGGGGCACCGGGGGCACCGGAGCCTGCGAGGCCGCCGGAGATTCCGGGGCCGCCCGGGCCGCCGAGGGTGCCGGGAGCGCCGGAACCGCCGGGGCCACCCGGGCCGCCGCCCGGGCCGCGGGAGCCGCCCGGGCCGCCGGGGCCGCCCGCGCCGCGTGTGCCGTTGCCCGGGCCGCCGGGACCGCCCTGGCCGCCGAAGCCGTCGGGACCGTTGAACGATTCGCCGCCGAAGGACTCGGCCCTGGCGAAGGGGTCCGCGGGCGGCACGACCGGGCCGTCGCCGGTGACCGGGCCGCCGGTCGGGCCCGCGGGCCCCTGGGGCCCACCCGGGCCGCCGGGGCCCTGCGGTCCGCCGTAGCCACCGCCGTAGTCGATCTGGCCGCCGCCCTGGCCGCCGTAGTCGATCTGGCCGTTCTGCCCGCCGGGACCGCCGAGGTCGCCCTGCGTGCCGAAGCCGCCGTGCGTGTTCGGGCCGTCCTGGCCGCCGAAGCCGCTCTGACCGTTCGGACCGCCGGGGTCGCCGTAGCCGGCCTGGCCGTCCGGCCCGGCGGTGCCGTTGCCGTTCTCCGCGAAGTACGGGAGGTCGTCGCGGCGGGGTTCGGTGCCGCGCTGGCCGGCGTTCAGGGCCTCGGTGACGTCGAAGGAGCCCGTGCCGCCGCCGTGGCCGGGGGCGACCGGACCGCCGGTGGCGCCCGGGAGCCCGGCGCCGTTGGTGCCGCCGCCGGAGCGGGAACCGCCCGGCACGCTCATCGAGCCGACCACACCACCGGGCCGGCCGGCCCCGTGACGCCCCCCACCAGAAGCGGCCGCACCGGGACCAACGGCACCCGGACGCGCACCGCCCGCGCCGCCGTCCGCACCCGGCGTCCCTGCTGATGAACCGCCCGGCAGACCTGCCCCGTTGGTCGCGCCGCCACCCGGACCGCCCTTGGCGGGGCCGGACTTGCGTGGCGCGAACCAGTCGCTCGCCTTCTCCTCGGCGGCGGGCGCCGCGGGGTCGGCGGGCAGTTCGACGGTGCCGGTGGTCGAGGAGGGACTCGGCGTCGGCGCCTCGGGCTCGGGACCGCTGTCGGCGGAACTCTCCGTCTCCGCGACGGGCTGGCGCACGACGACCGGCGGAATGGGCCGCGATCCGGGGATGTTGATCCGGATCCGGGTCGTCAGCGTGGTCTCGGTCTTGCGCTCCTCCGGCCGCGCGGCCGAACGGCCCGCGTCCGGACCGCCGTCGGAAGCCATGGGCGTCCCGTACGGCGGCGTGCCCGAGGGGTAGGCGGCTCCGCCGCGCCCGTTGGGCCCGGAGGACGGACTGTCAGTTTCACGACTCAAGGCAGGTTCTCCCGGTTGGCTCCGCCGCCCGTTTCGACCTCACTGCTTCGGGCGTCGGCGGCGCGCACCACCATACTGGCCACTTCTGGCCTGTATCCCACGACCGCTGGGGAAACCCACACGGGACTCGCACGCGCGCGATGCGGAGAAGTGGTACGTCACTTGCCAAGTCGGACGGCGTCGCCGCCCGGTTGCCGCCCCTGCCCAAGGGTGGCGCAGATCACAGCCAGAGCCATGCCACCGAGCAGGAAGAGATAGGAGCCGCTTCCTGCGGCGAAGACGAAGTCGCCTTCCGGACGGCTGGTGGTGAGGAAGATGACGGCGATCATCCAGCCGCCGGCGGGCGCCACGGCTCCGGCGCGGCTGCCGGCGGCGCGTGCTCCCCCGAGCAGCAGTCCGGCCTCGCCGAGCAGCGCCAGCAGCAGTCCGCCCGGGAACCAGCCGCCCTGCACCAGCGCTCCGGCGGCTCCCACCACCGCGCCGAGCAGGAAAAGGCCGAGGTAGGCGGCGGCCCGCCCGGCCGAGGGGCGCTGCAGGGGCTGGGCCAGCATCGACGTACGGTCGCTCATGACGCGCCCTCGATCCCGGAGAACAGGTCGCTCTCCCTCGTATCCCCGTGTTCCCCTCTCACCAATTCGTAGTACTCGGTGGTGAAGAGGGGTTGCGCGAGTTCGTTGGAGAGCGCGAAGTACGCCCCCGACACGTCGATCTGGGTCGCGTGCGCGGTCATCGCGGCGCTCTTGGCGGCGGCGTACGCCGTGCCGTCGATCTGCGTGGTGATCCGCTCGTCGTCCACCACTCCCGGTACGTCGCCGAGGGCGGCGGCCTTGGCGAAGGGGAGTCCGGACAGGTCGTCGTGGAGGCGCGCGAAGGCCCGCTCGCCGACCGTGCGCGGTACGCGGTTCCAGTAGACCTTCCGGATCTCCCACCCGGCGTCCGCGGCGAGCTCGACGGCCCGCATGGCGACGCGGTGGGCCTGGATGTGGTCGGGGTGGCCGTAACCGCCGTGGTCGTCGTAGGTGACGAGGACCTGGGGGCGGACATCGAGGATCACCTCGACGAGATGGCGGGCCGCCTCGTCGACGTCGGCCTGCCAGAAGCACGCCGGGTCGTCGTTCTCCGGGAGGCCCATCATTCCGGAGTCCTGGTAGCGTCCGGCGCCGCCGAGCAGGCGGGCGTCCTCGACGCCGAGTGCCCGCAGGGCCGCGGTGAGCTCGCCCAGCCGGTACTGGCCCAGGGCGGCGCCGGTCAGGTGCCGCAGCCCGGGCGGGATGACCTCGCCGAGCTCACCGAGGGTGCAGGTGACCAGGGTCACCCGGGCTCCTTCGGCCGCGTACCTGGCCATCGTCGCGCCGTTGTTGATCGACTCGTCGTCCGGGTGCGCGTGCACCAGGAGAAGGCGCCGAGCGGGCTGTTCCGTCATGGCCCCACCTTACGAGGAGCCACCGACAGTCCCGCTCAGCCCGTGTCAGAACTTGATACTGCCGATCATGCCCGCGATGTTCGTCGTCAGCTCGCTGATCGTCGGGGCGATCGAGGAAGCCGCGAGATAGAAGCCGAGCAGGATGCAGACGACCGCGTGACCGCCCTTCAGACCCGACTTCTTGATCAGCAGGAAGACGATGATCGCCAGCAGCACCACCGCCGAAATCGAGAGTGCCACGGCGGCTCACCTCCAAAGAACCCAGGGACGTGGGGGGTCGGACGGGAACGGAACTATGGGGGCAGATAAATCCATACAGCAGCCAGCGGATTCATACCCACTATGCGGTAGTGATCATAACTATCCGGGCCTGCGCATCCGTCGGCGCACGGCCGCACAAGGGGGCGCATGGCCAATATGGTCAGGGCATGACGACCGAGCCTGACTCCTTTCCCCGCCGGCACGCCCGTACCCAGCGCTTCACGCTCGGCGCGCCGCGCGCGTTCAGCGTGGCGCCCGACGGATCGCGTGCCGTGTTCCTGCGCTCGAACTCCGGCACGGACCGGGCCAATTCACTGTGGGTGCTCGACATGCCGGACGGCGGGGAGCGCGTCGCGGCCGACCCGCGCGCCCTCCTGGGCGGCACCGAGGAGCGCCTGTCGCCCGAGGAGCGGGCGCGTCGCGAACGCAGCCGCGAGGGCGGTGCCGGCATCGTCGGCTACGCCACCGACACCGCCGTCGAGTTGGCCTCTTTCGCCTTGTCAGGGCGGCTTTTCGCAGCGGAGCTGCGGGCCGGCACGGCACGTGAACTGCCCGTCCCGGGACCGGTGATCGACCCGCGTCCCTCCCCCGACGGACGGCACGTCGCGTACGTCGCCCAGGGGTCCCTGCGGGTCGTGGGCGCCGAGGGCGAGGGCGACCGGGTGCTCGCCGCCCCGGAGTCGGATCAGGTCACCTACGGACTCGCGGAGTTCATCGCGGCCGAGGAGATGGGCCGGTCACGGGGTTTCTGGTGGTCGCCGCGGTCGGACCGGCTGCTGGTCGCGCGCGTGGACGACACGCCGGTGCGGCGCTGGTGGATCTCCGATCCGGCCCACCCGGAGCGTGAGCCACAACACGTCCCGTACCCGGCGGCGGGCACCCCCAACGCGGACGTACGGCTGTTCGTGGTCGCTCTGGACGGGGTGCGCACGGAGGTCTCCTGGGACCGCGTGCGCTATCCGTATCTGGCCCATGTGCACTGGTCAGCGGCGGGTGCCCCGCTGCTGCTCGTACAGGCGCGCGACCAGCGCAGTCAGCTGTACCTGGCGGTGGACCCGGAGTCCGGCGCGACCCGGATGGTGCACGCGGACGAAGATCCAATTTGGCTGGATCTTTTCCCTGGAGTGCCCTGCTGGAGCCCTTCGGGACAGCTCGTGCGGATCGCCGACGAGGGCGGTGCGCGGGTGCTCGCGGTGGGCGAACGGCCGCTGACCGGACCGCAGTTGCACGTCCGCGCGGTGCTGGACGTCGGCGCGGACGACGTGCTGGTCTCGGCGTCGGCCGGTACGGCGACCGAGTCCCCGGAGACCGGCGAGGTGCACGTCTACCGGGTGAACGAGCTCGGAGTGGAGCGCGTGTCGCAGGAACCCGGCGTGCACTCGGCGGTGCGCGCCGGGGGCGTGACCGTGCTGGTGTCGGCGGCGCTCGACCGGCCGGGCGCCCGAGCGCGGGTTCTGCGCGACGGCAAGGAGACGGCGACCGTCACGTCGTACGCAGAAGATCCCGGTTTGACCCCGCGCGTGACCCTGACCGAGGGGGGCGCACGGAGGATTCCGTGCGCCGTGCTTATGCCGCAGGACTACGCCGGTGACAGCCCCCTTCCGGTTTTGCTCGACCCGTACGGGGGTCCGCACGGGCAGCGGGTGGTCGCCGCGCACAACCCGCACCTCACCTCGCAGTGGTTCGCCGACCAGGGCTTCGCGGTGGTCGTGGCCGACGGCCGGGGCACCCCGGGCCGCTCCCCCGCCTGGGAGAAGGCCGTCCGGGACGACCTCGCGGCGGTGGTCCTCCAGGACCAGGTCGACGCGCTCCAGGCGCTCGCCGCGGACTTCCCGCTCGACCTGTCCCGGGTCGCGATCCGCGGCTGGTCCTTCGGCGGCTATCTGGCCGCCCTCGCGGCACTGCGCCGTCCGGACGTCTTCCACGCGGCGGTGGTCGGCGCCCCGGTGACCGATCTGCGCCTGTACGACACCCACTACCAGGAGCGCTACCTCGGCCACCCCGACGAGCAGCCGGAGTCCTACCGCCGCAACTCCCTGGTCGGCGACGAGGGCCTGGTCGACGCGGTCGAGCCGCACCGGCCGATGATGATCATCCACGGCCTCGCGGACGACAACGTCGTGGTCGCCCACTCCCTGCGCCTGTCCTCGGCCCTGCTGGCCGCGGGCCGCCCGCACGAGGTGCTGCCGCTGTCCGGGGTGACCCACATGACCCCGCAGGAGACGGTCGCGGAGAACCTGCTGCGGCTTCAGCTGGACTTCCTGAAGCGGTCGTTGGGGATGGCCTAGGCACGGCAGCGGGCCGGGACGACATGGCGCGTCCCGGCCCGCTTACGGCACCCGCACGGCCGTACGCTCTAGAGACTGACGCGTCCGTATATCGGAACCGGGTCAGCCAAGTTGCCGCCGTGTTACTCCGCCCCCTCCACCGGCACGACCTGCTTCTCCTCCGCGAAGTGACAGGCCGAGTCGTGCGCGGCCGGGCTGTCCAGGAGCCGGAACTCCGCCGGCACCGCCAGCGCCGGGACCTCAAGGGCGCAGCGCTCCCGCGCCTTCCAGCAGCGGGTGCGGAAGCGGCACCCGGACGGGATGTTCGTCGGGGACGGGACGTCACCGGCGAGGATGATCCGCTCGCGGTGTTCGCGGGCCTCCGGGTCGGGCACCGGCACGGCGGACAGCAGCGCCTGGGTGTAGGGGTGGGTCGGATGGTCGTAGATCTCCGCGTCCCGGCCGATCTCGACGATCCGTCCGAGGTACATCACCCCGACCCGGTCCGAGATGTGCCGCACGATCGACAGGTCGTGCGCGATGAAGAGGTACGACAGCTCGAACTCGCTCTGCAGCCGGTCCAGGAGGTTGATCACCTGGGCCTGGACGGAGACGTCTAGGGCGGAGACCGGTTCGTCGGCGACGATCACCTCGGGGCGCAGGGCCAACCCGCGCGCGATGCCGATGCGTTGGCGCTGGCCGCCGGAGAACTGGTGCGGATAGCGGTTGATGTACTCGGGGTTGAGGCCGACGACGTCCAGCAGGTCCTGGACCTTCCTGCGCCGGTCGCCCTTGGGAGCCACCTCGGGGTGGATGTCGTACGGCTCCCCGATGATGTCGCCCACCGTCATACGGGGGTTGAGCGAGGTGTAGGGGTCCTGGAAGACCATCTGGATGTTGCGGCGGACCGACTTGAGCGCCTTGCCGGACAGCTTGGTGATGTCCTCGCCCCTGTACTTGATCAACCCTTGCGTGGGGCGCTCAAGATTGACGAGCAGCTTGGCGACGGTTGACTTGCCGCAGCCGGACTCCCCGACGATGCCGAGGGTCTCTCCCTTGGCGAGCGTGAAGTCCACACCGTCCACGGCCTTGACGGAACCGACCTGTTTCTTGAACAGGATGCCCTGGGTCAACGGGTAGTGCTTGACCAGTCCACCCACTTCCAGGATCGACTCAACCATGGAGGCACTCCGTCCAGAAGTGACAGGCACTGGTCCGTCCGTCGTCAACGTCGTACAGAGGGGGTACGTCGGTGCGGCAGACGTCCCTGGCCATCGGGCAGCGGGGGTTGAAGGCACACCCCGGCGGGATGTTCATCAGGTTGGGCGGCAGTCCCTTGATGGCGTACAGCTCCTGCCCCTTCTGGTCGAGACGGGGGATGGAGTCGAGAAGGCCGCGCGTGTAGGGGTGGGCCGGTGCCTTGTAGATGTCGTGGACGGGGGCCTGCTCGACGATCCGGCCGGCGTACATCACGGCGATCCGGTCGGCCACGTCCGCGACGACACCGAGGTCGTGGGTGATGAGGATGAGCCCCATGTTGTACTCGCGCTGGAGCTCGGCCAGCAGGTCCATCACCTGGGCCT
The DNA here is from genome assembly GCF_042893155.1 of Streptomyces sp. NPDC001668. Taxonomy (NCBI): domain Bacteria; kingdom Bacillati; phylum Actinomycetota; class Actinomycetes; order Kitasatosporales; family Streptomycetaceae; genus Streptomyces; species Streptomyces sp. NPDC001668. The sequence goes on from NZ_JBIAUQ010000003.1 coordinate 630,574, forward strand.
GGACGGTGACGTCGAGGGCGGTGGTGGGTTCGTCGGCGATGATCAGCGCGGGTTCCAGGGCGAGCGCCATCGCGATCATGATGCGTTGGCGCATGCCGCCGGAGAACTGGTGCGGGTAGTCCTTGACGCGCTCCCTGGCGGCCGGGATACGCACCCGGTCCATCAGCTCGACGGCCCTGGACCGGGCGTCCTTCTTCGACATCCCCCGGTGCACGACGAACATCTCGCCGAGCTGGTCGCCGACGGAGAGCACGGGGTTGAGGGAGGACAGCGCGTCCTGGAAGATCATCGCCATCTCGGCGCCGCGGACCCTGCGCCGCTCGTCCTCCTTCAGCTTCAGCAGATCCTGGCCCTGGAAGACGATCTCGCCCCCGGTGATCCTTCCTGGAGGCATGTCGAGGATCCCCATGATCGCCTGCGCGGTGACCGACTTCCCCGACCCTGACTCCCCGAGCACCGCGAGCGTCTCGCCCGCGTCGACCCCGTAGTCGACCCCGTTGACCGCCTTGGCCACTCCGTCCCTGGTCCTGAACTCCACATGCAGATCACGCACTTCGAGCAACACGGCGACTCACCTCAGCTTCGGGTCGGGGCGTCGGCGGTGGCGCCGCGGGTGGGAGGGACGGGGCGGGGTCGGCCGAGCGGGCCTGGCGCGCTGAATCCCGGGGCGTCCGTCCCCGCCGCACCGGCAGACGCCCCGGCCGACCACCTCCCTTCCGGAGCTCGCACCGGGTACGGCGGCGCCGCCCAGGGCGAACAGGAGCGAGCGGGGCGCCCGTCGGCGACAACACCACGGACACGACGACGCGGCGCGGGCCGTCGGCAGAGCCGGACATGCCGCGCCTGCCGGCCCGGGCCTTCCCGCACGGACCGTCCGCAGCGCACCCCGGCCGCGCGCCCCCGCGCCCGCCGGGACGACGGCGAAGCCGATCCCGCCGGACTCCGCACCCACGTCCGCTCACCTCAGCTTCGGGTCGAGGGCGTCGCGGACCGCGTCGCCGAGCATGATGAAGGCGAGGACCGTGACCGCGAGGGCTCCGGCCGGCCACAGGAGCATGTGGGGGGCGTTGCGGATGTAGGCGGAGGCCGCGGAGATGTCGATGCCCCAGCTGACCGTGGGGGGCTTCAGGCCCACGCCGAGGTAGGAGAGGGTGGCCTCCAGCGAGATGTACGTGCCGAGCGCGATGGTCGCGACGACGATCACCGGGGCCACCGCGTTCGGGGTGATGTGGCGCAGCAGCAGGCGGGAGTTGGAGGCGCCCAGGGCCCTGGCCGCCTGCACGTAGTCGTTCTGCTTGGCGGTGATGACCGAGCCGCGCGCGATGCGGGAGATCTGCGGCCAGCCCAGCAGCACCATGAACCCGATCACCGGCCACACCGTGCTGCTCGTGACGACCGACAGGAGCACCAGGCCGCCGAGGACCACCGGGATCGCGAAGAAGATGTCGGTCGTGCGGGACAGGATCGAGTCCCAGAAGCCGCCGAAGAAGCCCGCCAGGCCGCCGAGGACCGACCCGAGGAGGGCGACGCCCAGCGTGGCGCAGACGCCGACCGTCACCGACGTACGGGCGCCGTACACCGTGCGCGTGTAGACGTCGCAGCCCTGGCCGTCGTAGCCGAAGGGATGGCCGGGCTGTGAGCCCTCCTGGGCCTTGGACAGGTCGCACTTCAGGGGGTTCCCCGAGGCGATCAGCGACGGCCACAGGGAGATGACGACCAGGAAGAGGATCACCAGGGCGGAGATGATGAAGACGGGGTTGCGGCGCAGGTCGCGCCAGGCGTCGGACCACAGGGAGCGGGGCTTGTCGGAGGGGCCGCCGCCGTCCGGGCCCGCTGCCTTCTCCAGCGTCGCGCCCTCCGACGTCGCGAGGTCCATCGCGCCGCCCATTCCGGTCGCGGCGATCGCGCCCTCCGGCTGCTGGGGCTCAGGCATAGCGGATCCTGGGGTCGAGGACGGCGTACAGGAGGTCGACGAGCAGGTTGGCCACCAGGAACACCAGGACCAGGACGGTGACGAAGCCGACCACGGTCTGGGTGTTCTGGCGCAGGATGCCCTGGTAGAGCTGGTAGCCGACGCCGTGGATGTTGAAGATGCGCTCGGTGACGATCGCGCCGCCCATCAGGGCGCCGATGTCGGTGCCGATGAAGGTGACGACGGGGATGAGGGAGTTGCGCAGCAGGTGGCGCGTGATGACCCGGCTGCGGGGCAGCCCCTTCGCCACGGCCGTGCGGACGTAGTCGGAGCGGCGGTTCTCCGCGATGGACGTACGGGTCAGCCGGGTCACGTACGCCAGCGACACGGAGGCGAGGACCAGGCCGGGCACGATCAGCTCGTCGAAGCCGGCGTCCGTGGACACCGACGGTTTGATCCAGCCCCACTGGACGCCGAGGAGCAGCTGGAGCAGCAGACCGGTGACGAAGGTGGGGATGGAGATCACGACGAGGGTGAGCAGGAGGACGCCGGTGTCGACGGGCCGGCCGCGCTTGAGCCCGGTGATCACGCCCAGCGTGATGCCGACGACGATCTCGATGAGGATCGCGACGATCGTGAGCCGGATGGTGACCGGGAACGAGGTCGACATCAGCTCGGTGACCTTCTGGCCGTTGAAGGCGGTGCCGAAGTCGCCGGTGAAGACGTTCCCCATGTAGGTCAGGTATTGCTGCCAGACCGGCTTGTCGAGGCCGAACTCCTTCTTGAGCTGGGCGGCCGTCGCCGCGTCGCACTGTTTGTCGCCGCACAGGCCCGCGATGGGGTCGCCCATCACGTTCACCATGAGGAAGATCAGCAGGGTCGACCCGATGAACACCGGGATCATCTGCAGCAGGCGGCGGACGACGTACCGTCCCATGGCGGGGTCAGCCGACCTTGATCTCGTTGTAGACGGGGACGCTGAACGGGTTGAGCTTCACGTTCGAGAGCCGCTCGGAGTAGCCCGCGCTGCCGTTCTGGTACCAGAGCGGGATGGCGGCCATGTTGTCCCGTACGACCTTCTCGGCGTCCTGGAACTTCCCGATGGCCTTCGCGGTGTCGGTCTCGGCGTTGGCCTCGTTGACGAGCTTGTCGAAGTCCTTGTTGGACCACTTGCCGTCGTTGGAGGAGGCGTTGGTGTAGTAGAGCGGCTGGAGGAAGTTCTGGATGAGCGGGTAGTCCATCTGCCAGCCCGCCCGGAAGGGGCCGCTCATCTTCTTCGCGGTGATCTGGCTGCGGAAGTCGGCGAAGGTGCCGACGGGGTTGCCGACGCAGGCCTTGTCGTTGTCGAGGGCGTTGTTGATGGAGTTGCAGACGGCGTCGACCCACTGCTTGTGGGAGCCGGTGTCCGCGTTGTAGGTGATCTTGATCTTGCCACCGGGGAGGCCGCCCCCCTCCTGGATGAGCTTCTTGGCGGCGGCGGGGTCGTAGTCGCAGGCGTCCCCGCACAGACCGTCCTGGAAGCCGCCTTCCTTGCCGAGCACCGGGGAGGTCCAGTCGGTGGCGGGGGTGCGGGTCTTCTGGAAGATCGTCTCGGTGATCTGGTCGCGGTTGATGGCCCGGGAGAGACCGGTGCGGACCTTCTCCATGCCGGCCTTGTCCCAGTTCTTGTCGTAGAACGGGAAGGCGAGGGTCTGGATGATGCCGGCCGGCGTGTTGATGTAGCGGTCGCCGAGGTCGCTGCCGACGTTCTTGAGCTGGGCGGCCGGGATGTCGTCGACGAGGTCGAGGTTGCCGGCCATGAGGTCGGTGTAGGCGGTGTTGTTGTCGGTGTAGACCTTGAGGGTCACCCCGCCGTTCTGCGCCTTGTCCGGGCCGGTGTAGCCGTCCCACTTCTTCAGGGCCATCTGCGAGCCCTTGGTGTACGAATCGATGGTGTACGGCCCGTTGCCGACCGGCTTCTTCAGCCAGCCCGCGTGGTCCTTGAAGAACGCCTGCGGGAGCGGGGCGTAGGCGGGGTAGCCGAGGGTGTCGGGGAAGGTCGAGAACTTCTGGTTGAGCTTGACGGTGAAGGTCCTCGGGCCGGTGACCTTGAGGCCGGACAGGGTGTCGGCGGTCTGCTTGCTGCCGTCCTCGGGGTGCGTCTTGTCGTAGCCGTCGATGTAGCCGAAGAAGTAGGCGTTCTTCTGGTTGTTCTTGAGGGAGGCCCCGTAGTTCCAGGCGTCCACGAACGACTGGGCGGTGACCTTCTCGCCGTTGCTGAAGGTCCAGCCGTCCTTGACCGTGATGGTGAAGTTCTGCGAGTCGCTCGTGTCGATCTTCTCGGCGAGCATGTCCTCGGCCTTGCCGGTCTCCGGGTTGTACTTCTTCAGGCTGCGGAAGATCATGTCGAGGACCTTGCCGCCCTGCACCTCGTTGGTGTTGGCCGGCTCCAGCGGGTTCTGCGGATCGCCCCAGGACGAGCTCAGCACCGCGCCGGCGTCACCGCTGCCACCGCTGTCGCTGCCGTTGTCCCCACCGCCGCAGGCCGTCGCCGCGAGGGCTACCGCCGCCGCGCAAGCGGCCCATCTGGCGTGTGTGGCTCCACGCATGGAGTGCCTCCTCCTGAGTGCGCTGTGCGTCGCGCAGTGCCGCGGCACCGAAGTGCCGAGTCTTTGCGCCAAATATCCACACCGTGACGAGGTGCCACCTGTTCTCGGCACCCGTCCGGGGCACCGGTCCCCCATCCGGGTGGCGCCCGTCCGCGAACGCGGCCGACGCGGCTCGCCCCTTCCGCCACCGGCGTCGCCAGGGCTCCACCAGCGGCTCTTCACCGGTGTGGACCATTGGCTGATTCGCGACCCTCAGCTGGTTGTTTCCGCAGGCCACACGGGCTTTCACGCGCCGTTGACGCGCGCAGACGACCGCTGGTAGACACACTCATCAATTGAGCAGACGTCACCCGGTCAAGTCCTTTGACGCAGTCCAACAAGCCGTCCCTGTGCGAGCGATGACGCGAGGTCACGACCATGAGCACACAAGTCCACGGCAGGGGGCTCTCGGGCCCGAGGAGAGCACGCCCCCGTGTGGCCCGACTCGTCGCCGTCGGTTCCGCCGCGCTGGTGCTGTCGGCCGGGCTCGCGACCCCCCTGAGCCCGGCGCCGCAGCGAGCCGAAGCCGCGCAGGACGACAGAGTCCTGACCGTCGCGGTCGCGCAGAGCGTGGACTCGCTGAGCCCGTTCCTGGCGCAGCGGCTGGTCAGCACCAGCATCCACCGGCTCATGTACGAGTACCTGACCAACTACGACCCCAAGGACAACCACGCCATCCCCGGCCTGGCCACGCAGTGGAAGTCGTCCCCCGACAAGCTGACCTGGACCTACACGATCCGCTCGGACTCGAAGTGGTCGGACGGCCGGCGGGCCACCGCCGAGGACGCGGCGTGGACGTTCAACAAGATGATGACCGACGAGGGCGCCGCCACCGCCAACGGAAGCTTCGTCGGCAACTTCAAGAAGGTCACTGCCCCCAGCCCCACTCAGCTGGTCGTCCAGCTGAAGAAGCCGCAGGCCACGATGACCGCCCTCGACGTGCCGATCGTGCCCAAGCACGTCTGGGAGAAGGTCGACGACTTCTCCGAGTTCAACAACGACAAGAGCTTCCCGGTCGTCGGGAACGGCCCGTTCGTCCTGGAGGACTACAAGCCCGACAGCTACGTACGGCTCAAGGCGAACAAGGACTTCTGGCGGGGTGCGCCGAAGTTCGACGAGCTGGTCTTCCGCTACTACAAGGACCAGGACGCCGCCGTGGCCGCCCTGCGCAAGGGCGAGGTCTCCTTCGTCGCGGGCTCCCCGTCGCTGACGCCCGCGCAGGCGGCCTCCCTGAAGGGCGAGAAGAACATCCACGTCAACGACGCCCCCGGGCGCCGCTTCTACGCCCTCGCCACCAACCCGGGCGCCAGGGCGAAGAACGGGCAGAAGTTCGGTGACGGGGACCCCTCCCTGCTGGACCAGCGGGTGCGGCACGCCCTGTTCATGGCGGTCGACCGCAAGACCATCATCGACAAGGTGTTCCAGGGCCATGCCGCCGAGGGCGAGGGCTACATCCCGCCACGCTTCTCTCAGTACTTCTGGAAACCCTCGGCGAGCCAGGAGCTCGGCTACGACCCCGGGAAGGCGTCCCGGCTTCTCGACCAGGCGGGCTACCGGAAGAACAGCGCGGGCAAGCGCCTCGGCAAGGACGGCAAACCGCTCACGTACCGGGTCCTGTGCCACGCCACCGACCCGAACGACAAGGCGGTCGGCCAGTACCTGACGGAGTGGTGGGGCAAGCTCGGCATCGGCGTCACCCTCGACTGCCTGGACAACGTCACCGACCCCTGGCTCGCCGGCACCTACGACCTCGCCTTCGACGGCTGGTCGGTCAACCCCGACCCGGACTTCGTCCTGTCCATCCACACCTGCGCGGCCCTGCCCGCCACCCCGAAGGACACCGGCGCCACCGACAACTTCATCTGCGACCAGCGCTACGACGACCTGTACGCACGCCAGCTCGCCGAGTACGACCCCGCCGAACGGGCCACGATCGTCAAACAGATGGAGTCGCGGCTGTACGACCTGGGGTACATGAACGTCATGGCGTACCCGAACGCCGTCGAGGCCTACCGGACCGACCAGATCAAGTCGATCCGGACGATGCCGAGCGCGGCGGGCAACATCTACGGCCAGGACGGCTACTGGAGCTGGTGGTCGGCGGTCCCGGCCGCCTCGGACGGGTCCTCCGACGACTCTGGCTCGACCGGTCTGGTCATCGGCGGAGTGGTGGTCGCCGTGCTCCTGGTGGGCGCCGGGGTGCTCTTCGCGGTGCGGCGCCGGTCCACGGCCGACGACCGTGAGTAGCGCCGGGAGAACCGCCGGTCCGGCACTGGCCGGGCCGGCGGTCCGAGTCCGCAGCCCACGGGCCCGCACCACCGCGGCATATCTCCGCTACGGTGCCGGGAAGCTGGGGGGTGCCGCCGTCTCGCTGCTCGCGGTGCTGATCACCGGCTTCTTCCTGTTCCGGCTGATCCCGGGCGACCCGGTCCGGACCATGACCGGCGGCCGCCCGGTGTCCGCCGAGCAACTGGCCGTGTACCGGAGGGAGTTCGGGCTGGATCTGCCGGTGTGGCAGCAGTTCACGGACTACTGCGGCAAGGCGCTCACCGGCGACCTCGGCACCTCGTACCAGTTCCGCGCCCCGGTCGTCGACAAGATCGGCGAGGCGCTGCCGAACACCCTGCTGCTGACCGGTACGGCGTTTGTCCTCTACACCGCGCTCGGCATCTTCCTCGGTACCCGCGCGGCCTGGCGCCACGGCCGGCTCGGGGACCGGCTGAACACCGGTCTGGCGCTGACGCTCTACTCCATCCCGTCGTTCTGGCTGGGCCTGCTGCTCATCATCGTGTTCTCGGTGGGTGTCGGCCCGATCCCCGGGTTGTTTCCCACCGGCGGCATGGAGTCGGGGGGCGAGGAGGGCTTCGCGTACGTCATCGACGTCGCCCACCATCTGGCCCTGCCGGTGATCACGCTGGTCGCGGTGGAGTACGGCCAGACCCTGCTGGTGAGCCGCTCGGCGCTGCTGGACGAGATGGGCAGTGACTATCTGACCACCGCCCGGGCCAAGGGCCTCAGGGACGACCTGGTCCGGCGCCGGCACGCGGTGCCGAACGCGCTGCTGCCGACCGTGACCCTGGTCTTCGTCAACCTCGGCCGGACGGTCGCGGGGGTCATCCTCGTCGAGACGGTGTTCTCCTGGCCGGGTCTGGGCGGGCTGTTCTACCAGGCCCTGAGCGTGCCGGACCTGCCGCTGGTCCAGGGTCTGTTCCTCTTCTTCGCCGCGGCGGTGATCATCATGAACACGCTGGCCGACCTGGTCTATCCCCTGCTCGACCCCCGGGTGGGACGATGACGGCCGAGACCCCGGCGCGGGCCGACGAGGTCAGCCCGCGCAAGCTCGCCCGGCAGCGCCGCCGGCGGTCCGCCGCGCGGTTCTGGGCGCAGTACCGCACCCACCGCGCCGGGCTGGCCGGCCTGGCCGTGCTCACCCTGCTCGCCCTCGTCGCGCTCACGGCACCGCTGACGGTCGGCTCCGACGTGGCCGGCGTGACCGACGCGCCGGGGCAGCCGATGGAGAGTCCGAGCCCGGAGTTCCCGCTGGGCACCGACCGGTTCGGGCGTGACCTGCTGGGCCTGGTGGTGTGGGGCTCGCGGGTCTCGCTGCTGGTGGGCCTGCTGGCGGCGGTGCTGTCCGTGACGATCGGCACGCTGGTCGGCGTCACGTCCGGGCACTTCAAAGGGGCGTACGCGACCGTGCTGATGCGGGTCACGGACTGGTTCCTGGTGATGCCGACGCTGGTGCTGGCCATCGCGCTGGCCACCGTGATGTCCCGCTCCCTGGGCACGGTGGTCCTGGCGATCGGCGTGACCACCTGGCCGACGACCGCCCGGCTGGTGCGGGCGCAGACGCTGGCGGTGGAGTCACGGCCGTACATCGAACGCGCGAAGGCGCTCGGCGGCGGGCACGGACACATCATGTCCCGGCATGTGCTGCCCAATGTGATGCCGCTGGTGCTGGCGCAGGCGACCCTGATGGTGTCCGCCGCGATCCTCGCCGAGGCCACGCTGGCGTTCCTCGGGCTCGGTGATCCGACAGTGGTGTCGTGGGGCGGCCTGCTCCAGGAGGCGCGGGAGGCGGGTGCGGTGAGTTCCGGGGACTGGTGGTACCTGGTGCCGCCCGGCATCGCGATCGTGGTGGTCGCGCTGGCGTTCACCCTGTGCGGCCGTGCGGTGGAGTCGGTGCTCAATCCCATGCTGGGGGTGGACCGTTGACGCTGCTGGAGGTGCGGGGCCTGGAGGTGACCTACCCGGGCGGGGCCGCCGCCGTGCGGGGTGTGGACCTGTCCCTCGCGGCGGGGCAGAAGCTCGGTATCGCGGGCGAGTCGGGTTGCGGCAAGTCCTCGCTGGCGCTCGCGCTGCTCAGGCTGCTGCCCGCCGGGGCCCGGGTCACCGGGGAGGTGCTGCTGGACGGCGAGGACGTGCTGACCATGCGGTGGGGACAGGTGCGCGCGGTCCGCTGGGCGGGGGCCTCGATCGTCTTCCAGGGCGCGATGCACTCGCTGAACCCGGTGCACCGCGTGGGCGACCAGATCGCCGAGCCGATCCTGCTGCACCGCAGGACGACGGCGTCGGCGGCGAGGAAGCGGGCCGGGGAGCTGATGGAGCAGGTGGGTCTGCCGGCGGCGCGGGCGGCGGCGTACCCGCACGAGCTGTCCGGCGGACAGCGCCAGCGGGTGATGATCGCCATGGCGCTGGCCTGCGCACCGCGCCTCATCATCGCCGACGAGCCGACCACCGCGTTGGACGTGATGATCCAGGCACAGATCCTGCGCCTGATCGAACAGTTGGTCAGCGAACAGGACCTCGGCCTGATCATGATCAGCCATGATCTGGCGGTCCTGGCCGACACCTGTGACCGGCTGGCGGTGATGTACGCCGGCCGGGTGGTCGAGGAGGGGCCCGCCCGGGAGGTCCACGAGGACGCCCGGCACCCCTACGCCAACGCCCTCTCGGCCGCGTTCCCGCGCATCGGTGACCCGGCCTCCCGGTTCGCCCCGCGCGGCCTGGCCGGTGACCCGCCCGATCCGGCGGCGCTGCCCTCCGGCTGCACCTTCCATCCGCGGTGCCCGGTCGCGCTGGACTCGTGTGCCGCCCATGACCAGGAGCTGCGGGAGGCCGGGCCGGAGCGGCGGGCGGCCTGTGTGCACGTGGGGACGACGGTGCCGGGTCCGGCCACGGCCACGGAGGACGCGAGGACATGACGTTGCTGACCGCTGAAGGGCTCCATGTCACCTACCCCGGCCGGCACGGCGACCCGCCGACCCGCGCGGTGGACGGTGTCGAACTCGAAGTGCGGGCCGGGGAGATCGTGGCGCTGGTCGGCGAGTCGGGCTGCGGCAAGACGACCCTGGCCCGCGCCCTGCTGGGCCTGGTCCGGCCCAGCGAGGGCCGCGTCAGCTTCGGCGGGCGGCCGCTGGCGTACTCCTCCCGGGCGCTGAAGGCGTACCGCAAACGCGTCCAGCTGGTCCTCCAGGACCCGACGGGGTCACTCAACCCACGGCACACCGTGTACGACGTGGTGGCGGAGGGGCTGCGGATCCACGGGTACGGCGGGAACGAACGGGAAGCGGTGGCCGGAGCGCTGTCCCGGGCGGGGCTGCGGCCCCCCGAGCGCTTCTTCCTGCGCTACCCGCACGAGCTGTCCGGCGGCCAGCGCCAGCGGGTCGTCATCGCCGGCGCGCTGGTCCTGGAGCCCGAACTCCTCGTCGCCGACGAGCCGGTGGCCTCACTGGACGCCTCCGTACGCGGCGAGATCCTGAGCCTGCTGCTGCGCCTGCGCGCCGAACTGGGCCTGTCCGCGCTGGTGGTGACGCACGACCTGGGCCTGGCGTGGAACATCGCCGACCGGGTCGCGGTCATGTACCTGGGCCGGATCGTGGAGACGGGTGAGGTCGAGCAGGTGCTGACGAACCCCCGTCACCCGTACACCCAGGCCCTGTTGTCGGTCCTTCCGGACGCCCCCGGCGACCCGGTCGTCCTCACCGGCGAACCGCCGGACCCGTCCCACATCCCCTCCGGTTGCCGCTTCCACGCCCGCTGCCAGATCCTGGCGAGCGGGGAGGCGGAACGGGCGGGGGTCGCGGGGGCGTGCCGGGGAGAGGATCCCGGGGTGCTGGACGGGCGTGAGGAGGGGCAGGTGGCGTGTCACTGGGCGCGGGCGGGGATCACCGCCTGAGGCCGGGCCGGCGGGACCGGGGACCGGTCCACCACGAGACACGCGGGCCCGCCCGCCGGCTCCCGGCAGCCCCGTGAGGATGCCGGGACCGGGGCGCGTCAGGCCGCGTGCACGACGTCCTTCTCCTCGGCGAAGTGGCACGCTGACTCGTGGGCCGCCGGGGTGTCCGCGCCCTTGAAGCGCTCGGGGACGGCCAGCAGGGGGACCTCCTCGGCGCACTTGTCCTGGGCCTTCCAGCAGCGGGTGCGGAAGCGGCAGCCCGAGGGCGGGTTGGCCGGAGACGGCACGTCACCGGTGAGGATGATCCGCTCGCGGCCCTCACGGGCGTCCGGGTCCGGCACCGGGACCGCCGACAGCAGCGCCTGGGTGTACGGGTGCGTCGGGTGGTCGTAGATCTGCTCGTCCGAACCGATCTCGGCGATCTTGCCGAGGTACATGACCCCGACCCGGTCCGAGATGTGCCGGACGATCGACAGGTCGTGCGCGATGAAGATGTAGGACAGGTTGAACTCGTCCTGCAGCCGCTCCATCAGGTTGATGACCTGCGCCTGGACGGACACGTCCAGCGCCGACACCGGCTCGTCGCAGACGATGACCTCCGGGTTGAGGGCCAGACCGCGCGCGATGCCGATGCGCTGGCGCTGTCCGCCGGAGAACTGGTGCGGGTACCGGTTGATGTATTCCGGGTTCAGGCCCACCACGTCGAGGAGTTCCTGCACCTTGCGGCGGCGGTCGCCCTTCGGCGCCGCCTCCGGGTGGATCTCGAAGGGCTCGCCGATGATGTCGCCCACCGTCATACGCGGGTTGAGCGAGGTGTACGGGTCCTGGAACACCATCTGGATGTTGCGGCGGACCGCCTTCAGCGCACGCCCGGACAGCTTGGTGATGTCCTGGCCCTTGTAGAAGACCTCACCGGCGGTCGCCCGCTCCAGGGTCATCAGGAGCTTCGCCACCGTGGACTTGCCGCAGCCGGACTCGCCCACGATGCCCAGGGTCTCGCCCTGGTACAGGTCGAAGGAAACCCCGTCGACGGCCTTGACCGCGCCGATCTGCCTCTTGAAGAGGATGCCCCGGGTGAGCGGGAAGTGCTTCACCAGGTTGCGCACCTGGAGGATCGGCTCGCCCCGTTCGACGGGCGCCTCGATCGCGGCGACCGCCTCCGTCTCGGAGTGGGCGTCCACGACCTCGACGTCGGAGACGTTCGGCGTGGCGTCCTGCGGCTCGTCGTTCTTGCTGAGCTCAGCCATGGATCGTCTCCTTCCAGAAGTGGCACGCAGAGGCGCGGCCGGGCAGCTCGCCACCGTCCGGCTCGCTGACCGGGAACAGGTCCGGGACGTCCGTACGGCAGATGTCCTGGGCCTTGGGGCAGCGCGGGTTGAAGGCGCAACCGGTCGGGATGTGCAGCAGGTTGGGCGGCAGGCCCTTGATCGCGTACAGCTCCTGGCCCTTCTGGTCCAGGCGCGGGATGGAGTCCAGCAGACCCCGCGTGTACGGGTGCGCCGGACGCTTGTACAGCTCGTGCACCGGGGCACGCTCCACGATCCGGCCCGCGTACATCACCGCGATCTTGTCCGCGACGTCGGCGACCACACCGAGGTCGTGGGTGATCAGGATGAGACCCATGTTGTACTCGCGCTGCAAGTCGGCGAGCAGGTCCATGACCTGCGCCTGGACCGTCACGTCGAGAGCCGTGGTGGGCTCGTCGGCGATGATCAGGTCCGGCTCCAGAGCCAGCGCCATGGCGATCATGATGCGCTGGCGCATACCTCCGGAGAACTGGTGCGGGTAGTCGTTGATCCGGGCAGCGGCGGCCGGGATCTTCACCCGGTCCATCAGCTCGATCGCCTTGACCTTGGCGTCCTTCTTGGACAGGCCCTGGTGGACGCGGAACATCTCGCCGAGCTGGTAGCCCACGCTGAGCACCGGGTTGAGCGAGCTGAGCGCGTCCTGGAAGATCATGGCGATCCGGCGGCCGCGGATCTTGCGGCGCTCCTCGGCGGACATCCTCAGCATGTCCTGGCCGCGGAAGAGGATCTCGCCCTGCGGGATCTGCGCCGGCGGCATGTCGAGGATGCCCATGACCGCCTGCGCGGTGACGGACTTCCCGGAGCCGGACTCGCCGAGCACGGCGAGCGTCTCGCCCGCGCTCACGCTGTAGTTGACGCCGTTGACGGCCTTGACCACACCCTCGCGGGTGTGGAACTCGACGTGCAGGTCACGCACTTCGAGCAGCGGCCCGTCGTCGCCCTCGCGCGGCGAGGGCACGGCTGCTTCTTCGATGATGGTCACGTACGCCTCCCTCAGCGCATCTTCGGGTCGAGGGCGTTGCGTACGGCCTCACCGAGCATGATGAACGCCAGCACCGTGATGCTGAGCATGATCGACGGATAGAGCATGATCCACTGGGCCACGCGGATCGAGTTGCCGCCGTCGGAGATGTCGTTGCCCCACGACACGCCGCTGAGGCCGAGCCCCAGGAAGGACAGCGTCGCCTCGGCGGCGATGTAGACGCCGAGCGAGATGGTGGCCACGACGATCACCGGGGCGAGGGTGTTCGGCAGGATGTGCCGGAACATGATCCGCGGGGTGCCCGCGCCCAGCGCCTTGGCGGCCTGTACGTAGTCGGCCTGCTTGGTGGTGATGACCGCACCGCGCATCACGCGCGATATCTGCGTCCAGCCGAACAGGGACAGCGCTCCGATGACGATCCAGGTCGTGCGGTCCGGGAAGGAGTTCAGCACGACCATGGTGCCGAGCAGGAACGGGATGCCGAAGAACACATCCGTCAGCCGCGACAGCACCGAGTCGACGATCCCGCCGAAGTATCCGGAGATCATGCCCACCAGGCTGCCGAGCAGCGTGACGGCGACGGTGGTGCCGAAGCCCACGGCGATGGAGGCCCGGGTGCCGTAGATGACACGGGCGTACACGCTGCGGCCCTGCTGGTCGTAGCCGAGCCAGCCGGCCGATCCGACATCGCCCAGCTTGGGCTTCTGCAGGTAGTGCTTGGACAGGTCGCCGAGGATCGGTTCCGCGCTGGTGAACCAGCCCGGGAAGAAGGTGATCAGCATCAGGATGAAGATCAGCACGCTGGAGACGATGAAGATCCAGCTGCGACGCAGGTCGGCCCAGGCGTCGCCCCACAGACTGCGGGCCTTCTCGGGCTTGTTCTCCAGGGCCGTCACCGCGGGCGTGCCGCCCACCGGGTCCAGGGCGCCGGTCTTCACGTCGGTCTTGGTCACATCAGGCATAGCGAATCCTCGGGTCAAGGACCGCGTAGAGCAGGTCGACGAGCAGGTTGGCGACGAGGTAGATGAGCACGAGGACCGTCACCAGGCCGACCAGGGTGGTGCCTTCGCGGCGGACGATCGACTGGTAGATGGTGAGGCCGACGCCCTGGATGTTGAACAGCCCCTCGGTGACGACGGCGCCGCCCATCAGCGCGCCGATGTCGGTTCCCAGGTAGGTGATCACCGGGATGAGCGAGTTGCGCATCAGGTGGACGCCCACCACACGCTGCATCGGCAGGCCCTTGGCGATCGCGGTGCGGATGTAGTCCGCGCGCCGGTTCTCGGCGATGGAGGTCCGGGTCAGCCGGGTCACATAGGCCAGTGACGCGGTCGCCAGGACGATCGCCGGCATCAGCAACTGACCGTAGTTCGTCGAGTCGTTGACGTTTGGGTCCAGCCACTGGAGCTGCTCGGCGAAGACCAGCTTGCAGATGAAGCCGAGGACGAAGACCGGGACCGAGATGAACAGCAGCGTGATCACGAGGACCACGTTGTCGGTGAGCCGGCCGGCGCGCAGGCCCGCCACCACACCGAGGGCGATCCCCAGGACGACCTCGATGGCGAAGGCCAGGGAGGCGAGGCGCAGGGTCACCGGGAACGCGTCACCCAGTACGTCCGTGACGGGACGGCCGCTGGCGATCTGCGTGCCGAAGTCCCCGTGCAGGATCATGTCCTTCATGTAATGCCAGTACTGCACCAGGATCGGCTGGTCCAGGCCGTACTCATGTCTCAGCGCCGCGATCACCTGCGGGCTGCCGGCCTTGTCGCCGAAGAGGCCGCGCACGGGGTCACCGGGCAGGGCGTAGACCATGAGAAAGATCAGCAAAGTTGTCCCGATGAACACCGGGATCATCTGGAGCAGTCGTCGTGCGACGTAGCGCCCCATCGTGCCTCCATGTCAGTCACGGCGGCAGCCGACGGGCCCTTTCCCCGCGCATCACCTGAAGATGCGGGTGGAAAGGGCCCCCCGGCCGCTGCCGTTCCCCGGGCGGGGCTCACCACGCCCGGGTCTACGGTCCGTTGCGGTTACTTCTTGACCTGAACGCCGGTCAGGATCGGGTCACCGTCCTGGGCGTACTTGACGCCGCTGACCTTCTCCGAGTAGCCCGCGTTGACCTTGTAGTACCAGAGCGGGATGCTCGGCATGTAGTTCGGGAGCACCTTCTCGACCTGCTGGTAGAGCTTCTCCGACTCGTCCAGCGACTTGGCGGCGTCGGCCTGCTTGATCAGGTTGTCGATCTCCTTGCTGGAGAAGCCACCCTGGTTGCCGTCCGAGTGCGTGCCGAACAGGTCGCGGATGAAGTTGGCGATGAACGGGTAGTCGAGCACCCAGCCGGAGCGGTACAGCGACTTGACCTCGTGCGCGTCACGGGCGTTGAGGTCCGCCTGGAAGTCCGCCTTGGAGTCGCCGGTGCAGGCCACGCCGACGGCCTTGGTGATGGAGTTGCAGACCGCCTCCACCCACTCCTTGTGACCGCCGTCCGCGTTGTACTGGATGGAGATCTTGTTGCCCGGGACGCCGCCACCCTCCTTGATGAGGGCCTTGGCCTTGGCCGGGTCGTACTTGGTGATGTCACCGGCGGCGTTCGGCTGGTAGCCGAGGACGCCCTTGGCGACCCAGCCGGTGGCGGGCTCACGGGTGCCCTGGAGCACCGTCTTGGTGATGGTGTTGCGGTCGATCGCCATCGACAGGCCCTGGAGGACCTTCGGGTTGATGCCCTTCCACTGCTTGGTGTAGAAGGCCACCGCGATGCTCTGGATCGCGGAGTAGGACTGGTCCACCGCGCGGTCGCCGAGGTCCGCCTTGTAGACGGGCAGGTCGCGGGGCGCGAGCTGGCGCAGGACGTCGACGTTGCCGGACTTCAGGTCCTCGTAGGCCGTCTCCAGGTTGGTGTAGTTCTTGAAGATCACACCACCGTTCTTGGCCTTGTTGGGACCCTGGTAGCCGTCGAAGCGGGCGACCTCGATCGACTTCTTGTGGTTCCAGCTGACGAACTTGTAGGGGCCGTTGCCGACCGGCTTCTCACCGGCGGCCTTCGGGTCCTTGTAGAAGGACTCCGGCAGCGGCGAGAAGACCTCGTAGCCCAGCTTGTACACGAAGTACGGGATCGGGCTGTTCAGCGTGATCGTGAAGGTGTTGTCGTCGACGACCTTCAGACCGGACATCTCGGTGGCCTTCGGCTTGCCCTTCTCGGGCGCGACGTCGGAGTAGCCCTTGATGTCCGAGAACCAGAAGCTGTTGGTCTGCTTGTTCGCCGGGTTGGCGGCCCAGTTCCACGCCTTGACGTAGGACTCGGCGGTCACCGGGGTGCCGTCGTGGAACTTCCAGCCGGGCTTCAGCTTGACCGTGAAGGTCTTGTTGTCCGTGCTGTCGACCGACTGGGCGTTCATCATGACGATCTTGCCGCTGGAGTCATAGTCGACGAGCCCGGTGAACAGGGCCTTCGTGACGATGCTGCCGTTGGACTCCATGGTGTTCGCCGGCTGCAGCGGGTTCTGCGGCTCACCGACCTCGATCGAGAACTTGCCGTTCGGGTCGATCGCGGCCTTGCTCTTGCTGTCGCCGTCATCACTGCCACCACCACAGGCGGTCGCGCCCAGCGCCACAACCGCGGCTATCGCGACCCACTTGGCGCTCTTGGCACCGCGCATGGGTTCCTCCTCATGAGTCCATTTGTTCACCGCATGGGGGAGCACATGACACACAACCATCACCGTCTCCGGTGTCGGAATAGTCAGATGCCCCCGCGCTCGTAAGTCGGCGCAGTCTGCCGCGCGTGACCCGTTGATCCGAGCTCTACGCGCCTAACTATCTGCCATGCGCCATGACCGAACCACATCCCTGAGGTCTCGGTTCGATCACACCTGACGCTCACATCTTCCAAAATCCGGACAAACAGTTTGCCGAAAGATGCCTGCGAAACGGACTTGTTACACATCTATCGGAAGTAAGTGTCCGCATTCCGGACGCCCGGCAGCTGAAAAGCGATTGCGTGTGCCCGGCTCTCCGTGCAAGGGGCCCTGGCGTGCCCGCGCGCCGCGGGCGAGAGAAGCGGCAGATCTTGACGTTCCGCCAATTGCCCTTCACAGCAAGGGCGTTGAGGCGAGCCGGACCGCATGCCCGCGGACGCACCACAGGCGGCTTCAGTGCCAGGGTAGTGGGAGCCACCGCCCCACAACGGCTTCCGCCTCCAAATCGAGGGTTTTCCCTGTGCCCCCAGACGGCGCCGGGCACCCCCGCCTGAGGCGGGGGTGCCCGGTGTGCCGATGGTGCGGCGGGGTCAGCCGTGCTTGGCGCGGCTCGCGGCGCGGGCGCGCTCGCGGGCGTCCAGGTTGACCTTGCGGATGCGGACCGCTTCCGGGGTCACCTCGACGCACTCGTCGTCGCGGCAGAACTCCAGGGACTGCTCCAGGGAGAGCTTGCGCGGCGGGACGATCGACTCGGACACGTCGGCCGTGGACGACCGCATGTTGGTGAGCTTCTTCTCCTTGGTGATGTTGACGTCCATGTCGTCGGCGCGGGAGTTCTCGCCGACGATCATGCCCTCGTACACCTCGGTACCGGGCTCCACGAAGAGCACACCGCGCTCCTGGAGGTTCGTCATCGCGAAGGCGGTGACGGCGCCCGCGCGGTCGGCGACCAGCGAACCGTTGTTACGGGTCTGCAGGGTGCCGAACCAGGGCTCGAAGCCCTCGTGGATGGAGTGTCCGATGCCGGTGCCGCGGGTCTGGGTCAGGAACTCGGTCCGGAAGCCGATGAGACCGCGCGAGGGCACCACGAACTCCATGCGGACCCAGCCGGAGCCGTGGTTCGACATGTTGTCCATACGGCCCTTGCGGACGCCCATGAGCTGCGTGACCGCGCCCATGTGCTCCTCGGGCACGTCGATGGTCATGCGCTCGACGGGCTCGTACACCTTGCCGTCGACGTCCTTGGTGACCACCTGGGGCTTGCCGATGGTCAGCTCGAAGCCCTCCCGGCGCATGGTCTCGACCAGGATGGCGAGCGCGAGCTCACCACGGCCCTGGACCTCCCAGGCGTCGGGGCGCTCGGTGTCCAGGACGCGCAGCGAGACGTTGCCGATCAGCTCGCGGTCCAGGCGGTCCTTGACCTGACGGGCGGTCACCTTGCGGTCCTTGACGGCCGCCTTCGCGTCGGCGCCCTTGCCGGTGCCGCCGCGGCCGACCAGCGGCGAGGTGTTCGTACCGATGGTCATGGAGATCGCCGGCTCGTCGACCGTGATCAGCGGGAGCGGGATCGGGTTCTCGGGGTCGGCGAGGGTCTCGCCGATCATGATGTCCGGGATACCGGCGACCGCGCAGATGTCACCCGGGCCGGCCTTCTCGGCGGGCTTGCGGGTGAGCGCCTCAGTCATCAGCAGCTCGGAGATCCGCACGTTGCTGACGGTGCCGTCGCGCTTGATCCAGGCGACCGTCTGGCCCTTGCGCAGCTCGCCCTGCTCGACGCGGAGCAGCGCGATACGGCCGAGGAAGTTGTCGGCGTCCAGGTTGGTGACGTGCGCCTGGAGCGGGGCCTCCTCGTCGTAGGTGGGGGCCGGGATGTGCTGCAGGATGGTGGAGAAGAAGGGCTCCAGGCTGTCGCTGTCCGCCGGGACCGTGCCGTTCTCCGGCTTGGTCAGCGAGGCGACGCCGTCACGGCCGCAGGCGTAGACGATCGGGAACTCGATCTGCTCCTCGTCCGCGTCCAGGTCGAGGAAGAGGTCGTAGGTCTCGTTGACGACCTCGTCGATCCGGGAGTCGGGCCGGTCCGTCTTGTTGATGCACAGGATGACGGGCAGCCGCTGCTGGAGCGCCTTGCGCAGCACGAAGCGGGTCTGCGGGAGCGGGCCCTCGGAGGCGTCGACGAGGAGGACGACACCGTCCACCATCGACAGACCGCGCTCGACCTCGCCGCCGAAGTCGGCGTGACCGGGGGTGTCGATGATGTTGATGGTGATGACGTCCCCCCCGTCCTTGGGGTGGTACTTCACCGCCGTGTTCTTGGCGAGGATCGTGATGCCCTTCTCACGCTCCAGGTCGTTCGAGTCCATCATGCGGTCGTCGACGCCTTCGAGCTGGTGGGCGGCGAAGGCACCGGCCTGCTTCAGCATGCCGTCGACGATGGTCGTCTTGCCGTGGTCGACGTGGGCGACGATGGCTACGTTGCGGATGTCGTGGCGCGTGGCCATGAAGGCGTACTCCCGGAGTGTGAGGAAGGCCGACGCGTACGTCTGTGTTACGCGGACCCTGCCGGGCTGAACACGCCACGGCCTCACCCCATCGTACGGTGCCTGCCGGGCAGGGGCTCGCCGGGCTCAGTCCCCGGACGGACTCGCCGACGCCTTCGCGCCTTTCTTCAGGAAGCCCATGTCCTCGAAGACGGGCGTCTGGAAGCCGAAGGCACCCGCGTTCACCACGTCCTTCTTCGCGGCCGTCAGCTGGGGCCGCTGGTACAGCGGGATGGAGCCGGCGGCGGCCCAGATCCGGGAGTCGGCCTTGCGGATCAGGCTCCGGCTCTTCCCCTCGTCGAGCGTGCTGACGGCCTGGTCGAAGAGCTGGTCCACCTGGTCGGTGCCGACCCGGGTGTAGTTCTGCTCGACGTTCAGCGACCCGTCGGCGGCCGGCACCGGCTTCGCGAAGATGGGGCGGGCGTCGGTGGCGGGGAAGGCCGACGCGGGCCAGGAGTACAGCGCGAGGTCGTACTGCCCGGACGCGATGTGGTCCTTGAAGTAGCTCTCGTCGGAGACCTTGGAGATCTCGGTCCGGATGCCGACGTTCTCCAGCATCGAGGAGATCCGCCCGGCCACCGTGCGCAGGCTCTGGGAGCCGGGCCCCGACGGGAGCACGAACCGCAGGGTGAGCGCCTTGCCGTTCTTGGCCAGCACCTTCGTCGCCGCGTCGGCGGGGGCCGCCGTGCCCTTGGGCGCGTACGCCCCGGGCGCGCCGCCCTGCTTGAGCGTGTTCGCGTACTGCTTGCCGTCCTGGGCGAGGTGCCGTGGGCCGTCCGCGCCGTCGCGGTGGTCCTTGGGGTCCTTGTCGTCGCTCGTGTGGTTGTTCTTGTCGTCCTCGCCGACGACGTACGTCCCCTCGTCCCCGTCCTCCCCGTCGTCCGAGTCCCGACCGGCCTTCTTGCCCTCGGTCCCCGCCGCCTTGCCGCCCTTCTTCTTCTCCTTGTCGACCGGGCCGCCGGGCACCCACCCGGCGTCCGCGAGGAGCGCCCGTGCCTCCTTGGCGTCCTGGCCGCCGAGCGCGCCGCTGTTGTCGGCGTAGGCGTCCTGGCCGGAGAGCGCGAGATGGCTGCCGACGGGCACCGCGGGCAGCCCGAGCGGGGAGAGGACGACCCCGGCCAGCGCCTTGCGGTCGATGGCGCGGGCCACGGCCCGGCGCACCCGCTCGTCGGCGAGCGGGCCCGAGGCGCCGTTGAGGGCGAGCTGGGTGTAGGCGGGCTCCAGGGACCTGCGGACCTCGAAGCCCTTCAGGGCCGCCTGCTCGCGCCGGTACGCGGCCAGTGCCCTGCGCTCCTTCTGCCGGGCGCTGACCTCCTCGTCGGCGGCCTCCTCGTCGTCCCCGTGGGCCTCGGCCCAGGAGCGCAGCGCGTCGGCCGCGCCCAGGTTGCTGCCGGAGCCGTGGGCGGGAAGCCCGCCGGGGCCCGCCACGGGGCTGCTGCCGGACCTGGTCGCCGCGCGGGCGGCCAGGCTGATGCGGCCGAGCGCCTCGGGGTCGATCTCGGCGAGTTCGATCTCGCCGGCGGCCAGCGCGGCGGTCCGCTTGTCGCGCGGTACGGCGCGCAGCACGATCTCGTTCAGCTTGGCCGGGTGGCCCCACCAGCGCGGATTGCGGGTGAGGGTGACCTCGTCGTCCTTGCGGTCGACCTTCTTCAGCTGGAAGGGACCCGCGGTGACCTTGAGCTTCTTGCGCGCGGAGTCGTTGAAGGAGTCCGGGGTGCCCATGACGTCCTTGGGGTACAGCGGCGAGAACAGCGAGCGCCAGTCGGCGTACGGCCGCGCGAAGGTGACCCGGACCTCCAGGTCGTTGGCCCCGCGCTCGATCTTCTCGATGCGCTCGTAGCCGGCGTTGCGGGCGGTCCAGTACGCGGAGTCCTTGCCTGACAGGGCGCGCCACTGGGCGGCGAAGTCGGCGGCGCCGATCTCCCGGCCGTCGCTCCACACGGCCTGCTGGTTCAGCTTGTACAGCACGACCTGCTTGGGCTCGGTCTCGACGACCTTGGCCGACTCCAGGTAGTCGGGGTTGACCTGCGGACGCCCGTTCGCGTCGAGCCGGTACATCGACGGCAGGACCGCCTGGGCGACGGTGGTGGTGGTCGCGTCCGCGTCCGCCTGGAAGGTGTTCAGGGTCTCCGGTACCGCGTCGACGGCCCAGTGCAGGGTGCCGCCGTCGGCGACCCGGTCGCGGGCCGCGGGTGCGATGTCCTGTTCCGCGAGCGGTTTGCTCGCCTCGTCCCCGGAACCGCACCCGGCCAGCGTGGGCACCGCGAGCGCACCCGCGGTGAGGAAGGCGACCGAGCGCATGACCGCGCGCAGTCCGACGCCGTTGTGGGACATCTCTGCTTACCTCCGGGAGCCGCGGGCGTTATGATCACTTTTGGCGGTATATGGTGCTGATCACATCTATGCGGTCACTGAAGAGGAAAGGGTTCGGCAACGGACGGCGACACGGCGACGACGGCCGGGAAGCCCACCCGTGCGGCGCAATCGACGGCGCACGAGGGGCGCGCACGGAGGCACACGATCCGCCAATCCATGCACGTCCCTTCACACCGGCAGGTGTGACGCGCAACACTCGCAGGCGCATGACCGTTCCCGTCCAGGGCAACCCCGCCCACGGAAGTGAGGTCACGTCATGTCCGTGCACGACGAACTGGCAGCGGCCCAGCGCTCGCTCGACGAGGTGCTCAGGTATGTCAAGCGCCTGGAGCAGCAGCTCGGCAGCGGCAGCCTGGAGATGCGCCGCGTGCGCATCGACGCCGACCGGCTGCGCGAGAGCCTCGCGCTGCTGAGGGAGACCGACCCGGCGCTGGCCAAGGCCCGCCGTCCGGATCTCGTCGCCATCTCCGACACCCCGTACGACAACACCCTGTGGACGGACTCGGACGACGAGGGACTCGGCGCCCGCGACCGCCGAGCCCCCTGAACCCGACCGGAGTCAAGCGTTGGCCACTGGTACGGAACCTCCCGACACCGAATCCCATCCCGTCCGCGGCGGCGTACGCACCGGTACGCGCGCCGCGATCGACGCCCCGCACCTGCGCACCGACCGCTGGTGGCTGGCGCCGGCGGCCACGGCCGCGGGGCTGCTCGCCTTCATCGTGTACTCGACCTGGCGGGCCTTCGCCGACACGGACTACTACGCGGCCCCGTACGTCTCGCCGTTCTACTCGCCCTGTCTGGCCGAGCGCTGCGCGCCCATGCGCCACGGCCCCAACTGGGAGCTCTTCGGCGGCTGGTGGGGCATCTCCCCCGCGATCATCATCCTGATCTTCCCGCTCGGCTTCCGCCTGACCTGCTACTACTACCGCAAGGCCTACTACCGGGGCTTCTGGGCGTCCCCGCCGGCCTGCGCGGTGGCCGAGCCGCACAAGAAGTACACCGGTGAGACCCGCTTCCCGCTGATCCTGCAGAACATCCACCGGTACTTCTTCTACGCCGCGATCCTGGTCGCCGGGATCCTGACCTACGACACCGTGCTCGCCTTCCGCAACGAGAAGTACGAGTGGGGCCACATGGGCCTCGGCACCCTGGTGTTCCTGGTCAACATCGTGCTGATCTGGGCGTACACGATCTCGTGCCACTCCTGCCGGCACATCGTCGGCGGCAAGCTCAAGCACTTCTCCAGACATCCCGCGCGCTACCGGGCCTGGCAGTTCGTCGGGAAGCTCAACGCCCGCCACATGCAGCTGGCCTGGGCCTCACTGGTGAGCGTGGCGCTCGCCGACTTCTACGTCTTCCTGGTCGCCTCCGGCGCCTTCGACGATCCGCGCTTCTTCTAGATTGAGGGTGCCTTCTGATGTCCGTGGTCGACCGGCAGGAATGGGACGTCGTCGTGGTCGGCGCCGGAGGGGCCGGTCTCCGCGCCGCCATCGAGGCCCGCGAGCGCGGCGCCCGCACCGCGGTGATCTGCAAGTCCCTGTTCGGCAAGGCGCACACCGTGATGGCCGAGGGCGGCATCGCGGCCAGCATGGGCAACGCCAACGCGAACGACAACTGGCAGGTCCACTTCCGCGACACCATGCGCGGCGGGAAGTTCCTCAACCAGTGGCGGATGGCCGAGCTGCACGCCCAGGAGGCCCCGGACCGGGTCTGGGAGCTGGAGACCTGGGGCGCCCTGTTCGACCGTACGAAGGACGGCCGGATCTCCCAGCGCAACTTCGGCGGCCACGAGTACCCGCGCCTCGCCCACGTCGGCGACCGCACGGGCCTCGAACTGATCCGCACGCTCCAGCAGAAGATCGTGTCCCTCCAGCAGGAGGACAAGAAGGAGACCGGTGACTACGAGTCGCGCCTGAAGGTCTACCAGGAGTGCACGGTCACCCGGGTACTGAAGGACGGATCGCGGGTCTCGGGTGTCTTCGCCTACGACCGTGAGACCGGCCGTTTCTTCGTCCTGGAGGCGCCCGCCGTCGTGATCGCGACCGGTGGCATCGGCAAGTCCTTCAAGGTGACGTCGAACTCGTGGGAGTACACCGGCGACGGTCACGCGCTGGCCCTGCTCGCGGGCGCGCCCCTGCTGAACATGGAGTTCGTCCAGTTCCACCCGACCGGCATGGTCTGGCCGCCCTCCGTGAAGGGCATCCTCGTCACCGAGTCGGTGCGCGGCGACGGCGGGGTGCTGCGCAACTCCGAGGGCAAACGGTTCATGTTCGACTACGTCCCGGACGTCTTCAAGGAGAAGTACGCCGAGTCGGAGGAGGAGGGCGACCGCTGGTACGAGGACCCGGACAACAACCGGCGCCCTCCCGAGCTGCTCCCCCGTGACGAGGTCGCCCGCGCGATCAACTCCGAGGTGAAGGCCGGCCGCGGCTCCCCGCACGGCGGGGTCTTCCTGGACGTGTCCACGCGTATGCCCGCGGAGGTCATCCGCCGCCGGCTCCCCTCGATGTACCACCAGTTCAAGGAGTTGGCGGACGTCGACATCACGGCCGAGCCGATGGAGGTCGGGCCGACCTGTCACTACGTGATGGGCGGGATCGCGGTCGAGTCGGACACGGCGGCGGCACGCGGGGTGCCGGGGCTGTTCGCGGCCGGTGAGGTCGCGGGCGGCATGCACGGCTCGAACCGCCTCGGCGGCAACTCCCTGTCCGACCTGCTGGTGTTCGGGCGCCGGGCGGGCTGGCACGCGGCGGAGTACGCGACCTCGGCTCAACGGCCTCCCGTGGACGAGGCCCAGGTCGACGCGGCGGCCGCCGAGGCGCTGCGACCGTTCTCGGCGGAGGGCACCGAGCCCGCCGAAGGGCCTCCGGAGAACCCGTACACCCTGCACCAGGAGCTCCAGCAGGCGATGAACGACCTGGTCGGCATCATCCGCCGCGAGGCCGAGATGGAGCAGGCCCTGGAGAAGCTCGCGGATCTCCGGGTACGGGCCCGGCGGGCCGGGGTCGAGGGGCACCGGCAGTTCAACCCGGGCTGGCACCTCGCCCTGGACCTCAGGAACATGCTGCTGGTCAGCGAGTGTGTGGCGCGGGCCGCGCTGGAGCGGACCGAGTCGCGCGGCGGCCACACCCGCGAGGACCATCCGGCGATGGACCGCGAGTGGCGCAACGTCAACCTGCTGTGCCGACTGACCGACCCGACGGGCGGGTTGGCGGCGACCGACCCCGTCCGGGGCCAGATCGACCTGACCCGTGAGACCACCGACCCCATCCGCGCCGACCTGCTCGCCCTCTTCGACAAGGAGGAGCTGGTCAAGTACCTCGCCGAAGAGGAGCTGTACGAATGAGCGGCTACACGGCCCACTTCAAGGTGTGGCGCGGTGATGTGAAGGGCGGCGGCCTGGAGGACTTCAAGGTCGAGGTCAACGACGGCGAGGTGGTGCTGGACATCATCCACCGCCTCCAGGCCACCCAGGCGCCCGATCTCGCGGTCCGCTGGAACTGCAAGGCGGGCAAGTGCGGTTCGTGCTCGGCGGAGATCAACGGGCGGCCGCGGCTGATGTGCATGACCCGCATGTCGGTGTTCACCCCGGAGGAGACGATCACCGTCACCCCGCTGCGGGCCTTCCCGGTGGTCCGGGACCTGGTGACGAACGTCGGCTTCAACTACCAGAAGGCGCGCGAGGTCCCGGCGTTCGTGCCGCCGGCCGACCTCGGTCCCGGCGAGTACCGGATGATGCAGGAGGACGTGGACCGCTCGCAGGAGTTCCGCAAGTGCATCGAGTGCTTCCTGTGCCAGGACACCTGCCATGTGGTCCGCGACCACGAGGAGAACAAGACGGCGTTCGCGGGCCCGCGCTTCCTGATGCGGGTGGCGGAGCTGGACATGCACCCCCTGGACGCGGCCGAGGACTCCGGCCTGGACCGCAAGAAGACCGCCCAGGACGAGCACGGGCTCGGCTACTGCAACATCACCAAGTGCTGCACGGAGGTCTGCCCCGAGGGCATCAAGATCACGGACAACGCCCTGATCCCCCTGAAGGAACGGGCAGTCGACCGCAAGTACGACCCGCTGGTGTGGCTGGGGTCGAAGATCAGGAGGAGGTCTTCCTAGCAGGCGCATGCTGGGCGAGCCGCTGGAGAACGCTCCCGCCGACGAAGGACAGCGCCAGACCGAGCAACGGGACGTACACGTCCTGTGTGGGCGGGCTCCCCAGCGGCCCCAGGAACAGGAACACACCCAGCCCCACCGCGTGCAGCAGAGTGCCGCACCCGGACAGCCTCGGCCGCAGGACCGAGTTCCGGAGCCAGGGCGGCACCCAGCCCGTCGCGAGCTGCACGGCACCGAGCACCGACAGCGCGCCCACCACCACGGCCGCCACGACCACCAACACCGAGTTCACGCGCTCACTTTCGCACGAGCTCCAACACCCTGACCAGGTTGTGTTCCGCGATCTCCCGCATCCCCTCCGGGTGCGGGAAGTCGCCCTCGATCAGGCGCAGGGGTCCTGCGACCAGGGAGACGTGCATGGCGAGGCGGTAGAGGCGCATGCGGTCCTCGTCCAGGTCGGGGACGCGCAGGACGTCGTAGTGGGGGCCGAAACGGATCCGCAGGAAGACGTGCTCCCACTCGACGTCGAAGTACATGAGCCCTTCGATGTCGATGAGGGCGGGCCTGCCCCGGTGGTCCAGCAGGACGTGGTCGGCGCCGAGTTCGCCGTGGATGAGGGTGTGCCGGTCGCGGGGCCGGACGGCCGCCGCGAGCCGCCGTACGGCATCTTCGAGGTCATCCCGTACGACGGCGATCCGCTCGTCGCGTACGGCGGTCTCCTCGATGTCGCGCAGGGCGCCCTCCGTGACGCGCCGGGCCGCCGAACTCGACGACGAGGTACCGCCGTTGTCGACGAGGCCGACCTTGCCGAAGGCGGGGCCCTCCTGCGAGTGCAGGGTCGCGAGTTCTGCGGCGAACCCCGCCAGCGCTGCGCGTCCGGCGACCGGGTCCCGCTCCAGGGCGTCCTCCAGGCTGCCGCCGCGCATGTCCTCGACGACCACGGCGTTCATGGTGGTGTCCGAGTACAGGAGGCGCGGGGTGCGGACGCCGGCCGCGGCGAGCCGGTCGTGGGCCGCGGTGAACACGTCGAGGCTCGTGCCCGCGGAGAAGGGGTCGCGGGGGTCGGAGGGGCCGGCGTCCCAGTAGTCCTCGTCCGGCGACCAGACGTAGGCGACGACGGTGGTGCCGTCGTCGAGGGCGAGCCGGTAGACGCCCTTCTTCGTACCGCCGCGCAGGCGGGCCACGGCGGTGAGCGAGCGACCGGTCGCCGCCCGGGCAAGAGGCGCGAGGTCGTCGCGGGTGAGGTGTCTGCGGGTGCTGGTCACCGGGCAGATCGTCGCAGCGCGGGGCACCGGACCGCAGGTGGTTTTCTAGCGGACCCAGTCCCGCTCGTACGCCGTCCAGTCCGCTTCCGTGGCCGCGAAGTCGACGTACAGCGCCACCCCGAAGTTCGCCCGGTCCGCGTCGGTGCGGGAGAGGCCGAGGCGGACGCCCCGGACGGCCGCCGGGACGGTCTCCGCGAAGGACCAGTGGTCGAAGTTGTCCTCCCGGTAGAAGGGCAGGCCCATCAGCAGGTCGGTGGAGTCCGGGGTGACCTCCAGGGCCAGTGAGGTCTGCTGGGCGACATAGCCGCCGTAGAGGCTCTGAAGCGGTGTGCTCGTGTCGTACGACATCACCGCGATCTGGTCGACACGCCGCGCGACCTGCCCGAAGTAGGCCTGCGACCACCACTTGGGGTGCCCGGCGAGCGCGCCCGCGACGGAGTGCAGCGCGGGCAGCGGGTCGATCTGGTGGGCGGCGACCGAGAGGGGGACGCCACGGGCGCGGGTGACCTGGCGGAGGGTGTCGAGGAGGTCGAGGTAGTCCTGGTCGCCGGAGTGCAGGGGCTCCAGGTCGAAGTGGGCGCCGTCGAACCCGGCGGCGAGGATCTGGCGGGTCGAGCGGACGACGGCGGCCCGGGTGTCCTTCTCGGTGAGGCGCATGCCGTCCGGGCTCTCAGTGGCGAGCTTGTCGCCGAGCCAGGCCTGGACGCGGATGCCGGGAGCCGCCTTGTGCACGGCGCCGATCAGCCAGCCCGCCTTCGGATACGCCGACGCGGGCAGCGTGCCGTCGTGCTCCAGGGGACCCGCGTGGACGTACAGGTCCCGGATCCCGGTGTCCCGCAGGCGCCGGGCGAGGGCGGTGACGTCGGCGTCGGTCCTGCGGCCGTCCACCCAGGCGTGGCCGAGCCAGATCGCGTCCTTGTCGCGGGTCCGGGTGCCGTCGGCGGGGTCGCCCGCGTAGTTGAGGCGCAGCGCGACGGCGACGGTGAGGAGGGGGAGGAGGACGACGAGCGCGAGCGCGAGAACACCTCGGCGGAGCCGGCGGCGGCGTCTCGGCTTCGGCGCCAGTGCCTCCTTCTCCGTCTCGTCGTCCCCGTCGGCCGGTATGTCCGGCGTCTCTGCCATCCGCTTCCCGTCCCCTCGTGTACCCCCGCCCGTCCCACCCCGCTCGCGCCCCCGCATTGCGGCCCATACGCTCCGAAATGTGACGCCATCCTTGATACGGGGCCGCCCCCGGCGCGGCCGCTCGCACATATCCGCGCGGGTGGCGCACGCCCTGCTGGGCGTGGTGGCCGGGGTCGTGTGGCTGGTGTTGCCATGGATGACGATCAACGACGACGCTCCGGTTGCGGGCGCCCGGGTCAGCGCCGCCGCCCCGGCCGAGGAGGAGTCCTCCGGCACCGACCTCGTCCTGCCGGTGGCCGCCCTCGTCGTGGTGGTGGTCCTCGCCGCCTATGGCTCCGTCCGCCGGATACGACGCACCCGCGGCCGTACGACACCTGCGCCCGCCGGCACGACGCACGTCGGCGCGTACCCCTCCCCCGCGGCCGCGGCCCCGCTCGCCGGCCTCGACGAGCGCTCCCGGGCCGCGCTGGTCGGCGCCGACAACCTCCTCCGCGCCTTCCGCGAGGAACTCGTCTTCGCCGCGGCCGGGTCCGGCCCCGGGGAGCTGGCCCCGTTCGCCGAGGCGGCCGACGCGGCGGAGGCCGAGCTGGCGGCGGCGTGCGCGATCCGGCGGCGCTACGACGAGGGCGTGCCGGAGGAGGCGGCCGCTCTCGCCGGAGTCGTGGGCCGCTGCGAGGAGGCCGAACGGCGCCTCACGGCCGCGTCGGAGAGCCTGCGCGCCCTGCGGGCGCTGGACCGGGACCCCGCCGGGGCCCTGGCCGCGGCCGAGACCCGCTTCCGCGAACTGACCGCCCGCACCGCGGAGGCGGAGAGCGGGCCCCCGGGTTCTGGCGACGCGGTCACCGGGTACATCGAGTCGGCCAAGGACAGCCTGGTCACCGCCACCGTCCACCTCAACCGGACCCACCAGGCCACCGCCTCCGGCCGGCCCGGCGAGGCGGTCCAGCAGCTCCGCGCGGCCGAGACCGCGATCTCCCGTGCGGATGCGCTGGTGACGGCCGTGACCCGGCTGCGTGCGACGCGCACCGAGGCCGCCCGGCTGATCCCGCCCGCCCTCACGGGCGCGGAGGCGGAGCTGGCCCCCTTCCGCGACGGCACCACCCGCGGGGGCGAGACCCACGCGCGCCTCCTGCACGCCGACGCGGTCCTGGCCGCCGTACGGCAGGAGACGACGTCCGGGCACCCCTACGACCCGCTCGGCGTCCTGCGCCGGATCGTGCACGCGACCGCGCCGCTCGCGACCGGCCGGGCCGCGGTGCTCGGGGCGGCCGCGCTGCTGGTGGCCCGGGAGTCCCTGGCCGCGGCGGACGACTACGTCACCGTCCACCGCGAGGCGGTCGGTGCCGCGGCCCGGGTGCGCCTGTCGGAGGCCCGCACGACCGAGGATCTCCCGCGGGCGGACGTCCTGGCCCGCGAGGCGCGTGACCTCGCCGAGCGGGACGTACGCCTGCGCGGGCACCCCGCCTAAGGACAGGCGCGGGACTCAGAACAGGCTCAGCAACGCCTCCGCCGGGTCCACCATGCCGTTCTCCCCGTCCGGCAGCGGCAGTTCGAACCACACCGTCTTGCCGCGCGGGGTGCGCCGGGAGCCCCAGGCCGCGCTGAGGAGGCCGACCAGTTGCAGGCCCCGGCCGCCCTCGTCGGTGTCCCGGGCGCGGCGGCGGCGCGGCTGGACGAGGCCGGAGTCCCAGACCTCGCAGACCAGGGTGCGGTCGAGGAGGAGGCGTAGCCGGATGTCGCCCTCGCCGTACCGGAGGGCGTTGGTGACCAGTTCGCTGACCAGGAGTTCCGTGGTGTCGACGAGGGGTTCGAGGTCCCAGCTGAGCAGCTGGCCGCGGGCGTACTCGCGGGCCCGGCCCACGCTGCGGGGCTCGCGCGGGAGGGTCCAGTCGCCGACGGAACCCGCGGGCAGGCCCTGGACACGTGCCATCAGCAGCGCGATGTCGTCCTCGCCGTGGTGGGTGTCGAGGGTGTTGAGGACGTGGTCGCAGACGTCCTCCAGGGGGGCGGAGGGGTCGGTGAGCGCGCCGACGAACGCCTGGAGTCCTTCGTCGAGGGGGTGATCGCGGCTTTCGACCAGTCCATCCGTGTAGAGCGCGAGCAGGGCGCCTTCGGGCAGTTCGACCTCGACCTCCTCGAAGGGCTCGCCGCCGACGCCGAGCGGCATGCCGGGCGGCACGTCGAGCATCAGCGCGTCCTCGCCGGGTTCGACCAGCACGGGCGGCAGATGACCCGCGTTGGCGAAGGTGCAGCGACGGGTCACCGAGTCGTAGACGGCGTAGACGCAGGTCGCGAGGTACACCTCGGACAGGTCCGCCTCACGGGGGCGGCGGGCCGCCCGGGTGGCCTGCTGGACTCCGCCGGGGGCGCCGAGCCCGCGCGCGATCTCGTCCAACGCGCTGAGCACCTCGGCCGGTTCGAGGTCCAGCAGGGCCAGGGTCCTGACGGCGGAGCGGAGTTCGCCCATCGCCACCGCGGCGCGCAGTCCGCGGCCCATCACGTCACCGACCACCAACGCGGTGCGGTGTCCGGGCAGTTCGATCACGTCGAACCAGTCGCCGCCGACCTCGCTGGGGCGGTCCGCGGAGGAGTTGCCGGGCAGATAGCGGCAGGCGATGTCCAGGCCGGAGGCGACCGGGTCGCCTGGCGGCAGCAGGGACCGCTGCAGTATCAGGGCCCGCTCGTGTTCCCGCCGGTACAGGCGCGCGTTGTCGATACAGACCGCGGCCCGCGCCGCCAGTTCCACCGCGAGGTCCCGGTCCCGGTCCCCGAAGGGCTCGCTGCCTTTGGTCCTGGCGAACTGCGCGAGTCCTACGACCGTGTCGTGGGCGACCATCGGCACCGCGAGCGTGGACTGCACGAGCCCGCCCTCCTCGGCCGGGATGTACTGCGGGCGTGCGGTGCGCAGGGCGTCCGCGCAGGGCGAGTTGAAGGGGTAGTGGTGGACCGCGCCGACCGAGACGGGAGCCCCGGAGCCGATGAAGGGGGCGTCGGAGACCGCGCTGGCGAAGGCGACCCGGCGCAGTTCCGCGCTGCCGTCGGCGAGCCCGGGCGGGGTCTCGTCGCCGGCCAGCAGGCCCTGGTAGAGGTCGACGGTGGCCAGGTCGCAGAAGCCGGGGACAACCACGTCGAGGAGTTCGCGGGCCGTGGTCTCCAGGTCGAGGGAGTTCCCTATGCGGGCGCCGGCCTCGTTCAGGAGGGCGAGATTGCGGCGGGCGGCGGCGGCCTCGCGGGCGGCGGCGCGGCGGGCGGTGATGTCGGTTCCCAGCCAGGCGATCCCGATGGGCCGCCCGGACCCGCTGCGCACCCGGTACAGGTTGATGGACCAGTGGCGGCGCTCGTCGGAGCCCGGCAGGAAGCCGGTGACATGCATGTCGGTGATGGAGTCGCCGGTCTCCAGGACCCGGCGCAGGGTCGCGCTGACCCGCTCGGCCTCGGGGCGCGGCAGATAGTCGTGGACGCCCTTGCCCCGGTGGTCGTCCGGGTCACCGCCGAAGAGGGAGGCGAAGCGGTAGTTGACGCGGCGGACCCGCAGGTCGGGGTCGATCAGTACAAATCCGAAGGGAGATTGACCAAAAATCGCCTGCGAGGCGGCGAGGTCGGTCTCGATGCTCCTGAGGGTGCGCACGTCGACGACGATGCAGACGGCGGCCTTCTCGCCCTCCTCGGTCCGCGTCGGCATGACGTAGACCTCGGCGAGGCCCTCCCGGCCGCACTCGCCCTCGGTCTGCGCGGGCACCCGGAAGGGGACCACGCCGGTCCACTCGCGGCCGTCCAGGATCTCCGCCATCTTGCGCTGGCCCTGCACGTGCAGGTCCGGGTCGATGAACGCCTCGATGGGGTCCATGCCGACGGCGTGCTCGGCGGCGATGCCGAAGAGCTGCTCGGCGCGCAGGCTCCACTGGTCGACCAGTCCGTCGGGACCGATGGAGAAGGAGGCGACCTTGATGTAGTCGTAGATCGAGCCGGGTGGGCTGCTCTGCCACATGGCGTCACCGGACGGCCCGTCACCGTGACGGACATGTGCCACGGCAGCGTCCGTGGCCTCCGCCCTCGCGCCGCCCGACGGGTCCTTCGACTCCGTGGCCTTCGCTGGTATCTCGCTCACGCGAACCGTCCCCTCCAGCTCACCGCGTCCGGTACCGGTCACCGGGGGCGGCTGCCCGCAGTATCCAGCACTACGGCGCCGCACAACACGGTGTTCACGATCACAGCACGATCCCGACGGTTTTCGGTCCGGGCTGCGACAACACTTCCAGTCTTCTAACCAGCGGACACGGCGTCGAACCACGTCTTTCGGCAACCGCCACCGGCCTGGTCCACCCGATGGACAGCAGACGGAGTGTCGTACACGTGTTCTTCACCGCGCTCAGGTCCTGTTCATCCCGGTGCCGAGAGCTCGAACCAGACCGTCTTGCCGGTTGCGCCGGGGCGGGTACCCCAGCGACGGGCGGCATGGGCGACCAGTTGCAGGCCGCGGCCGCTCTCGTCGTCCAGCTCCGCGACGCGCTCGCGGGGCGGGTCGGGCAGCGGGTCGGAGACCTCCACCAGGAGGACGCCGTCGACGGCCCCGGGACGGACCAGGCGGACGCCGATGGGGCCGGTGGCGTGCCGCAGCGAGTTGGTCACCAGTTCGCTGACCAACAGGGCGGCGATGTCGGCGAGACTGTCGAGGTCCCAGGCGGTCAGCCGGTTTCTGACAGCCGCGCGAGCCGCGCGTACGGCACCCGGGTCCGCCGGGAACGTCCACTTGGCGCAGTCGCCTTCGGTGTCGATCACGCCGATCACATCCCGGGCCAGCCCATGTCCGCTTTCGTGGGGTTAAGGGGCACATACCCGATATTGCGGGTGCGGTACCGTGCCGAACGGCGTAAGCAGGGGGCGCGATGTGCTCGGCGGGTGGATCCGGGGCGCGCCGCACACCTACTGGAGCCCCGCGCCCCTGAGGAGCTTCAGTGCGCCGACGGCTTCCACGTCCTGGTCGAGCCAGTCGACGTCCCCGAGCTCGTCCGGCGTCAGCCAGCGCAGTTCGTCGTGGTCCTGCAGGGGCTCGGGGTCCGGGGATCCGGGGAGAAGGCGGGCCCTCCACGCCTGAAGGACGTACGGGGGCTTCAGGGGCCACTCACCCGGGACGCGCTCCCCGACCTCCGCGGCCACGCCCAACTCCTCGCGCAGTTCGCGGGACAGCGCCTGCTCCGGTGTCTCGCCCCGCTCCACCTTGCCGCCCGGAAGTTCCCAGCGGCCCGCCAGTTCGGGGGGCACGCTGCGGCGGGCGGCGAGGAGGCGGTCACCGTCGTAGAGGGCGGCCGCCACCACCACGATCCGTTCCGTCATGCGCCGGAGCCTACGGGAGGCTCCGTCAGTCGGCCGAACTCGCGCCGTTGGCGCCGATGCGCTCGACCCAGTAGAGCTGCTTGTGGCCGCGGGCGTCGAGGCTGTCGGCGATCTTCTGGGCCTCGGCCCGGGTCGCGTACCTGCCCACGCGGTAGCGATTGCCGTTGTCGTCCTGCCGTATGACGAGCCAGGGAAGAGTGATCGTGCCGTCGTTCACCGCGCTCCACCGCCCCTTCCCGGCCTGCGCCGAGCCCCACCCGATAAGGAAACCGCGATCCGCATATGCCCGAGCCTACGCCCAACCTTTACTCAGCGAACACGCGTTTTCACAAAGAGGTACGCAACCAGCCAGGACGGACGCCTCGGCAGGGGGCGCACGGCAGTTGACGCGCCCCCGGTGGGCGGCGCTCTCCGCACTCGGGGGCGTTTCCGGCACAGCGGCGTCGACCTGCGAGAACGACCGAATGCGGACGGCGTTCGCCCGCAGGCCCGTTGAGTGCTCGCCCGGGGCAACCTCCCCGGGGGGCGCGCTACTTCACCGGAAGGTGGTACGCGACCTGGTAGCGATCGGCCGGAATGACCACGTCGGCCGTCTCCACCGGACGGCCCGAGGCGTAGTAGGTGCGGTGGACCACGAGGACGACATGGCCGGGGACACCGCCCAGGGCGAGCAGCTCCTCGGCGAGGCCGGGGCGGGCGCCCACCTCCTCGGTGACGTTGTCCACGACGACGTCGATGGCGGCCATGCGCTCGACCACGCCCATGCCGCCGAGGGGGCCCTCCTCGGGCAGCATCACAGGGGTGCGCCCGGTGACCGCGAGGGGCTCCCAGGAGGTGGAGAGCATGATCGGCTCACCGCCCTCCCGGAAGACGTACTTCGTGCACATCACCCGGTCGCCGACGCGGATGGCGAGCCGCTCGGCGATGGCGGCGGAGGCCTCGGTCTGCCGGCTGCTGGACTCCCAGGTGCCGCGCCCCTCCCCGTCGGCCTGCTCCTGCCGGAAGGGCGTGGCCCCCGAGGCCGGGCGGTAGCCGGAGCGGGCGATACGGCGGGGCACGGGACGCTCGCGGACGTACGTCCCCGAGCCGGAGCGGCCCTCCACCAGGCCCTCGGCCATCAGCACCTTGCGGGCCTCCAGCGCGACGGTGTCCGAGACGCCGTACTCCTCGCGGATCCTGGCCTGGGAGGGCAGGCGGGTGTGCGGTGGCAGCGAACCGTCGACGATCTTCTTGCGGAGATCACCCGCGACACGCAGGTACGCC
The DNA here is from genome assembly GCF_042893155.1 of Streptomyces sp. NPDC001668. Lineage (NCBI taxonomy): Bacteria > Bacillati > Actinomycetota > Actinomycetes > Kitasatosporales > Streptomycetaceae > Streptomyces > Streptomyces sp. NPDC001668. The sequence continues at coordinate 665,282 of NZ_JBIAUQ010000003.1, forward strand.
GGCTGCTCACCGAATGTCACTGGCCGCTCCCATCAGGTTGTACAGACAGCAACAGCCTGGCAACCGTGGGTTGGGCCATGCAAGCAAAGGCCAGAGAATCACTCGATGTGATGACATGTTCCGGTGGCGGTCTTTACGCAGGCACTTTCTCCCCGCTATGGGCGCGATCACACCTTGAGTTCGCCGCCGCCCGGTTCACCGCCCCCGTCGCCGTAGTCCTCGTCGTACGACGGCCGCTTGGTGGCCAGCCCCAGAGCCTTGCGAGCGGTGACCGTGCTGGGGCCGTCGACATAGCCGTAGCCCTTGCCGTAGTGGATGTAGAAGGTGTCCGCGTCGCCGTCCTCGGCCGCGGTGACCGCCTTCGCCCACTCGTCGCGCGCCTTCTCCATGTCCTTCAGCAGGGCCGCGACCGGCTTGTCGGCCTCGGCCGGCCAGGAGTGCGCGCGCAGCGCCCCGATCTGCTCGCCGAGGCCGTCGTGGACGTCCCGCGACCAGTCCCGGTAGCCGGGCAGGTCGTCCTCGGGGTCGGCCTCGGGCTCCTCGTACAGGACCGTGTCCATGGCGTTGAGGGACTTCAGCAGGGCGATCTGGTGCGAGTCGAGGGTGGTCTCGTCGGCGCGCAGCGAGCCGGTCAGGGTGGCGGTCTCGTCGGTGTTGCCGAAGACGCAGGTGACCTCGCGGTCGCCGAGGCGCCAGCTCTGCCGGGTCGGGGCGAAGTAGTACACGTCGACGTCCTCGGGCAGCGCCCAGGTGTCCATGGCGTAGAGGTCCTGGAGTGCGTAGCACTTGTCGTTGGCGGCGCCGGAGACCGCGCTGTCCCCGGGGAAGGTGGAACCGGCCATCTTGAACTCGCCGAACACCTCGCCCTCGTGCTCACCCGCGCACGGCACCTTCTCGGCGTCGTAGGCCCGGCCTTCGAGGGACTCCCCCGGCGTGTCGAAGCACTCTCCCTTGGCCACCGAGAAGGCCGAGTCCTCTCTCGCCTCCTTCTTGAACCCCTCCCAGGCGTCGGAGAGTCCACCCGTGGCGAGCACCAGCACCCACAGGGCGAGCCCCAGCGACGACAGGACCGAGCCGGCGATCGCGAGCGCCTTGCCGGACTGGCCCTTCTTCCTGATCTGCACGAGCGCGATCACGCCCAGCACCAGTCCCACGCCCGGGAAGCAGCACAGGACCCCGAGCACCAGGGAGGCGACGGCGAGTCCGTTGACGGAGGCGGGCCGGGAGTAAGGGCTGTAGCCCTGTCCCCAGGTCTGGTACGGCGGGCCATAGGGTTGCCCGTACGGCTGTCCGTACGGCTGTCCGTACGGCGGCTGTCCCTGCGGCGGCTGCCCATACGGCTGCTGTCCCTGCGGCGGCGGCCCGTACGGGTCCGGGACCGGGGACGGCCCCTGGGCGGGGTCGGGCTGGTGGGGCCCAGGGGGCGGGGGTATGGACACGGGTACCGTGCTCCTGGTTCAGGCAGTGGTGGGGAACTGACGTACGACAGGGCGCATGGTATGCGCGGGGCGGGCGGGGGTGGAATGCCGATCACGGGTGCGACGACCCAGGCGGTGAACGGGCTCACGGCACGGTGGGCGGGGGCGTCTTCCGGGGGGACCGTGTTCTCGGCCGCCGGGGTGTGGCCGCTGCTGGCCTTCCTGGCCGACGGCGCGCGGGGCCCGGCACGGGCCGAGCTGGCGCGGGCACTCGGGGTACCCGCAGAGCAAGCGGCCACCGCCGCACGCGAGTTGCTCGCGGGGCTGGCCGACGTGACGGCGCTGGACTCGGCGCTCGGGCTGTGGACCCGGCGGACGCTGGAGCTGCGCGAGGAGTGGGAGGCCCAGCTGCCCACCGACGCGCTCGGGGTCCTCACCGGCGATCCCGCCCTCGACCGGCGGGAGCTGGACACCTGGGCCGCGAAGCGCACGGGCGGGCTGATCGAGCGGATGCCGGTGGAGGTGCGGGACGACACCGACCTGGTGCTGGCGAGCGCGCTGGCCCTGCGGACCACGTGGCTGCGGCCCTTCGAGGTGCGTCCGGTACGGCCGTCCGCGGGCCCCTGGCAGGACCGGACCCTGCGCGGACTGCACCGGCGCAGCGTACGGCTGGACCGGGTCGGTCTGGTGACCGCCCCCGAGGGCCGCGTCACCGAGGTGAAGGTGCTCGGCGACCAGGACGTCGACGTCCACCTCCTGCTCGGGGACACGCATCTGACGCCCGGTCAGGTGGTTGCGGCGGGGACGGCCGCGCTCGACGGCACCTGTCCGGTCGTACGGGGGTCGTCGCTTCCGTACGGGCCGGCGGGGCCGGGACTGCGGGTGGAGGAGCGGCCGTGCGCCGGCCCCCAGCAGCCGACGCTGGAGGTGACGACGGCGGCGTTCGAGGTGCGGGCGCACCACGATCTCCTGGACCTGCACGGGCTGTTCGGCCTCACCGCGGCTCGGGACGTCCGGCAGGGCCACTTCCCCGGTGTCAGCGCCGCGCCCCTGGCCGTCGGCTCCGCCCGGCAGTCCGCCCTGGCGCGCTTCGACGCGCTCGGCTTCGAGGCGGCCGCGGTGACGGCGGTCGCGGCGGCGCCGGGCGGCGCCCCGGGCGGGCCCACGCCCCGGTACACGTCGACCGTGGTCTCGGCCGCCTTCGACCGCCCCTTCGGCTTCCTCGCCGTCCACCGGGAGACGCGGCTGGTACTGACGGCGGGGTGGGTGACCGAGCCATGGTGATTCCTTTGCTCAGACCATAAGTTCGCCAAGGGAAACCCCGTTCGACGGCTACTACTGTTTTTGTCTGCTGTCGGCGCACGGACGAACGGGGTATGTGTGGCCATCGAGTTGCCTGACGAGCTGGTCTGGGTGATGAACCTGATCGGCGTCAACTGGCCTCAGGTGAACGAGGACAAGGTGCGCGAGTTCGCCGGGCACGTGCGGACGTTCGCCGGCAACATAGACAGCTCGCACCAGGCGGCCACGGCGACCGTGCGGGAGCTGGCGGAGCACTACGACGCCGACTCGTACCGGCAGTTGGCGGCGCGGTGGACCGCGATGTCCTCCGACCACATGACCGAGATGATCGAGATCTGCGGTGTCGTGGCGGTCGCGCTGGAGGTCGCCGCCGACGCCGTCGTGGCCGCCAAGACCGCCGTACTCGTCGAACTGGGTGTCCTGGCCGCCGAGTTCGTGGCCGACCAGGCCGCGGCCGTCCTGACCTTCGGCGCCGCCGAAGCCGCCGAGGTCCTGCTGATCGAGGCCACGAAGAGGGTCGTCAACGGGATCCTCCAGGAACTGGAGGGGCGGCTCGTCGCCGAACTCACGGCCAAGGCGGTCGCCCCCCTGGAGACGGTGGTCGAACGGGCCCTTCGCGGTCTGGTCTTCGAGGGGGTCGAGGCGGCGCTGGGAGGCACCTCCGGCGGGGGCGCCGGCTCCTACTTCCAGATGCATCCGGAAGGCATGAGACAGATGGCGGCCAAACTGCACGCGCACGCGGACGACGTGGCCGGGCACGCCGACGTGATGGCCAGGGTGACGGCGGGGGTGTCGTTCGCTTGAGCCATCCCATAGCCAAGGCGCTGGAGGACGCGGCCAAGAAGATCGGCGTCAAGCTGAGCAAGGAGGCCGCGCACGCCGTCAGCGACATGTACCGGCAGGCCGGCAAGGGCACGGAGAAGGTGATCAAGAACATCACCGACGCCGACGACGCCCACAAGCGGGAGATCACCGCGCTCGCCGAGAAGATCGCGAAGAACCACGGCGAGACCGGGCCGGGTTCCCGTAAACGGCTCGTCCAGCAGGCCGAAGCCCGCACCGAGCTGTCGAACGCCGTCGGCGTCCGCGGCGACTACGACGCCGAGCTGGTGGTGAACCGCACCAAGTACCCGGAGTCGGCCGCGCACATCGAGGAGGCCCAGAGCGGCCAGATCTGGCGCGGCGACACCTACCGCCAGGGCCGTCCCAAGCCGTCCGTCCTGACCATCGACAAGCCCAACGCGGACGACAACCGTGCGAACTCCCTGCGGGGCATCGACACCCGGCCGCCCGACGACCGCGACGAGTACCCGCCGGCCATGTTCAAGGAGGGCGGCACCGGGGCCAGCGTGAAGTACATCCCGCAGCCTGATAATGGTGGTTCGGGATCGAGCATGGGCAGTGCTCTGCGCGGACTCCCGGACGGGACCAGAATCAAGATCACCACCAGATAGACCCCACGGGTACCACCGGCACGACAGGAGCGAGTTCCCATGAACGCGGCCGAGGAGCTGATCGCCGAGGCCCGGCACGGCAGGTTCGGCGAACTCCTGCCCCGGCTCCAGGAGCTGGGCACCGGCTCGGAGGCGGCCGGGACCGCGGACGCCTGGGAGGCCGCGGCCGCCGCCGTGCAGATCCTCTTCTGGTACGACCGTTTCGCCGAGGCGGCCGAGCTCGCCGAGGCCCTGATCACCCGGGACGGCCCGCTCGGCGGTGAGCTGTGCGACCAGGACATGCCCTTCGGGGTGGCCTTCCTGGCCGCCCAGGCCCATGCCGGCATCCCGGCCGGGCCGCGTCTGACCGCCCTGGCCGCCCACGTCCCCGAGGGGCGAGTGCTGGGCGACGACCTGATGTGGCTGGCCGAGGAGGTACCCGGGCGGCCGGTCGAGGAGCTGCTGCCGAACCACGCGGACTGGGGCGGCCCGGCCCGCCCACTGGACGGGGTCATCGGCGCCGACCTGGTCGAGCGGGACTTCGGCACGCTGGACGCCGGTCAGAAGCGGGTGGTCTGGCAGGCCCTGGCCAAGGTCAACGACTTCGAGCGCGCCCACGAGCTGGCCGAGGCGAGCGGTGAGACGCCCGAGCAGTTCGCGGTCTGCACCTGGCTGGCCGGCTGGTACGGCACCCGGGGGGACATCGCGCGAGGTGAGAGCATGCTGCTGGCGGCGCACGGGCGGTGGTGGCCGTACGCGAAGTGGGACGCGATCCCCGACGCTCCCGTGCTCCAGCCCGCTCTGCGGTCGGTCGCCACCGAGCGGGTACGCGCCCACTATCTGACCCGACCGATCGGCCCCGAGGCAGCGGAGACGAACGCATGAGCACCGACAGCGCACTGGAGCAGCTCCTGAGCCGGGCCCGCGGCCCGCTGGGCCCGGCGATCGACCTCGACTTCGGCTTCGAGACCGGCCCGCTGGCCGAGCTCGGCCGGCTGATCTCCCGTGTGAACGGGTTCTTCCTGTTCAACGCCGGGGTGCAGGTCTTCCGGGTCGGCGAGGAGGGTCTCGGCCACGACATGCTCCACTGGAACACCGACGACGCCTGGAAGGACACCTACGGCGGGCTTGCCGACGACCAGTTCTGCTTCGGCCAGGACATCTTCGGCACCCAGTTCGCCGTGGTCGGCGGCGAGAAGGTGGTCCGCTTCGACCCCGAGACCGCCGATGTCACCGAGCTCGGCGACAGCCTGGAGTCCTGGGCGGCCTGGCTGCTCGCCGATCCCGACGTCAACGCCGCCGCCTCCTTCGCCTACGCCTTCCAGCGCGAGAACGGCGCGCTGGAGCCGAACGAACGGCTGGTGCCGCTGCAGTTCTTCGTCGGCGGCGGCAGCTACGACTTCGACAACTTCGCGGTCAAGGACGCGGTCACCGCGATGCGCATCCGCGGGCCGATCGCCCAGCGGGTCCACGGCGCCCCGGACGGCGCGACGATCCGCCTCGACCTGGCCTGACCGGCTCTTCCGGCACCTGGGGTGCGCTCGTCTCAGCCGTCGAAGGCGGTGGCCCGCGTGGTCTTCTCCCACGCGGCGACGTCGGCCCGTACACCGTCGAGGTGGTCGGGTACAGCGGTCACCGCGATGCGCATCCGCGGGCCGATCGCCCAGCGGGTCCACGGCGCCCCGGACGGCGCGACGATCCGCCTCGACCTGGCCTGACCGGCT
>NZ_JBIAUQ010000003.1:671250-818089 GCF_042893155.1 Streptomyces sp. NPDC001668
GTACGGCGGTCACCGCGATGCGCATCCGCGGGCCGATCGCCCAGCGGGTCCACGGCGCCCCGGACGGCGCGACGATCCGCCTCGACCTGGCCTGACCGGCTCGTCCGGCACCTGGGGTGCGCTCGTCTCAGCCGTCGAAGGCGGTGGCCCGCGTGGTCTTCTCCCACGCGGCGACGTCGGCCCGTACTCCGTCGAGGTGGTCCAGTACGGCGGTCACCGCGTCGTCGCCGAGGGGCAGCCGCAGCGGGGTCTCCTCGGCGTCGAGGGCGGCGCGGATCAGAGCGGCCGCCTTCGCGGGGTCGCCGGCCTGGGTGCCGTCGCCGCCGGAGACGAACCCGCGGGTCTCGCTCACCTTGGCGTAGACCCCGCTGTCGGCACTGGCCCCCGCCCGGCCGGGCTCGAACAGCGAGGTGCGGAAGGCGCCCGGCTCCACGATCAGCACCTTGATGCCGAACTCCCGGACCTCGTCGGCCAGCCCCTCGGACAGTCCCTCCAGCGCGAACTTCGTCCCGCTGTACGCCGAGAAACCCGCGAAGGACAGCTGCCCGCCCATGCTGCTCATCTGCACGATCGCACCCGCACGCCGCTCGCGCATGGCCGGCAGCACCGCCCTGGTGAGCGCTGCGGGACCGAAGACATGCAGGTCGAACAGCTCGCGCAGCTCGGCGTCGGTGGTCTCCTCGAAGGCGCCGACATGGGTACGGCCCGCGTTGTTGACCAGCACGTCGATCCGCCCGTGCCGGGCCAGCACATCCTGTACGGCGGCCTCCGCGGCGGCCGTGTCGGTCACGTCCAGGCGCAGCGCCTCCACCTGGTCGGGGTACGCGGCCACCAGGTCGTCCAGCGCCTCGGGCCTGCGGACGGCGCCCACCACGACATCGCCGTCGGCCAGCGCCGCCTCGGCAATCGCCCGCCCGAACCCGCTGCTCGCACCCGTGATCAGCCAGACCTTGTTCATGACGTCTCCTCGTTCTCGGGCTGTTCCAGGAACCAGCCTGCTGCGGAAGTCGGTTGCCGGTCCAAGACCCACGGTGATAACCGATGGCTATGACGACGGACGTGCATGTACGGGATCTGCGCTACTTCCTGGCGGTGGCCGAGGAACTGCACTTCACGCGTGCCGCCGAGCGGCTGTACGTCTCGCAGCCCGCGTTGAGCAAGCAGATCCGGGCGCTGGAACGGCAGTTGGGCGTGGAGCTGTTCCGTCGGGACCCGCGGGGCGTGCTGCTCACCGAGGCGGGTGAGGCGTTGCTGCCGCACGCCCGGCAGGTGCTGGCGGCCTGGACGGCGGCGGACGCGGCGCTGGCGGCGGCCCGGGCGGCGGGACGCGGCACGCTGGTGGTGGGCATGAGCACCAGCCCCGGCCGCGGCGGTCTGCTCCCCGCGATCCGCTCCCGCTTCACGGCCGCGCATCCGGAGGCGGTCGTACGGCTGCGGCAGATGGGCTGGCAGGACCCCACCGCGGGTCTGGCGGACGGCGGGACGCAGGTCGCGTTCGTCTGGCTGCCCCTCCCCGACGAGGAGCGCTACGACTGGACGGTGGTCGCCGAGGAGCCCCGCCTGGTCGCCCTCCCCGACACCCACCCGCTCGCCGCGCGCGAGGAGATCGACTTCGCCGACCTGGCCGACGAACCGTTCCTGGCCCTGCCGCCGAGCGCGGGCCCCCTGCGCGACTTCTGGCTCGCCCTCGACGAACGGTCCGGCCGCCCGCCCCGCGTCGGCGCGGAGATCGCCGGCACGGAGGAGACGTACGAGGCCCTCGTCGCCGGCCTGGGCGTCTGCCTCGTGGCCGCCGGCAACGCGCCGCTGATCACCCTGGGCGGGGTGGTGACGCGGCCGGTGCGCGGGATCGGGCCGAGCAGGTACGTGCTGGCTTGGCGGAAGGAGGACGGGGGGCGGGCGCTGGTGCGGGGGTATGTGCAGGCTTGTCGGTGGGTGGCGGGGGCTGGAGCGGGGGCCGTCTGACGGTGATGGCCTTCGCACGCCGTTCCCGACTCACTCCGCCGCCGTGAGCCTCTCGTCCCGCATGCCCAGACGCTCCTGTTCCTCCTCGACGATCTGGCGGGCCAGTTCGGTGTCCGACACGTCGATCGCGTCCGGGGAGGCTTCGGCAACGGCGCTGCGGCGGGCGTAGGCGTCGAAGAGGCGGGTCTTGGCCTCCAGCAGTTTCACCAGACGTTCGTCGACACCCCCGGTGGCGAGGAGGCGGTAGACCCGGACCGGTCTGACCTGGCCCATACGGTGGGCGCGGGCCACCGCCTGGTGTTCGATGGTCGGCTTGATCTGGGGTTCGCAGAGGACGACGACGGAGGCGGCCTGCAGATTGAGGCCGACGCCCGCTGCCTGGATCTGCGCCAGGAGCACCGCGGGGCCCGGGACACGGGTGAAGTCGTCGACGATCTGCTGCCGCCGTCCAGCGGGGACGCTTCCGGTGAGGGGGCCGAACAGCGCGGTGCCTTCGGTGCCTTCGGTGCCTTTGGTGCCTTCGGCGGCGAGGGCTTCCTCCACCACGCTCAGTACGTCCCTGAAGTAGGAGAAGACGACCGTCTTCTGCCCGTTCTCCCCGGCCTCCCGAACGATCTCACGGAGCCGGTCCAGCTTGGCCGACTTCTCGGGGCGCAGGTACGCGGCCCTGCGCATCGCCATGAAGTTGCCCGCGCGCACGGCTTCCCGGTACGCCTCCTCGTCGGACGCGCTCAGTTCCTCCCACTGGTCGGTGTGCTGGAGACTGGGGAGTTCCGTCAGCACGTCCTCCTGGTTGCGCCGCAGGTAGACCGGGGCCACGGCCTTGCGGAAGGCGACCGATCCGGCCACCGCGTCCCGTTCGCCGAGGGAGTCCGCGAGGTCGGCGTCGAGTATCCGGACCAGGTGGTGGAACTCCACGACCCTGTTCTCCATCGGGGTTCCGGTCATGAGGAGGGTGCGCCCGCACCGCTCGGACCACTGGGCGACCGCCTGGGACCGCTTGGCCTTCGGGTTCTTCACCGAGTGCGCTTCGTCCACCACGAGCAGGCCGACCTCCCCGTCGCCCGGCGCGGGAAAACCGCGCAGCGCGTCGAAGGTGGTCACCCCCACCCCGCCCCGCTCCTTCCAGTCGGCGTACGCGTGGTGCCGGTCGGGGCCGTGGAGCACGGTGGCCCGCAGGGCGCTGCGGGCCTCGATCTCCCGTGTCCAGTTCACCAGGACGCTCGCCGGGCAGACGACCATGAAGCGGCTCTGTCCGGCGGCGGCCAGGTGTGCCAGTACGGCGATCGCCTGGATGGTCTTGCCGAGTCCCATCTCGTCGCCGAGTATCACCTTGCGCTGCGCTAGCGCGAACCGCGCGCCGAACGCCTGGTAACCGCGCAGGGAGACCCGCCGGTGCGCGTCGTCGAGGTGCTGGGTCCGCACCCGCTCGGCGATCTCGTCCGGCAGGAAGCCCTCGGCGGCGGCCGTGTTCGGCGGCCGTCCGGAGATCTCCGCGAGCAGGCTGTAGTACTCGGCGGAGCGGAGTTCGAAGTCCACCCAGGCCGCGAGGTCGGTCGCGGGTCCCCGGAGCAGGTCCACCGAGGCCTGGGCGAACAGCCCGGGCAGGTCCGCCTGCTCCGCCTCGTCCAGCAGCGACCGGATCTCCGTGACGGCGGCCCACGCGCGGGCCTTCTTCTCCTGGCCCGCCAGGAGGATCCGGATCCGCCCGACGGCGGGCCTGGCGTCGGTGAGCAGCGGACCGAGCCGTTTCGACAGGTCGGCGGCCTTGTCGACCGCACGCCGGGCGTCCGGGCCCGCCTCCACCAGGACGTGCAGGGCCATGACGAGCGCGGTGGTGCTCGGTTCCGGCCGCTCCACGTCGATGTGGACGGCCACCGTCTCGTCGGCGGCCTCGGAGAGCCGGCGGGCGGCCGCGAGCACCTGGTCGACGGTGCGCTGTCCGACACCGGGAATCTGCCGCAACCGGTAGGGGCCGGCTTCGAGAACCGCGCCCACCGTGCGCAGGCCGCTCTTCTCGACACTCCCGAGCCGCAGCCGCCCCCCGGTGACGTCCTGCAGCCGGGCCACGGGGATGGCGTCGAGTTCCCGCCGCACCTCCGTGTCGTGGATCGGCTTCAGGGCCGCCCGAACCGCCTCCGCGGCCCGTGCATGGTCAGCGACCACCGCCTGCGCCGCCTCGTACAGCCGCGCCCCTCTCGCGACCGTCTCCCGCTCGCCTCGTCCCACGCCCCCGCCCCCTCTACGGAAAGAAACCTGTGCCCGACCCGCCGGGAAGCGTGTCGGGCGCAGGTTTCTGACTTGTTCTCAGACGTTGAAACGGAACTCCACCACATCCCCGTCCTGCATGACGTAGTCCTTGCCCTCCATCCGCGCCTTCCCCTTCGCGCGGGCCTCGGCCACCGAACCGGTCTCCACCAGGTCGTCGAAGGAGATGACCTCCGCCTTGATGAAGCCCTTCTGGAAGTCGGTGTGGATCACGCCGGCCGCCTCGGGGGCCGTGGCGCCCTTCTTGATGGTCCAGGCGCGGGACTCCTTGGGACCGGCCGTGAGGTAGGTCTGGAGGCCGAGGGTGTTGAAGCCGACGCGGGCGAGGGTGGTCAGGCCGGGCTCCTCGGCGCCGACCGACTCCAGCAGCTCCATGGCGTCGGCCTCGTCGAGCTCGGCGAGGTCCGCCTCCAGCTTGGCGTTCAGGAAGATCGCCTCGGCGGGGGCGACCAGGGCGCGCTGCTCGTCCTTGAAGGCGTCGTCGACCAGTTCGTCCTCGTCGACGTTGAAGACGTAGAGGAAGGGCTTGGTCGTGAGCAGGTGCAGGTCGTGCAGGAGCTCCTCGTTGCCGGAGCCCTGGACGATGCCCGCGGAGAAGAGGGTGTCGCCCTTCTCCAGGATCTCCTTCGCCGCCTCGACCGCCGCGACCTTCGCCACGACGTCCTTCTTGATCCGCGACTCCTTCTGGAGGCGGGGCAGGACCTTCTCGATGGTCTGGAGGTCGGCCAGGATCAGCTCGGTGTTGATCGTCTCGATGTCGTCCTTGGGCGAGACCTTGCCGTCGACGTGGACGACGTTCTCGTCCTTGAAGGCGCGGATGACCTGGCAGATCGCGTCGGACTCACGGATGTTCGCGAGGAACTTGTTGCCCAGGCCCTCACCCTCGGAGGCGCCCTTCACGATGCCCGCGATGTCCACGAAGTCGACGGTCGCCGGGAGGATCTTCTGGGAGGAGAAGATCTCGGCCAGTTTCGTCAGGCGCGGGTCCGGGACGCCGACCACGCCGACGTTCGGCTCGATCGTGGCGAACGGGTAGTTGGCCGCCAGCACGTCGTTCTTGGTCAGGGCGTTGAACAGGGTCGACTTGCCGACATTCGGCAGACCGACGATTCCGATCGTGAGCGACACGTTGCGACTTCCCGTACGTGAGAGGAGACGTGAGGAGACTGGCGGCCAGGGGGCCGATCCACCAGTCTACGGCGTGCCGTACCCCGTCCTGGCGGCCCTCTCGAACGCATGGCCAAGGTCTTTCCCACGGCGTGTCTCAAGGGCGATTCCACACATAAACAGACCTAAGTTGGTCCAGTGGAGCACTACAGGACCCGCCCCCCGCACAACGGAACGCGACGCCCGACACCGAAAGCGCCGCTGCCCGCGCAGGCCCGCGGCGAGCGCCGACCACCGGTGGCCCGCCGCCCGCCGCCCCCCGTGGTCCAGACGCTGCGACGGCTGCCCAACCCCCGGCTCACCGGGCTCGGCGGCGGTCTGTTCTGCGCCGGGCTGATGTTCCTGCTCGGCTGCCTCGTCTCCCTGCTGTTCGGCTCGTCGCTGACGGTGTACGGCGTGCTGTTCGTCCCGGTCAGTGTGCTGACGGCGGTGTGGATGCGCCGGGGCGATCTGCTGACCGCCCCGATCATCGTGCCGATCGCCTTCGCCGTCGGGCTGGTCCCGGTCGCCGACAGCGGCGGCGGCACCTCGGGCCGTCTGATGGGCCTGTTCACCGCGCTGGCCACCCAGGCCGGCTGGCTCTACGCCGGCACCCTGGCCGCCGGCCTCATCGCACTGGTCCGCAGGATCCGTCTGGTACGGGGCCGCTCGCGCTGACGTGAGAGCCGACGGCACGGGGAACGCCTCCCGGGCTGACGCCTCCCTGGCTGCTCGGTTCGGGGCCGCAGGGCGGGGCAGGAGCGACACCAGCCCACGGGTGGACCACCATCCCTCTTCGCCGCGCTGCCCGCTGAAACGGTGGCCGTCGCAGTGACCTCGGCGCGAGGCCGGTGGTCGCCGCCGGCACTTCCTCATCGGAGCACGGCCCGCCGCCGCGCGGGGCCGCACCCGTCCGCGCCGGTCACGGCGCCGCTGGGGAGCAGGAGCGCCGGGTCTCGCCCCGCACCCCTTCTCCCCGCTCCCTCTACTCCTGCACCGCCCGCATCGCCGCGCCCACGATCCCCGCGTTGTTCTGGAGCTCCGCCGGGACGATCTCCGCCTTGATGCCCTCGATGTGGGGCAGGAACTTCTGCGCCTTGCGGCTGACGCCGCCGCCGATGATGAACAGCTCGGGCGAGAAGAGCATCTCGACATGAGCGAGGTACTTCTGGACGCGGTGGGCCCAGTGCTCCCAGGTGAGCTCCTCGTCCTCCCTGGCCTTGCTGGACGCCTTCTTCTCGGCGTCATGGCCGTGCAGCTCCAGGTGGCCCAGCTCGGTGTTGGGGACCAGGGCGCCGTCGACGAAGAGCGCGCTGCCGATGCCGGTGCCGAAGGTGAGCAGGATGACGGTGCCCTTGCGGCCCTTGCCCGCGCCGAAGTTCATCTCGGCGACGCCCGCCGCGTCCGCGTCGTTGACCACCGTCACCGGGAGCCCGCCGAGCCGCTCGCTGAACAACGCGCGCGCGTCGGTGTCGATCCAGCTCTTGTCGACATTGGCGGCCGTACGGATGTGGGAGCCGCCGGTGACCACGCCGGGGAAGGTCAGCCCGACCGGGCCGGTCCAGCCGAAGTGGTCCACGACCTGCTTCACCCCGTCGGCCACGCCGTCGGGCGTGGCCGGGTGCGGGGTGAGCACTTTGTGGCGCTCCTGGGCGAGGTCGCCCTTGTCCAGGTCCACAGGGGCGCCCTTGATCCCGGATCCGCCGATGTCCAAGCCGAAGATCTGCATGGCCCTACGTTACGACGGACGACTGACAGTCACGCCTGGGAGGTCCCCTTGCGCTCCGCGACCAGCGCCGCGGCCTCCTCGCGCAGGTCGCGCCGCAGCTCCTTGGGCAGGGAGAAGGTGATCGACTCCTCGGCCGCCTTCACCAGCTCGACATCGCCGTAGCCGCGCTGCGCCAGCCACTCCAGGACCTCCTCGACCAGCACCTCCGGCACCGAGGCGCCCGAGGTGACGCCGACCGTGGTCACGCCTTCCAGCCAGGCCTCGTCGATCTCGCTGGCGAAGTCCACGAGGTAGGCCTCGCGGGAGCCGGCCAGCTTGGCGACCTCGACGAGCCGCTTGGAGTTGGAGGAGTTGCGGGAGCCGACCACGATGACCAGTTCGGCCTCCGCGCCCATCTGCTTGACCGCGAGCTGGCGGTTCTGTGTGGCGTAGCAGATGTCGTCGCTGGGCGGCGAGATGAGCTGCGGGAACTTCTCCTTGAGGGCGTCGACGGTCTCCATGGTCTCGTCGACGGACAGCGTGGTCTGGGAGAGCCAGACGACCTTCGACTCGTCGCGGACCTCGACCTTGGCGACGTCCGAGGGGCCGTCGACGAGGGTGATGTGGTCGGGGGCCTCGCCGGAGGTGCCGATGACCTCCTCGTGGCCCTCGTGCCCGATCAGGAGAATGTCGTAGTCCTCGTTCGCGAAGCGCACGGCTTCCTTGTGGACCTTGGTGACCAGCGGGCAGGTCGCGTCGATGGTGGCGAGCTTCCCGCGCGCGGCCTCCTCGTGGACGACCGGGGCGACGCCGTGCGCCGAGAACATGACGATGTTGCCCGGTGGGACCTCCTCCGTCCGCTCGACGAAGACGGCGCCCTTCTTCTCCAGGGTCTGTACGACGTACTTGTTGTGGACGATCTCGTGCCGGACGTACACCGGAGCGCCGTACTGCTCCAGGGCTTTCTCGACAGCGATCACGGCGCGGTCCACACCCGCGCAGTAGCCACGGGGGGCGGCGAGCAGGACACGGCGGCCAGACGAAGCAGTCATGCGTCCCATCGTAAGGCCGCGTTCGGCCGGTCAAAGATCGCGTGCACATGACCTTCCCGGGAAGACTGACCAACAGACGCGGGGGGAGCGGCGGGCGAGGCACAGGCGGAGGCGCGATGTCCGGAACCGGCACGGCGGACCGTACGGCCGAGGAGGAACACGGCGACCTGCGCCGCACCCTGGGCTTTCGGGAGCTCGTCGTCTACGGGCTGCTGTTCATCGCCCCCATGGCGCCGGTCGGCGTCTACGGCACCCTGGACGCCAAGTCGCACGGGGCGGTCGCCCTCGTCTATGCCGTGGCCACCGTGGCGATGGCGTTCACCGCGTTCAGTTACGCGCAGATGGTGCGGGTGGTTCCTCAGGCCGGGTCGGTGTTCGCCTACGCGCGCGCGGGGCTCGGCAAGGAGGCCGGGTTCGTCGCGGGCTGGATGGCGATGCTGGACTACCTGCTGATCCCCGCCGTGGCGTACCTGTTCTCCGGTATCGCGATGAACTCCCTGGTCCCGGAGGTCTCGCGCTGGGTGTGGACGGCTCTCGCGGTGGTCGTCACGACCCTGCTGAACCTGTGGGGCGTGCGCGCCGCGGCCCGGGTGGGCTTCCTGGTGCTGGCGATGGAGATCGTGGTCCTGCTGGTCTTCGCGGTGTCCGCGGTCGTCGTCCTCGCGCGGGGCGGCGCCGAACGCGGCTGGCTGTCACCGCTGTCCGGGGACGGCACCCAGGGCGCGTTCGCGCTGTCGGCGGTGATCGGGGCGGTGTCCGTCGCCGTGCTGTCGTATCTGGGCTTCGACGCGATCGCCTCCTTCGCGGAGGAGGTCACGGGCGGTTCGGAGAAGGTCGCGCGCGCGGTGCTGTTCTGCCTGGCCCTGGCGGGCGTGCTGTTCGTGGCGCAGACGTATCTGGTGGCCCTCCTGGACCCGACGACCTCCGCCCAGTACGCGACGGACCCGGGCAGACAGGGCTCCGCCTTCTACGACGCCGTGGACTCCGCGGCCGGCACCTGGCTGCACGATCTGGTGGCCGTCAGCAAGGCGATCGGCGCGGCCTTCGCTGCGCTGGCCGGGCAGGCGGCGGCCGGGCGGCTGCTGTTCGCGATGGGCCGCGACCGGCGCCTGCCGCGTGCGCTGGCGAAGACGGACTCCGGCGTCCCGCGCGTGGCCCTGCTGTGCGCGGCCTGCGTCACGCTGGTCGCGGCGGTGTGGGCGGCACGCCGGGACGACGGGATGGACCACCTGGTGTCCGTGGTCGACATCGGCGCCCTGACGGCCTTCACACTGCTGCACGCGAGCGTGGTGGGCTGGTTCGCCGTACGGCGGCGGGGCGGGCCGGTCGTGTGGTGGCGGCACGTGCTGGTGCCGGTGACGGGCGCGGCGATCACCGCGGCGGTGATCGTGGAGGCGTCGGGGGCGGCGCAGGTGGTGGGTGCGGTGTGGTTCGCGATCGGGCTCGGAGTGCTGGCCGCCCAGCGCAACAGGCAGCCGACGGCTTCCTGACCGGTGACGGCTCTGGATGTTCGTCGCCCAGCGCAGCCGGGTGGTTCACCGCCGGTGACCGTGCGTTGTCGTACCCGCCCGTTACGCTCGCGGCATGGCTGTGAACTCGACCCCCGAAGCGCCTCTGCCCGTCGGCGAGGTGTCGCGCCTCATCGGCGGCTGGATCGACCGTCTCGGCGCCGTGTGGGTCGAGGGGCAGATCACCCAGCTCTCCCGGCGTCCGGGCGCGGGCGTGGTCTTTCTCACGCTGCGCGACCCGTCGTACGACATCTCGGTGAGCGTGACCTGCTTCCGCCAGGTCTTCGACGACGTCGCCGATGTCGTCAGCGAGGGCGCCCGGGTCGTCGTACTGGCGAAGCCGGAGTGGTACGCGCCGCGGGGTCAGCTCTCGCTGCGGGCCACCGAGATAAAGCCGGTCGGGGTCGGTGAGCTGCTGGCCCGGCTGGAGCAGCTGAAGAAGTCCCTGGCCGCCGAGGGGCTGTTCGCGGCGGAGCGCAAGAAGCCGCTGCCGTTCCTGCCGCAGCTGATCGGGCTGGTCTGCGGGCGGGCGTCGGCCGCCGAGCGCGACGTCCTGGAGAACGCCCGGCACCGCTGGCCCGCCGTCCGCTTCGAGGTGCGCAACGTCCCGGTGCAGGGGGTGCACGCGGTCCCACAGGTCGTGCAGGCGGTCAAGGAGCTCGACGCGCTGGACGACGTGGACGTGATCGTCGTGGCGCGCGGCGGGGGCAGCGTGGAGGATCTGCTGCCGTTCTCCGACGAGCAGTTGGTCCGGGCGGTCGCGTCCTGCCGTACGCCGGTGGTGTCGGCGATCGGGCACGAGCCGGACACCCCGCTGCTGGACTACGTGGCCGATCTGCGGGCCTCCACGCCGACGGACGCGGCCAAGAAGGTCGTACCGGACGTGGGCGAGGAGTACGAGCGGGTGCGGGCGCTCAGGGACCGGGCGCGGCGGTGTGTCGAGTCCTTCCTCCAGCGGGAGGAGCGCGGCCTCGCGCAGGCCCTCGCGCGGCCGTCGATAGAGGATCCGCACCGGATGATCGACGAGCGCGCCGACCATGTGGCCGCCCTGGCCGACCGCGCCCGCCGCACCCTGGGCCATCTGCTGGACCGCGCCGACTCCGAGCTGACGCACACGCACGCACGCGTGGTGGCCCTCTCCCCCGCCGCGACCCTCCAGCGCGGCTACGCCGTGCTCCAGAAGGCCGACGGGCACGTGGTGCGGGCGCCGGACGAGGTGGCGGCGGAGGAGACCCTGCGGGCGCGGGTCGCCGAGGGTGAGTTCACTGTCCGAGTCGATGCATAGGGTGGGCGGATGACCAGCAAGGTGGCCGAAGAGGCGCTCGGGTACGAGCAGGCGCGGGACGAACTGATCGAGGTCGTACGGCGGCTGGAGGCGGGCGGTACGACCCTCGAGGAGTCCCTCGCGCTCTGGGAGCGGGGCGAGGAGCTGGCCAAGGTGTGCCGGCGCTGGCTGGACGGGGCGCGGGCGCGGCTGGACGCGGCACTGGCCGAGGAGTCGGAGGAAGGCGCGGACGACTCCGAGTAGGAGGTCCGGGTGATCTGTGAAGCGGATCACCACGGCCTGCTTTTGGTTGAAGGTTGAACTTCATTCGCGTACGGTCGGAGATGTCAACCGGTCCACGGTCCGTTTCTGGGGCCGACGTCCAACCCGAGAAGGTTCCACATGTCTCTCGTCCTTGACCCCGCCGCCCAGGACCTGCTGTTCCGCGAGGCCCGCACCGCGAACACCTTCACCGACGAGCCGGTGACCGACGAGCAGGTCCAGGCGATCTACGACCTGGTCAAGTACGGCCCGACCGCCTTCAACCAGAGCCCGCTGCGCATCACCCTGGTCCGCTCCGCCGAGGCCCGCGAGCGCCTGGTCCAGCACATGGCCGAGGGCAACCAGCCGAAGACCGCCACCGCCCCGCTGGTCGCGATCCTCTCCGCGGACAACGAGTTCCACGAGGAACTGCCGCAGCTCTTCCCGCACTTCCCGCAGGCCAAGGACCTCTTCTTCAGCGAGCGTCCCGCCCGCGAGGGTGCCGCCGGGCTGAACGCCGCCCTGCAGGCCGCCTACTTCATCATCGGCGTCCGTGCCGCGGGCCTCGCCGCCGGCCCGATGACCGGTCTGGACTTCGAGGGCGTCCGCAAGGAGTTCCTGGACGACGACCACACCCCGCTGATGGTCGTCAACATCGGCAAGCCGGGCGAGGACGCCTGGTTCCCGCGCTCCCCGCGCCTGTCGTACGACGACGTGGTCACCACCGTCTGAGACACCTGACATGAGGAAGGGCCCCCACTCGGTGGGGGCCCTTCCTCATGTCGTCACGCCCGTCTCCATGCCTTCACGCCATCTTCAGCGCCTTCGCCATCTCGGTCAGCTGGGCGAGCGATCCCGTGCCCGCGACCACCGTGGTCGCCCCGTCGCCCTGGTGCACGAGGGCGTCGTAGCGGCCGCCGGTGTACCGCGTCCAGGTGCGGCCCGCGATCTCCTGGGTCTGCTTCGTCGCCTCGCCGCCCTGGCTCGCCTCGTCGATGAACTCCGCGGGCTTCTGAGTCGACTGCTCGATCTGCACGTACTCATCGCCAGGCGCCTGGAAGCCCAGGTGCCAGGCGTCGGACTGGTCTCCCCGGAAGCGCACCGAGGTCGCCTTCCAGCCGGCCGGCAGGCCCACGGGCGCGGCCACCGGATAGGAGGCCGCGCGGCGGGCCGTGAGCAGCTCGACGCGGTAGTCGACCGTCTTGATGTCGGGAGCGGAGTCGTCGTGTGGGATGAACACGTAGATGACCGCCGCCGCGATCCCGATCAGGCCCAGGGAGAGGATCATGTCCCGGACCGTCTTCTGCTTGCCGTTCGAACCTGCCACGCCCCTATCGTCGCAGGTGCCCGGTCCGCTCATCCGTGGGGTCCCCTGCTCATTTTGTCGGACTGACGATAGAGTCGACGGTCGAACCCTCATCCGGCCGTCGTCGTATCAGAAAGGTGCGCTCCGATGACCGAGCATCATCATCTGCCGTCCGAACTCGAGGTCCCCTCCGAGGCCCCCGACCGCAACCTCGCCCTGGAACTCGTCCGGGTGACCGAAGCCGCCGCGATGGCCGCCGGCCGCTGGGTCGGGCGGGGTGACAAGAACGGCGCCGACGGCGCCGCGGTGCGCGCCATGCGAACCCTCGTCTCCACCGTGTCGATGAACGGCGTCGTCGTCATCGGCGAAGGCGAGAAGGACGAGGCGCCGATGCTCTTCAACGGCGAGCACGTCGGCGACGGGACCGGCCCCGAGTGCGACATCGCCGTGGACCCGATCGACGGGACCACGCTGAACGCCAAGGGCATGCCGAACGCGATCTCCGTACTGGCCGCGGCGGACCGGGGCTCGATGTTCGACCCGTCCGCCGTGTTCTACATGGACAAGCTGGTCACAGGGCCCGAGGCCGCGGACTTCGTCGACATCGACGCCCCGGTGTCCGTGAACATCCGGCGGGTCGCCAAGGCCAAGCGCGTCACTCCGGAGGACGTGACCGTGGTCATCCTCGACCGGCCCCGGCACGAGGGGATCATCAAGGAGATCCGGGAGGCGGGCGCCCGGATCAAGCTGATCTCCGACGGTGACGTGGCCGGATCGATCTACGCGCTGCGCGAGGGCACCGGCGTCGACATGCTGCTGGGCATCGGCGGTACGCCCGAGGGGATCATCTCGGCCTGTGCCGTGAAGTGCCTCGGCGGGACGATCCAGGGCAAGCTGTGGCCCAAGGACGACGAGGAGCGGGCGCGGGCGATCGACGCCGGGCACGATCTGGAGCGGGTGCTGACCACCGACGACCTGGTGTCCGGGGAGAACGTGTTCTTCGTGGCGACCGGGATCACCGACGGTGAGCTGCTGCGGGGCGTGCGGTACCGGTCGGAGACGGCGACGACCGACTCCATCGTGATGCGGTCGAAGTCGGGGACGGTGCGCAGGATCGACTCGGAGCACAGGCTGAGCAAGCTGCGGGCGTACAGCGCGATTGACTTCGATCGCGCCAAATAGCGTCTGGCAGCTCGGGGGGTCTGGAGCGTTGGCGGGTGCGGCTGCGTGGGGGTTTCTCGCGCAGTTCCCCGCGCCCCTGAGGGAGTCCGCTCACCCCCAGCTCAAGAAGGCGCCCCCGGTGCGGTGGGGGCGCCTTCTCTTTTTGTACGGGACTCAGCCCGCCTGGGCTATGCGTGCCGCCCGCGCCGCCTTCTTCAGCTCCATGTCGCGGCGCCTGCGCCGGGCCAGGACCACCCGGCGCTCCGCCGCGGTCAGGCCGCCCCAGACGCCATAGGGCTCTGGTTGCAGCAGGGCGTGCTCGCGGCACTCGACCATGACCGGACAGCGGGCGCAGACGCGCTTCGCGGCCTCCTCGCGGGAGAGCCTGGCGGCGGTGGGTTCCTTGGACGGGGCGAAGAACAGGCCGGCCTCGTCGCGCCGGCACACCGCCTCGGTGTGCCATGGAGCGTCTTGGTCCCTGTCCCGCACTGGCACCCGCTGGGCCGGAACGGCAGCTACCTGCAGGGACGAATGCGGTTGCAGCACGGTCTACTCCTGACGACGGCTTCGCGAGCGAGAGACGATGCAGCAAGCCCTACCCGCTGTGCGCGCGCCTATGCACTGAGTCCCCAACCGCTGGATTCCGGGGGGTCGCGCGCGCCCGCGGGAGCCCAGCCGGGGCGGACACCCGCCCCTCATACCTGCCCGGATTCACAACCGTCAACGATCCAGGTGTTTGCGCAAACTCCTGTCGACCTTGCGGTCGACCGCGCGCTGCACCCGGTCGAGGATGTCCGCGACGAGTTTGCCGCGCCGGGGCCTGGCATCGACGCTGCCGAGGACCGCCCAGCCGTCGACGTACACCACGGGCGCGTCCGGCTCGGCCGCGTCGAGCGTGTCCACCTGGAAGTCGCCGAGGACACCGACGCCCGTGCCGCGCAGCGAGATGTTCTCGGGGACCCGCACCTCGACACTGCCGAACAAGGAGAACGCCTTGATCACGACCTGGCGGTACTCGAAGATCGCCTCACTGAGGTCGATCTCGACGCTGCCGAAGACCGCGTACGCGTGGATGCGGCGGCCCGCTCGCCAGCGGCCCTTGCGGACGGCGGCGCTGAAGACCGCCACCACGTTGTCGTCCGGGTCGTGGGGTATCGCGTCGGTCGGGCGGTTGGGGGCCGGGGTCCAGGCAGGGGCGGCACGGCGCTCGTGGGCCGCCGGCAGGTCCCGTATGAAGACCTCCAGCTCGGCCACCGTCTTGGCGCTCAGCACCCCCTCGACCCGCTCGGCGTGCTCGTCCGCGGTGAGGCGGCCCTCGGCGAGGGCCTCGCGCAGGATGTCGGCGATACGGTCGCGGTCGGCGTCCGAGGCACGCAGGTCGGCCACCGCGGGGGCGGGGCCCGCGTGCTTCTGAAGGTCGGGCTTCTGAAGGTCGGGCTTGTGAAGGTCCACGGCAGCAGCGTACCGAAACGCGATAGATCGCGACTAGACCTGTGGACAACTCTCGGTGAACCGACTGAGCCTTACCTCACAAGCCGCCGTCCTTGGACAGGTTCTAGGCTGTTGGGGCCCGCCGACGGAGGCGGGTGGTCGACCCGCAGAGTGAGGAATGGGCTGAGATGCCTGAGTTCGCGTACACCGATCTGCTCCCCATGGGAGAGGACACCACCCCCTACCGGCTGGTGACCTCCGAGGGTGTCTCCACCTTCGAGGCCGACGGGCGGACCTTCCTCAAGGTGGAGCCGGAGGCGCTGCGCAAGCTCGCCGAGGAGGCCATCCACGACATCCAGCACTACCTGCGGCCGGCGCACCTCGCCCAGCTGCGGCGGATCATCGACGACCCGGAGGCCTCCAGCAACGACAAGTTCGTGGCGCTGGACCTGCTGAAGAACGCGAACATCGCGGCGGCGGGCGTCCTCCCGATGTGCCAGGACACCGGCACGGCGATCGTCATGGGCAAGCGCGGCCAGAACGTGCTCACACGGGGCGGCGACGAGGAGGCCCTGTCCAAGGGCATCTACGACGCGTACCTGAACCTCAACCTGCGGTACTCGCAGATGGCCCCGCTGACCATGTGGGACGAGAAGAACACCGGCTCCAACCTCCCGGCGCAGATCGAGCTGTACGCCACCGACGGGGGCGCGTACAAGTTCCTGTTCATGGCGAAGGGCGGCGGCTCGGCCAACAAGTCGTTCCTGTACCAGGAGACGAAGGCCGTCCTCAACGAGGCCTCCATGATGAAGTTCCTGGAGGAGAAGATCCGTTCGCTCGGTACGGCCGCCTGTCCGCCGTACCACCTGGCGATCGTCGTCGGCGGCACGAGCGCCGAGTACGCGCTGAAGACCGCGAAGTACGCCTCCGCGCACTACCTGGACGAGATCCCGGCCGAGGGCTCGGAACTCGGGCACGGGTTCCGGGACAAGGAGCTGGAGGAGAAGGTCTTCGAGCTGACGCAGAAGATCGGGATCGGCGCGCAGTTCGGCGGCAAGTACTTCTGCCACGACGTGCGGGTCGTACGGCTGCCCCGGCACGGCGCGTCCTGCCCGGTCGCCATCGCCGTGTCATGCTCGGCCGACCGCCAGGCCGTCGCGAAGATCACCGCGGAGGGTGTGTTCCTGGAGCAGCTGGAGACGGATCCGGCGCGGTTCCTGCCGGAGACGACGGACGAGCACCTCGAGTCCGACGGTGACGTCGTGAAGATCGACCTCAACCAGCCGATGGACGACATCCTCGCGGAGCTCACCAAGTACCCCGTGAAGACGCGGCTTTCGCTCACCGGGCCGCTGGTCGTGGCGCGTGACATCGCGCACGCCAAGATCAAGGAGCGGCTCGACGCGGGCGAGGAGATGCCGCAGTACCTGAAGGACCACCCGGTGTACTACGCGGGTCCGGCGAAGACGCCCGAGGGCTACGCGTCCGGTTCCTTCGGCCCGACGACGGCCGGCCGTATGGACTCCTACGTCGAGCAGTTCCAGGCGGCGGGCGGCTCCAAGGTGATGCTGGCCAAGGGCAACCGCAGCAAGCAGGTCACCGACGCGTGCGGTACGCATGGCGGCTTCTACCTCGGCTCCATCGGCGGTCCGGCCGCCCGGCTCGCCCAGGACTGCATCAAGAAGGTCGAGGTCGTCGAGTACGAGGAGCTGGGCATGGAGGCGGTCTGGAAGATCGAGGTCGAGGACTTCCCGGCGTTCATCGTGGTCGACGACAAGGGCAACGACTTCTTCCAGGACCCCGCTCCGGCGCCGACGTTCACTTCGATCCCGGTTCGCGGGCCAGGGCTGGCGTAGCGCCTGTGGTGCGGCGGGGGATGGTTTTCGCCCCCGCCGCCCCTCCCCGTCCCGTCGCGTCCCGTCCCCAGGGGCTCCGCCCCGCCAGGGACTACTCCGCCCCCCGCGTCTCAGCCGAGGTTCACCGGGGTTGGCGTAGCGACGGTGCGGCGGGGACGGACCTCCGCCCCCGCCGCGCGGTTGGCCATGAGCACCAGGGTGACCCGAACAGCGCGGCCGATCGGGCGGCGACGGAAGCGTCGACGTCCGTCTTCACACGGTCCGCCCTTCCTTTTCACCCGTCCTCGACACGGCCTCGGTGAAACCTGGGCCATATCCCACGTGTGGCCCAGCGGCCGGAACATCCCCGGCCTCCCGATCGCTGTACAGAACATGAGCGACTACCGAATCGAACACGACTCCATGGGCGAGGTCCGAGTCCCGGCGGACGCCAAGTGGCGGGCTCAGACGCAGCGTGCCGTCGAGAACTTCCCCATCTCCGGCCAGCACATCGAGCGCGCCCACATCGAGGCGCTCGCCCGGATCAAGGGCGCCGCCGCGAAGGTGAACGCGCGGTTGAACGTGCTCGACAAGGACATCGCCGAGGCGATCCAGGAGGCCGCCGACGAGGTGGCCCGCGGTGACTGGGACGCGCACTTCCCCATCGACGTCTTCCAGACCGGTTCCGGCACCTCGTCCAACATGAACACCAACGAGGTCATCGCCACCCTGGCGAGCGAGCGGCTGGGCGAGGGGCGCGGCGTGCACCCCAACGACCACGTCAACGCCTCCCAGTCGTCCAACGACGTCTTCCCCTCCTCGATCCACATCGCCGCCACCGCCGCCGTCACCCGGGACCTCATCCCCGCCCTCGACCACCTCGCCACGGCCCTCACCCGCAAGTCGGAGGAGTTCGCCGACGTCGTGAAGTCCGGGCGGACCCACCTCATGGACGCCACCCCGGTGACGCTGGGTCAGGAGTTCGGCGGGTACGCGGCGCAGGTGCGGTACGGCATCGAGCGGCTGGAGGCCTCGCTGCCCCGGCTGGCCGAACTGCCGCTGGGCGGCACCGCCGTCGGCACCGGCATCAACACCCCGCCCGGCTTCGCCGCCGCCGTCATCGAGGAGATCGCCCGCGCCACCGGGCTGCCGCTCACCGAGGCCCGGGACCACTTCGAGGCGCAGGGCGCGCGGGACGGGATCGTCGAGACCAGCGGGCAGCTCAGGACCATCGCGGTCGGCCTGACGAAGATCGCCAACGACCTGCGGTGGATGTCCTCCGGGCCCAGGACCGGCCTGGCCGAGATCTCGCTGCCCGACCTCCAGCCCGGCTCGTCGATCATGCCCGGCAAGGTCAACCCGGTGATCCCGGAGGCCGTGCTCATGGTCGCCGCCCAGGTGATCGGCAACGACGCCACCGTCACCACCGCCGGAGCGGCCGGCAACTTCGAGCTCAACGTCATGCTTCCGGTCATCGCGAAGAACGTCCTGGAGTCGATCCGGCTGCTCGCCAACGTCTCCCGGCTGCTCGCCGACCGCACCGTCGACGGCATCGTCGCCCACCGCGAACGCGCCCGGGAGTACGCCGAGTCCTCGGCCTCCGTGGTCACCCCGCTCAACAAGTACATCGGGTACGAGGAGGCCGCGAAGGTCGCCAAGAAGGCCCTCGCGGAGCAGAAGACGATCCGCGAGGCGGTGCTGGAGGGCGGATACGTGGACCGCGGCGACCTGACGGCCGAACAGCTCGACGAGGCGCTGGATGTCCTGCGGATGACGCGGCCGTAACCTTTCCCCACGCGGGCGTGAACCGTGACGCGCACCGCAGCGTCGTATGCCTATGGCACCTAATATCTGTGCATGGCAGACGGTGGAGCGGTGAGAGCGGTGGAAGCAGGTACGTCGGCGCGCTTCTGGGAGCCCGGGAGTCAGATCCTGTGGCGCTACCGGGAGAACGCGGGCGCGCGCTTCCACATCGCCCGCCCGGTCACCGTCGTACGCGACGACGAGGACCTGCTCGCCGTGTGGCTGGCACCGGGCACCGAGTGTGTGAAGCCGGTGCTGGCCGACGGCACACCGGTGCACGCCGAGCCGCTGGAGTCCCGTTACACCAAGCCGCGTTCGGTCCAGCGGGACCGCTGGTTCGGCACCGGGGTGCTGAAGCTGGCCCGGCCGGGGCTGCCGTGGTCGGTGTGGCTGTTCTGGGAGCCGGGCTGGCGGTTCAAGAACTGGTACGTGAACCTCGAGGAGCCGCTGGCGCGTTGGGCCGGGGGCGTGGACTCCGAGGATCACTTCCTGGACATCACCGTGGATCCGGACCGCGCCTGGCAGTGGCGGGACGAGGACGAGTTCGCACAGGCACAGCGGGACGGGCTGATGGGACCTGACCTGGCCGAACGGGTCAGGGCGGCGGGACGGTCCGCGGTGGAGGTGATCCGCGCCTGGGGCCCGCCGTTCTCGGACGGCTGGCCCGACTGGCGGCCCGATCCGTCCTGGAGTGTCCCGCTCCTTCCGGAAGACTGGGACCGTACGCCCGCGCACTTGTCCTCATGAGACCCTTGATGCGCCCCCGGGCTGCAAACGTAGGATCGTCCTCCGCAAGAGTGCGCAGCGGCAACTACCGGAGCGGGCACTGGGCTTGACCGATCGTCACCGAGGGGCGGCAGGACGTGAGCGTGGGGTACGAGGGCAACACCGGCGCGGGCCGCGCGAGGTTGACCGAAAACGCAGGAACAGCCCCTGACCACGCGGGAATTCCGTTCCTGGGACACGTATTCCGGGTATCGGGATTTCGGCGGGACCAACTGCGCGTACGGCGTGCAGCCCCGGACGGACGGATTCGACACGCGTGACGGAGCACCCGACCTCCTTCGAACGCCCCCAGCAGGGCGTCGACCCCACGGACCCCCGCGGGGCGCTCCTGCGTTCCCCGGCACCGCCGCCCGCCCAGGGCGTCGAGGCGCCGGCCGCTTTACCCGTCCAGGCCGTCCAGGCACGCTCCGCTGACCCCGCGCCGGAGGCGGCACCCGTCGCCCGAGGCACCAACAGCACGACCGGCAGGACCGGGAAGACCGGCGACAACAAGGACATGGGCATGAACCCGGCCGGTACCGGCCCCGAGCACTCCCAGCCGGCCGCCGCGGAGCCGGACACCCACCGCCCGCGGCCCGTCCCCGAGGGGATCCCGGTCCAGCCGGGCGGCGAGGACGAGCGGCCGCCCCAGAGCGGCGACGAGCGCCGTACCGGCAAGGGGCTGCCCCCGGGCCGGCCCACGCCCATGCGGCGCGACGGAGACCGCCTGCGCTTCGTGGGCGCGGCCACCCGCCGGATCGCCCGCGGCATCGACCTGGACGAGATCGTGATGGGGCTGTGCCGGGCGACCGTGCCGACCTTCTCGGACGCGATCCTCGTCTATCTGCGCGACCCGCTGCCCGTCGGCGACGAGCGGCCCACCGGCCCCCTCGTGCTGCGGCTGCGGCGCAGCGACCGCATCCCGCAGCAGGAGCGGGACCTGGAGGACGGCATCCTGCCGGTGCCGGTGCCGGAGAACCCGACCGAGCTGGACGCGCTCGGCACCGAGCTGTGCGAGGTGCAGCCCGGCAGCGCACTCGCGGAGGTGCTGCGCGGGGTGCGCCCGGTCTTCACGGACACGCCGGCGGCCCATGCCGCGCTGCCGGAACTGCTCGGCGAGGGTGCCGAATTCGCCGTACCGACGGGCCGGCGCGCGATCCTCGCCCCGCTGCGCGGCCGGCGCCGGGTCATCGGCGCCGCGCTGTTCCTGCGCCGCCCCGACCGCATCCCCTTCGACCCGGACGACCTCCTCGTCGCCGCCCAGCTCGCCACGCACAGCGCGCTGGGCATCGACAAGGCGGTCCTCTACGGCCGTGAGGCGTACATCGCCGACGAGCTCCAGCGCACCATGCTGCCCGAGACGCTCCCCCGGCCGACCGGCGTGCGGCTGGCCTCGCGCTATCTGCCGGCCGCCGAGACGGCCCGGGTGGGCGGCGACTGGTACGACGCGATCCCGCTGCCCGGCAGCCGGGTGGCGCTGGTCGTGGGTGACGTCATGGGCCACTCCATGACCTCCGCGGCGATCATGGGCCAGCTGCGCACGACCGCGCAGACCCTCGCCGGGCTCGACCTGCCCCCGCAGGAGGTGCTGCACCACCTGGACGAGCAGGCCCAGCGGCTCGGCACGGACCGTATGGCGACCTGCCTGTACGCCGTCTACGACCCGGTCTCGCACCGCATCACCATCGCCAACGCCGGCCATCCGCCGCCGGTGCTGCTGCATCTGGGCGGCCGGGCCGAGGTGCTGCGGGTGCCGCCGGGCGCGCCGATCGGTGTCGGGGGCGTGGACTTCGAGGCCGTGGAGCTGGACGCGCCGGCCGGGGCGACGCTGCTGCTGTACACCGACGGGCTCGTGGAGTCGCGGCTGCGGGACGTGTGGACCGGGATAGAGCAGCTGCGGGAGAAGCTCGCCGCCACCGCGCAGCTGACCGGGCCGGATCATCCGCCGCCGCTGGAGGCGCTGTGCGACGAGGTGCTCGACATGCTCGGTCCTGGTGACCGGGACGACGACATCGCGCTGCTCGCGGCCCGCTTCGACGGGATCGCGCCCAGTGATGTGGCGTACTGGTTCCTGGAGCCGGAGGACGCGGCACCGGGCCGGGCCCGGCGGCTCGCGCGGCGGGCCTTGTCCCGCTGGGGCATGGAGGATCTGACCGACTCCGTCGAGCTGCTGGTGAGCGAGGTCGTGACGAACGCCGTGCGGTACGCGACGCGGCCGGTGACGCTCCGGTTGCTGCGGACCGATGTGCTGCGCTGCGAGGTCGGGGACGACGTGCCGCAGTTGCCGCGTCTGCGGCAGGCCCGGGCCACCGACGAGGGCGGGCGTGGGCTCTACCTGGTGAACCGGCTCGCCCGGCGGTGGGGGGCCACTCGGCTGAGCACCGGCAAGGTGGTGTGGTTCGAGCTCAACAGGGGTTAGTCGACGCCCCGCACAGCCGACGAGAGAGGGCGCCCGGTCATCACCGGGCGCCCTCTCTCTTTCGCTACTGGTCGGCGTTCGGGTCGAACGGATTCAGCGGTGAGGTCGATGTCTCGACCGGGGTGCTCTGCTCACCGGTCGGCGCGCTCTGCGACGGCGTCTGCGACGGGGTTTGCGACGGCGTCTGCGAGGGCGTCTCGGACGGGGTCTCCGAAGGCGTCTCCGAAGGCGTCTCCGAGGGAGTTTCCGACGGGGTCACCGAGGGCTTCGGGGTCCACGTCGGCTGCACCGCGGCGCCCTGGTCGGTGTCCAGGTCGAACTTGGTGTTCTTGCCCGCGACGCCGAAGGTGTACTCCGCCCAGATCTCCGCCGGGAAGCCACCGCCGTTGACGCGGTCGAGGCCGGCCGTGTTGTACAGCTTGCTCTGCCCGTGGGTCTTGTAGTCCTCACCGAACAGACCGACCGAGGTGACCAGGTCCGGGGTGTAGCCGGTGAACCAGGCCGACTTGTTGTCGTCGGAGGTACCCGTCTTGCCGGCGACCTTCCGGCCGTCACGGGCCGGGTTCTGCTGGACGGCCTTCTTGGCCGTACCGTCGTCGACCACACCGGTCAGCACCGAGGTCACCGTGTCGGCGGCCTCCCGGCTGATGACCTGCTCGCCGATCGGGTCGGGCATCTGGAACTCGGTGCCGCCCTGCTCCGCCGACTTGATGATGGTCGGCGTGACCTGCTTGCCGTGGTTGTCGAGGGTGGCGTACACACCGGCCATCTGGATCGGGCTCGCGCCCATCGTGCCCAGGGTGTAGGCGGGCAGCGGCCTCAGCTTGCCGGTGTCCATGCCGAGCTTGGTGGCCGTCGCCAGCACCTTGTCCATGCCGACGTCCACGCCCATCTGCGCGAAGACGGAGTTGATGGACTTGTCCATCGCCGTCTGCACGGTGACCTTGCCGTAGTTCGCGTCGTCCTCGTTCTCGGGACCGAAGCCGACCTTGTTGCCGTTGCTGTCCACGACCTGACGCTTGCTGGTGCCGTCGTAGATCGTGTTGGCGCCGATCGCCTTGCCGTCCTGTGTCTCGGAGGCGTTCTCCAGGGCGGCGGCGAGGATGACCGGCTTGAAGGTCGAGGCGGGCTGGTAGTCGGTCCGGTTGGCGTTGTTGAAGTAGTGCTTGGTGTAGTCCGTGCCGCCGTACAGGGCGACGATCTTCCCCGTCTTGGGGTCGACGGAGGCGGCACCGGCCTGGACGTTTCTGTCGACCGGCCGCTTCTTCGGGTCGAGCTGGCTGATCAGCTGGGTCTTGACCGCCTTCTCCAGCTGGGCCTGCTTCTTCTTGTCGATGTTCAGGGTGATGGTCCATCCGGAGTTCTCGACCCGGGCCTCGGCCTCGTCCTGGGTGATGTTCTCCTTGGCCATCAGCTGCTTCTCGAGCTGCTGCTTGGCGAGCTTGATGAAGTAGCCCTTCTGGCCCTCCATCCCCGGCGCGGCCTTGGGCTCCTTGGGGAACGGGAACGTCATCTTGTCCCGCTTGGCCTTGTCCAGCCAGCCCTGCTTGACCATGTTGTCCAGGACGTAGTTCCAGCGGGCCGTCACCAGTTTCCTGCCGGTGTCGCTGGCGACCGCCCAGTCGTACTGGCTCGGGGCCTGGAGCAGCGCGGCGAGATAGGCGCCCTGCTCGACGCTGAGCTTGCTGGCGTCGACCCGGTAGTAGTCCTGGGCGGCGGCCTGGATGCCGTAGGCGCCGCGGCCGTAGTAGCTGGTGTTGATGTAGCCGGCGAGGATGTCGTCCTTGGGCGTCTCGCGGTCCACCTTCAGCGAGATGACCAGTTCCTTCAGCTTGCGCGTGACGGTCTGGTCCTGGTCGAGGTAGTAGTTCTTGACGTACTGCTGGGTGATCGTGGAGCCACCCTGTTTGCCCTTGCCGGAGAGGGTGTTGAAGAGTCCGCGGGCGATGCCCTTGAAGTCGACTCCCGCGTCCGTGTAGAAGGTCTTGTTCTCCGCCGCCACGAAGGTGCGCTGCACCGGCTTGGGCACTTCGGAGAGGTCGACGATCTCGCGGTTGGTGTCGCCCTCGCGGGCCATGACCGAGCCGTCGCTGTACTGGTAGATGTTGCTCTGTTCCTGGGCTTTCGCGTTGCCCTTCGGCACGTCGATCATCATGTACATCACGACGAAGGCGCCGATGCCGAGCAGGCAGAAGCCGAAGAACGCGCCGAGGATCTTCTTCCAGGTGAAGAGCCGGCGTATGCCGCTCTTACCGTTCTTCGCGCCCTTCTTACCCCGCGCGGCGGCCTTGCGCGCCGCGGCCCGGCCGCCGGTCGCGAGGCCCTCGCTCGGCGTCCCGGACGAGCGCGTGGGCGGCGCCGCGCGGCGGCCACCGCGCTGACGTGCTCTTCTCTCTTCCGCTCGTCCCATGGGTCGACTCGCTCCGCTTCCTCATCGGCGGCCACACAGGTTCGTGGCACAGGTCAGCTCAGAAAGCTAACACCGGTCTATATGACACCGGGCCTTCGATCCGGCCTCAGGAGGGCGTGAGAATCAGCACCCGCCTCCTCGGAACCAGACCTCCGAGAGAGCTTCAAGGTTGCCGAGGACGGGTATTGTGCTATCACTTAGCTAGATCTGAGATGTCAGTCAGAACGGGGGACCTCCATGTCCGCACAAGACTCCGAACCCATCGCCGACGCACCCGACATGCCCGCCCCGCGGGTGCGGGAGTTCGCCGCGCGCAGCATCGGCGGGGCGCTCGCGCTGCTGCTGGGCCTGATCGGGCTGCTGCTCGCCGTCTACCTGCTCCTCCTCAGCGGGGAGAGCCCCAGCTTCGCCATCGCCGGCGCTCTCGTGCTGGTCGCCGCGTTCATCTCGCTGCGCGGCCTGAACACGGTCGCCCCCGGCGAGGCCCGCGTGGTCCAGCTCTTCGGGCGCTACAAGGGCACGATCCGCCAGGACGGCCTGCGCTGGGTGAACCCCTTCACCTCCCGCACGAAGGTCTCCACCCGGGTCCGCAACCACGAGACCGCCGTCCTCAAGGTCAACGACGCCTACGGCAACCCGATCGAGCTGGCCGCGGTCGTGGTGTGGAAGGTCGAGGACACCGCGCAGGCCACCTTCGAGGTCGACAACTTCGTGAAGTTCGTCGCCACCCAGACCGAGACGGCCGTACGGCACATCGCCATCGAGTACCCCTACGACGCCCACGAGGAGGACGGCCTCTCGCTGCGCGGCAACGCCGACGAGATCACCCAGAAGCTCGCGACCGAACTGCACGCGCGCGTGGAGTCGGCCGGGGTGCAGATCATCGAGTCCCGCTTCACGCACCTCGCCTACGCGCCCGAGATCGCCTCGGCGATGCTCCAGCGGCAGCAGGCCGGCGCGGTCGTCGCGGCCCGGCGCCAGATCGTGGAGGGGGCGGTCGGCATGGTCGAGGAGGCGCTCGCCCGGATCACCGAGCGGGACATCGTCGAGCTGGACGAGGAGCGCAAGGCGGCGATGGTGTCCAACCTGATGGTGGTGCTGTGCGGCGACCGCGCCCCGCAGCCGGTCCTCAACACCGGGACGCTCTACCAGTGACGGCACCTTCCGACGGGGGCTCCCCCGAGCGGCGGCCTCAGCAGCGCAAGCAGGTGCTGCTGAGGCTGGACCCGCTGGTGTACGAGGCGCTGGCGCGGTGGGCCGGGGACGAGCTGCGGTCGGCGAACGCGCAGATCGAGTTCCTGTTGCGCAGGGCCCTGAAGGAGGCCGGCCGGCTGCCGGGGGAAGCCGGCCCGCTGCCGCGCCGCGGGCGCCCACCGAAGGACGCCCCGGGCGCGTAGCAGAACCGTGACAATCGGCCCCCACCTGCGGCTCCACACGCCCCGGACGTGACTGCACACGGCGCGTATACACGAGGGGTATACACCGCATGTACAGTCCTCCTCATGTCCATCGGTCACACCCTCCTAGGGCTCCTGGAGTCCGGGCCCCGCCACGGTTACGACCTCAAGCGGGCCTTCGACGAGAAGTTCGGTCACGACCGGCCGCTGCACTACGGCCAGGTCTACTCGACGATGTCGCGGCTGCTGAAGAACGGGCTCGTCGAAGTCGACGGCATCGAGCCCGGCGGCGGTCCCGAGCGCAAGCGGTACGCCATCACGGACGCCGGGATCACCGACGTACAGCGGTGGCTCGCGACGCCCGAGAAGCCCGAGCCGTATCTGCAGTCGACGCTGTACACCAAGGTCGTCCTCGCGCTGCTCACGCACCGGGACGCCGGGGACATCCTCGACACCCAGCGCGCCGAACACCTGCGGATGATGCGCATCCTCACCGACCGCAAGCGCAAGGGCGACCTCGCCGACCAGCTGATCTGCGACCACGCCCTGTTCCACCTGGAAGCCGACCTGCGCTGGCTGGAGCTGACCGCCGCGCGTCTCGACAAGCTCGCGGAGGTGGTCAAGTGACCCCGGCAGGTTCCCTTCTCGTCGCCGACGCGCTGCGCAAGACCTACGGCCCGACCGTCGCGCTGGACGGTGCCGAGTTCTCCATACATCCCGGCGAGGTCGTCGCCGTGATGGGCCCGTCCGGGTCCGGCAAGTCGACCCTGCTGCACTGTCTGGCCGGGATCGTCACACCCGACTCGGGCTCGATCCAGTACGCCGGCCGGGAGATGGCGACGATGAGCGACGCCGAGCGCAGTGCGCTGCGCCGCTCCGAGTTCGGCTTCGTCTTCCAGTTCGGGCAGCTGGTGCCCGAACTGACCTGCGTGGAGAACGTGGCGCTGCCGCTGCGGCTGAACGGCACCTCCCGCAAGGAGGCCGAGAAGGCGGCGCTCGGCTGGATGGAGCGCCTGGAGGTGGACGACCTCCGCAAGAAGCGGCCCGGTGAGGTCTCCGGCGGTCAGGGGCAGCGGGTGGCCGTGGCCCGGTCCCTGGTGACCAACCCGCGCGTGCTGTTCGCCGACGAGCCGACCGGCGCGCTGGACTCCCTCAACGGCGAGCGGGTCATGGAGCTGCTCACCGAGGCCGCCCGGTCCACCAACGCGGCCGTCGTCCTCGTCACCCACGAGGCACGGGTGGCCGCCTACTCCGACCGCGAGATCGTCGTACGGGACGGGAAGTCCCGGGACATGGAGCGGGTCGTATGAGCGTGAGGCAGTGGTGGAGAGACCTCTCCATGGGGGTTCGGTTCGCCTTCGCGGGCGGACGCGAGGGATGGGTCCGCGCGCTGCTGACCGCGGTCGGGGTCGGGCTCGGGGTGGCGTTGCTGCTGCTGACCACCGCGCTGCCGAACGCGCTGGCGGTACGGCACGAGCGGGGTGACGCCCGCGCGGACATCAACTACGGGCAGGAGATCAAGAAGGCCGACAACACCCTGCTGTCGGGGAACGCGTCGACCACCTTCCGGGACACCGACATCCGCGGCCGGGACCTGGAGCCCGAGGGGCCGAAGGCGCCGCTGCCGCCCGGGGTCGCGAAGTTCCCCGCGGTCGGCGAGATGGTCGTCTCCCCCGCGCTGAAGAAACTGCTGGAATCCGAGGACGGCAAGCTGCTGCGGGAGCGGCTGCCGAACCGGATCGCCGGGACGATCGCCGAGAGCGGGCTGATCGGCTCCCACGAACTCGCCTTCTACCGCGGGGCCAAGGGGCTCGCCGCCCAGGACGTCAACGGCGCCGGGGTCAGCCGGATCGCCAAGTACGGGAACCCGAACCCGACCGAGTCGGACTCCGACCCGGTGCTGGTGCTCCTGGTCCTGGTCGTCTTCGTGGTGCTGCTGATGCCGGTCGCCGTGTTCATCACCGCGGCCGTCCGCTTCGGCGGCGAGCGGCGCGACCGGCGGCTCGCGGCCCTGCGCCTGGTGGGTGCCGACGGCCGCTCGACCCGGCGGATCGCCGCCGGCGAGGCGCTGGCGGGCGCGGTGCTCGGGCTGGTCCTCGGCACCGTGTTCTTCCTGATCGGCCGTGAAGTGGCGGGCTCCGTCGAGGTGTTCGGGCAGAGCGTGTTCCCGAGCTATCTCAACCCCTCCGTGCTGCTGGCCCTGCTGGTCGCGGTCGCGGTGCCGGCGGCGGCCGTGCTGGTGACGCTGGTGGCCCTGCGGGGCGTGGTGATCGAGCCGCTCGGCGTGGTGCGTACGGCCAAGCCCGCGCGACGCAGGCTGTGGTGGCGGCTGCTGCTGCCGCTGGCCGGGCTCGGAATGCTGTACCCGATGGTCGGACAGGGCCGGGACGGCGGCGACTTCAACCAGTACCTCGTCAGCGGCGGTGTCATCCTGCTCCTGGTCGGTGTGACCGCGCTGCTGCCGTGGATCGTCGAGGCGGTCGTGGCCCGGCTGGGCGCGGGCGCGGTGTCCTGGCAACTGGCCGTGCGCAGGCTCCAGTTGAGCAGCGGCACGGCGGCCCGGATGGTCAACGGCATCGCGGTCGCGGTGGCCGGGGCGATCGCGCTGCA
Organism: Streptomyces sp. NPDC001668; assembly: GCF_042893155.1. Lineage (NCBI taxonomy): Bacteria > Bacillati > Actinomycetota > Actinomycetes > Kitasatosporales > Streptomycetaceae > Streptomyces > Streptomyces sp. NPDC001668. The sequence continues at coordinate 699,560 of NZ_JBIAUQ010000003.1, forward strand.
GATGCTGTTCGCGGGCACCGAGAGCGACTACACGAAGGACACCGGCTACGACATCTCGCGGGCGCAGATGCAGGTGACCGTCCCGAAGGGGAAGGCGCTCGCGGCGACCGCGAAGGAACTGGCCGCGACCAAGGGCGTCCGGCAGGTGTACGCGTTCGACGAGGGCTTCGTCAACGACGGGACGGGCGAGGACGCGAACTGGGCCCGGGTGACCGTCGCCGACTGCACGTCCCTGCGTGAGGTGGCCAAGCTGCCCTCCTGCCGCGACGGCGATGTCTTCGTCTCGCATGTCGCGCCGTCGGCGGGCGAGAGCGACACCGAAAGGCAGAACACCGACGACGAGTCGAATGTGACGGCCCGGCCCGGCCAGAAGCTCTGGTTCGACACCTCCGAGGCCGCGGAGAAGCAGACCTCGGTCGTCTGGACGGTCCCGAAGGCCGTCAAGCAGGCGGAGTCCATCGCCGACCCGACGGGCTACCGGCGCGGCGGAATCCTGGTCACCCCGGGCGCCTTCCCGGCACAGGCCGCGGCGGGGGTGCGCGGACAGATCTATGTGCGGGTGGACGACTCGCTCCCGGACGCGCGCGACCACGTCCGCAACACGGCCGCCCGGATCAACCCGTACGAGGAGCCCATGACCTGGGTCTCCACCGAGAGCAACGACCGCTACTCCTCCATCCGCACCGGCCTGTTCGTGGGCGCGGTCTGTGTCCTCGCGCTGATCGGGGCGAGCCTGCTGGTCTCCCAGCTGGAGCAGCTGCGTGAGCGCAGGAAGCTCCTGTCGGCGCTGGTCGCCTTCGGTACCAGGCGGCGCACCCTGAGTCTGTCGGTGCTGTGGCAGACGGCGATCCCGGTCGGGCTCGGTCTGCTGCTGGCCTCGGTGGTGGGGCTGACGCTGGGGGTGGTCCTGCTGAAGATGACCGACACCCCGGTGCGGGTGGACTGGTCGAGTGTGCTGTCGATGACCGGCGTGGGCGCCGGGGTGGTCCTCGTGGTGACGCTGCTGAGCCTGCCGCCGCTGCTGAGGCTGATGCGGCCGGACGGGCTGCGGACGGAGTAGCCGCCCGCAGCCGGGGGTCCGCTCAGAGGCTGTACTCCTTCACCACCCGCCGGACCTGGGCGAACAGCATGCCGACGTTGACCGACTTGCGGCACACGACCACGGCCACGACGTCCTGCTGTTCGACCAGCCGCACGAACAGGTGTGTGAGGTTCTCGCTGTTGACCAGGATCTCCTGGAAGAAGTGGTTGTCACTGGCGATCCCGCGGCGCTCCTTGAAGACGTCCTCGATCATCACGACCGTGCGGCCCTGGAACAGGTCGAGAGTCGCCCCCGCCAGGAGGTCCAGGACCTCCGGGGGATGGTTCTCGACCGTCTCGTACGACAGCAGCATGCCGGTGGACATGTCGACCACCCCGGACGCGACGCAGTCGGGGGCGTCGGTGCGAAGGGACTTGACCAGGCCCATCACCTGGTCGGAGAAACCTGGGGTCATACGCTTCGTCGCCATCCCTTCAGACTCCTTCTGATGCTTTCTCGGTCGCCTTGTCGGTGAGGATCGAGCCGATCCGGTTCAGGGTCGGCTGGGTCGCCCGGTGCAGGTGGTCCACGTCCATGCCCTCGTCGCCGAGCACGACCATCAGGGCGGTGTCACCGACGGCGTAGAAGGCGGCGCAGCCGTGGCTGCCGTACGTCACCGTCCGGCGCAGCGTGCCGCGGGCGGTCGCCTCGGCGGTGCGCCGGGCGAGGCCGAGACCGGCCGCGGCGAGCGCGGCGAGCCCCTCCGGGTCGATCGAGTCGGCGGTGTCCGCGGCGATGAGCAGTCCGTCCGCGGCGGCGAGCGCGGTATCCGTGATTCCGGTGACCTGTTCGCGCAGACCGCGCATTTCAAGCGCCAGGGCTTGGTGATCCATGTACTCAACTCCCCTGAATCTGTTCACATCTGATCGGCTTTTTCATTTGGGTATTCCGTTTCGGAGTCGGAAGAAGCTGCCGGGTTTTCGGCGGGGCAGATCGGTTCGCGTCGGGGACGCGGACTGCTCCACGGACGGGGGTTCGCGGGGCCGGAGTTCGTCGCCACCCGGAAGGGAGCGGACGACGACGGCGGCGGGCGGGCCGGCGCACACCAGGAGCCCCTCGTCGAGCATGCGGGCCACCTCGACGGTCACGGTGTAGACCCCGCGCCCGACCCGGAAGGCGAGGTCGCGGGCCGTACTGCGACCGTCGGCGTGCGTGAGCAACTCGCGCCGCAGGGCCCCGGACGCGTTGCCGGTGCCCGAGCGCACGGGCCGTTCCCGGTCGGGGTGCACGGGGTGCGGCAGCGCGGCGAGTGCGGTGAGTCTGCGGAGCGCGTCCTGGAGCAGCCGCAGCGGCGGCTCACCCAGGGGGACCTGCGCGAACGGCTCCGCGGTGGCGAGGCGTTCGCACTCCTCCACCCGGCCGGCGGCCATCGCGAAGGCGGCGTCGTGCAGGGCCAGCGCGCACACCACCCGCAGTTGTGCGGCGCCCGCGTAGCCGTGGGCGATGAGTGCCGTGGCCGGCCAGCGCGAGCCGCCGGACTCCCGTACCAGCTCGGCCCACTGCTCGCCGCTGACCCGCCCCGAGCGCAACAGCAGCGCCTCGGGGCCCGGGGCGCCCGGCGACTCCACGGCGACCACCCGGCCGTCGCCGAAGTGGAAGGTGCCGCCGGGTGTCCCGGTGACCCGCAGCTCTCCGGTGAAGCCGTCCCGGCCGCACGCGGCCAGGGCCTGAGCCAGGTGTTCGTGGCCCGACATCACACCCCCCGCCGCCTCGCACATACGCCTGACGCGTAGCGCTGAGGAGGGAATGTGTATCAGTCCGGGCGCATATTCCGGGTGCGGGTTTCCCAGCTGCCGTTAGTTGACGGAAGTTGAGTTCACGGGCTGCTCAAAAACAATGCGTTCGGCGCTCATTTGACCGAATCCGAGGCAGGTTTTTCAGGGTCCGGCGGCGGCTCTTCCGCCCCCTGCTCCTCGGTGACGACGTCCTCCGCGTCCTCCGTCACGACCTCGTCCTCGGCCTCGGGTGGCGGCGCTTGTTCCTCGGCGTACGCCTTGAGGTAGCTCACCACCGTGTTGGTCACCGCCACCAGAGGTACGGCCACCACCGCGCCGCCGATGCCGGCCACCATGCCGCCGGTGGCGACCGTGAGGACGACCGCGAGCGGGTGGACGCGCACCGCGCGGCCCAGGATGAACGGCTGGAGGATGTGGCCCTCGATCTGCTGGACGGCGAGGACCACCGCGAGGGTCATCACCGCGGTGAAGACGCCCTGGGTGACGAGCGCGACCAGGACCGCCAGCGCGCCGGAGGCGACGGCGCCGACGAGCGGGATGAACGAGAACAGGAAGATGAAGACGGCCAGCGGGACGGCCATGGGGACGTCGAGGAAGTAGATGCCGATGCCGATGAAGACGGCGTCGATGAGGGCCACCAGCACCGTGCCGCGGACGTAGGCGGTCAGGGTGCGCCAGGCGCGCGGGCCGGCGCCGGCCACGGCGGGACGGGCGGCCGCGGGGACCAGCTTCAGCGTCCATCCCCAGATGCGCCGGCCGTCGTAGAGCAGGAAGAGGGTGGAGAAGAAGGTCAGCAGGATGCCGGTGAGGGCCTCCACGACGACCTGGACGCCCTCCAGGCCCGCCGAGGTGATCTGGTCGGTGTTGGCGCCGACCGCCTCCCGCAGGTTCTTGGCGATCTGGTTGATCTGCTTGTCGGTGACGTGGAAGGGACTCTTCAGCAGCCAGTTGCGCAGATCGTCGATGCCGTTCTGGATCTGGTCGGAGAGGTCGTCGATGTTCTCCATGACCTGCCAGGTCACGAACCAGCCCAGCAGGCCGATGATGACGAAGCCGAGGATCGCGGTGAGCGCGGTGGCGGGGCCGCGCGGGACGCCGTGCCGCATGAGGCGGGCCACCGTCGGCTGGAGCAGCGCGGTGATGAGCAGGGCGACGACGAACGCGAACACGACGAGCTGTACGGAGCTGATGATCCGCATCAGCACCCAGACGGTGCCCGCGAGGACCAGGAGCCGCCAGCCGGCCTCGGCGGCGACCCGTACGCCCCACGGCACGGCCTGCGCCGGGTCGGGGCGGGGGACCAGCACGACGGGCGGGCGGGAGGCGGCGCCCGCGGGTTTCCCCGGCCCGCGCTCGCGCTCGGGCGACTCGGCGGCCTCGGCCTCGGCCTCCTCACGGGCCACCTCGGCGCGGCGCTCGTCCAACCGCTCTCCCACATCGGTCAGCCGGGCACCGAGCCGACCGATCCACCCTGGCACTCGCGACATGATCCGTCCTCTTCCCCCGTCTCTCCCCACCACTCCCCCCTGGAGTCGTCCGGTCCGACCGTACATGGCAAAAGCCCCTCCCCCTAGGACGGGGAGGGGCCTCGCGAGGTTGAGAGCCGGGCGCGCTCAGTACCAGTGGTTGGCCTGCCAGAACGACCAGGCCTCGCAGGGGCTGCCGTACCGGCTGTCCATGTAGTTGAGGCCCCACTTGATCTGGGTGGCCGGGTTGGTCTGCCAGTCGGCACCGACCGACGACATCTTGGAGCCCGGCAGGGCCTGGAAGAGACCGTAGGCACCGGAGGAGGCGTTGACGGCGCGGTAGTTCCAGCTGGACTCGTGGTCCACGATGTTGCTGAAGCACTGGAACTGGCCGCTCGGCACCATCGACGCGGCCATCGCCTGGATCTGCGCCACGGTGTACGAGCTCTGCACCGGGAAGCTGGAAGAGCTCCGGCTGGCCTTCTCCTTGGCCTCGGCGCGCTCCTTGGCTTCCTTGGCCGCCTGCTCGGCGGCCTCCTTCTTCTCGATCGCGGACTTGGCGGCGGCCTTGCGGGCCGACTCCTCCGCGACCTTCTTGGCGCTCGCATCCGCGGCGATGGCCTGGTAGTCGGCCTGCTGCGTGAGGGACGCGGTCTGCACCTGAGCCTGCTCACCCGCGGGGATGTCCGCCAGGAGCGTCGTCGTGTCGGCTGCCGTCGTCTCGGCGTCGTTCGGCTGCGCGACACTGCCGGAGGCAACTCCGACAACGCTTCCTACAGCGGTGACCGCGGTGGCTGAGGCCACTGCGAATCCCCGGACCGAAATCGGGCTCACACGGTTTCCTTCCAGCATCGCCCGCTTCGGTGACCCTGGCGGACGCAATCGTGCCCCTGAACACTGGCCTCCCAACTGCGGGGTCACGGGAGGCGCGGGCCCGGTGGGCAACTCCCGCGGGGGGAGCGCCGCGTGGTGCGCGGGCGGCATACGGCTTCGACTATGGAGTTGGTGGTGCTGCTGTGGTGCCGTACCGCTGGGGGTACAGGTGTGCCGTATGCGGGGCCTGACAGAACCGAGACTCTGCCGTAACCGGACGCCGGGTGGCAATTCTGAGTTGCGTGTGAAAGCTCACATCCCGTTTGACCCCAGGGATTTCGAGAAACCTCGACACGCGAAGGCGCCGCCCGGCTAGGCTCTTGGCCTTTCCGGACGGCGCCAACGAGCGTGTACTACCTCAGATTTGGCCGTCTTCGAGCATTTCGGTCACAAGGGCCGCGATCTGGGACCTCTCGGACCTCGTCAGCGTGACGTGGGCGAAGAGGGGGTGCCCCTTCAGCTTCTCCACCACGGCGACGACACCGTCGTAGCGACCGACGCGGAGATTGTCCCTTTGTGCCACGTCGTGGGTGAGAACCACCCGTGAATTCGCTCCGATCCGGGACAGAACGGTGAGAAGGACGTTCCGTTCCAGGGACTGCGCCTCGTCCACGATCACGAACGCGTCGTGGAGCGAGCGGCCGCGGATGTGGGTGAGCGGCAGGACCTCGAGCATCCCGCGCGCGGTGACCTCCTCGATGACCTCGCGGCTGGTGACCGCGGACAGCGTGTCGAAGACCGCCTGCGCCCAGGGGCTCATCTTCTCGGCCTCGGAGCCCGGCAGATAGCCGAGTTCCTGCCCGCCCACCGCGTACAGCGGGCGGAAGACCATGACCTTCTGGTGCTGGCGGCGCTCCAGGACCGCCTCCAGGCCCGCGCACAGCGCGAGCGCCGACTTTCCGGTGCCGGCCCGGCCGCCCATGGACACGATCCCGATGTCCGGGTCGAGCAGGATGTCCAGCGCGATGCGCTGCTCCGCGCTGCGGCCCTTGATGCCGAACGCCTCCCGGTCGCCGCGCACCAGACGGATGTTGCCGTCGGGCGCGACCCGGCCGAGCGCCTTTCCGCGCTCGGAGTGCAGGGTCAGTCCCGTGTGCACGGGCAGCTCGGAGGCCTCGGGGACGTAGACGTGGCCTTCCTCGAAGAGGATGTCCACCTGCTCGCCGGGCAGGGTCAGTTCGGACATTCCGGTCCAGCCGGAGGCGTCCGTGATGGCGAGCTCGGCGCGGTACTCCTCGGCGAGGAGACCGACGGACGAGGCCTTGATCCTGAGCGGGAGGTCCTTCGACACGACGGTGACGTCGAATCCCTCGGCCTGCAGATTGCGGGCGACCGCGAGGATGCGGGAGTCGTTGTCCCCCAGGCGGTAGCCGCTGGGCAGCACGCTGGGGTCCGAGTGGTTGAGCTCGACACGGACGGTCCCGCCCAGCTCCCCGATCGGGATGGGGGCGTCGAGGCGGCCGAACCGCACCCGGAACTCGTCGAGCAGGCGCAGGGCCTGCCGGGCGAAATAGCCGAGTTCGGGATGGTGCCTCTTCGCCTCCAGCTCCGTGACCACGACGATGGGGAGCACGACCTCGTGCTCGTCGAAGCGGCTCAGGGCGTTCGGGTCGGCCAGCAGGACGCTGGTGTCGAGAACGTAGGTGCGCCGGTCAGGCATACGGCGCTTTGTGCTGGTCACCACGGAAGGACGTACCCCCTCGGATGAGGTCGGGGAGCGACGGAGTGGAGCTGGACCGGTCGACGGCCCGTTTGCACGGGCCGGGAACCGGCCCTCCACTGCTTCTTCCGTGCTGAGACCGCACGGTCGAGCTGGTGCAAAGGGCCTCCCGGGCGGGACGGCCCCGTGCCGCCCGCTGAGATCCGACACCCGTGGTTCGGGCATCGACCTGCTTGGCTTATGCCCTCGAACATGCGGTGCCATGCCAGCGCATATGACGGCGCGCTGGTGAACTCCTTGTTACTTCCGCCCCAAAAGGGGTACTCCAGGCCGTCGCGTCAGCCGCCGTAGCGCCGGTGACGGGCCGCGTAGTCCCGCAGCGCGCGCAGGAAGTCGACCTTGCGGAAGGCCGGCCAGAAGACCTCGCAGAAGTAGTACTCCGAATGGGCGGTCTGCCACAGCATGAATCCGGACAGCCGCTGCTCGCCGCTGGTGCGGATCACCAGGTCGGGGTCGGGCTGGTCGCCGGTGTAGAGATGGCGGCCGATCATGTCGATGTCGACGGCCTCGGCGAGCTCCTCCATCGAGGTGCCCTTCTCCTGCGCGTCGAGCAGCATGGACCGTACGGCGTCGGCGATCTCCTGGCGGCCGCCGTAGCCGATGGCGACGTTGACGAGTATCCCGTCGACGTGGGCGGTGGACTCCTCCGCCTCCTTGAGCGCCGTCTGCATCGGGGAGGGCAGCAGGTCGGGGGTGCCGACGTGGTGGACGCGCCAGCGGCCGTCGGCGGCGAGGGTGCGCACGACGTCCTCGATGATGCCGAGGAGGGGGCCGAGCTCCTCCGGCGGGCGGTTGAAGTTGTCCGTGGACAGCAGCCACAGGGTGACGACCTCGACGTCCGTCTCGGTGCACCAGCCGAGGAACTCCTCGATCTTCTCCGCACCGGCGCGGTGGCCGTCGACAGGGGTGGAACCGGCGGCCTTCGCCCAGCGCCGGCTGCCGTCCACGATGACACCGATGTGCTTGGGCACCTGGGCGTGGTCCAGGTGGCCTTCCACCCGGCGTGCGTACAGCCTGACCAGCAGGCCGCGCAGCTTGTCGCGCAGGTTCACGTGAAAGTCAGCCCCTTTGAGATGGCGGTCCCCGCGGCTAGAGCGTACCGGGGCTTCCGGGCGCCAACTGCGGGGGGCCTGCTGGCGCATGGGCCACCGCGGGTCGTCGGCGACCGCTGGTGCCCACGCGGCACAGAGCCTGCCGCTACGACTCCGCGCCCTGAGCGGGTACCCCGGCCGCCCCTGTCATGCGCATCACGTGCGCGCCGCGCAGGTGTCTCGTGCGTGCCTCGCGGTGTGCTGCGCGCACAAAAAAACGGGCCGGTCCGTGGGGGGGAGACGGACCGGCCCGAGGGGGGGTTTCCACCATAACCCTTCGTGAGGGATGGTGTGTGCATCGGCGTGCCACAACTACTCTCCGGAGTCGGACGGCGACGGCGCGGTGGCCGGTCGAAGCCCTGTTCATGGGGGTTTCGTGGCCGAATCACGGCGGAATCATGGGGGTGTGAGGCATCGCCCGAGCGGGTGACTCCGGGTCGGAACGTTTCTTTGACGCCGGGAAGTGGGCGCGGCACCGCGCAGCCCCCTCCTCTGCACGGTGCCACCGCGCAGCTTTGCTGGCGCGAATTGCCTCGCATTGAATTTACGTCAGTCGAGGCCCTGACGCGAGCCGCCTGGGATAACAATGTGGAAACCCCGTGAAGACCATGGATATGTGGGGCAGATCAGCCCACGATATACGCATTGCCCGGTTTGTAGTCATCCGGGGGTTCCAGCCGGAGGTCGCCCTGACGCCCTGAGACTCGTCCGCAGGCGGGAACGTCAGGCCTGCGGCTTGCGGGCCTGAAGGAGGTGGCGGCTGCTGTGGGCGACGAAGGGCCCCTCGGACTCGATCCGCTCGTGCAGGGCCCGCAGCCGGGGTTCGTACTCGGCCACAGTGAAACCGGGGACCATCCACACCACCTTGCGCAGGAAGTGGACGACGGCGGCGATGTCGTGGAACTCGACCCGCAGTCGCTCGGCACGCAGGTCCACGATCTCCAGTCCGGCGGCCTCGGCGGCGGCGCGGTCGCGGTCGGGATGGCGGTCCGAGCTCTGCGACTCGGGCTGCGGGCCTAGGAAGTACTCGACGAGCTCGAAGACGCTGCGGGGGCCGACATGCTGGGCGAAGTAGGTGCCGCCGGGCTGCAGCACGCGCGCGATCTCCGCCCACTGGGGGTTGACCGGGTGCCTGCTGCTGACCAGGTCGAAGGTGTCGTCGGCGAAGGGCAGCGGCGCGTCCTCCGCCGCGGCGACGACCACGATGCCGCGCGGGCGCAGCAGTGCGGTGGCCTTGGCGACGTTCGGCGGCCAGCCCTCGGTGGCCGCGGCGAGCACGGGCGTCCTGCCGCCCTGCCCGAGGGCGAAGTCCATGACCTCGCCGCCGCCGGTCTGGATGTCCAGCGAGGCCGCGGCACCGGCCAGCCGTCCGGCCAGTGAGCGCGCGTACCCCCAGGAGGGCCGCGCCTCGGTGGCCCGCCCCTCGAACCACGAGAAGTCCCAGCCCTCGGTGGGGACGGAGGCACCCTCGGCGACGAGGGCTTCGAAGGTGTGAGGGTGCGGGGAGTGGGCGTGCGGAGAATGGGGGTGCGGGGAGCGGTGGTGCGAGGAGTGGGAGTGTGGGGAGTGGGGGTGTGAGGCGGCCATGGGATTGATCGTGGCAGGAGCATGCCGGTGACCGCCGCCCATTTTTTCCGTCAGCCCACCAGGGGCCGGACCTCCCGCGCGGTGAACCGTACGAAGCCCTCCGGGTCGGGTTCGTCGGCGGTCGGCTGGAGTACGACCGTGTCGGCGCCGGCGTCGGCGAGCCGCTGCACGGCCTTGGCGACGGCGTCCGCGTCCCCGGCGACCCCGAGGTCGGGGACATCGGCGTGGCCCTCGTCGGCGAGTCCGGCGCGCAGCCGGGCGGCCGCGTCGGGTCCGGTGGCGGTGAGGAGGTACACGACGACCCGGTGCGGGTCCGTCCGCCCCGCCGCCTGCCGTCCCTCCTCGATGAGCCGGCGGGCCCGCCGGACACCCTCGGGCGGGGTCCCGGCGGTGAGCACCGTGCCGTCGGCGGCCTCGCCCGAGAGGCGGAGGGTGCGCGGGCCGGTGGCCCCGGTGAGCACCTCGGCGGGCTCGGCGGGCGGCCAGTCGAGGCCGACGTCGTCCAGGGTCACGTACCGCCCCCGTGTGCTGAGCCGCTCCCCGCGCAACAGGGCCCGCAGCGCGTCGAGATGCTCGCGCAGCAGGGTGAGCGGCGACTCCGCCCGGGCCCCCACCTGCGCCATCCAGTCCTGTACGCCGTGCCCGACACCGAGGACCGCCCGCCCCGGGAACATCCGGTGCAGGGTGGCCGCCTCCATCGCCGTGATGGCGACGTTCCGCAGCGGGACGGGCAGCAGGCCGACCCCGACCCGCACCCGCTCGGTCCACGCGAGGGCGGCAGCGGCGGTGGAGATCCCGCCCTCCCGGAAGCAGTCCTCCCAAAGCCAGAGCTCTTCCAGCCCCGTCTCGTCGGCGAGCCGGGCGAGGGCCCGCAGCCGCTCGGGAGGGAGCTGGGGACGGAACACCGCGCCGAGTCCGGTCATGCGGCCCTTCCTACCCGCCGGGGAGCCAGGAACAACCTCTCTACGACGCCGGCTCGTACCGCAGCAGCACCACGCCGTTGCCGAAGGTGTGCGACTCGACGAGCCGGAGGGAGGTCAGCGTGTCGCTGTGCGGGAACAGGGGTTTGCCCCGGCCGACGAGCACGGGGTGGACGTAGATCCGCAGCTCGTCGACGAGGCCGTACCGCAGGAAGGTCTCCCCGAGGCCGGCCCCGCCCAGCGCGAGATCACCGCCCGGCTGCTCCTTCAGGGCCCGGACCTCTTCCGGTACGACCTCACGGACGAGCGTGGAGTTCCAGTCGACCTTCGTCAGGGTCCGGGAGTAGACGACCTTGGGGAGGTCCCGCCAGATCGGGGCGAACTCCCGGACGGACGCGGGGGCGTCGGGGTCGGCGTCGGCGGTGGGCCAGTAGGAGGCCATGAGTTCGTAGACGACACGGCCGTGGAGCAGCCCGCCCATGGCTCCCACCGTGGCGTTCATGTGCGTGTGCAGCTCGTCGTCGACCGTGTGCCAGTCGATGTCGTGGTCGGGTCCTTCGATGTAGCCGTCGAGGGACATGGACATCATCAGGACGATTTTCCGCATCGGACACCTGACCTGGGCAGTGGAGAGAGGATCGGTCCACGGTAGCGGGGGCGACGGGGACGGCGTGGGAACGCCATGACGAAGGGCGGTTCCGGGATGGGGCGTTGGCAGGACGGCCGGGGAAAGCTGATCGTGCACGGTGAGCGGGAGGAGCTCGCCGTACCGCTGGAGATCGCCTCCTCCTACCGCGCCCGGACGAGGGGACTGCTCGGCCGGGACTCCGTGGACGGGGCCCTGCTCCTCTCCCCCGCGGGCAGTGTGCACACCTTCGGGATGCGTTTCCCCATCGACGTCGCCTACCTCGACCGCGGCCTCCGCGTGATCGCCGTCCGCACGATGAGGCCGGGACGGCTGGGGTTGCCGCGGGTGCGGTCGCGGCATGTGCTGGAGGCGAGGGCGGGGGTGATGGAGGGGTGGGGGGTTCGGGTGGGGGTGCGGGTGAAGGTTGTTGTGGAGTGACGGTGTGGGTGTGTGGGGGGCGCCGCGACTCGGCCGAACGCGCTGACGGGGAGGTCGGAGGGGGCCCAAGCCGGGGCGGCTGCCGGCGTTGATCGCGGCACCGCAGCCGAACAGACCCTTGGTGAGTTCTTGTCCGGTCAGCTGCCGCAGCTGCCGGCCTTCGGCCATCGGCCGGGGGTGCGTGGGCGCGAGTGTGGCGGCACCCGTCGCCGCGGCGAGGGTGGTCAGCACTACCGATCAGGCCAGGATGCGTCCACTCAAAGACAGGGCTGCGTCTCGGAGCACAGGCGGAGGCCGTCGTGCCCAGGGTAGGCCAGAAGCGTCCGCGATCCGCTTGATCCTCTTACGGTAATCTCACCTTCACGGGCGGTATCCAGGCGCCGCCTCACGGGGATGAGAAGGGGCCAAGTCGTGTCAGGCGGTACAGACGTTGACCACCCGGAAGCGTTGAAGAAGGCGGGGAGCGGGGCTTCCGAGATCGCAGGTGAGACGCGGACCGCCGGTGATCATCCACTCGACGAGACCCGCTCGGCGGCCACGGACTTCAGTGCCGACTGGAGCGGCGGACTGGGCGCAGCGCTCAACAGCCTCGCGTCAGTCTGGTCCCTCCAGGTGGACGGACTGGTCGGCCGCTGCCGGGACCTCAGCGCGCAGTTCGGGACCACCGGCAACAACTACGTCGAGGTCGAGTCGGTGAACACCCAGACGGTCAAGTCCGTCCAGCCGTCGCCGTTCGGCTGAAGGACCACGCCTCAGCTCGCCTCACACGATCGTCTTCACGGGGAGAAGTCCGGCCGATGCCGACGTACGAACAGCTCTACCACCTCAAGCTCGGCAACCTCAAGAGCGCCGCCGACCGGTGGGCCGAGACCTCCACCAAGTTCAAGAGCCTGCACACCTCCTTCGGGGAGCGCGTGGAACGGCCGTACAAGGACGCGGGGTGGCGGCAGCCGGCCATGACCGCCGCGTACGCGGGGACCAAGACCACCGAGCTCCGGTACGGCGCTGTCCTTCCTGGCCGACAGAGCCTTCTCAACCCGACGACTGGCCCCGGCAACAGGGTCGCCACGACACCGAGATCCTTGGAGAGGTACAGGAGTGGCAGTGAGACGGATCGTCCTGCGAGCGGTGATCTCACTGTCGGTCACGGCCGCCGGTGTGCTCGGATATCTGTATGTGCACGGGGACTTCCAGCGGTGGAGTGACAACTCGGCGCTCGACGCCGCCTGTGGCGGTCTCCTCGACCGGGATGTGGTGCGCGGGGTCCTCGGGTCCGGAGAGGTCAAGGTCAAGGAGACGGCTGAGTACAAGCGGTACTGGGACATGGTGGCGAGTTGCTGGGTGCACGTCGACGGCGGCGGCACAGCCGAGATCCGTGTCGTCGACGCGGCCTCCGTCGGGGAGAACGTGGATTCCCTCTACAGGGCTGACGGCTCGGACGATCTCGCCGTACCCGTCGGATACGGATGGTCAGGAGTCCTCGGGGCGGACCTGGACGAGCCGGAGGACGTGACCGTCAGTCTGGTCCTCGACTGCGCCGAGGGCAGCAAGGCGGCGGCCCTTTCCATCACCGTGGAGACCTCGCTGCCCGACGTCACCATGGACGATCCCGCGAACCGACCGGGCTACGCCAGGATCGCCACCTCCACCGCGGCGAAGGTGTCGAAGAAGCAGGAGTGCGGTGCCGAACTCGGAGAGCCCGTACGGCGTCTCGGCCTGCCGGTGAGCGAGGACTCCCGCAAGCCTCTCCGCGCGGCGGACGGGACCTGCTCCGGCATCCCCACCGCGCAAGGGGTGTCCGTCGCCACCGAGACCGACCGCGGGGGTGCGCCGTACGAGATCTGTCGGCTGTCCGACGCGGACGCCCGCGCGCGGTATCTCCTGAAAGCGCGGTTCGGCCCCTACGCGCAGGAGATGTACTCCAACTACCAGGTATTGAGCCACGGCAGGGTTACGCCGTCGCCCGGCGTCCCCGCCCAACAGCGGGCTGCAGACGGGACGATCAGCTGGACGTCAGCCAAGTGCCGTGACGGGTTTGCCCTGTTCACCTTGCAGCCGTATGCCGCCACTGATGACGACCGCAAGGGCATCGCGAGCACACCGGGTCGCGCCTACGAGCGGAGCGCGCTGAAGGTGTTCGCCGAGCGCTCGGCGAAGGCCCACGGGTGCTCTGCTCCCGCGAAGCTCTGACGACGTTCGAGCCGCCGAGCACAACGCTCTACGGTCGGTAGACCGCCCACCTCTTCGATGTACGCAGGGAGCATTCAGCTCTCCCCCCGCGGGAACGACACCTCCACCCGGCGGTTCTTCTTGCGGCCCGCCTCTGTCGTGTTGGACGCGATCGGGTAGTCCTCGGAGTAGCCGCGGACCTCGTAGGTGATGCCCGAGTCCTTGAGTTCCTGGTCGAGGACGTCCTGTACGGCGTTGGCGCGGTTGCGGGACAGGGTGAGGCCGTGGGCGTAGCTGCCGAGGTTGTCGGTGAAGCCGAAGACGCGGATCTGGGTGGCGTTCTGGTTCCTGATCTCCGCCGCGATCGCGGAGATACGGGCCTTCGCCTCGCCGTTCAGCTTCGCGCTGTCCTTGCCGAACAGGACCTCTGCCTGGAGGGCGAACTTCACGTCCGCGTTGGTGTCCTCGCGCCGTTCGTCCCCGCTCTGCCGGGTCGTTGGGGTCCATCCTGGGGCCGCCGCCGTCGGCCTGGGCCGGGGTGAGGGTCAGGGCCGTCATGAGCGACGCGACCGTGATGCGTGTCATCGGATAGTCGCTCAGTGCTCACCGGCACATGACAGGATGCGTGGGTGTGTCCACCGGGGCACACCCACGGCGGGTATGGGAGAGGAATACGGATGGCCTTCAGACGAGCGACGTGCGCGCTGAGCGCCACACAGCAGCCCACCCCACCCCATGGCCCGTGGCCACCCCAGGGGTAGGAGGCAGCCAATTCACATGATGGGAATTCACTAGAAAAATGATGAGATTGCCCGCTGGGACTGCGATTCTCACAACCGTAGCAGTCGGTATGCTACTTGCCGGATGCTCGGCCTCGGTCGACGCCGGAAAATCAGAACCGAAGATGTCTGCGGAAAAGCTAGCCACTCTGGTTTCCGAGAAGCTCGCCTCCACGACGGGGAAACCGAAGCCCGACATCAGCTGCCCCGAGGATGTCGTCGGCAAAGTCGGCAACACCACCCGGTGCAAGCTGACAGCCGACGATGGAAGCACCTTGGGTGTGACGGTCACGGTGACTTCTGTCGACGGAAACCAGATCAACTTCGACTTCGAGGCCGATGCCTCGGCTTCCCCCGCGAGTTGACCACTCAAAGAGGTTCGTCCGCACCGCCCAGGACCTGCGCTTTCACAGTCGGCCGGAGATGACTCCCCGCCAGGTCCAGCCGGACTTCAGGACTACGCCTTGGAGCGGATTCTTGAGGTCGTCGCTGTCGAAGCTGAAGGTCTCCTCTCGATTGCCGTCTTCGCCCCGGCTCAGCGACCATTGCTTCGAGGTGCTCTTTACCTGACCACGTTGAGCCTCCGGCGACAACGAGAGCCTGGGGGTGTCGCCGAGCCACTCGACCTCGAATTGCTGGTCAAGGGCACGGACTTCGTCCTTCTCCGGAACCAGGCGCATATAGACCTTGAACACCCGGCTCAGCTGGCTGCGCAGGAAGAAGGTTCGCCAGGCCGGCTCCAGGACACGCCACTCGGCTACCAGATCCGCACCCTCTTCGCGGCCGTCCCGGATGACGTACGGAACCTCAACGCTGTTGAGGCCGAGCAAGGCAGCACGCACCTCATCGGCGGACAGCGCAGCAATGCCGTCGGCCGGGTGTTTGGTTCCGGTCAGTTTGTCGAAGAGTCCCATAGCCGCAACCTATGAGGCCCCAGGTTGCGGGTGCAAGGTCGATCCGAGCTATGACGCTGCATCAGTGCGCGGCCGGACCGTGCGCACGAAGCCCTCGAAGTCGCCAAGAAGCTGGCGGTGTTGGACAGCAGTAGACGTCAGCACCAAACGGATCACTACCCGATTGTGCGGATCTGCGGTGTCCAACAGGGACAGGTACACCTGAGTCTGGACAATGTCACGGGGGGTACCGCCGCCAGCGGTCGAGACGGCCAGTCTCTGGAGGAGACCGGGAGCCTCCTCCGAACCCATTTCGCGTCGATCAGTGAGGATGACCGACGCACCGGTCTCACGCAGCCGTTCTACCGACCCGTCAGCCATCTCGGGCAGCGCCGCCGAGTCCGGGCGATACTCACCGTCGATAGTGATGTTGGCGGTGAAACCGGCATCCGGTCGTGGATGCAAGGCGATGAACGCCGCTCCTGGCGCCCCGACCTCGTCCGGCGGGGCGGCACGCCAGCCGGTTGGCAGTTCGAACTCGATCGGTACCGGCAGAGTCGTGGCCATGTCGGTCTCTCCTTAATCCTGTGGTGCGGCTACCGGTGCACGCATACGCCTCTGGCGAGAATGCGGAATCCTGCGTCAGATCAGGTTGCCGATTCCGTCGGCGATATCGCCCACGGTGTCTGCGACCTTTCCCGGATCGACGGTGAACTCGAAGCCGACGGCGCCGCCGAGTCCGAAAGCGAGACCAGTGTGCGTCGTGACCTTCCACTTGCCGTCTTCGGCCTTGCCCAGGGTCGCCTCCCCCTCTGCCCCGATACCGGCCCAGCCTTCAGCCGACGCACCCGCTCCGAGACCCCCGACGTCAGCACCTCCTGAGACGCTGCCCTTCGCCCCGGCGAACGCATCTCCCCCCACGGCCAAGCCCTCGCGGTTGGCGGTGGCTGTGCTGCTCGCCTCTGCGCCGCCCAGGCCCTCGGCCCGTCCGTAGAGGCCGACAGGGCCGAGGTAGGCGCTGCCTTTGGCCGAGGCCTCGCCTCCGGCGAAGGCGCTGCTCTGGCTCTGGAGGCCCTCATTCGTGGCACTACCGCTCACCGACCCCTTGGCCCCGGCGTACGCCTCGGCTTCTCCGGCAAGTTGGAACGAGCCGTTGGTCACGGTGCCTTCAGCCATTGCGCGGCCAAGGTCAGCATGAGCCTCGGCCTCTCCCAGTTTGCCGTCCACGGCATTGGGCCCGGACGACGATGCTCCGGCTCCGAGCCCGGAGACCTCCGTCTTACCTTCTGTGACCCACCCGTCGGCCTCTGCCTTGGCGTCTTTCTTCTTGAGCTCGGCCGTACGGGTGGCACGGGCGTCATCGAGAGATGTGACGACCTTGGTGTTGAAGTCACTTCGGCTTGCGCCGAGGTCCCGGCGCAGGGCCCAGCACGCGGTCTCGTCGGCGTCGGCGGCGCGCTGCAGGACGGCTTCGATACGGCGGACGAAGGCGTCGCATGCCTGTTGCTGGTCGCGGATGAGGGCCTGGCCGTCGGGGTCGTGGCGGGCGCCGGGGTTCTGGGAGAGGTCGTTGCGCGGGGTGACCGTGCCGTTGGCGCTGACGTGGAGATCCTCTTTCTTGGCCTCGACATCGGCGAGGTGGTGGAGGTCGTCCTTCGCCTTCTTCAGCGCTGCGTGCAGGGTGGTGAGGACACCGGCGATGCCTTCGGCTTCCTTCTGGGCGTCCGCGAACTCCTGGTGGGCGGCCCGTACATCGTTGTCCGCCTTGGCGGCAGTCAGTACCGGCTGCCGCCAGCCGGCTTGCTTGAAGGGCCCCGCGACCTCGTCGCCGAACGCAGTGTGCAGGCCTTTGAACTTGCCGACCGTCTCCTCCCAACGGTCAGCGGTCGCTTTGAGGTTGCTGAGGTTGAGGTGGTAGAGCTGCTCGTACGTCGGCATGACGCTGGTGGATCCCCCGTGGAGTGGTGTAGCTCGTCAGACAACGGTTGCCGTAGGCGGGTGGTGAGTTGGAGCCGTTCAGCCGAAAGGTGAGTGCTGGGCGGACAGTGAGCTCATGGTCCGGGTGTTCGCCGTTTCGGTGCCCTGATACAGCATTCCGGAGCTCCCGCACTGCCTGGCGAGACCCTCACATCTGGCCGCAAGCGCCGAGACCTGGCTCGACCAGGTCTCGGCCAGGCCACTCAACGCCCCGCCGAGCCCGCCGTCCCAGTTGTCACTACCGAGATCCCGGGACGCCGAGCGCGTCTCGTCCACAGGATGCCGACCGCTGGTACGTGTCCGTCCTGCGATCTCCTGCGCGCCGCTGCCCGCGCGATTCAGGGCTGCCGGATCCTCGATGTCCGTGCCGCCAGCCATGTCTCATCCCCCATGCTTTTCCGCTCCGTGCGGGGCGAAGCTTTCGCTATGTAAAGCAAATTCGTCCGCGGTGCGTTCGCGAAAATATCACCAAGACGCCTGGCATCCCCAAGCTTTCGCGCGGAGTCCATGCTCCGCATGGCGCACTCTGCTCTCCCAACCCTGCTGTCACACCTGGCCGTACAGCGTGGCCAGGTCGATCAACTGGATGTCGGGGGTGGTGTCGGCGGCGGTGCGGGCTTTGTCGTTGAAGCCTGATCCGCTGAGGCAGATGAGCTGGGTGTGGGTGGTGTCGTAGCGTCCGGCCTGCGTGATGAGGTCGCGGATGTGGTGGAGGCGTTCGATGTGGGCGATACCCATGGTGTCGTTCCACTTGGCTTCGCCGATGGCCAGAAGCGGCGGTTTCGCGCCCTCCGCGATGCCGATGACAGCCACGTCGACTTCATGGCTGGTGCGGGCTTTGGTGTCGTGGACGATGCCGTGTCCGACGCGGGCGGGCAGGCCGCCGAGCAGGTCGGGGTCGGCGTGGTGGAGGGCCCAGTCGCGGCAGATCTGTTCGAAGTGGGGGCCCAGGACGTTGCTGACGAAGCGGCGGCGACTGGCCTGCCAGACGCGGGCCGCGCTGCCGGGGCGTTCCAACTGGTCCCACACCGGGCGCATGATGACGTGGTAGAAGCCGATCAGCGGTTCGGCGATGCGGTAGGTGGGGCGGTTGTCGCGGAAGACGTCGGCGTCCCGGTGCAGCAGACCGGCGTCTTCCAGGACGTTGATGGGGTGTGCGATGTCGGTGGCTTTGCGTTCCAGGTAGCCGGCCATACCGCCGCGCGTGGCGTTTCCGTCGGCGACGGCGGCGAGGACGGACAGGTACAGGGCTGTGTCGCGAAGGTCGGGTTCCTCCGCCAGCAGGTAGCGGGCCTCGCGGAAGAGGGGCGTCTCGGGGTTGAGGACGGTACGGACGACCCAGTCGTCGAAGTCGTCCGGCCCTTTCGGACTGTCACCGCGGGCGAACTCGCGCCGGTAGGCGGGGGTGCCGCCGACGACCGCGTTCACCTTCATGGCCAGACGTGGGTCGGTGATGTCCCAGAAGTCGGCGGCCAGTCGGTGGTCGAGGGGGCGGACGACCAGTTCCAACCCCGCCCGTCCTCGGAGCGGGGCGTTGCCCGACAGCAGTCGGCCCATGAAGGACAGCGCCGACCCGCACAGCAGCAACCGCGTCCGGGAGCCGGTGCGCTGGTCGCGCAAGGGGCGCAGCGCCTCCTGGATGATCGACGGCAGTTCCGGGTTGGCCTTGGCGAGGTAGGGAAACTCGTCGATGACGACCGGGACGGGGCGCTCGGAACCAAGGGCGAGCAGCGCGTCGACGGCCTCGGCCCAGTCGGCGAAGTGGAACGGGCTGGCAGGGCGCACATGGGCGGTCAGTGCCGTACTGATCCGGCGCAGCGACTCGGCATCGGCGGCTTCGGTCGCCCCGAAGTAGAACCCCCCTGCGGCCCGGCACGCCGCGTCCAGCAGGAACGTCTTGCCCTGCCGACGACGGCCGGAGACCACGCCGAGAGTCGCGCCGGGCTGTGGATCGGCGATGAAACGGCTCAGTGCCGCCCACTCGTAGTCCCGGTCGAACATCTCGGCAGGCTTGTCCATGAGCAGTTCCCAGATGTAGAAGTATGCCTCTATTAAACATACCTCTATATCCCGACGCTCTGCTCTGCGCCCACCCGCGTCAGCTCTCCCCCCGCGGGAACGACACCTCCACCCGGCGGTTCTTCTTGCGGCCCGCCTCTGTCGTGTTGGACGCGATCGGGTAGTCCTCGGAGTAGCCGCGGACCTCGTAGGTGATGCCCGAGTCCTTGAGTTCCTGGTCGAGGACGTCCTGTACGGCGTTGGCGCGGTTGCGGGAGAGGGTGAGGCCGTGGGCGTAGCTGCCGAGGTTGTCGGTGAAGCCGAAGACGCGGATCTGGGTGGCGTTCTGGTTCTTGATCTCCGTCGCGATCGCGGAGATACGGGCCTTCGCCTCGCCGTTCAGCTTCGCGCTGTCCTTGCCGAACAGGACCTCGGCCTGGAGGGCGAACTTCACGTCCGCGTTGGTGTCCTCGCGCCGTTCGTCCCCGCTCTGGTCCTCGACGACCTGCTTGATGTCCAGAACCTTCGGTTCGGCGAGGGTGGCGCCCTCCGGGAGCTTCAGGTCCGGGTCGTTGGGGTCCACCTCGACGGGGGCGGAGGCGGAGGCTTCGGTGCCCGGCGGGACGCTGGGGCCGCCGTCGTCGGCCTGGGCCGGGGTGAGGGTCAGGGCCGCCATGAGCGACGTGACCGTGAGGGCCAGGGCCAGGCGGGGTGGGGTTCGGGTGGCGGTCATGGTGGGGGTCATCCGGAGATCTGGATGGTGGCGGAGGCGAAGGTGGGGAGCTGGAAGGTGACGTCGGTCGTGCTTGTCGGGGGGGCCGGGAACTGGACGAAGACAGCCAGGGATTCGCCGGGTTGCAGGGACGAGAAGCCTGTTGTCGTCAGTGGTCGGCCGTCCGTGTCGCGCAGCACGTAGTACCGCTTCTTCGACGCGGCGTCCACCAGGGTCGCGCCCCCGAGCGACATGCCGTGCCGGAGGATCTCGGTCTCGTCTCCGCGCACGGCGGGGGGCACGGTGATGCGCTTGGAGCCGTCGTTCTTCAGGTTGCCGTTCACCGTGACGAAGCCGCCGGCGTCGCGCATGGCCGAGGTGATCTGGAGCAGCAGGCCGCTCGAGCCCTTCAGCTCCGCGATCGGCTCGTCGGATGCGCCTTCCTGAGTACTCGGGTCGGACCCACCCGTGCGGGAGGCGGACGCCGATGTCTCCGGCTTCTTGTCGTCGTCCCCTCCACCGCTGCAACCGGCCACACCGACGGCCAGTCCGGCCGCGATCGTCAACGCGACCATCCCCCTGCGGGCCTTCGCCGTGAACCGAATGCTCATCACTTCGCTTCCTTCGTCACTCGTTGTTCGGTTGTGCCAGATGGACGTCGAAGAGATCCTCGGGTCCGGGCAGATCCGTGAGGTCGTCCGGGTTCAGGGTCCACTGCACATCGCCCTCGCAGGTGAGTGTCGGCAGCGCGTCCGCTTCGGCGTCTTCGCCAGGCAGCTTGAATCCGCAGAGCGGTTCGATGACCGCTGTGGCTGTCTCGATCGACTGCTTGCCCTCGACTCCGGGGACAATGGAATCACCGATGGTCTTGTTCGTCCTCACAACGACCTTGTAGCCCGGGTACGGCTCCAGTACCCGGTCACATCCCAACCTGGTGGCATCGTTCTGCGCGGCCAGTTCGGCTGCCCGTGCGCAACCGTCGAATTCGACTCCCACGCCGTCGAAGATGTCCTGCCACTTGGTGGGATCGAGGACGTTCTCCACCCACTTGTCAGTGAGCTTGTCCCGGGTGTCCAGGGCCGCTGCCAGCGCTGCCGCGTCGGCGGCCGTCTGGGCGCCGTTCCGGTTCGCCGCGGCCTGGCCGACCGCCAGGAACGCGAACGTGAGAAAGAGCAGGCCCGCCACCACCGTGATGTAGATGGGGAAAGCCTGCCCTGCGTCATCGTTTCGGCGAAGGCCGTTCAGCCACTGATGACTTCGTTGACCTTGTCCACGATCGCCGTGTAGATCGTGTTGCCGATGTCCGTCCCCGTGATCGCCAGCACGATCGCCACCACCACCGCGATGATGCCCAGGTACTCGACCGCGGTCTGGCCCTTGTCGTCGTTGAACCGGTTGCTCATCGTGAGACCCTTCGGTGTCGCCGCCATCGACAACCGGAACGTAGACCTGCTGATCCCGGTAGGCGCAGGGCCCATGGGCCCAAATCCGGGCCCAAGTTCGCATCGGCACGGGTCATCCCACCCCTCGGCCCGAACTCGGCGCGGTGCCCAGCCACTTCGCGGCGGCCTCGGAGCGGCTGGTGCTGTGGAGCTTGGCGAAGATGCGGTTGATGTGGTTCTTGACCGTCTTCTCGCTGATGAAGCAGGCGGCGGCGATCTGCTGGTTGGTCATGCCGGATGCGATGAGGTCCATGATCTCCGCCTCCCTCGCGCTGAGTTGGAAACGCGACCTGTCCGAGGACGACTGTCCCACACTTGGTTGCAGTTGCGAAAGTCCTTTGAGGTGGATCGGCTTTGCAGGGGACGGGAGATGGCGGTCTACGTGTGCATTTGCATCGCGTAGTTGAGTCAGCAGGGCGCTCGCCGCCGTGGGGGTGAGGTGGGTGCGGCCCCGCGCGGTGTCCCGTACGGCTGTGGCGAGTTGGTCCGCCGTGAACTCGCCGTGGACCAGGTAACCGTCGGCGCCTTTGCGCAGCGCCTCCTGGACGGTCTCCGGCTCTCCGCTGTACGTCAGCATCAGCACCGGGGCGATCGGCACGAGGTACGGGAGCGCCGCGATGCCGTCCACGCCCGGCATCCGGACGTCGAGGAGGACCACGTCCGGCTGGTGCAGGGCCGCGGCCTCGTAGGCCTCGCGGCCGTCCGCCGCCTCCGCCACGACCGTGAGGCCGGCCCGGCCGGAGAGGAGGGCGGTGAGGCCCGCTCGGACCACCGGGTTGTCGTCGGCGACGACGATCCGGACGGGGGTGGCCGGGGCCGTCGGGAACAGTGCGACCGGTCGGCTGGGAGGGCCGGGTGAGCTGGGTGAGCTGGGTGAGCTGGAGTGCTGGGGGTCGTCGTCCGGCATGTCGCGGCCTCCTCTCGGGGTGGGGTGGGGGGTCATCCGTGCGCCCTCGGGGGTGCCAGGGGCAGTTCCAGGAGCACTTCCGTGCCCTTCGCGTCCGCGCCCTCGCCGATGTGGATACGGGCGCCCACCGACTCGGCGCGCTCCACCATGCCGACCAGGCCGAAGTGGCCCGAGCGGCGGAGTTCGGCGAGGGAGGTGTCCGGCGGGAGGCCGCAGCCGTCGTCCTGGACGCTGATGCTGAGCAGTTCGCGGGCGGGGTCGATGTCCGCCGTGACGTCGATGCGGCTGGCCTCGGCGTGCCGGTGGGCGTTCTCCATCGCCTCCTCCGTGATGGTGAGGAGTTGGCGGGCCACGGGGGGCGGGACGGCGGGCGCGGGGTGGGAGTGGGCGGGCGGCCGGTAGCTCGTGGGGAGCGTGGTGCGGGCGCTGAAATTCCTTGTGCGAGCCGCCAGTTCCTCGAGTACGTCCGTGGTCGGGGCCGGATCCCGGCGCAGGTCGGTGAGGAGTTCGCGGGACTCCGTCGCCGCTCTGCGGGCCGCCCGGGCCACGAGGTCGGCCTGCTGTTTGAGCAGGGCCGGGTCCGGGGCGGGGGCTGCTGCGGACGCCGCCAGGCCCTCGGCTGCCAGGGCCACCCCGTGCAGGGTCTTCGCCACCGAGTCGTGCATCTCCCGTGCCAGACGGGCCCGTTCCTCGCTGATCGCCTCCGTCACCGCCAGGCGGCCCTTCATCGCGGTGAGGGCCTGGGTCGCCGTGCCGAAGCGGAGCAGGAGGTTGCGCAGGGTGGAGCCGACCGCGCCTGTGATCACGCAGAAGCCGGGGAGGAGCAGGATGTCCGCGGGGGTGGTGTTCGCGTGCGGGAGGGCTGTCTGGGCCAGGAGCAGGATCAGGGACTGGAGGGAGGCGAAGAACGCCGCGCCTCGCCAGCTGTAGGCGATTCCGGCCAGGAGCGGGGTGCAGACACTGACGTACGCGAGCGTGGTGTCCGGGCCCGCGGAGATCAGGAGGAGGCTGGCGAAGAGGGTGTCCGCGGCGAGGAGGGAGGGGTGGCGCAGGAGGAGGGGGCCGAAGCGTTCCCAGTCCCTGAAGAGGGCGTACGAGACCATGAAGGTGACGACCACCGCGGCGCCGACCAGGCGGACGCCGAGGCCGGGGTTGGCGTTGAGGAGGGCGGCGGGGGCGGCCAGGGCGATCATCGCCAGGCGGAAGCCGAAGACCTGGCGGCACATGGCCTGGAGGGCGTTGACCTGGATCTCCAGTGCGGGTGCGGCTGCCGGTGCCGGTGCCGGTGCCGGTGAGTGGGGGTGCGCGTTGACCCTGTTCCCGCCCGCACCACCTGTACGACTCTCGTCGTCGGGTGCGGGTGGCCCCATCCGCGGCTGAGCGCCGTCGGCGGCCGCGCGTCCGCTGCCCCGTTCCTCCGCCCCCACATACAGGCGTCTGCGCGCACCCGTCATCGACATCCCCCCGCCCCCTACTTCCCCGTGATCGTGCCGAAGTCCGTGCCCGAGCCCAGCAGCAGCCCCGCGGCCAGCAGCAGCATCGTGGCCGGGACCATGAACGTGGTGATCATCATCGTGGCCTTGGGGACCGCCCGGGCGGCCTTGCGGCGGGCGTTCTGCGCGTCCGTGCGGCGCATGTCCTTGGCCAGGGAGACCAGGGTGTCCACGATGGGCGCGCCCAGTTCCTCCCCTTGCTGGAGCGCCGTCACGAACATCGCGACCTGTTCGGAGTCGTTCCTCCGCCTCAGCTCCGCGAAGGCCTGGCGGCGGCTCATGCCCAGGTCCATCTGGCGCAGCGTGATGCGCAGTTCGTCGGCCCAGGGGCCCTCGTACTTGGAGGCGACCCGGTCCAGTGCCTGGCGGAAGCCCAGGCCCGCGCTCACCACCACCGCCAGGACGTCCAGGAAGTCGGGGAGCGTGCGCTCGATGACGTCCTTCCTGACCCGGATCGCCGACCAGATGCCGACCTCCGTCCAGAACGCCCCGAAGGCCAGGAGCAACAACGCCACGAACACCTGCCCCCGCAGCAGGAACACCAGGAAACCCACCGCGCCCAGGAAGCCGTACACCGCCCTGCGGGCCGCGTAGCGGTTGATGGTCAGGCCGCCCGGGTTGCCCGCGAGGTCGATCTTGCGGCGGTACTTGGCGACCTGCTTGGGGCCCATCAGGCGCAGGACGGCGGGGGCGTAGCGCATGCCCATGCGGTCGATCAGGGAGTCGACCGCGCCGGTGCGGGTGGAGCCGACCTCCAGGGCCAGCACCAGGTCGCTCGGCAGTTTCGCCTCCGCCCGGTACATGCGGATGCCGGCGAAGACGCCCCACACGCTCACGGCCATCAACAGGGCCAGCCCGAAAGCGATCACAGCCACCCCCTCCTCAGACGTCGATCCGTGACAGGCGGCGGATCAGGATGAATCCCACCGCGTAGAGGGCGAAGGCGATGATCACCGCGCCCTGGCCGAGCGGTGAGCCGGTCATCCGTTCCAGCGCGCCGTCCTTGACGCCGTTCATCAGGAACAGCGAGCCGATGCCCAGGACCGGGACGGCGTACGAGGTCATGCTCACCTGGGAGAGCTGGGTGCGGACCTCGCGCCGTGTCTCCTTGCGTTCCTCCAGCGTCTCGGTCAGGTTGCGCAGGGCGCTGACCACCTGGCCGCCCGCCCGGTTCGACAGCACCAGGGTGGTGACCAGGACGACCAGTTCCCGGGACGGCAGGCGCTTCGCCATCTCGTCGAGCGCGTCCTCCATCGGTACGCCCACCGCCAACTGGTTGGCCACGTTGGCCAGTTCCTCTCCGGCCGGTGCCTCCAGCTCCTCCGCGGCCATGCCGATCGCGGTGCGCAGGGCGAGGCCCGCGTGGGTGGCGTTGGCCAGGATGCGGGCCAGTTCGGGGAGTTGGTTGATGAACTTCTCGATGCGTTTCTGGCGCTGCCAGTTGAGGAACTGCACCGCCGCCCACACGCCCGCGAGGCCGGCCAGCGGGCCGAAGAACGGCGCCAGGGTCGCCTGGCCGATCAGCCACAGGCCGCCGACGAGTCCGATCATCGCGGCGAAGAACTCGCCCGGCGTCACATCGAGACCCGTCGCCGCCAGCCGCAGTTCCAGCTCCCGGCCGAGCCGGGTGCGGCGCAGCCGGCGGTCCAGGTCGCGGAAGTGCCGGCGGCGGCCGGTGTACGGCACCTGGGCCGCGGCCGACAGCCGGTCGACCAGGGCCGCCCGCTGCGCCCGGCCCTTGGCGTAGACGTGGACGCCCACGACGGCGAGCACGCATGTCAGCAGCGTGACGCCGGTGGTGAGCGTGACTAGGGTCTGGAGGTCCATGAGGGTGGGTCCTACCTGTTCCTACCTGGTTTCCCGGATGGCCAACTGGTTCGCGGACTGGGCCACCCCGAAGGCCTGGGGGGTGGGCTGGCTCGCCATGTAGAGGCGGTCGACGGTACGGCGCGGAAGCGGGAAGTACTCGAACCGGCCGTAGATCCGGCCGTCCGCGGCCATGGGCTGGGCGTTGAAGCGGGCCACCGTCACCAGGCGGTACGGCTCGCTGCCGTTGCTCTCGAGCAGGGCGATCTCGGTGATCCGGCGGGCGCCGTCGGCGAACCGGGTGAGCTGGATGATCACGTCGACCGCGCTGTTGATCTGGTCGTGCAGCGCCTCGAAGGGGATCTCCACCTCCGACATGGAGGCGAGGGTCTTCAGCCGCATCAGCGCGTCCTCGGCGCTGTTGGCGTGGACGGTGGCGAGGGAGCCGTCGTGGCCCGTCGACATCGCCTGGAGCATGTCGAGGGACTCGCCGCCGCGGACCTCGCCGACCACGATCCGGTCGGGGCGCATGCGCAGCGAGTTGCGGACCAGGTCGCGGATGGTGACCCGGCCCTGGCCCTCCACGTTCGGCGGGCGGGACTCCAGGCGGACCACGTGCCGCTGCTGGAGCTGGAGTTCGGCGGAGTCCTCGATGGTGATGATCCGGTCGCCCTCCGGGATGAGCCCGGACAGGGCGTTGAGCAGGGTCGTCTTCCCGGTGCCCGTCGCGCCCGACACGATGATGTTGAAGCGCGCCTGCACCAGGCCGGCCAGCAGGTACAGCATGTTCTCGTCGAGCGAGCCGAAACCGACCAGTTCCTGGAGCGTGTAGGAGCGCGGGAAGCGGCGGATGGTGAGGATCGCGCCGGTCAGGGAGAGCGGCGGGATGATGACGTTCACGCGCTCGCCGGACGGCAGGCGCGCGTCGACCATCGGGTTCGTCTCGTCGACGCGCCGGTTGACCGTGGAGACGATGCGCTCGATGGTCTGCATCAGCTGGTCGTGGGAGGGGAAGCGCAGCGGCAACTGCTCGACGCGGCCGCCGCGTTCGACGAAGATCGAGTCGGGGCCGTTGACCATGATCTCGGTGATGGAGGCGTCTTCGAGCAGCGGTTCCAGGATGCCGAGACCGAGCGCCTCGTCGACCACGCGCCGGATCAGCTGGGAGCGTTCGACGGTCGACAGGACCGGACCCTCACGGCTGATGATGTGCCCGAGCACCCGCTCAAGGCGGGCCCGGCGCTCGGCGGCCGCCAGCGAGCTCATCTCCGCGAGGTCGATCTCCTCCAGGAGCTTGGCCCGGTAGGAGGAGACCAGGTGGCCGTCCTCGCCCCGGCTGCCGTTCTCCTCGGGGGTGTTGATGCGGGACCGCAGACTCATGGGGTACCTCGTTCAGTGGTCGAGCGGCATGGTGGCGGTCTTGACGGCGGGGTCGAAGCTCCAGCCGGGGACGATCGACGGGATCTGCACGGTGGCGGTGACCGTGACCGTGTCGCCGCCAGCACCCTCGGCGCAGTCGACGGACAGCCAGTCGCTGATGGCGTTCACACAGCCGTCCTGCGCGCTCAGGTCCAGCGAGGCGGCCCGCGCCCCGGCCCTGGCCGCCGTACCGGCCTGCTGGGCGGTGTAGGCGATGAGCCCGACCTGCACGCCCGCCATGGCGACGAGGATCAGGATCGGGATGAAGCCGAGGTATTCGAGGGCCACCTGGCCGCGGTCGCGAGGGCTCTTGGAGTACGGCATCTCAGTCCCTGTCCTCCTCCACCGCGCCCGCGTGTCCGTCGACCTGGAAGGGGAAGGCGATCGCGCCCGGGAACAGGACGGGGACGTCCAGGTGGACATCGGCGGTGACGTAGCCGCCGCCGGTGCTGCAGCTGACCTGGCCGCTCCAGGCGCCGGGCAGCTTGTCCAGTCCCGCCTGCTCGCACGCCGCCTCCCGCTCCCCCGGCGCCGCCGCCGTCGCGGCCCGTACCGCCTCGTCAGCGGCATTCCCCGCAAGCGTGAAGGTGTACCCCAGCAGCACGAACTGCCACAGCAGCACCAGGGTGATCAGGATCAGCGGGGTCATCCCGAGGAACTCGATGGTGACCTGGCCCTCGTCCCCACCGAAACCGGACCGCCGAGAAGCCGTCCGGCCGGTCCGCCCGGCGGCGCCGCGGGACAGGGCACCCTCCCCCGCGGGGAGCGCGCCCGCTCTGCTCATGCCCACGGGGAGAGGTCCCCCCGCACCCGGCCCTCCGGAGAGCACGCCCCCGGCCGCGGTGTCCTCGGCCGCCGAAACCCCGCCTCGTGGCTGTCCGCACCGGCCCCCGCCCGCGCCAGCCGTGAAGCCCCCCTCGGACCGACGGCCCAGATCATCCGAGAAGCCCCCATCGCACCCACGGCCCCGGTCATCCGAGAAGCCCCCATCGCACCCACGGCCCCGGTCATCCGAGAAACCCCCATCGCACCCACGGCCCCGGTCATCCGAGAAACCCCCATCGCACCCACGGCCCCGGTCATCCGTGAAGCCCCCCTCACGCCGACGGCCCCGGCCCGCCGGCCCAGTCCACGCGGCCGCGGCGCTCATCTCCCCAGCTCCCTGCGCCGCCGGAAGGCCAACGCCCCCCGCTCCCGGCCGCCGTTGCGATGGGAGTTCGCCTCCGTGCCCTTGACCAGGCCCAGTTCACCGGCGAGCGTCCACAGCGCCTGCTTGACCGTGCCCTTGGCGTCGAGTTCGTGGACCCGGCCCGCGTCCACCGCGCCCTGCAGCTCCTTGAAGTTCGCCGGGATCACGGTCGCCGCGACGCCCGTGCCGGTGATCTTCTGGATGAGCGCGGGCTGGATCTCCGTACCGCGGCTGTGGCGGTTGACGACGACGGTGGTCTCCTCGGCCTTGCGGACCTGGAGCCGGTCCCACATCCGCACCGCACGCTTGGCGCCGCGTACGGCGACCACGTCCGGGGTGGTGACCAGCAGGGCCGTCTCCGCCATCTCCACGACGGCCGCGCCGGCCCCGCTGAGCTGGGCCCCGCAGTCGACGACCACGACCTCGTAGCGGGAGCGCAGGGCGGAGACGATCTGGCGGGCGGCGCGCTCGGTGACCTCCTCGCCGCGTTCGCCCTCGCCGGGGGCGAGCAGCAGCGCGAGGCCGGTGTCGTGGGCGAAGACGGCGTCGGCGAGGACGCGCGGGGAGATGTCGGTGATCGTGGCGAGGTCGGCGACCGAACGGCGGAACTGGACGTCCAGGTAGGAGGCGACGTCACCGGTCTGGAGATCCATGTCGAGCAGGGCGGTGGTGCGCCCCGAGGCCTGGGCGGCGAGGGCGAGCTGGATGGCGGTGGTGGTGGCGCCGACGCCTCCCTTCGCGCCGCTGACGGTGACGACGGTGCCGCCGACGCCGGTGAACACGTCGGTGGTGGCCCCCAGGTGCCGTCGTACGCCCGTCGACCACTGGGCGACCGCGTGCACCCGGGTGGCGAGCTCCTCGTAGCCGAGCGGCAGGGAGATCAGGCCGCGGGCGCCGTAGTCCATGGCGGCCTGGAAGAGGCCGGGGCTGACGTCGGAGGTGACGAGGATGACGCCGACGGCCGGGAAGCGCAGGGCGACCTCGCGGATCAGCTCCAGGGCCGGGACGGGACCGATCCGCTCGTGCACCACGACGACCTCGGGCAGCTCGTCGATCGACTCGGACGCCAGGCGCGCGAGGGTGTCGATGAGCTGGGTGGAGTCGGTGACCGGGGCGACGGGCTCGGCGTCCGGGAGCTGGCTGAGCAGCGTGGTGAGGGAACGGACCGCGTCCGCGTCGCCGACTGCCGGGAGGATCCTCGTGGGCATGGCGGCCTCTCACTTGTCCTTGGCGAGTTCGTACGTGCGCTGCTGCTCGGGCACGGTCCCGGTCTCACCCGGCGCGACCAGGGCGAGCCGGACCCGCTTGGCGAACGACTCGGCGTACGTGATGCGCTGGGCGTCGAGGGCGGAGAGGGCGAAGGTGATCGGGACGGCGTCGGTGGCCTCCCGGGCACGGTCACCGGCGTCGGGTTCGAGGGCCTTGATCTCCCCCACGTCCAGGACCCGGGCGTTCGTCACGATGATCTTCGACAGGTCGGGGTCGCCCTCCTTCTGCCCCTCGAAGGTGGCGTACACGTTGACCGCGGAGCCCGCCGTGATCTTGCCGGCGACGCCGGTCGCCGCGTCGATCATGATGGCGACCTCCTGCTGCCCGGGCTGAAGGGCGGGCTGGTCGACGATCATGTCGCTCTGCAGCAGGGAGCCCTTCTTGAGGGTCGTCACGGCGATCTTGTCGCGGATGGCGGCGAGGTCGGTCACCGCGTTGGCGGAGAGCCAGCGCTTGGGCATCTCGGTCTTCTCGAACTGCGCCGCGGTGAGCCGGGTGTAGGGCTGGATGTCCGCCTTGACCTCGTACGCCGTGACCTCGGGGCCGACCTTGGACTTCACGTCGTCGATGACGGACAGCACGCCGGCGAAGGCCGCGAGGGCGCCCAGGATGGACAGGAGCAGGAGTATCACGCCGCGGCGCTGACGGGAGTTCATGAACCGTGGACCTCGTTGGGGGCTCGGTCGGGCGGAATCGGGGACGGGGGCGATCCGGCGTACGGCTCACCCGGCGGGCAGTTGGTGCTGTTCGTACTGAGGAGCGGGTGTCGCGGGTGTGGTGGCCGAGCAGAAGACGCAGCGGTCTCCGATGACGTCGATACCGCACCAGTGACAGATGTTCTGCCGTACCGAGGTGACCAGTTGGTAAAGGACGGACAGGTCGGGCAGGAAGGTGCAGAACTCGATCAGCTTGCCGGTGCCCCACCACTCGGCGGACTCGGCGGGCAGCGGGGTCTCGCGCAGCCCCTGGATCCGCCAGGACTTGGCCAGGGTGCCGGAGACCCAGTCGGACTGGAGCTGGCCGCGGGCGACGAGCATCGAGGTGGCGAACTCCGGCCCCGCGAGCGTGGCGTCCGGGGCGAGCCTGACCAGCTGCGGCTGGGGGTGGGCGAGCACGGCGAACTGACTGCCCGGCACCCATGACTTGGCATGCGACTTGAGGCCGACGGGGACCCGGTCGAGCTTGGCCACCGAGCCGAGGAGCGCGCCCGCGTGGAGGTAGTGGGTGAGCAGCCGGCCCGCCGAGGCGAGGACGCCGGGGCTGAGGTCGCAGGAGGCGAGCTGTCTCAACTGGCGGGCCAGGGCGGCGATCCCGAGAGGCGGCAGTTCGGGACGGAACAGCGCGATCCGGTCGCTCTCCAGGAGGGACCGCACGGTGCGCAGCCGTTGGTCCACCGCGGGCGGCACGGCATGGGAGTAGACGACGATCACATGGCCGTGCTGGTCGATCAGCGTCTGGAGCGCGGCGAGCGAGTGGTCCAGCGGCTGCCGGTCGAGGCCGTCGAGCACGACGGCGGGCAGGGTCCGCTCGTCCTGCGCCGGCAGCGCCATGTCGGCGCCGGTCACTGCGATGGCAGTTGGCACGCGCAGCTCCCCGTATCCCATGCCCGAGGGTCCGACGGATCACTCCGGCGCACCCGGTCGACTTCACTGCGTGACTACCTGAGCACTGTAACCACGGGTCTATGACCGGAGAACAGCGATTCTGTGACTTCCTGACCCGCGCGAGGGATCAAAAGCGGTTGATTACCGCCCAGATGGGGCGCACTTGCCACGTGCGCGGGCCAGAGAAGGGCCCGTTGCGCATCCATCCTCGACGCCCTCCTTGACAGCAGGATTGGTCTGGACCAACTCTCTTGTCATGCCCATACTCAGCAGCAGACGGGCGCGGTTCCGGACCGCGGCCCTCACCGTCGCCCTCGCCCTGGGCGGCGCCCTCGGTGCCGCGGGACCGGCCTCCGCCGCGGACGTCAACAACGCGAAGAACGCCGGCTTCGAGTCCGGCCTGACCGACTGGACCTGTTCCGCGAGCAGCGGTACGACCGTCCCCTCCCCCGTGCACGGCGGCTCGGCCGCGCTGAAGGCGACCCCGGCCGGCCAGGACAACGCGCGGTGCACCCAGACCGTGGCCGTCAAGCCGAACGCGACGTACACCCTGAGTGCCTGGGTGCAGGGCGGCTACGCCTACCTGGGCGCGACCGGCACCGGCACGACGGACGTGTCGACCTGGACCCCGGACTCCGCCTCCTGGAAGCAGCTGACGACCACCTTCACCACGGGCGCCTCGACGACCTCGGTGACGGTGTACACCCACGGCTGGTACGGCCAGGCCGCGTATCTCGCCGACGACGTGTCGGTCTACGGCCCCGACGGGGGCGGCGGGGGTGGCCCTTCCCCCACGGTCCCGGCGGCGCCGGCCGGTCTCACGGTCTCCGGCACGTCCGCCTCGTCCGTCTCCCTGGCCTGGAACCCGGTGTCGGGCGCGACGGGCTACAACGTCTACCGCAACGGAACGAAGGTCACGGCGGTGACCGGGACGTCGGCGACCGTGACGGGGCTGGCCGCGTCGACGTCGTACAGCTTCCAGGTCACGGCGACCAACTCGGCGGGCGAGTCGGTGAAGTCGGCCGCGGTGACGGGGACGACGACCGCCACGCCGGGCAACGGAGGCGGTGCGCTGCCCAAACACGCGGTCACCGGGTACTGGCAGAACTTCAACAACGGGGCGACGGTCCAGAAGCTGTCGGCCGTGCAGTCCCAGTACGACATCATCGCGGTCGCCTTCGCGGACGCGACGACGACTCCGGGTGCCGTGACCTTCACCCTGGACTCGGCCGGGCTCGGCGGGTACACGGTCGACCAGTTCAAGGCGGACATCAAGGCGAAGCAGGCGGCGGGCAAGAAGGTCGTCGTCTCCGTGGGCGGCCAGAACGGCACGGTGTCGGTGAGCGACCCGACATCGGCGGCCAACTTCGCGAACTCGGTGTACGCGCTGATGCAGACGTACGGCTTCGACGGCGTCGACATCGATCTGGAGAACGGTCTCAACGCGACCTACATGTCACAGGCGTTGCGATCGCTCGCGGCAAAGGCGGGGCCGGGTCTGGTGCTCACGATGGCACCTCAGACCATCGACATGCAGTCCACGTCCAACGCCTACTTCCAGACCGCGCTGAACGTGAAGGACATCCTCACGGTCGTCAACATGCAGTACTACAACAGCGGTTCGATGCTGGGTTGCGACGGCAAGGTGTACGCGCAGGGCTCGGTGGACTTCCTGACCGCGCTGGCCTGCATCCAGCTGGAGGGCGGGCTCGCGCCGTCCCAGGTGGGGTTGGGGTTGCCGGCGTCGCCGAGCGGGGCGGGCAGCGGGTATGTCTCGCCGACCGTGGTGAACAACGCGCTGGACTGTCTGACGAAGGGGACGGGGTGCGGCTCCTTCATGCCGTCGAGGACCTATCCCGACCTGCGCGGCGCGATGACCTGGTCGACGAACTGGGACGCGGCGGCGGGCAACGCGTGGTCCGACGCGGTGGGGCCGCACGTGCACGGGCTGCCGTAGCCGGGGGTCAGGGCGCGGCCGGGTTGTCGCCCTGGACGACAGGCATGACCTCCCGGCCCGTGTCCCCGACCGTCGGGGTCGGCTCGTGTCCGCCCGTGCCCTGGAGGGTCACCAGGCCGGAGTGCGGAGGGTCGAAGGCGCGGACCGTTCGGCCGTGGCGCACGATGCTCGTCACGGTCAGGTCGATCGGCGCCGCCTGTGTGTCGCGAACCATCTGCAGTCCGCGTCCACCGTCACGCCAGTGGCCTGTAGTACCCGAGGACCGGTGCCAGCTCGGCGAACCACCGGGCCAGGCTGTCCCGGCTCTTCGCGTCCACGACGCACTCGTAGAAACGGCCGTCGAGGTGCACAACGGCCGTCATCAAGGTCTTGCCGTTGGGGCCGGCCTTGTAGTGGACGCTGCGGATCTCGTGCCAGGGGAACTCGGCGGAGTGACCGTGATCCTCGAAGGCGACGCCCGCGGAGTCGACGACGATGGAGTTGTGCCGGTCGACGGCCATGAACTCGGGGCCCTCGGTGGGCTGTTGCGGGTACGGCGGCGGGGCGGGCCGGCCGTGCTGCGGGTCCGCGTACGGGGGCGGGACCGGCGGACCGAAACCGGGGACCGGGGGCTCGAAGCCGGGGTCGGCGGCAGCGGGAGGAGCCGGGGCGCCCGGCGGGGAGGCGGGGCCCTCTTGAGGTGGCGGCCAGGCGGCCGGAGGCGGAGACGCGGCCGGAGGGGCGGGCCGGCCGTGCTGCGGGGGCGGGACCGGGGGCCCGAAACCGGGGGCCGGGGGCTCGAAGCCGGGGTGGGCGGCAGCGGGAGAAGCCGGGGCGCCCGGCGGGGAGGCGGGGCTCTCTTGAGGCGGCGGCCAGGCGGCCGGAGGCGCAGACGCGGCCGGAGGCGGAGACGCGGCCGGCGGGGCGGGCCGGCCGTGCTGCGGGTCCGCGTACGGGGGCGGGACCGGCGGACCGAAACCGGGGACCGGGAGCTCGAAGCCGGGGTGGGCGGCAGCGGGAGGGGCCGGGGCGCCCGGCGGGGAGGCGGGGCCCTCTTGAGGCGGCGGCGGCCAGGCGGCCGGAGGCGGAGACGCGGCCGGCGGGGCGAGGAGGAAGTCCGCTTCCGCGGGGGCCGGGGCCGGGGCTTCCGGCGGGGCCGGGGGTTGCTGATTCGGGTCCTGTGGCGTGGTCATCTGCGTCGGCCCTCGTCGGTGATGTGGTTCCCGGTGGCCGAGGATATCTCCCCCTACGGAACCCGGCCCTCGCGCCGTAGCGCCCGCGACTCAGAAGAACTCCGACCAGGGCTGGTCCCAGATCTGCTTCACGCACAGGACCAGGAACAGCAGACCCGCGATCGCCAGCATCGCGTTGCTCACCGGTCCGTTGCGCCACTGCCCGGGCGTGCGCGAGGAGTTGAGGAGCCAGAGCAGGGTGCCGGCGAGGAACGGGAGGAAGGCCGCGCCCAGGACGCCGTAGATGATGATCAGGCGGAAGGGTTCGCCCTGGAAGAGCAGGACGATCGGCGGGAAGGTCAGCCACAGCAGATACGCGCGGAACGGCCAGGAACGCTCGCGCGCACCGGAGGCGACCTCCTCGCCCTTCTGCGCGCCCTGGCCCTGGAAGCGTGCGACGAAGTCCGCGAACATCAGGCTCACGCCGTGCCAGACGCCGATCAGCGAGGTGAACGACGTGGCGAAGAAGCCGATGAGGAAGAACTTCGCGGTCGCCGAACCGTACTCGTCCTCCAGGATGTCGCTCAGCTGGATGAGCCCCTTGTCGCCGCTCGCGATCGCCACGTTGGCGCTGTGCAGCAGCTCCGCGCCGACGAAGAGCATGGCGACCACGAAGATCCCGGTGGTGATGTAGGCGACCCGGTTGTCGAGCCGCATCACCTTCATCCAGCCGGTGTCGGTCCACCCCTTGGCGTTGACCCAGTAGCCGTACGCGGCCAGCGTGATCGTGCCGCCGACGCCGCCGATCAGGCCGAGGGTGTTGAGGATGGAGTCGTTCTCGTCGGGCAGGACGGGAAGGAGCCCGGCGAAGGCGTCGGCGAGGTTCGGCGTGACCCGGATCGCGAGATACACCGTCACCACGAACATGACGCCCACCAGGACCGTCATGACTTTCTCGAAGACGGCGTACTTGTTGAACCAGACGAAGACCAGGCCGACAAGACCGCAGGCGACGGCCCACCCTTCGAGGTCCATCACGTCCGGGAACAGCGCCTGGAGCGGCAGCGCGCTGGACGACATCGCCGCCGCGCCGTACACGAAGCCCCAGATCACCACGTAGACCGCGAAGAACCAGGTGGTCCAGCGGCCGAGGCTCGCCCAGCCGTCGAACAGGGTGCGGCCGGTGGACAGATGCCAGCGGCCCGCCGCCTCCGCGAGGGAGATCTTGACCAGGCAGCCGATCACCGCGGCCCACAGCAGGGTGTAGCCGAAGTTGCTGCCCGCGATGAGCGTGGCGACCAGGTCGCCGGCGCCGACGCCGGTCGCGGCGACGACGACTCCGGGGCCGATGTACCGCCAACTGGACTTGCGCGGTACGGAAGTCGCCTCACCGGTCGCTGTGTTGTCCGTGGTGTCCGCCATGAAGGTCAAGAAACCCTAAAGATCGCGCACCGGCAAGAGGGCGTGCGGTGAAGGAAGTCAGCACGCGCCGCAGGTACCCAGTTCGAACCAGACCGTCTTGCCGGGCCCGTCCTGGTGCCGGCCCCAGCGCAGCGCCAGCGCCTCCACCAGGAACATCCCGCGGCCGCTCTCCGCGTTCCGGGCGTCCAGGACCCGCGGGGTGGGGCGGCCGGAGTCGGCGACCTCGCAGCGCAGCAGGCCGTGCGCGGCGGACAGGGTGAGGGTGAAGGGGCTCGCCGAGTGGAGGAGGGCGTTGGTGGCGAGTTCGCTGACGAGCAGCACCGCGGTGTCGACCACGTCGTCGTCCCGCTCCGCGAGCCCCCACCCCTCCAGCTGTCTGCGGACCTCGGCACGGGCCTCGCGCACGGCGGACGGGCGGGGTTCGTACTCGACACTCACGTGTACTACCTGATTCCATACCTGCACCCCACCTGTACGGCTACCCGTACTGCAGTCGTACGGTCGCCCCGTCCCGGTCGTCGCGTACGTCGACGTACGCACACACCTGACGCGCGTACCAGAGCCCCTGCCCCGGTGCCAGGTCGCCGGTGTCCGGCGGTACGAACCCGGCGAGCGGGTCGTCGACGCGCCGGGCCGAACGGAGCTCGCAGACACACCGGGCGCCCTCCCCCCACAGCAGCGCGGTCCCGGTCCGCTGCCCCACGGCCTCCGCCGCCTCGGCGACGGCCGTC
This sequence comes from Streptomyces sp. NPDC001668, assembly GCF_042893155.1. Taxonomy (NCBI): domain Bacteria; kingdom Bacillati; phylum Actinomycetota; class Actinomycetes; order Kitasatosporales; family Streptomycetaceae; genus Streptomyces; species Streptomyces sp. NPDC001668. Next base: position 736,018 of record NZ_JBIAUQ010000003.1, read on the forward strand.
CCGAACAGCTCCGCGTCGGCGAGGGCCATTCCCCGGGCCCACGCCCGGTCCCGTACGGTGTCGGCGGCCAGGCCGGTGAGGAGCTCCGCGTCCGGCGGGGGCGGTGCCAGGGGTACGGCGTCCAGCTCGGCGACGAGACGTACGGGCTCCTCGTACACGCCGGTGTCCGGGTGGGCTCGGCGGGCCGCGCCGATGACCGCGGGGCCCGCGGTGCGGGTGTCGTAGGCGCACAGGGCGGTGGTGGCGAGCGGCGCGAACAGCAGGTTCGCGAGCGCCTCGTACCGGATCCACTCCGTGGCCTCACGGGGTGAACGACCCGCCCTGCCGTTCCAGAGGGGCTCCATGAGCAGGTGGACCCGGCCGCCGGGCCCGGCCTGCGCGGCGAGGTAACCGGCGCCCTGCGCCACGGCGTTGGCGGCGGAGCCGGTGTACCAGTCGGCGTGGTCGATGAACGTGACGTGCTTGACGTCGGCGCCGAGGGCGTCCCGGAGGAGGCCGAGGTTGTGGGCGGAGGTGATGGCCGCGGGCGGTGGTTCCTCGGGGGCGTCGAGGCCTTCGGTGAGGAAGGGGAGGGCGGTGGCGAGGAACTGGTCGTCGGTGCCGTACACGGCCATGCGATGGTCGAAGGCGGTGGTCATGGGGAGGCTCCTTCTTTTGCCGCACCTGTCAACGCTGGGCCGTGACCCGCGTCGCGGCACGCGGCCGCGAGGTCGGCGCAGGCCGGCGGCAGGTGTTCGCGGTTGTCGAGGACCAACAGCGCTTTCCGGGCGCGTACATGGGCGACGAGGGCCTCCAGCGGCGGCCTCGCGGAGTGGTCGTGGAGGCCGAGCGCGTCGGCGACGGCGAGCGGGGCCGGCTCCGGATCGCGCAGCCCGGCCAGGTGGACGAAGCGGACTCCGTCGGGGAGGGTGCGTTCGGCACGGGCCGCGATGCGGGCGGCGGCGCGGGACCCGCGGCCTGTTCACGGCGCCGGTCGACGAAACTGGTCGTCTCGACCGGCAGGTGCCCCATGATCAGCCAGTCCTCCGGGGTGTGGTCGGAGATCCCACTGTGCAGGCGGCCCTCACATATATGCACGCACGGCTCACACCCTCGGGTGCACTTCTCCCGGGACCATGTCGCGGCACACCGATCCGCGTACACTGCGCGGCCCTCTTGACCCGGCCATGTCATGCACGGACGATGAGCGGCAGCCCGCACCGGCACACCCGTGCACCCCGCACCGGCACACCCGCACCGGCAGCACGTCGCAGAATTCGCTGAACCACCCCCGCTCCACTCCCCGCTTCCGGAGATCCCGGAATCCCTGGAGAACACAGGAGACTTCATGCGACTTCGCACACGCGGTTCCGGCATCCGCAGTTCAGGCACGCGCGGCGGCACCCGCTACGCCGCCCTCGCCGCCGTTCTGGCCCTCGCCCTCGCCGCCCCGCTCTCCGCGAACGCCGACAGCGCCCCGAAGGCGGCCCCGAGCACCGAGGACATCCGCCAGTACGAGATCCACCAGCACTCGACACCCGTGACCCGTACGGCGATCCAGCAGACGGGCGTGACGGTGGACGAGGCCGACGAGGAGACCGTGGTGGTCTCAGGACGCGCCGACCAGATCAGAAAACTGCGGCAACTCGGCTACCAGGTCTCCGAGTTGGGGACGGCTCCGGACCGGACGGCGCAGGACGAGGCCCGGCTCTACGACTTCCCCACGGCCGACGCGCGCTACCACAACTACGCCGAGATGAACGCCGAGATCGACCAGCGGCTCGCCGCCTACCCGACCATCATGAGCAAGCGGGTCATCGGCACGTCGTACCAGGGCCGGGACATCGTCGCCATCAAGATCAGCGACAACGTGGGGACCGACGAGGCCGAGCCCGAGGTGCTGTTCACCCACCACCAGCACGCCCGTGAGCACCTCACGGTGGAGATGGCGCTGTACCTGCTGCGCGAACTCGGCGCGGGCTACGGCTCCGACTCCCGGATCACCAACATGGTGAACAACCGCGAGATCTGGATCATCCCCGACCTCAACCCGGACGGCGGCGAGTACGACATCGCCACCGGCTCGTACCGCTCCTGGCGCAAGAACCGGCAGCCCAACTCCGGTTCCTCGGCCGTCGGTACCGACCTCAACCGCAACTGGGCCTACCGCTGGGGCTGCTGCGGCGGCTCGTCCGGGTCGACGTCGTCCGAGACCTACCGGGGTCCGGCCGCCGAGTCGGCGCCCGAGGTCAAGGTCGTCGCGAACTTCGTGCGCAGCCGGGTCGTCGGCGGGGTCCAGCAGATCAAGACGAACATCGACTTCCACACGTACAGCGAACTGGTGCTGTGGCCCTACGGGTACACGTACTCCGACACGGCGACCGGGATGACGGCCGACGACAACGCCGTGTTCAAGGCGGTCGGGCAGAAGATGGCCGCGAGCAACGGGTACACGGCGGAGCAGTCGAGCGACCTGTACATCACCGACGGGTCGATCGACGACTATCTCTGGGGCACGCACAAGATCTTCTCGTACACCTTCGAGATGTACCCGACGTCGAGTTCCGGCGGTGGCTTCTACCCGCCCGACGAGGTGATCGAGCGGGAGACGTCCCGGAACCGGGACGCCGTGCTGCAACTGCTGGAGAACTCGGACTGCATGTACCGGTCCATCGGCAAGGAGTCCCAGTACTGCTAGGGGTTGCGGGTGGTGGGGAGCTGCGGGCCGCGAGTGGCCGGTCGCGCAGCTCCCGGCGCCCCTAAGGAGTCTGGTCGGACTCCTCCTCCGCCGTTTCCGACGTCCCGTCCTCGAAGTACGCGTCGAGGACGGCGTCGATCTGTTCGTCCCACTCCGCGAAGCGAGACCTGGACGTGGCCTCGATCTCGATCGGGTACCAGCGGCGGTCGGGCGTGTGCACCGTGATGGTGAACCGCTTGCCGAAGCGCGGGGACTCCGTCTCGACGGCGCCGATCTCGTCCCAGCGGAACTCACAGGCCTGGTCGTCGAGGGAGAGCCGTACGCCCCGGTGGTCGGCGACGATCTTCGCGCGCCGGTCGGAGGCCTCGAAGACGGGGCCTTCGGGGGCCTCCTCCTCGACGGGTCCTTCGGCGGACTCCTCGACGGGCCCTTCGGGGAGCTCCTCGACGGGCCCTTCGGCGTGCTCCTCGCCGGCCTCCTCGACCACCTCCTCCGAAGTCACCTCCGTCTCCTCCGGGACGGACTCCGTCTCGGCGGACCCGGGCGAGGTGAGCCCGGGGATGTAGGCCGGGTCGAATCCGGCGCCTTCCAGGGGCTGGCTGCTCGAACCTATGCGCTGCTCCACAGCGGGCAGTATGGTCGACGATCCTGTGCCGGACACAGCCAGCCCCTACATCGTTATCGGACGCCTACATGGGGCTACCACACCTACACGACCACACTCAGTACGGCGGCCACCACGAACCCCGCCACCGACAGCACCGTCTCCAGGACGGTCCACGTCTTCAGGGTGTCCCGTTCGCTGATGCCGAAGTACTTGGCCACCATCCAGAAGCCCCCGTCGTTGACGTGGGAGGCGAAGATGGAACCGGCCGAGATCGCCATGATGACGAGCGCGACGAAGGCCTGGGAGTGATGGCCCTCGGACAGCAGCGGCGCCACGATGCCGGCCGTCGTCACGATCGCGACCGTCGCCGAGCCCTGGGCGACGCGCAGCACCACCGAGATCAGGTACGACAGCACGATCACCGGCAGGCCGACGTCGTTGAAGGTGTCCGAGAGCGCCTGGGCGACCCCGCTGGCCTTGAGGACCGCGCCGAAGACCCCGCCCGCGCCGACGACGAGCAGGATGTTGCCGACCGGCTTGAGGGAGGCGGTCGACACCGTCTCCAGGGACTTGCGGGACCAGCCGCGGCGGATGCCGAGCAGGTAGTACGCGAGGACCAGGGCGATGGTCAGCGCCACGAAGGGGCTGCCGAAGAACTCGATCACCGAGCGGCCCGTGGAGGGGTCGAGCGCGATCGAGGAGAAGGTGGCGGCGAGGATCAGGACCAGGGGTGTGCCGATGATCCCGAGGACCGTGCCGAGGGGGACGGGGTCCTCGCGCGGTACGACCCCCTGCGCCCGCTGTTCCTCGATGACCGCCTGCCTGGCCTCCGCGGCCGCCTCCACCATGTCCTGCGGTACGGCGACGAAGATACGGCGGCCGATCCACGCGGAGTACGCCCAGGCGGCGAGGACGGCCGGGATTCCGCAGATGACACCCATGAGGATCACCCAGCCGAGGTCCACGTGGAGCAGTCCGGCGGCGGCGACCGGGCCGGGGTGCGGGGGCAGGAAGGCGTGGGTCATGGACAGGCCCGCCAGCAGCGGCAGGCAGTAGAGCAGGATCGACTTGCCGCTGCGCTTGGCCGCCGCGTACACGATCGGCGCGAGGACGAAGATGCCGACGTCGAAGAAGACCGGGATGCCGAAGATGAGACCGGTGAGGCCCATGGCGAGGGGCGCCCGCTTCTCCCCGAAGAGATTCAGCAGCCGGGACGCCAACACCTCGGCGCCGCCGCTGACTTCGAGGATCGCGCCGAGCATGGTGCCGAGGCCGATGATGATCGCGACATGGCCGAGGATGCCGCCCATCCCGGACTCGATGGTGGACACCGCGTCCGACCGCTGGACCGTGCCGAAGAGTTCGGTGACCGACAGGCCCGCGAGCAGGCCGACGGCTATGGAGACGCCGAGCAGGGCGACGAAGGGTTGGAGTCTCGCCTTGATGATCAGGAAGAGCAGCAGGGCGATGCCGATGGCGGCCACGGTCAGCAGGCCCGCGGTGCCGTCGATGAGGAGGAGCAGACCGCCGGTGTGCGGGGGTGTCTCGGCGGTCGCGGCGAGCGGTAGGGACATGGGGGTCCTCTGCGTAAGTACATGGAGCTTTCGGGCAGGGCGGATCGCGGCACGGCGCCCCGGGGGGTGCCGTGCCGTACAGGACGTGCGGAGTTGCGGGAGTCGCGGGAGTCGCGGGAGCGTCAGCCGAGGACGGCGAGCGCGTCGATCTCGATGAGGAGTCCGGCGGGCAGGCCGACGTAGACCGTCGTGCGGGCGGCCGGGGGCGCGGTGAGGCCCTGCTCCTCGAAGTAGGTGTTGTAGATCGAGTTCATCTCGGCGAAGTGGTCCACGTCCGTCAGGTAGACGCGGATCATCATCACGTCGTCCCAGGAGGCGCCGCCCTCCTCCAGGATCGCCTTGACGTTGGCGAGGGTCTGGAGGGTCTGCTCGCGCAGGGTGGGACCGGCGGGCGTCGGGGGCTTGCCCTCCTCGGCCGGCAGGAAGCCGACCTGCCCGGCGACCTGGAGGATGTTGCCCTTCCGCACCCCGTGGGAGAACTTCGCGGGCGGGGTGGTGTGGGTCTTCGGGGTGAGCGCGATCTTGTCCGTCATACGGGGTCCTTGGGGTCCTTTGCTGGTGTTCTGCCGGAGTACTCGCCGCTGATGGCATCGGCCGTACGGCGGACCTGGGGGAGGAGGGTGAGGAGTTCCTCGGCGGTGACGACGACGTTCGGCGCGGAGACCGACATCGCGGCGACGACCTTGCCGTCGGCGCCGCGGACGGGGGCCGCGACGCAGTTGATGGACTCCTCGTGGCCACCGAGGTCGGTGGCCCAGCCCTGTTCGCGCACCCGCTCCAACTCCTTGAGGAAGGCGGGGGCGTTGGGTGTCGAACGGGCCGTGTACAGGGGGTATTCGAGCTTGTCCGCGAGGGCGCGCCGCTCGGCCTCGGGCAGATCGGCGAGCAACAGCTTGGCGACCGCGGCGACGGTGATGGCGACCGGTTTGCCGATCCGCGAGTACATCCGCACCGGGTAGCGGCTCTCGACCTTGTCGATGTACAGCACCTCGCCCTCCTCGTACACGGCGAGGTGGACGGTGTGCCCGCACTGCTCGTTCAGCCGTACGAGGTGGGGGTGGGCGATCTCGCGGATGTCGAGGTTCTCCATCGCCTCCTGGGCGAGGGCGATGAGCCGGGCGCCGAGGCGGTAGCGCTGGTCGGACTGGCGGTAGACCATGCCGTGTTCGTGGAGGGTGCGAAGGAGGCGCAGCGCGGTGGACTTGTGGACGCCGAGGCGGTCGGCGACCTGGCCGAGGTCGGCGGGGCCCTCGGCGAGCAGCGGCAGGATGCTGAGTGCTCGGTCGACGGTCTGGCTCATGGGGTGCGTACCTCCTCCGGGGCCCTGTCGGCTTGCGTCCAGCCGGGGCCGAGTCGAAGTGTCCCCCACGTGCCGTCTCCGACGGCCGCGAGGCGGTCGGCGTGTGCGCGGGAGGGGGGTGCGGCGAGGTCTCCGGGGGCGGTGAGAGCGGCTGCGGCCCAGAGATGACCGTGCCGGAGACGGTCCCGGAGAGGCAGTTCGCGCAGGGTCGCGGAGAGGAACCCGGCGGCGAAGGCGTCACCGGCGCCGGTGGTGGCAACGACGTCCACGTCCAAGGCAGGGGCGAACGTGACCGACCCCAGGGGCGCGGGGCTGCATCGATGTGCCGCTCCGCCGCGGGGCGCGACCAGCCCGCCACTGCCCGCAGCCGAAACGAATGCCGTAGCCCCCACCGCCCCCCGTTTCACCACCAGCACCGAAGGCTCGGGCAACACCGCCCGAACAGCCGCCGGCCCGCCCACGACCCCCCACACCTCCTCCGCCTCGTCCTCCCCCACGAACACGATGTCGGCCCGCCGGGCCAGCTCCAGCAGCACCCGCGGACCATCCGCGTCCCGCCACAACCCGGCCCGGTGATTGACGTCGAAGGAGACCAGGGGACGTTCAGGTCCGGGAGCCGTCAGCTCACGCAGCAACGACAGACACGTGTCCGACAAGGCGGCCGTGATCCCCGACAGATGCAACACCCGCCCCGCCCGCACCGCCGACAGGTCCACGTTCTCGACCGACATCGCCGAAGCGGCCGACCCCGCCCGGTAGTAGGCGACCTCGTGCCCGTCCGAGCCCCGGTCCCCCGCCGTGCGGAAGTACACCCCCGTGGGCCGCGAAGAATCACGACCGACCGCCGAGACATCGACCCCGTACCCCCCGATCGCCTCGACCAGGTGATCCCCGAACCCGTCGGCCCCGACCCGGCTGACCCACCGCACCGCGAAGCCGGCGGCAGCCAGCCCGCACGCCACGTTCGACTCCGCCCCACCGATCGCCCGGTCGAAGGACGGCACGTCGGCGAGCCGGCCGGGCCGGCTGGGCAGGAACGTGACCATGGACTCGCCGAGCGCGACGACGTCCACGGCGTCGGGGGCATTCACGATGGCCGTTGCTCCTTCATTGACCCAACCTTGGCGTGGATGTTAGACAGCAGTACGCGATATACGCAATGAACGTTGCACACACTGCAACGGACCCGTTTCCAGGGAGGTCCCGTGTCCGGTACCGAAGCGCTCGCCCGCCTCGCGGAGGACCGCGTCGACCACCGCTTCAAGGGCCTGCCCCCGGACGCGGACGGCCTGACCGTCGCCGAGCTGACCGCCCAGCGCCGCAACCTCTTCACCGACGGCTTCACGACCCCCGTCCTCGCCCTCTCCGCCGAGCGCCTGGACCACAACCTCCGGCTCATGGAGACGTACGCCGCCCGCCACGGCCTCGCCTTCGCCCCGCACGGCAAGACGACCATGGCCCCCCAGCTCTTCCGGCGGCAGATCGAGCACGGCGCCTGGGGCATCACCCTGGCCGTCCCCCACCAGGTGCGGGTCGCGCGGGCGTACGGCGTCCAGCGGGTCTTCCTCGCCAACGAACTCGTGGACCCCGCGGCCCTGCGCTGGATCGCCGGGGAACTCGCGGACGACGCGGACTTCCGCTTCCTCTGCTACGTCGACTCCGTCCGCGGGGTCGAGCTGATGGACGCGGCCCTGCGAGGCACCTCCCGCCCCCTGGACGTCGTCGTCGAACTCGCCGCCGGTGAGGGCGCCCGCACCGGTGTCCGTACGGAGGCGGAGTGCGCGGCCGTCGCCGACGCGGTCGCGGCCACCGGGACGCTACGGCTCGTCGGCGTCGCCGGGTACGAGGGCGAGGTCCCCGGGGCGAACCCGGAGCGCGTCCACGCGTGGCTGCGCCGGCTCGTCGCCCTGGCCGCCGACTTCGACAAGGCGGGCCGGTTCGCCGAGGCCGGACCCGACGGGATCGTGATCAGCGCCGGTGGCAGCGCCTGGTTCGACGCGGTCGCCGACGTCTTCGCCGAGATCCCCGAACTCTCCCGCCCGGTCCTGAAGTTGCTCCGCTCCGGCGCCTACGTCTCGCACGACGACGGCCACTACCGCAAGGTGACCCCCTTCAACCGGGTCCCCGAGGAGGGCGCCCTGGAGCCCGCGTTCCGCCTGTGGACACAGGTCGTCTCCCGGCCCTCCCCCGACCAGGCCTTCACCAACGCGGGCAAGCGGGACGCGGCCTACGACCTCGACCTGCCCTTCCCCCAGGTGATCCGCAGGGACGGCACCGAGCGCCCGGCCACCGGCATCGAGGTGACCGCCCTCTCCGACCAGCACGCCTGGCTGCGCACGGCCCCCGGGACCGACCTGGAGGTCGGCGACTGGCTGGGCCTCGGCCTCTCCCACCCGTGCACGTCCTTCGACAAGTGGCAGCTGATCCCGGTGGCGGAGGCCGACGGGACGGTCGTCGCGTACATCCGTACGTTCTTCTAGAAGCTTCCAGGAGCGGGAGGTCCGGCATGGAAGAGCTCGTCATCCGGGACGCGGACGTCGTCGACGGCAGCGGCGCCCCCTCGTACCGCGCCGACGTGGTCGTCGACGGCGGCCGGATCGTCTCGATCGTCAAGGAGGCCGCCGACGCGGGCTGCCAGCGCCCCAAGGCCCGCCGGGAGCTGGACGCCGAAGGCCTCGTCCTCTCCCCCGGCTTCATCGACATGCACGCCCACAGCGACCTCGCCCTCCTGCGCGACCCGGACCACAGCGCCAAGGCCGCGCAGGGGGTCACGCTCGAAGTGCTGGGCCAGGACGGGCTGTCGTACGCCCCGGTCGACGACCGCACCCTGGAGGAGGTCCGCCGCGCCATCGCGGGGTGGAACGGCCACGGCGACGACATCGACTTCGACTGGCGGTCGGTGGGTGAGTACCTGGACCGCCTCGACCGCGGGATCGCCGTCAACGCGGCCTATCTGATCCCCCAGGGCACGGTCCGCGCGCTCGTCGTCGGCTGGGAGGACCGCGAGGCGACCGCGCAAGAGCTGGAGCGGATGCGCGAGCTGGTCGCGGAGGGCATGGAACAGGGCGCGCTCGGCATGTCGTCGGGCCTGACCTACACGCCCGGCATGTACGCCAAGGACGCCGAACTGACCGAGCTGTGCCGGGTGGTGGCCGCGTACGGCGGCTACTACTGCCCGCACCACCGCTCCTACGGGGCGGGCGCCCTCGATGCGTACGAGGAGATGGTCGCCCTGGCCCGGGAGGCCGGCTGCGCCCTCCATCTCGCCCACGCCACCATGAACTTCGGCGTGAACAAGGGCCGGGCACCGGAGCTGCTCGCCCTCCTGGACGAGGCACTGGCGGCGGGTGCCGACATCAGCCTGGACACCTACCCCTACACGCCCGGCTCCACGACCCTCGCGGCCCTGCTGCCGAGCTGGGCGGGCGAGGGCGGCCCCGAGGCGCTCCTGAAGCGGCTGGCGGACGACGACACGGCCGAGCGGATCCGCCACCACCTGGAGGAGACCGGCGCCGACGGCTGCCACGGCGTGCCCGTCGACTGGGACACCGTCGAGATCTCGGGCGTCGGCGACCCGTCCTTCGCGGACCTCGTCGGCCGTACGGTCGCGGAGTCGGCCCGCGCACGGGGCGAGAGCCCCTGGACGACGGCCCGCCGCCTCCTGCTCGCCGACCGGCTGGCCCCGTCGATCCTCCAGCACGTCGGCCACGAGGAGAACGTCCGCCGGATCATGCGCCACCCGGTCCACACCGGCGGCTCCGACGGCATCCTTCAGGGCGCGAAGCCGCATCCGCGGGCGTACGGCACGTTCCCGAGGTATCTCGGCACGTATGTGCGGGAGTTGGGGGTCCTGACCCTGGAGGAGTGCGTGGCCCACCTCACCTCGCGCCCGGCGTCCAGGCTGCGCCTGCCGGACCGGGGCCTGGTCAAGGAGGGGTACCGGGCGGACCTGGTCCTCTTCGACCCGCGGACGGTGGCTCCGGGGTCGACGTTCGAGGACCCGCGCAGGCTGCCGACGGGCATTCCGCACGTCCTGGTCGACGGCCGGTTCGTGATCGAGGACGGCCTGCGCACCGATGTGCTGGCGGGCAGGGCGGTCCGTCGCAGTCCCGTGCAACGGAACACCCGCCACCGCTAGGGGCGTGCTACGGCTTGGGCAGGGTGCAACCGCTCGCGTTCAGGTTCAGCTGGTTGCCCGTCGTGAAGCAGGCCGGGATGTTGTAGATCTCCTGGGCGTAGTTGATGCCCTCGCGGACGGTGACGTTGCCGTTCGCGTCGACCTCGCACGGGTTGTTCTCCGTGCAGCGCTCGCCGTCCTCGTTGCCGGTGTTGTTGACGGCGACGACCTTGCCGGTGGCCTGGTCGATGACGGGCGAGCCCGAGGTGCCGCCGATGGTCTGGCAGGCGGAGGTGTAGCGGACCGAGTCCTTCCAGGTCCAGTCGCCCTCCTTCAGGCGGTACGCGAACCCGTCGATGTTGCAGTTGTAGAGCGTCTTCCAGTAACCGGAGGCCACGGTGATGGCGGTCCCGGCGGTCGGGTGCGTGTCCTGCACGGTGAGCGCGGAGATGCCGTACGCGCTCTTGATCGACGCGTAGGTGGAGGTGAGCTGGTAGATCGACACGTCCGTGTCAGTCATCGTGCCGTAGGCGAGCTTGCTGGCGCGCAGTGTGGCGACCTTGGTGCCGGAGGAGTTGAGCAGTCCGAAGGTCCGGCTGGAGGCCTGGTTGGTGAGCACCTCGCCCGGCTCGGGGAAGCCGGTGGTGAGGCAGTGGCCGTTGCTGAGCACCAGCGCCGGGTCGGTGTCCGCGGAGTTGGGGAAGCGGATGACCGAGCCGGAGCAGTTGCTGAGCGAGACGGTCCCGGCGAGGGTCACGGCCTTGAGCTGGGGCGACGGTGCCGTGAGCTGGGACAGGGCGGAGGTGGTGGACGTGACCGCGTCGTGGAGCACGGAGGTGACCGTGTCCGTGCCGGCGGCCTTGCCCACGCCCGAGGCCGTGGGTTCGGCCGCGACCGCGGGTGCCGTACCCATCCCGGCGAAGGCCAGGATGCTGAGTGCGGCGACGAGAGGCTTTCTCATGTGGGGGTCCCCTCTTGCGACTTGGGCGGCCGGAAATCTTCCGGCCGCCCGCGATTTTGTCATGCACATTGTGAAGAGGGGTGGGTGATTGGGCAAGAAGCTGTGCCGGGCTCGCGCCCTTGGTCCGGCGCGGAGGGGTGACCGGCGGCCGGTACGCGGCGCGGGTGTCGACACACGGAGGCGACCACCCGCCACACCGCCTCGCCCGACTAGGTCAACTTACCCACCCGGACGGCTACTTGGGGCCCTTCGCGGCCCCCTGTCCGCGCCCCTTGCCGACGGAGTTGCCCGGGCCGGCGGCGGAAGCGGAGGTGGAGAGGTGCAGGCGGGGCTCACCGAGGCCGCGGGCGCGGGGCGCGGGGCGCGATGGCGGAGACCCCGGCCGGACGGCTACTTGGGGCCCTTCGTAGCGCCGTGTCCGCGGCCCTTGCCGACGGAGTTGCCCGGGCCGGCGGCGGAAGCGGAGGTGGAGAGGTGCAGGCGGGGCTCACCGGGACCGCGGGCGCGGCGGCGGAGACCCCAGCCCGACGGCTACCTGGGGCCCTTCGTAGCCCCCTGTCCACGCCCCTTGCCGGCGGAGTTGCCCGGGCCAGCGGTGGAGGCGGGGGGCGAGGTGGGAGTGGCCGGGGCCGCGGGCGCGGTGGCGGAGACCCCGGCCGACGGGCGTCCGGTCGTCTGCGGTGCCGCGGACGCGGACGTGGCCGCCGACGCTTCTGCGCCGGGCGCGGCAGTGCCGGAGCCCGGCGCCGCGGAGGCCGACGCCTCGGGGGCCGCCGACCGGGTGGCCGACGCGGGGTCCGTGGCGTCGCTCGTCCCGGCGGAGGCCGAAGGGGTGCCGTGCCCCTGGTCCTGCGCGGGCTTCGAGGAGGAGCCCGACAGGGACAGCCCCGCGATCAGGGCCACCGCCGACACCGCCCCCACGGCTCCCACGGCCACGACCACCCGGCGTGAGCGCGGGCCGCCCCGTCCACGTCCACCCCTTCCGCGGGCGGCCCGGCGCCGGGCCGCCCGACCGGCGTAACCGGGGTCGGCGGGATCCGGGCCGCCCGGTTCCTCGACCCGGGGCAGTTCGGCCGTCGCGTCGTACACGCTCTGCCAGCCGTGCGCCGCCGCAGGATCCGTGTACTCCTCGTACGCCGGGGCCGGTGCGGGCTGCGGCTGATACACGTTCGGCGCCCCTGACTCGTATTCGACTGGCCTCGACATGGCGACGGATTGTAGAGACGGATGAGGCAGGTGGGACAGCCACCGGCGATAACGGCCCAAACCGCCGCGTCTCAAGTGGCGGAAAACACGGACCGTCTCGCGTTACCGGGCCGTAAGCTCCCAGACATGCAGGTGATCCAGTCGACCAAGCTCGCCAATGTCTGTTACGAGATCCGGGGCCCGGTTCTCGAGGAGGCGATGCGCCTGGAAGCGGCCGGGCACCGCATCCTCAAGCTGAACACGGGCAACCCCGCGGCCTTCGGGTTCGAGGCACCGCCCGAGATCCTGGAGGACGTCCTGCGGAACGTGTCGACGGCCCACGGGTACGGCGACGCGAAGGGGCTGCTGGCCGCGCGCCGGGCCGTCGTCATGCACAACCAGACCATCGGCATCGAGACCGACGTCGAGCACGTCTTCATCGGCAACGGCGTCTCCGAGCTGATCGTGATGGCGATGCAGGGCCTGCTGGACGACGGCGACGAGGTGCTGGTCCCGGCCCCCGACTACCCGCTGTGGACGGCCGCCGTGTCGCTGTCCGGCGGCACCGCCGTCCACTACCGCTGCGACGAGCAGTCCGACTGGATGCCCGACCTCGCGGACGTGGAGCGGAAGGTCACCGACCGCACCAAGGCGATCGTCATCATCAACCCCAACAACCCCACGGGCGCGGTCTACGACGACGCCATGCTCAAGGGGCTGACCGACATCGCCCGCCGGCACAACCTGCTGGTCTGCTCGGACGAGATCTACGACAAGATCCTTTACGACGGCGCCACGCACACCCCGACGGCGTCGATCGCCCCGGATCTGCTCACCCTCACCTTCAACGGCATGTCGAAGGCGTACCGGGTGGCCGGGTACCGGGTGGGCTGGATGTCGATCTCCGGCCCCCGCGCGCACGCCGACTCCTACATCGAGGGCCTGACCGTCCTGGCCAACATGCGCCTGTGCGCGAACATGCCGGGCCAGCACGGGGTGGTCGCCGCGCTCAGCGGACGCCAGTCGATCAAGGACCTGGTCCTGCCCGGCGGGCGGCTCGTCGAGCAGCGGGACGTGGCGTACGAGCTGCTGACCCAGATCCCGGGCGTGAGCTGCGTGAAGCCGAAGGGGGCGCTGTACCTCTTCCCCCGGCTCGACCCCAAGGTCTTCAAGATCAAGGACGACCGGCGGATGGTCCTGGACCTGCTGCGCCAGGAGAAGATCATGGTCGTCCAGGGCTCCGGCTTCAACTGGCCCGAGCCCGACCACTTCCGGGTGGTGACTCTCCCGACCGTCGGGGACCTGCGGGACGCGGTGGGGCGGATCGGGAACTTCCTGGACGGCTACGGGCAGCCGTAGACCTCCGATCCGGTTTTTTGACTCGCTCAACTTTAGACGAAATCTAAGCTAGGATGGTTTCCTGACAGCACCGGAGGCCATCCCATGTACGAGCCGATCCGCACCAAGTCGGTCCACTCCACGATGGCCGACGCCCCCACCGACTTCCCCCACCGCACCCGTGAGGAAGAGCTCGACATCCAGCTCGCGGGTCATCTCGCCGCGCTGCTCGCCGTCACGGACGAACTGCGCGCCCTGGCGCCCTCCGCCGACCTGGACACCGCGGCCGAGCGGCTCGCCGAGCAGGTGGCGCGGCTGCGGGGCTCGGGCGCACCGGCTCGCGCGTCCCTGACCTCCGTCACCTCGGCACCCCACCTCGCCGACCTGCACCGCCGCGCCCACGCGGTGGCCGGGCGCGCGCTGCTCGTGGCGGCGTCCCGCGCGGACACGGCGGCGGCGATCCTGGCGGCGGAGCGGATGGACGCGCACAGCGCCGCGCTGGCCGACCCCCGCGAACTCGCCGCTCACTGAGCCGTACGGCTCCCCCGATCGGCCCCGGTCCGCGCGCATCGACCGCGACGTGCGGACCGGGTGCCATGGCACTGCGTTCGCTTGAGCAGGGCGCCTGTTCGCCGTAGGGGTTGCTGAGGTTTTGCGGGCGCGGCTTCGTGGCGGCTTGTCGCGCCCCTGCGGCGGAGCCGCATATCGATACAGCCCCGCGCCCCCAAAACCTCGGCCGTGTCGATCCGGGACCGGCACTACACCTGCTGTTCACCCTGGTTGCCCAGGAACTTACCGTTCCGGGAGCACGCTCCCGGCGTGAGACGAATCGTAGGGATCGTCCTCGCGGTTCTGCTGATCGGCGGCGTGGTGGCAGCCGTCGTGGCGGGCCGGGAAGCGGACGACAAGGGCACGGCAACGAAGACCGTGCGTGGAGTGATCGGGTCGGAGAAGGCGGAGTTCTTCGAAGATCCCGACGTGGTGAAGGCCCTCGCCGCCAAGGGCTACACCGTGAAGGCCGAGACCTCCGGGTCCTGGGCCATGGAGGGGCTGGACCTGGGCGGGTACGACTTCGCCTTCCCGTCCAGCCAGGCGCCGGCCGCCGAGCTCGCCGCGAAGTACAAGGTACGGGGGACCCTCCCCCGCCCCTTCTACTCGCCCCTCGTCGTCGTGGCGCACAAGAGCGCCGCCGGGGTCCTCGCGGGCAACGGCCTGGCCACGCTGGACGCGGAGCACCGCGGCACGCTGAAGATGGCGGCCTACATCGACGCGGCCCGCGCGGACCGGACCTGGCAGCAGCTCGAGGGAGCCGGCAAGTACGGGGAGTTGACCGGCACCCTCTACCTCTCCAGCACCGACCCGGAGACCTCCAACTCCGGCGCCCTCTACCTCGCCGCCGCCTCCTATGTGGCCAACGGCGGCAAGGTCGTCGCGAGTGACGCGGAGGTCGGGAAGACCACTCCGCTGCTGCACAAGCTCGTCAGCGTGCAGGGAGCCCAGCAGTCCAGCACGGACGCGGCCTTCCGGGACTTCGTCAGCGGCGCCGGCAACCCGCTCGTCCTGGTCTACGAGTCCCAGGTCGCCTCGCTCCTCGCGGACGGGCAGCACCCAGACGACCTGGTCGTCCTCTACCCGGACACCACGGTCAACAGCGACCACACGGTCGTACCGCTGACCGACGACGGCTGGGCGCTCGCCGAACTCCTCTCCACCGAACCGCGGTTGCGGAAGCTGGAGGTCCGGCACGGGTTCCGGCCGCAGGGCGAGGCCACCGAGTTCGCCTCGGCCACCACCTATCTCAAGCAGGAACTGACCGGCGTCCGCCAGGCGCCCGTGCCCACCTCCGCGGTGCTGCACGAGCTGGCGCGACGGGCGCGCGGATAACGGGGGGCACCAGCCATGACATCCATGAACAACGACGACACCTTCCTGCTCACCCCGCCCGAGCCGGTGGCAGCCGTGCCGCGCGAGAAGGCCGGCGGCCTCGTCCCGGTCGACGACTCGGTGCGTACGGACATGGCCCGCAAGGCCTCCGCGTACGTCGAGGGGCTCGCGGCGCTCGACGCCCGCTCGCCCGAGTTCGCCGGCAAGGTCGGTGAGATCACCGGGCTCGGGGCGGGCGAGCTGCGCAGCGCCGCCGCGCAGTCCAACCGGATGCTGGAGCGGACCGTGCGCAGCCTGCCGGACAAGGGCGGGGACGCCCAGTCCCAGGTGGCGGGCTCGCTCGTCGAACTGCGGCGCGTGGTCGAGGACTTGGACCCCCGGGACCTGCCCGCCTCCAAGGGCCGCAAGTTCCTGTCCCGGCTCCCCGGCGGCAACAAGCTGCGCGACCATGTCGCCAAGTACGCCTCCGCGCAGGGCACGTTGAACAGGATCGTCGGCTCGCTGCGGGGCGGACAGGACGAACTCCGGCGCGACAACGCGGCGTTGCAGACCGAGCGGGTCCGGCTGTGGGAGACCATGGGCAAGCTCCAGGAGTACGTCGTGCTGACGGAGGCCCTGGACACGGCCGTCGAGCAGCACATCGGCGCCGTGGCAGACCCCGAGGCGGCCGACTCGCTCCGCGCCGACGTGCTCTTCCCGGTCCGGCAGAAGCACCAGGATCTGCTCACCCAGCTCGCCGTGTGCGCGCAGGGCTACCTCGCGATGGACGTCGTACGCCGCAACAACGAGGAGCTGATCAAGGGCGTCGACCGGGCGGCCACGACCACCGTGTCGGCCCTGCGCATCTCCGTGATGCTGGCCTCCGCGCTCGACAACCAGAAGAAGGTCGTCGAGCAGGTCAACGCCCTGCGCGGGACCACCGAGGAGCTGATCCGGGGCAACGCCGAGATGCTCTCTACGCAGAGCGGGGAGATCCAGCGCATCGCCGCCGACCCGGCGGTCGGCGCCGAGACCCTGCGCAACGCCTTCCAGCAGATCTACCGCACGCTGGACGCGATCGACACGTACAAGGTCCAGGCGACCGAGGCGATGGCGGCGACCGTGGAGTCCCTGACCACCGAACTCCAGCAGGCCGGCGGGTACTTGGAGCGCAGCCGTTCCCAGGGCGCCCTGGAAGGGGGCCTGGGATGAGACGACACGCACTCGCCCTCTGCCTCGCGGCCCTCGGCCTGCTCACCGCCTGTACAACGCAGAAGAGCCCGGAGATCGACGTCTCGACGTTCGGCGTTCCCGGGCCCGCCGAGCCGGGCACGCTCCGCGTCCTGTCCTCCAGTGAGCTGAGCGACATGACCCCGGTCCTCGACCAGGTCGAGAAGGACACCGGCATCAAGGTCAAGCTGAACCCCATCGGCACCCTGGACGCCGTGGACATGCTGGCCAAGGGGACGACCGACGGGCAGTACGACGCCCTGTGGCTGTCCTCGAACGACTACCTCCGGCTGCGCCCCGACGCGGCGAGGAAGGTCGTCTCCGAGACACCGGTCATGTCGAGCCCGGTCGCGATCGGGGTGAAGGCCGCGAAGGTCGAGGCACTCGGCTGGAAGCCCGCGGACGTCACCTGGGCGCAGGTCGAACAGGCCGTCCAGGACGGCAGGCTGACGTACGGCATGACCGACCCGGCGCGCTCCAACTCCGGCTTCTCCACGCTGGTCTCGGTGGCCTCCGCCCTCTCCGGCGCCCAGTCGGCGCTGACGGACGCGGATGTCACCAAGGCCACCCCTCGCCTGAAGGAGTTCTTCAAGGGCCAGAAGCTGACCTCGGGTTCCTCGGGCTGGCTGGCCGGCGCCTACGACCGGCGCGGCGACATCGACGCCCTGCTCAACTACGAGTCCGTCCTCAAGGGCATCCCGGGCCTGACCGTGATCCGCCCCCGCGACGGCGTGATCACCGCCGACTACCCGGTCACCTCGCTCAGGTCCACGAGCGCGCGGACCCGCGAGGACGTCCGCCGGGTGACGGAGGACCTGCGCACCGAGAGGATCCAGCGGCTGATCACCGAGCGCACCCACCGCCGCCCGGTCGTCGCCTCGGTCCCGCCGTCGAGCGGCCTGGACACCACCCGCCGTCGTGAACTCCCCTTCCCGGGCACCCGTTCCGTCGCCGACGGCCTGCTCGACTCCTACGAGAACGAGCTGCGCCGCCCGTCGCGGACCGTGTACGTCCTGGACACCTCGGGCTCGATGGAGGGCGACCGCCTGGACCGCCTCAAGACGGCCCTCACCGACCTCACCGGCGACTTCCGCGAACGCGAGGAGGTCACGCTGATGCCGTTCGGTTCGCGGGTGAAGAGCGTACGGACGCATGTGGTCGAGCCCTCGGACCCGCGGGCCGGGCTGGCCGCGATCCGCGAGGACACCTCGGCGCTCGCCGCCGACGGCGACACCGCGATCTACACCTCGCTGGAGAAGGCGTACGACCATCTCGGCGCCGGACGCGACACGTTCACCTCGATCGTGCTGATGACCGACGGTGAGAACACGGCCGGGGCGAAGGCGAAGGACTTCGACGCCTTCTACGCCCGGCTCGGCCAGGAGGCCCGGGACATCCCGGTCTTCCCCGTCCTCTTCGGCGACTCGGACCGTTCCGAACTCGCCCACATCGCCGACCTGACCGGCGGCCGCCTCTTCGACGCCCGGCAGGGCTCCCTGGACGGCGCCTTCGAGGAGATCCGTGGCTATCAGTAGGTACCTGGAGTCCCGCAAGAACATCGCGGGCAGCGCGTGCGGGCTGGTCGGTGTGGTGCTGACCTTCACGGGGGTGGCGGGACCGTACTGGCCGGTGGTGGTGGCCGGGCTGTACGGCGCGGGCGCGCTGATCGCCCCGCCGGAACGCCCCGCGCCGCCCGACTTCCCGGACCCCTCGGCCCAACTCGACGAGCTGCGGGGCGATTTCGAGAAGTTGCGGGTGTATCTGGCGGACATCGAACTGTCGGTCACGGCGGCCGCCCGGCTGCGCGAACTCAGCGAGCTGCTGGGCGCGTTGCTCGACCAGGGCTGGAGCAAGGAGCTGCTGGCGCACGACCCGGAGGGTGTGCACTCGCTGTCCCGGATCGTACGGCGTGACCTGCCCGAGGCCGTCGACAGCTTCGTACGGACCCGGTGGTGGACACGGATGACCCCGGGCACGGAGTCCCCCGAACTCCATCTGGAACAGCAGCTGACCCTCATGAAGCAGGACGCCGAGCACCTGGCAGCCGGCCTGCGGGACACGGAGGCCCGCCGCCAGGAGACCCACACCCGCTACCTGGAGGGCCGGGGCGGGCACGGCGGGGTGAACGTGTGACGGAGGGCCGGGGCGGTGACGTTGCCCGGCCATCGGTGAGGGCACTGCCGCCACTGCTGAAGCAGCGTCCGGGGCGCCGGCGCCGGCCATCGCCTGTCAGCGTGCCTGTCACGCATGTGCGCCCGAGCCGGGAATCCGCCGGCGGGGCAGGTGGGCAGCACCGCCCCGCACGCCGTTGTGCGGGGCCGTTCGTGACGGGTGCCGCCGCCCGCGGCCGGCCCGTGACGATCACGGGTCAGGGCTCCCATCGGGGCCGGCCGCGGGGGTTCTCGGGGGATCAGCCCAGGCGCTGCACCAGTGCCCGGTACTCGTCCCACAGTTCCTTCGGCGTGTGGTCACCGAAGGTGTTGAGGTGCTCGGGGATCAGGGACGCCTCCTCCCGCCACACCTCCTTGTCGACCGTGAGCAGGAACTCCAGGTCCGACTCGGCCAGTTCGAGGCCGTCGGTGTCGAGCGCCGCGGGCGTCGGCAGGACGCCGATCGGCGTCTCGACGCCCTCCGCCTTGCCCTCGAGCCGCTCCACGATCCACTTCAGGACCCGGCTGTTCTCGCCGAACCCGGGCCACACGAACGTGCCCTCGTCGTTCTTGCGGAACCAGTTGACGTAGTAGATCTTCGGCAGCTTCGCCTGGTCCTTGTCCTTGGCCACGTCGACCCAGTGCCCCATGTAGTCGCCCATGTTGTAGCCGCAGAACGGCAGCATGGCGAAGGGGTCGCGGCGCAGCTCGCCGACCTTGCCCTCGGCGGCGGCGGTCTTCTCGGAGGCCACGTTGGCGCCGAGGAAGACGCCGTGGTTCCAGTCGAAGGACTCGGTCACCAGGGGTACGGCGCTGGCACGGCGTCCGCCGAAGAGGATCGCCGAGATCGGCACGCCCTTGGGGTCCTCCCACTCGGGCGCGATGATCGGGCACTGCGCGGCCGGGGTGGTGAAGCGGGCGTTGGGGTGGGCGGCGGGCGTCCCGGACTCCGGCGTCCAGTCGTTGCCCTTCCAGTCGGTGAGGTGGGCCGGAGTCTCCTCCGTCATGCCCTCCCACCAGATGTCGTTGTCGTCGGTCAACGCCACGTTGGTGAAGACGGAGTTGCCCCACAGCGTCTTCATCGCGTTGGCGTTGGTGTGCTCACCGGTGCCGGGCGCGACGCCGAAGAAGCCGGCCTCGGGGTTGATGGCGTAGAGGCGGCCGTCCTCGCCGAACCGCATCCAGGCGATGTCGTCGCCGATGGTCTCGACGGTCCAGCCGGAGATCGTGGGCTCCAGCATGGCGAGGTTGGTCTTGCCGCAGGCGGACGGGAACGCGGCGGCGACGTACTTGGACTCGCCCTGCGGCGGGGTGAGCTTGAGGATGAGCATGTGCTCGGCGAGCCAGCCCTCGTCGCGGGCCATGACCGACGCGATGCGCAGGGCGTAGCACTTCTTGCCGAGCAGGGCGTTGCCGCCGTAGCCCGAGCCGTAGGACCAGATCTCGCGGGCTTCCGGGAAGTGCGAGATGTACTTGGTGGAGTTGCACGGCCAGGGAACGTCCTCCTGGCCCTCCTCCAGCGGCGCCCCGAGGGTGTGCACGGCCTTCACGAAGAAGCCGTCGTCGCCGAGCTCGTCGAGGACGGGCTGTCCCATGCGGGTCATCGTGCGCATGGAGACCGCGACGTAGGCGGAGTCGGTGATCTCGACGCCGATCGCGGAGAGGTCCGAGCCGAGCGGGCCCATGCAGAAGGGGACGACGTACATCGTCCGGCCCTTCATCGAGCCGCGGAAGACGCCCTTCTCCCCGGCGAAGATCTCCCGCATCTCGCCGGGAGCCTTCCAGTGGTTGGTCGGCCCCGCGTCCTCCTCCTTCTCCGAGCAGATGAAGGTGCGGTCCTCGACGCGCGCGACGTCGGTCGGGTCGGAGGCCGCGTAGTAGGAGTTGGGGCGTTTGATCGGGTCGAGCTTCTTGAAGGTGCCCTTCGCGACGAGCTCCTCGCACAGGCGCTCGTACTCCGCTTCGGATCCGTCACACCAGACCACGCTGTCCGGCTGGGTCAGTTCGGCGATCTCGTTCACCCACGAGATCAGTTCCTTGTGCTGGGTGGGGATGACGGGGGGAGCCGCGATGTCGCGCGCCACGATTGCTCCTAGATGAGGGATTTTTTGTTTGGAGGCCCCGTGGGGGCTGCGACCCGGATGCTTCTCGCGCCCTTTGGTGGTGACCTTGGCGCTCATCCGGTGCCGACCGCACTCATCTGATCATCCGAGGGAAGCGCCCATCTGTCCAGAGGGCATCACAGGTGAGCGGAGTGAGGATCGCCACGCTTTCCCGGTGCACAGCGCGTTTATTTGCGTGCACTTAGCGTTCAGCCGACCGTTTCTTTACTGGTCAACTCCCGTGAGATGATGGCCACTCTCGGCCGTTCCGCGCGCTCTACTCACGCGTAACTTACGGTCCCGTAGGTACGATGCCGGGCATGACGCCGCCCGCCCACGACGCCGATGCGCCCTCCCTGGCGCACCAGATCAAGCAGCACGCCCATGACCTGGCCGAACCCATCAAGCCGAAGCTGCGCGGCTGGCTGCACCTCGGCATGTTCCCGGCCGCCCTGGTCGCCGGGCTGGTGCTCACCGCCCTCGCGGACTCCACCAGAGGCCGGATCGCCTGCGGGATCTTCGCCCTGACCGCCTGCCTGCTGTTCGGCGTCAGCGCGCTGTACCACCGGGGGACCTGGAGCCCCCGCATGGACGGCGTCCTGCGGCGACTGGATCACGCCAACATCTTCCTGATCATCGCGGGCACCTACACGCCGCTGACCATGCTGCTCCTGCCGGGCAGCAAGGGACGGTGGCTGCTGTGGGGCATCTGGGGCGCCGCGGTCGCCGGCATCCTCTTCCGGGTCTTCTGGGTCGGCGCCCCGCGCTGGCTCTACACCCCCTGCTACATCGCGATGGGCTGGGCCGCCGTCTTCTTCCTGCCCGACTTCATGCGCGCGGGCGGCGTCGCGGTCCTGGTCCTGGTCGTCATCGGCGGCCTGCTCTACAGCGCGGGCGGAGTGATCTACGGCATCAAGCGGCCGAACCCGTCACCGCGCTGGTTCGGCTTCCACGAGGTGTTCCACTCCCTCACCGTGGCGGCCTTCGTCGTCCACTACATCGGCATCTCGCTGGTGGCGTACCAGCACGCGTAGACCGGCTCCACCCCTTCGAGGGCCACGGCTTCCGAGCTGTGGCCCTCTTTGCATGCTCCCATCGATCGACAGTCCCTAGCTTTTGAGAGTCCGCCCTCGTCGCGGGCACGCTGACGCTCGGCTTCGACCTGACGATCCTCAACGTGGCGCTGCCGACCACGGCCGCCCAGGCGTTTAGCACGGGGGGAGGATGGCGGACGCCTACGTCGTCGTCTTCGCGGCCCTGATGCTCCCTTGCCCCGCGACCGCGCCGGCAGCGGGTCCGGGCTCCTGATGACCATGCGCCAGGTCGGCGGCGCCATCGGGATCCCTCCTCGGCAGCCTGCTCGTCGGCACCTTCCGGGACCGCCTCGACGTCACCGGGCTGCCCGCCGGGGCCGCCGACACCGCCGGCGAGTCCGTGGTCGCCGCGCACATGGTCGCCAGGTGTGCGGAATCGCGGCCCTAGTCGCCGCGTTGCCCGGCGGCCGCGTTCCTGCCGGGCACACCCCGTCCGGCCGAGGCCTCCACGGACCCGGACGTGGCTGCCGAGGAGGCCCTTGCCTGAGAATGGCACCCATGACGCCCGTACACTCCTCTCCCCCCGCTGACGTCCCCCAGCTGGGACTTCGCGAGCGGAAGAAGATCAAGACCCGGACGGCGATCCGCGACGCGACGTACGCGCTGATCGAGGAACAGGGCTACGAGGCCACCACGGTCGAGCAGATCGCCGAGCGCGCCGAGGTGTCGCCGTCCACGGTCTTCCGCTACTTCCCCTCGAAGGAGGACATCGTCCTCACCGACGAGTACGACAACGTCATGCGGGACGAGCTGCGCGCCCGGCCCGCGGACGAACCGTGGATGGAGTCCGTGCGGCACATCCTGCACCGCGCCCTCGACGTCTCCGACGTGGACCACGAGGTCACCCGGGTGCGCGCCCACCTGATGATCCAGGTGCCCGCCGTGCGCGCCCGCGTGATGGAGAGCATGTCCGTCACCGGCCGGCTGCTCGCCGAGGCGATCGCGGAACGCACCGGCCGGGACGCGGACGACCTGGAGGTACGGGTCCAGACGATGTCCCTGATCGGCGGTCTCACCGAGGTCTACCAGTACTGGGCGGAGAACGGCATGCACGAGGACCTGCACAGCCTCACCGACCGCGCCCTGAAGGTCCTGGAACACGGGCTGCCCCCGAAAAAGCGCTGAGCCCACCGCCCGTCCGGATGCCATCCTGACCCGGTGAGCACACCCGAGATCCACGTCGAATTCGCCCCCGAGCTGGCCCTGTTCATCGCCCCCGGCCGCCGCGGCGGCACCACCCCCCTCACCACCGACGGCACCTCCTCCCTCGGCCACGTCGTGGAATCCCTCGGCGTCCCGCTCACCGAGGTAGGAGTACTGCGCGTCGACGGCCGCGAGGTCCCGAGGTCGTACGTCCCCGCCGCGGGCGACACCGTGGCCGTCCTCCCGGTCACCCGCCCCCAACAGGTCCCCGGCGCCCCGCTCCGCTTCCTCCTCGACGTCCACCTCGGCACCCTCGCCCGCCGTCTGCGCCTGCTCGGCGTGGACACCGCGTACGAGTCCACGGACATCGGCGACCCCGCACTCGCCACCCGCTCGGCCACCGAGAAACGGGTCCTGCTCAGCCGCGACCGGGGCCTGCTGCACCGCAGGGAGCTCTGGGCGGGCGCCTTCGTCTACAGCACCCGCCCCGAGGACCAGCTCCGCGACGTCCTCGACCGCTTCCGCCCCGCCCTCAGCCCCTGGACCCGCTGCACGGCCTGCAACGGCCTCCTGCGCGAGGCCACCAAGGAGCAGGTCGCGGACCGGCTGGAGGGCGGGACGGAGCGGTCGTACGACGTCTTCGCGCAGTGCGAGGAGTGCGGCCGCGCCTACTGGAAGGGCGCCCACCACGAACAACTGGAGGCCATCGTGGCGAACGCCCTGGCGGAAGCCGACCGCCGGGACGCTAACCGCCCAGCGCCACCCGCAACGCCTCCGCGTCCGTCGTAGGCGCGTCACAGGTGAAGTGCCGGCAGACGTACGCGGTGGGTGCGCCGTCGACGAGGATCCGGTCGGCGAGCAGCGGGAGTTCCTCGCTGTCCGGAGTCCCCACCGCGACCACCGCACCGGGGGCTGTCCCCAGAAGTGCCGTACGGTGCAGGGCCCTTGTCGCCTCATCGGTCAGCGAAGGACCGACCACCGCGACCTCCCTCGGACCGTCCAGCCGCGCCTCCGCGACCGCGAGCCCCCACCCGACGAACCGAGGCACCCGGGGCCCCAGCGCCTTGACCACCCCCAGCGCCTTCTCCGCGGCGGCCCGATGCGGCTCGGCGCCCGTCTGAGCGGCGTAGGAGAGCAGCGCCCCGGCCGCGGCGGTCCACCCGGAGGGCACCGCGTTGTCGGTGGGATCCTGCGGCCGCCGGATCAACTGCTCCGCGTCGGCGGCGGTGTCGAACAGCGCCCCCTCGGGCCCGGTGAACCGGGTCAGCACATGGTCGAGCAGGAACCCGGCGAAGTCGAGCCAGACCCCCTCCCCGGTCACGGACGTGAGCGCGAGGAAGCCCTCGGCGACATCGGCGTAGTCCTCCAGCACACCGGCGTTCGCCCCGACCTGACCGTCCTTGCTGGTACGGGACAGCCGGGCCTGCTCGTCCAGATGCACCCGTACGAGAAGATCGGCGGCCCCGAGAGCGGCCTCGACCAGGTCGGGACGGTCGAAGTAGGCCCCGGTCTCGGCCAGCGCGGCGATCGCGAGCCCGTTCCACGCGGCGACGACCTTGTCGTCCCGGCCGGGGGCGGGCCGCAGCGCACGTGCCTCAAGGAGCCGCCGCCTGATCGACTCGACCCGCTCCGCGTCGAACACGGTGTCCTGCTGCGGAAGTTGCAGCACGGACTGCCCTTCCTCGAAAGTGCCCTCCTCGGTCACCCCGAAGTACTGGGCGGCGAGCTCGGCATCCTGCTCCCCGAGCACCTCCCGCAACTGCGCCGGCGTCCACACGTAGTACGCGCCCTCGACGTGCTTCCCGGTCCCGTCATCACTGTCGGCGTCGAGCGCGGACGCGAACCCGCCCTCGTCAGTGCGCAGTTCACGCACCATGAAGTCGGCGGTGTCGAGAGCGACCCGCCGGGCCAGGTCGGAGCCGGTGGCGCGCCAGAGGTGGGCGTAGACGCGGCACAGCAGCGCGTTGTCATAGAGCATCTTCTCGAAGTGCGGCACGATCCAGTCGCGGTCCACGGAGTAGCGGGCGAAACCGCCGCCGAGCTGGTCGTGGATGCCCCCGCGGGCCATCCGCTCGCAGGTGTCCTGGGCCATCTGAAGAGCACCCTCGGCACCGGTGCGGGCGTGGTGCCGCAGCAGGAACTCCACCACCATGGACGGCGGGAACTTCGGCGCCCCGCCGAACCCGCCGCGCTGCGCGTCGTACTCCCGCGTCAGCCCGAGCAGGGCCGCGGCGAGCTGCTCCTCGCCGGGGGCCTGCGAGTCGCCGTAGGAGATCTCCCGCCCGGCGAGGTCCCGCACGATCTTCCCGGCGACCTCGGCGACCTCGTCCCGCCGGTCGGTCCAGGCGGCCCGGACGCCCTCCAGGACCTGCCGGAAGGAGGGCATGCCCTGGCGTGGGGCGGGCGGGAAGTAGGTGCCGAAGTAGAAGGGCTCCGCCTCGGGGGTGAGGAACACCGTCATGGGCCAGCCGCCCTGCCCGGTGGCGGCCTGCACGGCCTCCATGTAGACGGCGTCGACGTCGGGGCGTTCCTCGCGGTCGACCTTGATGTTGACGAAGTGCTCGTTGAGGAAGTCGGCGGTCGCCTGGTCCTCGAAGGACTCGTGGGCCATCACATGGCACCAGTGGCAGCTCGAATACCCGACGCTCAGCAGAACGGGTTTGTTCGCCTTCCGTGCCTCCTCGAAGGCCTCGGCCGACCAGGGCCACCAGTCGACCGGGTTGTCCGCGTGCTGGAGGAGGTAGGGGGACGTCTCGTGGGCCAGTCGGTTCGGCATGGGGTCCATCCTGCCGCAGTACCCCTCGGGTCAGGCGTCAGGCGTGCCCCGCGGGGGGCCGGCGAGCTTCCCGACACCCCCGCCCTCTCGCCCCGGTGCCCCGTGCACAGCACACTTGACCGGGAAAGCCGTTGCCGCCGGAGGGGGAAGTGACATGCGGGACAGTCATCGGGCGGAAGCCGAGCGGCTGTTGGGGCGGGCCGTGGAGGAGGAGGTGCGGCGGTCGGGCGGGCGGGTCGACGGGGCCGTACTGCTCGCGCGGGCCCGTGGCTCGCTGGACGCGATGGCGCTGACGGCCGCCGAGGAGTACGAGGCGTACACGCGCGCGCTGGACGAGGCACAGGCCGGTCAGCTCACGTTCGGGCAGCGGTACGCGAAGGAGGCGTCCGGAACTCCCCTGCTGGTGGCGGGAGTCGCCGCGCTGGCCGCTGCCGTCGCCGACCTGGCGCTCGGCACCGACGCGGGCACCGCGCTGGGCGCGGGTGTGGTCGTGGGGGTCGTGGGCGCGGCGGCGACCGTCGTGAAGGTGGCCGGCTCGCATCTGCCGGCCGCGCACCACCGGGCGGGCGCCCTCGGTCAGCCCGGCGGCCCGGAGCAGCTGCGGCTGCAGTGGCTGACAGCCCTGGAGGTACGGGGCATCCGGCCCTTCCTCGACCAGCAGCGGGTACTGAGCGCGTCGACCGGGCCGAAGAAGGCCGGCCCGCGACTGCGCGGCACGGACAAGAGCGCGGCGGCCCGCGGGCGCAGCGTGCTGGAGCAGTCGTTCGGTCAACTGCCGGAGCCCATAGCCGAGTTCGCGGACCGCCGGGCGGAGATGGGCCGCATCCGGCAGTGGGTGCAGGCCTCCCGGGCGACGACCGAGACCCGTCCCACGGTGGTCGTGCTGCACGGGCCGCCCGGCAGCGGCCGTACCGCACTCGCCGTGCGCGCGGCGCACGACCTCAAGGACCACTTCCGCGGCGCCTGCGTGGTGGACCTGCGCGGCGACAACCCGGAGGAGTCCCCGCTCTCCACCCGGGACGCCCTGCTGCATCTGCTGAACCGGCTCGGCGCGCCGCGCGAGCAGCTGCTGTTCCGTGAGCGTTCCTCGCCGGACCAGCAGGTCAAGCGGTTGAGCGAGCTGTACCACCAGCATCTGAGCGGACTGCCGGTGACGATCGTGCTGGACGACGCCTCGGACCCCGAGCAGGTCCGCACCCTCGTCCCGGAGCGTTCCGACAGCCTGGTCCTGGTCACCGCGCGCAAACCCCTGGCCCTGCCGTCCGACCTCGCCGCCCACGTGCACGAACTCCCGGTCGAGTCCCTGGACGCGGCGGGCGCCGAGGAGCTCCTGGACGCGGCCGCACAGTCCGCCACCGGCCCCTACGACGCCCAGTCCGCCGACCGGATCAGGGAGCTGTGCGGCGGCCTGCCCCTGGCCCTGCGCATCGCGGGCTCCTCCCTCGGCCCCCGCTCCCCGCGCCAACTGGCCACGGATCTCGGCGCGTACGGCCCGGTCGGCCCCGTCGAGCGCGTCCTGTGGCTGCGCTACACCGACCAGTCGGAACCGGCCCGCCGGCTCCTGCGCCGGCTCGCCCTGGCCGGCCGGTCCTCGCTGGGCGCCGCCGCGGCCGCCGCCCTGCTGGCCACCGACGAGACGGAGGCGACCCGGCACCTGGTGGCGCTGGCCCGCGCGGGCCTGATCGACCACGTACGGGGCAGCCGTTACCGCGTCCACGACGTGGTCCGCGCCTTCGCCCAGGCCAGACTCCTGGACGAGGAGGAACCGGCCGAGCGCACGGCCGCGCAGGAACGTCTCATCGTCAACTACGCCGACCTCGCCGACTCCGTGCTGCGCCTGATCGACGGCAACACGTCGACCCGCTCGGACCACTTCAGTCCGCACGGTTTCACCTCCCTCGACGAGGCGCTGCGCTGGCTGGACGACGAGTCCAGCTTCATCACGGCGGCGCTGCGGCACGCGGAGGGCGTCGACCAGGGAGCGGTCCTCAACCTCCTGGGCGCGCTGTGCGACTACTGCCTGCTGCGCGGCGACCTCTACCGCCTGGGCGAGATCAGCGAGCTGGCGCAGGCGGTGGACCAGGGACTGCTGGTGCGCTCGGTGCAGTGGCGCACCGGTATCGCCGCCCGCCAGCTGGGCGAGCTGGACAAGGCCCGCGCCACGCTGACCTCGGTGGTCGACCTCTATATGGAGGCCCAGCACGACGCGGGTGCCGCCCGCGCCCTGTGCTCCCTGGGCATCACCCTCCACCACCAGGGCCAGCTGGCGGCGGCTGCCGCGAAACTCCAGGAGGCCCTGGCCCTCCAGTCCCCTCCCGAACTGGCCACCGACCGGGCCTGGACCATGCACGCCCTGGCGGCCGTCGAACGCGATCGCGGGCGCATCGCGGAGTCCCTGGACCTCCTCACCCGCTCGCTGGTCCTGCACCGCGCCGGCGAGTCCGTGCACGGCGAGGCCTGGGCCCACTTCCAGCTCGGCCAGCTGACCCTGCGCATGGGCGACGTGCCGCGCGCGGAGTCGGAACTCGGAACGGCCCTCGACCTGTACGGCCGTACCCGCGACGCCCGCGGCGAGGCATGGGCGCTGACCCAGCTGGCGCGGGCCCGTCTGGTGGCCGGGGACCCGTCGGCGGCGGTGGACGGCCTGCGCCAGGCGGCCTCCCGCCACCGCGACAACGAGGACGCGCGCGGTGAGGCGTGGACGGTGTACTACCTCGGCCAGGCCCTGGAGGAGACCGGCAACCTGGACCTCGCGGTCCGCGAGCTGGAACGCTCCCGCACGATGTTCGCCCGTATGCGCGATGTCTACGGCCTGGCCTGCGCCCGCCACCACTCGGCGCGCGTCACCCGCGACCAGCGTGCCGCCCAGACCGGCTCGCTGCGGAACTCGGGCTTCGCCCGGCAGCTCCTGGTCGACGCCCGCGCCGACTTCCAGCGCATCGGCGTCGCCCACGGCGAGGCGTGGACCTGCCTGGAACTGGCGGTGGTCGACGCGGGCAACGGCCGTACGCCTCAGGCCCTCGCCCTGTGCGACGAGGCGGTGGCGCTGTTCGCCTCCTACGGCGACCGGCGCGGCGAGGACTGGGCCCGCTTCCTGCGCTGCACGCTGCTGCCGTACGCGGCACCGGGCGGCGTCGAGATCGGCGCGGCGGTGGCCCAGGAGGAACTGGCGGAACTGGCCCGCCGGGAGCACGAGGCGCGCGACGAGAAACTGGACGACTACGTGGGCGCGTACGGGCTGCTGCTGGAGCGGGGGGTGAACCTCGACACCGGCTGGCAGGCCTGGCGCCTGGGGATGGTCCCGAACCGGCATGCCCGTGAGGTGATGGGGGTGGGGGTGGCTTCGGCGCGGGGGTGAACGGCTCGGGGGTGAACGGCGCGGGGGTGAACGGCGCGGGAGCGCGGGGTCGCCCGGCCGAGGCGCGTCCCGTATGCGTATGCGGTTCGCGTCTTCGCGTGCGGACACGGCGTACCGGCTGCCGCCCCCCGGCCGGGCAGGGCGACATCGATGACGGGAAGGGCGCCCCTCCCGTCATCGACCGTGCGGCTCAGCCCTTGGCCGACGAGGTCTTCCCCGACGAGGCGTTGCCCGACGGGCTCCCGCCGGAGGCCTCCTCGGCATCCGCCGACTCCTTGAAGTCGACCTTGTTCATGTGCCTGCTCATGGACTTCATCAGGGCCCACACCGCCAGGGCCATCGCCGCGAAGACGATGAAACCGAGGACGCCGGGGGTGACCTTGTCCTCGTCAACGTCCTTGGCGAAGGTCACGAGGTGCGTCATTGCCAGGCTTGCGCTTGCGCTCATGTCAGGCATTGTCGCGGATGCCCGCAAAGAGGTCGTCCTCGGGGAGGGAGGTATCGACGAGGGACTTCGCGAGCTCGTACTCCTCCGTCGGCCAGACCTCCTTCTGGATCTCCAGCGGGACCTTGAACCAGCCGCCGTCCGGGTCGATCTGGGTGGCGTGCGCGATGAGGGCCTTGTCACGGATCTCGTAGAACTCCGCGCACGGGATGTGCGTGGTCAGGGTGCGGTCGCGCATCGGCGAGTCGTCCCAGCGCTTGAGCCAGTCCGCGTACGGCGACTCCAGGCCACGGTCCAGCAGGGCGTTGTGGAGGGCCTCCGTGCGGGGGCGGTTGAAGCCCTGGTTGTAGTAGAGCTTGAGCGGCTGGTACGCCGGGCCGAACTCCGACTCGGGGAACTTCTCGGTGTCCGCCGCGCCCTCGAACGCCACCATCGAGATCTTGTGGGTCATGATGTGGTCGGGGTGCGGGTAGCCGCCGTTCTCGTCGTAGGTGGTGATCACCTGGGGACGGAAGGCGCGGATCTGCTTCACCAGCTCGCCGGCCGCCTTGTCGACGTCCTCCAGGGCGAAGCAGCCCTCGGGCAGCGGCGGCAGCGGGTCGCCCTCGGGCAGGCCGGAGTCGACGAAGCCGAGCCACTCCTGCTTGACGCCGAGGATCTCGCGGGCCTCGTCCATCTCCTTCTTGCGTACCTCGTGGATGTGCTCCTCGATGTACTTGTCGCCCTGGAGCTTGGGATTGAGGATGGAGCCGCGCTCCCCGCCCGTGCAGGTCACGACCAGCACGTCCACCCCCTCGGACACGTACTTCGCCATGGTGGCCGCGCCCTTGCTCGACTCGTCGTCGGGGTGGGCGTGCACGGCCATCAGTCGCAGCTGGTCAGTCAAGACTCAATCCTCGTAAGTCGGCGCCCCCGGTGTCTTCGGGTGCGAACGGCGGCTTCTATAGTGACCGAACCGGGGGGCGATTAATTCCACTGCCTTGGTTTCCCAGGGAGACGATCATGAGTACGGCGAGCACACAGCTGCCCGAGGGCCGTTACGGCCGTTCCTCGGACGAGCGTGCCGACCGCAAGCTCAAGATCGCCGGTGCGATTCTCGGGGCTCTGCTGCTCGCGCTGATCGGTTACTTCGCCTACCACTACGTCGGCCAGAACAAGATCAGCGCCGAGGTGATCACCTTCGACGCGCAGAAGTCCGCGGTGCGGGTGCATCTGGAGGTCCGCAAGGACTCCGGCACCTCCGGCTACTGCACGGTCCGCTCCCAGGCGGCGGACGGCTCCGAGGTGGGCCGGGCCGACTTCCGCTTCGACCAGGCCGCCACCCGCATCGACAAGGTGGTCACGCTCCGTACGACCGCCCCGGGCACCACCGCGGAGCTGCTGGGCTGTCACGCCGACTGACGCCACCCTCGATACCTGACCGCTGACCTGCGTCGACGGATTTCTGATGGCTTATGTCCTCCCCCTTCGGCTCCTGAATTGTTAGGCTCGTGGTTTCGCCCATCCGTGAAGGAACATTCTTCTGGGTAGGGCGATGCTTTGTATTCCCAGTACCTACGAGGAGCACCTGTGACCCAGACCAGCGAAGACGTCACCTGGCTGACCCAGGAGGCGTACACCAAGCTCAAGGAAGAGCTGGCGTACCTGTCTGGTCCCGCGCGCGAGGAAGTCACCGCGAAGATCGCGGCAGCGCGCGAGGAGGGCGACCTGCGCGAGAACGGCGGGTACCACGCGGCCAAGGAAGAGCAGGGCAAGCAGGAGCTCCGCATCCGCCAGCTGACCCAGCTCCTGGAGAAGGCCAAGGTCGGCGAGGCTCCCGCGTCCGCGGACGGTGCGGTGGCGCCCGGCATGGTCGTGACGATCGCCTTCGACGGCGACGAGGACGACACCATGACCTTCCTGCTGGCCTCGCGGGAGTACGCGAGCGCGGACGTCGAGACCTACTCGCCGCAGTCCCCGCTGGGCTCCGGCGTGATCGGCCACAAGGTCGGCGAGGAGGCGGAGTACGAACTGCCGAACGGCAAGAAGGCCTCCGTCACCATCCTCAAGGCCGAGCCCTACAACGGCTGATCCGCCCTACCGTCTGCCCTTGACGGGCCCCCGGCACCCTGGCGGCGCCGGGGGCTCTGTCATGCCGTGGCCGAGCGGTACTTGCGCACCGCGAGCGTCCTGAATATGACGACGATCAGGACCGAGTAGATCAGCGAGGCCCAGACCGGGTGCTGCATGGGCCAGGCGTCCGAGGTGGAGACTCCCGGGTTGCCGAACAGCCGGCGGCAGGCCTGGACCGTGGCGCTGAACGGGTTCCAGTCGGCGACGTGCCGCAGCCACGGGGTCATGCGGCTGGAGTCCACGAACGCGGTCTGCTGCTCCTGCTCGGGTACGCCTTCACCTGGGTCGGCGCCCTGATCGGGCTGTCCGGGCGCACACCCGAGGCGGCCACCTCGGGAGGGCTGATCTGACTCTTCCCGGTGACGTTCATCTCGAACGCCGGTGAGGCCCGCTCCGCGGGCCATGGGCCGTGAGCGGAAGCGATCGATGAGCCCCTTGTGCATGTCGTCGGCGATCCCGGCACCGGCGCCCGCGGTGGCGAAGGTGAAGGTCTGCACGAAGATGCCGGCCATCAGGAACTCGCGGTAGACGGAGGAGTCCGTGGTGCCGAAACATGTTCGGCGGTCTTCGCCTGCTCGCACTTCAGGTCGCTGCTGCCCTGGCCTGCCCGCTCGACGCTGTAGTTCGGGTCCGCGTCGCCCGTCACCTCCATAGGCGGAAGCACGTAAACGGGCGGCGGCGCGACGCCCTCACAGGGCGCCAGGGCCTCTAGCGCCTGCTCGTACTCCCCGCTGCCCCACCAGTGCTGCGCACGTCGATACAGGGCCGCCCAACCACGTCCACCGATGCGCTCGGAGCGGTCGTAATCCTTCCAGTTCTTTCCGGTTCGGATCTTGTCGAG
The DNA here is from genome assembly GCF_042893155.1 of Streptomyces sp. NPDC001668. Taxonomy (NCBI): domain Bacteria; kingdom Bacillati; phylum Actinomycetota; class Actinomycetes; order Kitasatosporales; family Streptomycetaceae; genus Streptomyces; species Streptomyces sp. NPDC001668. The sequence goes on from NZ_JBIAUQ010000003.1 coordinate 768,891, forward strand.
CATGGCCTCGAACCCGCCCCGGACGTCCTTCCACTGGCGGCTGGGCGAGACGATGCCGCCGATCTCCGACCACTGCTCGTCTGTGATCTCGAAGGGGATCGTCACGCCGGTCTCCCGGTGCCATTCGGCGATCGGGTCTGCCAGCCCCTTGTGGCGAGGCTCACCCTTGCCCGTGATCTGCACGCGCACGTCAAGCAGATCCAGCACGTCTTGTTTCTGCTCGAAGGTGAAGTCATCCAGAGGGGCGTCAATGTTCTTGATCTTGGTGAGCATGTGCTGAGCACGGCCCTCCTGTCCCTCAACCTCGCACAGCCACTCGGCGACGCGCTCACGCTCGGCAGCGAGGTCGGCTTCCTGCTGCTTCAGCTCTGCCTTCAACTCTTCGACAAGCTTGGCGTCGTCATCGTCGTCTCGGTCATCGATGGAGGCGAGGAGGAGGGCAAGCTTGCGCTTGCGGCTGCCGCGCTTCTTCTCGATCTGGTCGTCCAGCTCGGCCAGCCGTCGGCGGTAGGACTCAGCACGCTGGGGCACCGTGCCCAAGGAATCCTCGACCAGCCTGCGCAGCTTGCCCTTGTCGGACATCAGCTTCTTGACCTCAGCCCAGACCGCCGCGTCCACCTCATCACAGGGGACCTCCCAGCAGTCCGCGTGAGACTCAGGCACCTCTCCGTCCGTGCGGTTGGCCATGCATCGGTAGTAGCGGCCCGCCGTGTTGATCGAGCGGCCCTCAGTGACCATCGCGCCAGTGCGGTGCGCACCACAGACGCTGAAGAGACGGTTCGAGAGCAGGTACTTCCCGTGCTTGCCCTTGACGCGGGCACCGCGCGCGAGGGCGGCGCTCAGCGCCTCCGCTCGGTTGTCCGGCAGTGCCTTGGGGAGGCCAATGCGGAAAGTGGTGGTGATCTCCTCGCCGTCCTCGTTCTCCCCGGCGAAAACGAACTCAACGCAGCCCTTGAGAGCAGCCATGACGCGGCCTACGAGGTTTCCGCCCTCCCACTCCCTGCCCCGGCGCGTTCGGTAGCCAAGGGCATTGAGGTGGCGGGCGCCGTCCTCACGAGTCACAAGCTCGGAAGAGTCGATCATGAAGTCCGCGAACCTCTCGATCTGCTCCACCTCTGCGGGGTTGAGCGCAGGGTTCCCGTCCGCGTCGAGCATGTAGCCGAAGGGCGGCTCACCCAGGGGCCAGCCCCCAACCGCAGCCTTCTGCATCCGCCCACCCGACGTACGCTCCAGGATCAAGGCATGCTCCACCTCGGCCAGGTATGCGAGCAGGGAGAGCTGAATGCCGAACATGTCATCTTCGGAGTCGATTCGGCCGTCAGCAGTCGCCACGCGCACACCCTTGTCGGTCACGTCGTAGACCCAACGGTGGATGTTCTTCATGGTGCGCCCGATGCGGTCCAGCTTGCCGAAAACGATCAAGTCCAGACGGCCACCGAGAGCGTCAGCGGTGAGGCGGTCGAGGTCTTCGCGGTTGGCAATCTTGCCTGACACGCCCCCGTCCACGTAGACGTCAACGATGACGTGACGCACGTTGCGCAGGGCGTAGGCCAGCCAGGCCCGGCACTGCTCCTCCTGGACCTTCAGTCCGTAACCTTCGAGCTGCTGCGCCGTCGACACCCGCAGGTAGATGGCTACCCGAAGGATCCTCTGAACGGATTGCGCAAGGGTAGGCTTCGCCATAGTCAGTCCTCCACGACTGGCCAGCGACCCCAGCGGCAGGCCCTAATCTCCCGCCGGGGTCGCGTTGTTTTTGCACAGGGTAACTCGCGAGATTGCCTCACGATCTAGCATGAATCACTCAACTGCCTTGTAGTGATGGGTTGTTGGGAATCGGCCCTCTCAAGAGGGCCGCCAGACGGCCCCGTTGCGCTTCGGTCCACTCAACTGTTCCCTTTCGTTCTTCTTGGGGCGCTCCTTACCCGGCATATCTCCACCTCTCAGTGATCATGTCTCGTCTGATCTCGCGCAGGCTTGCCAGGTCTTCGGCAATACCGAGAGCGATGTCAGCCTCTACGGGGGTGTAGCCGGATCCGGCGTAGCGCCAGTGCGATTCCGTTACCGTGTCCGGGCCGTCCTCGGGTTTGGTGTCGCCCCGGCGATGGTCGGCTCGCTCCTCACGCAGGGCGCCGTAGGTGGTGGAGTGGCGGCGTGGTGAAGCCATCAATGCCCGTACGTGGGTGTGAAGACGGATGCATGGATGTCGCTCAGGGTGGTGATGCGGTAGTCGATTCCTGCGCCGGTTTCGGCCGCTCCTTTGGTGACGCAATTGGCCATGTATCCGGCGACCGCCGAATCTGATGGCACGCCACTGCTCGGGGACCGTGGCGAAAGTGGACGCCGCCGCATACGTGACGGCATCTATCAGCAGCTCCTCACCCGCCCAGGACGACCAGGTGCTCACGGAGCTTGGAGCGCGGTATGCCGCCGGCGGAGGCGAGGCGACGCCGTACGGCGGTGGTGAACAGGTTCCACAGTCGCCCGGCGTGCGCGTGCCACAGCACGTGGCCGACGTAGTCCTAGCAGCCGGGCACCGCGGCAGCCCCACCAGGCGGTCATCCTCGCCATGGGTACGGCCGCAACTCAGGGCCTTCCGTGCTCGCAGACCGGTGCATCCCGGCGCGGCCGCCAAGGTCGGCCCTCGATGGCGTCGTGCACCAGGCCGAACGAGGGGCCGTCCGTGGCTCACGGCCTCCAGCACCACGGCCACCGATCCGGACCACTGCGCCATCGACTGGCGGATCGTGCGCAGGTAGTCCGCACGATCCCGGCGCAGGCGTCCTTCCTAGCAGCAGCCAGCCCCAAGCGCTCAACTCCGCAGGAGCCGCGCGCAAGATACGCGGCTCCACCTCATCGGCCCACCGGGTCTCGGCCCCCACCCTTGGGGCGGGGGCCTGTGGGAAACCGGAGCAATCAACCGTCTGCCCGGCGGTACTTGCGGACAGCGAGCGTGCGGAAGATGACAACGATCAGAGCCGAGTAGATCAGCGATGCCCACACTGGGTGCTGCATCGGCCAAGCGCCGGAGTGGGACAGGCCCGGGTCGCCGAAGAGCTGGCGGCATGCCTGCACGGTCGCGCTGAAGGGATTCCACTCTGCGATGTGTCGCAGCCAGGGCGTCATCTGCCCGGAGTCCACGAACGCGTTCGAGATGAACGTCACCGGGAAGAGCCAGATCAATCCCCCTGAGGTTGCCGCCTCTGGGGTGCGCACAGCCAGGCCGATCAAGGCGCCGATCCATGTGAAGGCATAACCGAGAAAAAGCAGCAGGGCGAAGCCTCCCAAGATCTTGCCGAAGTTGGTCGGCTCCACGGAGCCAGGGCGCCAGCCCACGAGCAGCGCGACGACCGCGAGGACGAGCAGCGTCAGGGCTGTCTGCACGAGGTCCGCGACGGTGCGACCGGTCAGCACCGCACCGCGCGCCATCGGCAACGAGCGGAAACGGTCTATGAGGCCCTTGTGCATGTCGTCTGCGATACCGGCACCCGCGCCCGCCGTGGCGAAGGTGACCGTCTGCGCGAAGATGCCCGCCATCAAAAAGTTCTTGTAGACCTGCGGATCTGTGGTGTCACCGATCTTCATCGAGCCACCGAAGACGTAGGTGAAGAGCACCACGAACATCACTGGCTGGATCAGCCCGAACAGAACCATCTCAGGAATCCGGGACATCCGAATCAAGTTCCGCCGGGCCATGACCAGGGAATCGCTCATCATGCTCACTTCGCCTGCTCCTTCCCAACGCTCACGTGCAGTCGGATCAGGTTGCGCTTGGCGACGACCAGCGAGTCCCGGACGGACTGGCTGAGGGGGTTGCCGGGAGCCGCGACCCGCGCGGTGTCGGTGAGGGCGCTCACTTGGCGGTCTCCTTCTTGTCGGTCTCCTGGTCCTTGGCCTCGGCCACGTGTCCCGTCAGGGACAGGAAGACGTCGTCGAGGGTGGGGCGGCGCAGTCCGATGTCGTCTATCTCGATGCCGCGGGTGTCGAGTTCGCGGATGACCTCGGCGAGCAGCTTGGCGCCGCCGGTGACGGGCACGGTGAGTTTGCGCATGTGGTCCTCGACCGTGGTGTCGCCCTTGCCGAAGCCGCGCAGGATCTCGGATGCGGCCTGGATGTGCTCGCGTTCGTGCACGACGACCTCGACGCGCTCGCCGCCGGTGCGGGCCTTGAGCTGGTCGGAGGTGCCCGTGGCGATGACATGGCCGTGGTCGACGACGGCGATGTCGTGGGCGAGGTGGTCGGCCTCCTCCAGGTACTGGGTGGTCAGCAGGAGGGTCGTGCCCCCGGAGACGAGTTGTTTGATGACCTCCCACAGCAGTTGGCGGTTGCGGGGGTCGAGGCCGGTCGTGGGCTCGTCCATGAACATCACGGGCGGGGAGACCACGAGGGCGGCCGCGAGGTCCAGACGGCGGCGCATGCCCCCGGAGTAGGTCTTGGTGGGGCGGTCGGCCGCGTCGGCGAGGTCGAACTGCTCCAGCAGCTCGATCGCGCGGGCCTTCGCCTGCTTGGCCTTCATCTGGTAGAGCTGGCCGACCATCTGGAGGTTCTCGCGGCCGGTGAGGTATTCGTCGACCGCGGCGAACTGGCCGGAGAGGCCGATGGAGCGCCGTACGGCGTCGGGGTGCTTGAGGACGTCGATGCCGGCGACGACGGCGGAGCCGCGGTCCGGCTTGAGCAGGGTCGTCAGGCAGCGGACGGTTGTCGTCTTGCCCGCGCCGTTCGGTCCCAGGAGGCCGAGGACGGTGCCTTCCGGGACATCGAGGTCGACGCCGTCCAGAGCCTTTACGTCTCCGAAGGTCTTGACCAGGCCTTCGGCATAGATGGCGCCTGGCATATCAGTCTCCACGTCGTCGGGGATTCTTGGGAAAGCCTAGGTTTGTGCGGTTTCCTCCGCCCGTTCCTTTTCTCTTCCGCGGGCGGCGTGAGCGGGGTCACGAGACACACCATAACGCGATGTATCGCGTCTCTCAATGGACTTGCCCGAAAGAGTGACGCCGGTGTCCTGAAGGGTTCCGGAGGGGTCCTGACCTCAGTCGATGACCGTGTAGCCCGCCTCGCGCAGGGCGCGGCCGACCTCGGCGCAGTGCTCGGGCCCCTTCGTCTCCAGGTGCAGCTCGACCTCCGCCTCCGCGAGCCCGAGCCGTGGATCGGTCCGGACGTGGCTCACGTCCAGGACATTAGCGTCGACCACTGACAACACCCCGAGGAGCGTCGCGAGGGCCCCGGGCCGGTCCGTCAGCCGGAGCCGTACGGCCAGGTAGCGGCCCTGCGCGGACATGCCGTGGCGCAGGACCCGCTGCAGCAGGACCGGGTCCACATTGCCGCCGGACAGCACGGCCACGACCGGCCCCTCGAAGGCACCCGGGTCGCTCAGCAGCGCGGCGACCGGGCTCGCCCCGGCCGGCTCGACGACCAGCTTGGCCCGCTCCAGGCACAGCAGCAGCGCGGCGGACAGCTCGTCCTCCGTCACCGTACGGACCTCGTCCACGAGCTCGCCCACGATCCCGAACGGCACGTCCCCGGGCCGCCCCACCTTCATCCCGTCGGCCATCGTCGCCGGGTTCTCGATCGACACCGGGCGCCCCGCCGCCAGCGAGGGCGGGTACGCGGCCGCGCCCGCCGCCTGCACGCCCACGATCCGCACGTCCGGCCGCAGCGACTTCACGGCGATCGCGACACCGGCCGCGAGTCCGCCACCGCCGATCCCGAGGACGACCGTGCGCACCTCCGGGCACTGCTCCAGGATCTCCAGGCCGACCGTGCCCTGGCCCGCAATGACGTCCGGATGGTCGAAGGGGTGGATGAACACCGCGCCCGTCTCGGCCGCGTACTCCTGCGCCGCGGCCAGCGTCTCGTCGACCACCTGACCGTGCAGGCGCACCTCGGCGCCGTAGTGCCGGGTGGCGCTGATCTTCGGCAGCGGGGCGCCCTTGGGCATGAAGACCGTGGAGCGCACACCGAGCAGGGTGGAGGCCAGCGCGACACCCTGCGCGTGGTTTCCGGCGCTCGCGGCCACCACACCCGCGGCCCGCTCCTCGGGCATCAGCCCGGCGATGCGGACGTAGGCGCCGCGGAGCTTGAAGGAACCCGTCCGCTGGAGGTTCTCGCACTTGAAGTGCACCGGCGCGCCGACCAGCTGGGTCAGGTGGCGGCTGCCCTCCATCGCGGTCGTCCGCGCCACGCCCGACAGCATCTTCTGCGCGCCGCGCACGTCGTCGAGCGTCACCGGCGGCACGGGGTGGGCCTTGCGGTAGTTCATGACGCAAGTCTCGCAGTTCACACGTGCGTGCTCGCGCTGTGACCAACGTCCGAGACGGGTTTGCGCAGCGCCGGTACGGCGTGACCCCGGGCCGCGTACCCTGTCCCCCAACCTTGCAGCCCTTCATGAAGTGAGCCCCCGGCCATGCCCACAACACCTGAAATGTCGATGGACATGACGACCGTCGGTGACACCGGTCTCCTCGACACCCTGCAGCACGAGGTGGCGGTCTTCGCCCGTCGTGCCGAACAGACCCGGCTCGGCGGGGTGGGGCAGGTGCGCAACTCCATGGACCGCGCCGCGTACCTGCTGCTCAACCGGCTCGACAAGGAAGGCCCGATGGGCGTCAAGGCGCTCGCGGCGAGCATGGGTATCGACTCGTCGACGGTCACCCGGCAGGTGGCGCCGCTCGTCGACACGGGCCTGGTCAAGCGCACCTCGCACCCCGAGGACGGGCGCGCGGTGGTCCTCCAGCTGTCTCCGCGCGGGCAGTCCCGGCTGGAGGAAGTGCGCTCCTCGCGGCGTCAGTTGATGGCCGAGCTGACACACGACTGGGCGCCGGAGGAGCGCGAGGCGTTCTGCACGCTCCTGACGCGCTTCAACACCGCGCTCTCCTCCCGGATGGCCGCCCAGGGCGTTCCGGGTCCGGAGGCGCAGCCCTCCTAGGCACGCGCGTGGGTGCTGCCTCACCCCTTGACCGGACGGCCGCGCCGGGCCTCATATGAGATCGGGTCCTTCGGGGCCCCGGCCCTTCGAGACCGGGTCCTCGTGGTCGTACGAAGCCGTCGTACGGCCATCCGCGGACGGGGAGGTGCGGTGCGGCAACGGCAGCTGTCCCAGGGCACACGTCGGGCCCGGGAATTCGAGGCGTTCGTCGCGGGCGCCGCCGGACGGCTGCTGCATGCCGCGACGCTCCTGACGGCGGAGTCCCCGGACGACAACCCGCGCGCGCGGCGCCTGCTGACGCTGGCGCTCGCCCACACGTACGCGTGCTGGGACCGGCTGCGCGGCGAGGACCCCTACGACCGAACCCGCCAGTACCTCGCGCTGCGCTTCGCGCACGGGGCGTGGCGCCGCCACGGCCTGCTGCTCCGCGGCCGTACGCACCCTTCCGGCCCGCTGGCCCGGCTGGCCCCGCAGGAGCGGCTGATCCTGGTGCTGCGCCTGTACGAGGGCGTGGCCGAGGAACAGGCGGCGGCCCTGCTCGGCCTGCCCGCGGAGCGCGTCCGCACGATCTGCGACCGGGCGACGGCCGGCCTGCTGCACCCGCCGCGCGGGCCCGCACCGGCGGTCGTGGGGGCGAAGGTGGCGGCGTCATGAGAGGGCCGACCTGCTCCGGGAGGTGCGCGTGAACCGGACCCAGCGCGAGACCGTCGTGCGCCGGCTCATGGAGCAGGGGACGCCGCAGGTACCGGCGGACCTGTACGGGGAGGCCGTGCGGCGCGGGTCGCGCATGCTGCGGCGCAGAGTGGCGGCGCGCCGGCTCATGTGGCTGGTGCTGTTCGCCGCGAGTGTGGCGTTCGTGGTGTGGGCGCTGACCGCGCGCCCGTGGGTGGAGCCGCCGTCCACGACGACTCCACCGATGACGGGCTGGTGAGGCTGCCGCCTACTTGGCCAGCGCCTGCTGGAGGTCCTCCAGCAGGTCGTCGACGTTCTCGATGCCCACGGACAGGCGTACGAGGTCGGCGGGGACCTCAAGGGCGGAGCCCGCCACGGAGGCGTGCGTCATCCGGCCGGGGTGCTCGATCAGCGACTCGACACCGCCCAGGGACTCGCCCAGGGTGAAGATCCTGGCGCGGTTGCAGACCTCGACGGCCGCTTCCTCGCCGCCCTCCACGCGGAAGGACACCATGCCGCCGAAGGACCGCATCTGCTTGGCCGCGACCTCGTGGCCGGGGTGCTCCTCCAGGCCCGGGTAGAGGACCTGCGTCACGCGCGCGTGCCGGGTCAGCATGTCGGCGATCTTCGTGGCGTTCTCGCTGTGCCGGTCCATGCGCACCGACAGCGTCTTGGCGCCGCGCAGCACCAGCCAGGAGTCGAAGGGCCCGGCGACCGCGCCCATCGCGTTCTGGTGGTACGCCAGCTCCTCGCCGAGCGCCTCGTCGGCGGTGACCAGGGCGCCGCCCACGACGTCGGAGTGGCCGCCCATGTACTTGGTCAGGGAGTGCACGACGACGTCGGCGCCGAGCGACAGCGGCTGCTGGAGGTAGGGCGTGGCGAAGGTGTTGTCGACGACGAGCCTGGCGCCCGCGTCCCGGGAGACCTGGGCGACGGCGGCGATGTCGGTGATGCCGAGCAGCGGGTTGGAGGGGGTCTCCACCCACACGGCCTTGGTCTTCGGGGTGATGGCGGCCCGTACGGCGGCCGGGTCGCTGGTGTCGGCGACCGACCACTCCACGCCCCAGCGGGCGACGACCTTGGCGAAGAGGCGGAACGTGCCGCCGTACGCGTCATTGGGGATGACCACGTGGTCGCCGGGGCTGAGCAGCGTGCGCAGCAGGCAGTCCTCGGCCGCCAGTCCGGACGCGAACGCGAGGCCCCGGCGGCCGCCTTCGAGGGCGGCGAGGTTCTCCTCCAGGGCGGTGCGGGTCGGGTTGCCGCTGCGGCTGTACTCGTAGCCGCCTCGCAGACCGCCCACGCCGTCCTGCTTGTAGGTCGACACCTGGTAGATCGGCGGGACCACCGCGCCGGTGAGGGGGTCCGCGGTGTTGCCCGCGTGGATCGCGAGGGTCTCGAAGTGCTGACTGATGTGCCTGTCGCTCATGGGCTCCGAGGGTAGTCCGCCCGGGAGGACGATGACGGACACCGGGCTCCGCACAGCCGGACGGCAGGGTTTTCCCCAGGCGTTCGGGCGGTCCCGGAACGTTTTCCACAGGGCGTTCGGGCCGGTCCGGGGAGTTTTCCACAGGGCTCGGACCGGGTTGGGCAATTGTCGGCGCCGTCTGGAACTCTTGGGGCATGGAGATTCTCTGGGTCCTGACGGCGGCGCTGCTGCTGAGCTTCGTGCTGCTCCCGTTCCTGCGACGCAGGCGGGGCGGGATCGAGCAGGTCCCGGCGGGCCACCCGGACGCCGCGGACCCGGCGGACTACGGCTTCGTACGGCAGGAGGAGCTGGACGTCCGGATGCCCGGCCCCGACCAGGACCTGCTGGACGTCCTGGACCTGGTGCAGCGCACACAGGACTACAAGGCGGCCTCCCAACTCCTCGCCGGCACCGAGCGGGAGGGCGAGGCGCGCTGGCAGCGTGTGCAGGCCTTCGCCGGGGCCGCCTCGCTGGAGCTGAAGCAGCGGCCGGGCGGCGTCAGCGAGGCGCCGGGCGGGCAGTGGCTGCGGGTGTGGCGGGCCGAGCAGCCCAAGGACGCGGGCGGTGCGGCCGTGCACGCGGAGTTCCTGGTGCAGCAGGCGTGGCGGACCTCGACACCGGGCACGGACGAGTTCCGGATCATCATGGAGGAGGCGAAGGCGGCCTGCGGCGAGGCGGCGCTGCTGGCCCCCGGCGACCCGGTCCCGTACCTCGTCGAGCTCTCCGTCGCGCGCGGACTGGCCTATTCGCAGGCAGAGTTCGAGCAGCTGTGGCTGAAGATCCTGGACCGCGCCCCGAACCACATGGGGGCGCATCTGGCCGCGCTGCACTACTGGTGCGAGAAGTGGCACGGCTCGCGGGAGCTGGCGTACAGCTTCGCGGAGGCGGCGGCCGCCCGGGCCCCGCAGGGCTCGCTGCTCGCCGCGATGCCGTTGTTCGCCGTCTTCGAGCACCTGCCCGAGGTGAACCTGGTCAGCGGCTTCTACCGCAGCGAGGTCGTGACCAGGGCGATCCACGGCGCGCTGCACGCGGTGCACTCGGCCCGCGCCGACGACCCGATGCTGGCCCACGTCCGCCATCTGCTGGTCTTCTTCCTGGTGCGCGGCGAACGCTGGTCGGAGGCCATGAGCCAGCTCGTCCACATCGACGGCCACGTCGGCGCCCTGCCGTGGACCCTGTCCGCCGACCCGGCCGCGGAGTTCGCGATATACCGGGCGCTGGCGGTGGCGGGGTACGAGGCGAACGGGGGGAGCCCGGCGACGCTGGCGCAGTGACCGCGCGGGTGCGGCAACCGCGGCTCACGTCGAGGCGCGGACCCCGTGTCCGGTCGGACACGGCCGCCGGACCACCCGGTGCTGCCGGATCCTCGCCGGAATGCCGCCCCGCGCGAAAGCGTTGTCCCCGGTTCCGCCCCTCATCCCTTGGTGACACCTGGGTGACACGCACGAACGAAGGAGCCCGCGTCATGCTGTTCGGCCGTACGCCTGTCCTGCCCACCCCCGAGCAGGCGCTGAAGGGCCGCTCCGAGCCGCCGTTCGCGGTCCCCGCCCGCCACACCGTCCTCGGCACCCCGCTGCTCGGCCCCTACCCCGAGGGCTACCGGACCGCCGACTTCGGCCTGGGCTGTTTCTGGGGTGCCGAGCGCACGTTCTGGCAGCTTCCGGCGGGGGTCTGGACGACCCTGGTCGGCTACCAGGGCGGCCACACCGAGAACCCCATGTACGAGGAGGTCTGCTCGGGCCTCACCGGCCACACCGAGGCGGTCCGTGTGGTCTTCGACCCGGCCCTCATCTCGTACGAACGCCTCCTGAAGACCTTCTGGGAGTCCCACGACCCCACCCAGGGCTTCCGCCAGGGCAACGACGTCGGCACCCAGTACCGCTCGGCGATCTACACCCACACCCCCGAGCAGGCAGCGGCGGCCGAGGCCTCCCGCGCCGCCTACCAGCGGGTCCTCACGGCCTCGGGCCACCGCACGATCACCACCGAGATCCTGCCCGCGCAGGGCCGTCCCTTCTATCCGGCGGAGGGCCACCACCAGCAGTACCTCGACAAGAACCCGGCGGGCTACTGCGGGATCGGCGGGACGGGGGTGTCCTGCCCGGTCGGTGTGGCCGGGGCCGGGGGCTGATGCCGCCGGGTAAGGCGCGGGGCGTACGCACGCGGAGGGCGTGACAGGAGGTCGTGCGTTCTCGGGCAGTGCGCCCCAGCGCCGGGCAACGATCCCTCACGCCCCTTCTGGATGCCGCCCTCCACCTCCACTCTGGGGCATCGGCCACCGCGGGTGGCCGCGATGGGGGGACGGATGCACCACACAAAAGGACGTCTTCGCGGTCGGCGGGCTGGGCTCTGCGGCAGGCTTCTGGGCCTGGTCACCGCCGTCTGCACGGTGGTCGTGATGAGTACCGCGCCGGCACAGGCCGGGCAGCACCAGGACGCCAACGCATACGCGCGGTGGGACTTCCACGGCGCCGAGGGGTTCTGGAACATCGACCAGCGCGTGCAGATCACACGCAAGGCGCACCACTCGTACTGGGCGATGCTGTGGGACTTCACGGCCACGCCGGGCAAGGGCGGGTACATGGGCTTGCAGACCAACGGCACGCGCTTCAACCACACGACCGGCGAGACCGCGATCTTCTCGCTGTGGAACGCCAACGGCAGCAGGGGAGGCCACTGCGGATCCTTCGGCGGCGAGGGGACCGGCCTCAGCTGCCGGATCCCGTACGCCATCGACCGGCAGACCGACTACCGCCTGCGTGTATGGCGGCTGGCGGCCGACTCCGGGGGCCAGTGGTGGGGCGCCTGGGTGCGGAACATGAAGACCGGCGTCGACACGCCCATCGGAAGTCTCCGCGTGCCGGGCGGTCAGCGGTTGCTGGGCACACCGTCCAACTTCAGCGAGTACTACGGCGACGCCGTCCCCTGCAACCGGGTCCCGCTGTCGGTCGCGTACTTCACGCAGCCCGCGGCCAATGCCCAGGGAGGCGGCCGGTACCAGTACACCTCGACGTACGGGTCCTCGAGCCGGGGCGCCTGCACCGGCGGCTCGGTGACCCTGGTGGATCTCGGGTGGACCAAGGCGGCCAAGGTGACCCTCGGCGGACCGTGACCCGGATCATGAGCCCGGGAGCCGCTGCGGCCAAGTGTCAAGCATTTCCACCTCGTTGGAAATGAATCGTGGCGGCCGGCTGCCCGTCCTACGATCGCGGGCATGCTGATGCATCGGACATTACGGATGATCGTCGTGCTGGTTCTGACCGCCGTCGGAGCGCTCGGGGGTGCGATGGGAACAGCGCAGGCCGAGGACGGCGGGACCTCGGGCGACCGGCAGTTGTTGTTCTACAACCACTCCTACGGGGTTTTCGACCGGGAGACCGCCGACGCCATCGAACACTCCGACTACCTGAGGGACTTCGCCAACTTCGTGGTGCGCACGACCACCGGTACCGGTGGGCAGACCTGGACCGGCCGTTACCTGATGGGCCGCGAGACCTACCTGGAACTGTTCGGAGTCGGTGACGTCTCCGGCCAGGACGGCACCCTCGGCTCCGCCGGGCTGGGCCTGTCGACCGAACGGGACGGCGACCTGGCGACGGTCACCGAGCGGCTGAAGAGCGAGGGAGTCACTCCGGTCGAGTTCCTCCAGACCCGGGACTTCGGTGACGGTGTTCCCGTGCCGTGGTTCGACGCCATCCTCACCGCCACCGAGTACGACGCCTTCGGAGCCTGGGCGATGGAGTACCGGCCGGAGTACTTCGCCGATCCTCGCAGCAAGACCGAACCGCCGAGCTTCCCCGGTGACGTCGGCAGGGAACGCGTGCTCTCCGACGACTACAGCACCCACCTGATGCGAGACGTGACCGCTGTCCGCATCGCCGTGACCGAGGGCGATCTCGCCGACACCGTGCCGCTGTTGCGGGCCGGCGGGTTCGCCGTCAAGAACGGGGCGGGCGGTGGCGTCGTCGCGCAGGGCGGCGGCACCACGATCCGCTTCGACGTCGTCCCGCGCGAACGGGCCGGGATGCGGCGGGTCGAGATGTCCCTCAACCGGCCCGTGAAGGACCGGCACGTGGAGCAGATCGGCAACTCGACCCTCACCGTCGGCCCGGGCAGCCGTGCCGTGTGGACGTTCGCCGAGAACGGCACACGGTAGACGTACGCAGACAGACGTAGGTGACAGTGGGTGCGTCCCGACGAGGGGCGCACCCACATTCCTGCGTAGGGCGACGGGGCTTCCGGGCTGCGGAGCGGAGCCCCTGCCGCGGTCTAGCCCTCGGTGCGGGAGGGCAGGCGCCAGTTCGGGCGGGGGAAGTGGCAGGTGTAGCCGTCCGGGTAGCGCTGGAGGTAGTCCTGGTGCTCGGGCTCGGCCTCCCAGAAGGGGCCGACCGGCTCCACCTCGGTGACGACCTTGCCGGGCCACAGGCCGGAGGCGTCCACGTCCGCGATGGTGTCCTCGGCGATCCGCTTCTGCTCGTCGTCGACGTAGTAGATCGCCGAGCGGTAGCTGAGGCCGATGTCGTTGCCCTGGCGGTTCTTGGTGCTCGGGTCGTGGATCTGGAAGAAGAACTCCAGGAGCGCGCGGTAGTCGGTCTTCTCGGGGTCGAAGAGGATCTCGATGGCCTCCGCGTGCGTGCCGTGGTTGCGGTACGTCGCGTTCGGCACGTCACCCCCGGTGTATCCCACCCGGGTCGCCGTCACGCCCGGAAGCCGGCGGATCAGTTCCTCCATGCCCCAGAAGCATCCGCCCGCCAACACGGCCCTCTGTGTCTGCGCGGCCATCACGGCCCTCCCTGTCTGTCGGCTCGGTCATTCGGGCGGGCCACTCTGCTCGTACTTCACCGGCATCCTGTACCCACCCCCCTCAACGCACGAGGGTTCCGGACGATTCCGGGCCCCTCCGGCCGGCCCGGTCGCCGGCCTGCCGGGCGGACCGTGGACCATGGCGAGGTGACAGGACTCTCGCCGTATCAGCAGAACCTGCGCGACCGGTTGCTCGCGGTGCCCGTGGTCCCCGCGCCCGCTCCCTGGCAGCCGGTCTTCGAGAGCTGCGCCGCCGTCGGCGGACTTCTCGGCATCGGGTTCGCGACGCACCCCGGCACCGGCGACGACCTGGTGATGGTCGTCTCCACCGCCGGCCACGGTCTCTTCGACGCCGTCACCGGTGAGCGGCTCGCCCGGGACGCGGACCCCGATCCCGAGACCAGCACGCCGGACGCGGCCGCGGATCTGACCTGCCCGGGCCTCGGACCGATCGCCGGCAGCAGGGTGCACATCGCCGGGCTGTACGGCGGCGGGCTCCACTCCACGGCTACCGGCGGCTGGCATGTGGAGGCCGTCTCCCCGGCCTGGCCGAACGACCGTGTCCTGCTCTCCCGCGGCAGCGGCATGCCTCACCCCGAGCCGCACGGCGAGGGTTGGTGGCACATCTTCCACTCCTGCTACTCCGAGCTCCGGGCGGTCGGCTTCTCCCCCTCCGGCCGCACCCTCGCCGTCGCGACGAGCAGCGACGTGACCCTGTGGACCCGTACGCCGCGTCCGTAATTCGCTGGCCGGGGACTCCGCTTCCGCCCCACCCTGTACTCCATGCAAGAACCGCAACAACGCGGGATCCGCGCCCTCCACACCGCGTCCACGATCACCGTCTACCAGGCGTACTCACCGGAGATCGGCCTGCCCGCCGCCCGCGACGGCCGTTTTCCGGCCGGGTGGAAGCGGGACCGGATGACCTGGATCAAGCCGTCGTTCCTGTGGATGATGTACCGCTGCGGCTGGGGCACGAAGGAGGGCCAGGAGACCGTCCTTGCGGTCGAGATCAGCCGGGACGGCTTCGCCTGGGCGCTGCGCAACGCCTGCCTCTCCCACTACTCCCCCGGCCTCCACGCCGACCGGGCCGACTGGAAGCGCCGGTTGCGTCGGTCGCCGGCCCGGGTCCAGTGGGACCCCGAGCGGGACCTGCGTCTCCAGCCGCTCCCCTACCGGTCCCTGCAACTCGGTCTGTCCGGCGAGGCGGTCGCGCGGTACGCGGACGACTGGATCGTCTCCGTCAGCGACGTGACTCCGCTGGCTCACGAGATCCACGCCCTCGTACGCGCCGGCGACCTGGCCTCCGCGGCCGAACTGCTCCCCCGGGAACGCCCCTACCCGACCGAGCCGGGCCTCCTGGACCAGGTGTGCCGATGACGTCCACCGTCGGCCCCGGGCACCTCTCCGCACTGGAGGAGTACGCCGTCGTACTGGAGCGGGTACAACGCGGCGGCGGCTGACCCTGGTCCACGAGGACGAGCACGGCCGCCCCTAGACGTACACGCACCTCTACGCGGATCACCGGCACTGGCGACCCTGCCGTCGCCGACGACGTACCCGAACGCGTCCGGCCTCTGAACACGGCCCGCCGACGCCCCCCACGCCTCCCCGAGAGACCTCAGCCCCCGCTGCCGTAAGGCCGCGTCAAAATCTCCAGGCGGTGGCCGTCCGGGTCGTCGAAGTAGACGCCACGGCCTCCGTCGTTGCGGTTGATCTCGCCGGGGCGGTGGTGGAAGGGGTCCGCCCAGTACGTCAGTCCGGCCCGCTCGATACGGGCGAAGACGGTGTCGAACTCGGCCTCGGAGACCAGGAACGCGTAGTGCTGGGGCGTGATCGCGCCGGGTGTGTCCATGTAGTCGAGGGTGACGCCGTTGGGGATCTCGACCGGGACGAAGGGGCCGTACTGCGGGCTCACGTCCAGTCCCAGGATGTCGGCCAGGAAGCGGGCCGAGGCGTGCTTGTCGTGTGCGGCGACGATGGTGTGGTTCAGCTGAACGGTCATCGTGCGGGCCTCCTCGTGTCGACCCTACTCCCCGACCGGTTAAGGTAAGCCTTGCCTTAGAAAAACTCGTACTTCCGTCAGTGCATCCCGGAGTAGTCGTGCGTACAGCAGCAGTGCGGGCCGTCCTCGCCCCGATCGTCGTCGGGGGGCTGCTCGCCGGCTGCTCGTCGTCGGACACCGGCGGGACCGCGCGGAAGGCCGAACGAAACCCCGTGCTGGGCGCCTCCGAGGGAAGCTCCGAGGGCCCCTCCGCCGCCCCCGGCACCCTCGCCGACGGCATGGGCTCCGACCAGGACACCGACGGGACCTTCCCGCGCACCGTCACGCACTTCAAGGGCAGGACGACCGTCGAGGCCGCGCCGAAGAGGATCGCCGTGCTCAGCACCGGGCAACTGGACGACCTGCTGTCCCTGGGGATCGTTCCCACGGCCACCACCCGCGCCGGCAACGCCGGACTCGTGCCCGGCTATCTCGCGGACGCCTTCCCGGCGTACAAGAAGCAGCTCGCGGACATGACCGACGCGGGCACGCGCCAGGCCCCCAACCTGGAGACCCTGGCCGCCGACAAGCCGGACCTCATCCTCGCCAACGACTCCCTCGGCGACCTCTACCCCAAGCTGTCGAAGATCGCGCCCACCGTGATCACCGCGGGCAACGGCATCAACTGGAAGCGGGACCTGCTGCTCGTCGGCGACGCGGTGGGCAAGGGCGAGGCGGCGCGGAAGCTGCTGGACGGCATCGGCGCCGACGCCAGGGAGAAGGGTGCCGGTATCGAGGGCGACCCGGCCGTGTCCATGGTGCGCTTCACGCCCGACCGCACCCGGATGTTCGGCGTCTCCTCCTTCACCGGGTCCATCGCCGTCGACATGGGGCTGTCGCGCCCCAAGTCCCAGCAGTTCAAGGCCATTTCGGAGGACATCGGCGCGGAGAGCATCGACACCGCCGACGGGGACTGGATCTTCTACTCCGTGCAGGGTGACCCGTCGAAGACGGACGCGGCGAGCGTGGTGGCCGGGCCGCTGTGGAAGTCGATGAAGGCGGTCGGGGCCGGACATGCCGTGAAGGTCGACGACGACCCCTGGTACCTCAACGCCGGGCCGACCGCCGCACGGCTGGTGATCTCGGAGCTCGCCGAGAACCTCGGCACGTGAGCCGAGAGTCTCGGGCAGTGAGCCGAGGGTCTCGGCAAGTGGTACGCCGTCTCGCCTGGCCGGCGGCGCTCCTCGCGGTGGCCGCCGCCGCGCTGCTCAGCCTCGCGGTCGGTACGCGCGCGGTGCCGCTGTCCGCCGTCGCGGACGCCCTGCTGCACGGTGGTGGGTCCCCGGACGCGCTCGTCGTACGGTCCCTGCGCGTGCCGCGGACCGAGATCGGGCTCACCGCCGGGGCCGCCCTCGGGGTCGCGGGTGCCGCTCTCCAGGCCGTGACGCGCAATCCGCTCGCCGATCCCGGCATCCTCGGACTGAGCCAGGGAGCGGCCGCGGGGGTCGTGCTCGCCATCGGCCTCGGGTTCGCGAACGGCTTCGCCGGGTACGTCTGGTACGCCTTCGCGGGTGCCGTGCTCGCCGCCTGTCTCGTGTACGCGATCGCGTCCCGGGGCCGGGGCGGGGCGTCGCCGGTGAAGCTGGCGCTCGCGGGGACGGCACTGTCGGCGATGACCGCCGGGGGCACGACCGTCGTGCTGACGTCGAGTTCGGCGACCCTCGACCAGTTCCGGTTCTGGCAGGTGGGGTCCCTGAGCGGACGCGAGGCCGGGACCGTCGTACACATGCTGCCGTTCCTCGTCGCCGGGGCGCTGCTCGTGCTGGTCTGTGCCCGGGGGCTGGACGCGCTGGCCCTCGGGGACGAGACGGCTCGGGCGCTGGGGCATCGGGTCGCTCTGGTGCGGGGGGCCGCGGCGCTGGGAGCCGCGCTGCTGACCGCGGCGGCGGTGGCCGCGGCGGGGCCGATCGCGTTCGTCGGGCTCGCGGTGCCGCATCTGGCGCGACGGCTCGTCGCGGGCGGGCATCGGGCGGTGCTGCCGCTGTCGGCGCTGCTCGGGGCCGGGTTGCTGGTGGGGGCGGATGTGGCGGGGCGGCTGGTGCGGGCTCCCGCGGAGGTGCCGGCCGGGGTCATGACGGCGCTGGTGGGGGTGCCTGTGCTGGTGGTTCTGGTACGGCGGCGGGGGGCTGTGTCGTGAGGGGTGCTCGGCGTGGGGACCGGGCGGGGGGCGTTGTCGCTCGCCCGCGCCAACGGGGTGCCGCTCCCTTCGGGTCGGGAGCCGCCCCGGCGGCACGACTGCCCGCGGCTGGGGCACCGGGCCGGACGACGACCGTCCTGCGGCCCCATCCCCGCGTCTCCCTCCTCGTCCACCGAAGGTCCGTCGCCGTCGCCCTCGTCCTGCTCACCTTCCTCCTCACCGTCATGGCCGCCTCCGCCTGCGTCGGCCGGACCTACGTCTCCCCCGCCGAGGTCTGGCACACCGTCCGCACCGGCACGGGCCCCCACGACCTCGTCGTCAACGAGCTGCGCGTCCCCCGGATCGTGCTCGGCGCTCTCGTGGGTGCCGCGCTCGGGCTGTCCGGGGCCCTCGTGCAGAGCGTCACCCGCAATCCGCTGGCCAGCCCCGACGTGATCGGTGTCGGGCACGGGGCCGCCGCCGCGACGGTGATCGCGCTCGCCACCGGGGCCGTCTCCTCGCCCGGCGCGATGCCGGCCGTGTCCGTCGTGGGCGGACTTGCCGCCGCCGCCCTCGTCTACGTGCTGGCCTGGCGGCGCGGTATGCAGGCCGGCCGGTTCGTGCTGGTCGGGGTGGGGATCGGGGTCGCCCTGTCGGCCGTCGTGCAGCTGTATCTCACCGACTCCGACCTCGAGGCCGCCGAGCAGGTCAAGCTGTGGCTGACCGGGAGCCTCAACGGGCGGGGGTGGGAGCAGGCCGGCCCCCTCACCGTCGTGCTCCTGCTGTGTCTGCCCGCACTGGCGTGGGCGAGCAGGGCGCTGCGGCCGCTCGGGCTCGACGCGGACACCGCTGCCGCGCTGGGCGTACGGGTGGACCGGGTGCGGCTCGGGCTGACCGTGCTCGGGGTGGTGCTCGCCGCGACCGCCACCGGGGCGGCGGGGCCGATCGGGTTCGTCGCGCTGACCTCGCCGCAGCTGGCCCGGCGGCTGACCCGGGGTCCTCAACTGCCGCTGTTGTGCTCGGCGTTGACCGGCGCCCTGGTGCTGGTCGCCGCCGATCTCGCGGCCCGGACGCTGCTTCCGCCGCTGGAGATCCCGGTCGGGGCGCTGACCTCGCTGGTCGGGGGGCCGTATCTGCTGTGGCTGCTGGGACGGAGGACGGCGGTGCGCTGACGGGCCGCTGGACGGCGCTCTGCCGTACCGCACCGCCTCATCGACCTGGTGCGCCCACCACCGCGACGGCTTCGGCGCGCGCTGGATCCCGGCTCCGCGGCAGAGCGAGGACCGCGAAGCGAGAACCGCCGAGCAAGAACCGCAGAGCGAGGACCGCGGGGCGAGAACCGCGGAGCGAGGCCCCGTCCCGGGGCGAGGCCGCCGCTGGGAACTCGCCGCGCGGCACCCGCCCGCGTGCTCCCGTTCGGGTGGGCCGTGGTGGGATCCGAGGCCGCCGGGCCCGTGCCCGTACGCCGAAGGGCCCCGGCACGGCGCCGGGGCCCTTCGGTCGAGCGGCGGGGATCAGATCGTCGCCGTGTCGATCACGAACCGGTAGCGGACGTCGCTGTTGACGACGCGCTCGTACGCCTCGTTGATCTCCGACGCGGCGATCAGCTCGATCTCGGCGCCGATGCCGTGCCCGGCGCAGAAGTCCAGCATCTCCTGGGTCTCGGCGATGCCGCCGATCATCGAACCGGCGAGGGTCTTGTTGCCGCCGATGAGGGAGAACAGGTTCAGCGCGATCGGCTCCTCGGGGGCGCCGACGTTGACCAGCGCGCCGCCCGTCTTGAGCAGGCTCAGGTAGGCGCCGAAGTCGAGCGGCGCGGAGACCGTGGAGAGGATGAGGTCGAAGGAGCCGGCCAGCTCCTTGAAGGTGTTCTCGTCGCTGGTCGCGTAGTAGTGGTCGGCGCCCAGCTTGAGGCCGTCGTCCTTCTTGCGCAGGGACTGGGAGAGGACGGTGACCTCGGCGCCCAGCGCGTGCGCGATCTTGACGCCCATGTGGCCGAGACCGCCCAGGCCGATCACGGCGACCTTCTTGCCGGGGCCGGCGCCCCACTTCTTGAGCGGGGAGTAGGTGGTGATGCCGGCGCACAGCAGCGGGGCGGCCTCGTCGAGGGCCAGGCCCTCGGGGATGCGGACGACGTAGTTCTCGTCGACGACGACCTTCTCGGAGTAGCCGCCGTAGGTGGGCTCGCCGTCCTTGCCGATGCCGTTGTACGTGGGGACGTTGCCCTGGAGGCAGTGCTGCTCGATGCCGGCCTTGCAGTTCTCGCACTCGCCGCACGAGTCGACCATGCAGCCGACGCCCACGCGGTCGCCGACCTTGTACTTGGTGACACCGGGGCCGACCTCGGAGACGATGCCGGCGATCTCGTGGCCCGGGACCATCGGGAAGATGGCCTCGCCCCAGCCCTCCTGGGCCTGGTGGATGTCGGAGTGGCAGATGCCGGCGAACTTGATGTCGATCAGGACGTCGTGCTCGCGGACCGCCCGGCGCTCGATGGTGGTGCGCTCCAGGGGAGCCTTCGCGGCGGGAGCGGCGTATGCGGCAACAGTGGTCATGAGGGGGGTTCTCCTCGGGAAGGTGCGTGCCCGGCTGCCTTCTGTCTTGTCTTTCCGTCCGGGCACGGTCTCCAGCCTGCCCCAGGATTCGACATCCACCCAGGTCACCACTCTGCCTACGTCCAGCGGTCCTACTACTGGCGGGGACAGGATGGTGGGCGTACGACCGTGAATACTTGACCCATGGACGACATGGCCGAGGGACTGCCCGGAGGGGGCTCACTGGACCGGCGTGCCGAGCTCAGCGAGTTTCTGCGCACCCGGCGGGCCCGGCTGAAGCCGGAGGACGTGGGGCTGCCGGACTTCGGGCGGCACCGCAGGGTGCCGGGGCTGCGCCGCGAGGAGCTGGCGCAGCTGGCGGGCGTCTCTGTGGCGTACTACACACGACTTGAGCAGGGCAACGGGCGGAACGTCTCCGCGGAGGTCCTCGACTCGATCGCCCGCGCCCTCCGGCTGACCGACGCCGAGCACGCGCACCTCACGCATCTGGCGAAGCCCAAGCAGCACAAGAAGAAGACGGCCACGCGTACCCAGCAGGTGCGCGGGTCTATCCGGCAGCTGCTGGACTCCATCGAGGTCCCGGCGTACGTGTCGGGGCGGCGCTCGGACATCCTCGCCTGGAACCCGATGGCGGCCGCGGTCTTCGGGGACTGGGCGCGGCTGCCGGTGCAGGACCGCAACTGGGCCCGGCTGGTGTTCCTGCGCCCGGAGTACCGCGACCTGTTCGTGCCGTGGGAGCAGAAGGCCACCGACATGGTCAGCTATCTGCGGATGGACGCGGGCTGCCATCCGGACGATCCGCTGCTGTCCGCTCTCGTGGGTGAACTCTCCGTCAAGAGCGAGGAGTTCCGGCGCCTGTGGGCCACCCACGACGTCAAGGAGAAGAACTTCGGCGTCAAGCAGCTGCGCCACCCCCTGGTCGGCGAGCTGACCCTGAACTTCGAGTCGTTCCCCCTGTCCGACGGCACCGGGCAGGCGCTGATCACCTACCACGCGGAACCGGGCTCCCCGTCCGCGGAGGCACTGCGGCTGCTGGCGAGCTGGGGCGCGGACGCGACCCGGGCGGGCGAGTCCGCGCGCTCCTGACCCGCCGCTCAGCCCTGGTACGGCGGTGCCGCCCCCCAGTTCCACTTCGGTACCGGCTGCTCCGCGGGCGGCTTGGCGTCCGGTCCCGAGAAGTGGACCGCGAGCCGGGTGCCCCACTCCACGTAGGCGAGGAACGCCGAGCGGAACTCCGCGTCGGTGGGCAGGCCGGCCTCGTCGGCCGCGTCCTGGATGAGGTTGACCCAGCGGCGCCGCTGCGCCTCGGTGATGCCGCGGCCCAGGTGCTTGGCGACCATGTGTCCGTGGCCGCCCTGGGTCTCCGAGTAGGCGGTCGGCCCGCCGAAGACCTCCGCGAGCCACAGGGCGACATGCTCGGCGTGCTCGGGGGCCAGGCCCTCGAACACCGGGGCCAGGAGGTCGTCGGCGAGGACCTTCTCGTAGAACACCGTCGTGAGCCGGCCGAAGGCCTCGGCACCGCCCGCCCAGGCGAACAGCGTGGGCACGGCGGCGCCCCGTCCCCGTACCGCCGTCGGCTTGTAGTGCCGCATCTCCTCGATGCTCTCGACGTACGGCCGGATCTCGGCGAGGAAGTCCGGGAACAGCTCCGACTTCCGGAAGCCCTCCACGTGGTCCTCGGTGGAGGTCCAGGTGATGCGCAGGACGTAGTGCTCGAAGTCCTCCTCGCAGCGCGCCAGTTCGTAGTCGACGCACTGCGGGGCCGCCGCCAGCTGGGCCGAGGCGTGGGTGTAGGCGGACAGGAACTCCGCCGAGCGGTCTTCCGGGATGCGGTAGCGGATGTACTCGACGGTCTCTGTGGTCATACGGCCACTCAAACACGGGTCGCCGCCGGAAGCACAGCGCGAAGGGCCCGCCGGAAGCAGTGCTCCGGCGGGCCCCTCGACTACCGCTTCCTACAGGTCACTTCCCGTAGTACGCGTTGTAGATCGAGATCGTCGACTTGTTGCCCTTCTTGTCGGCGATCTTGGCGTGGAAGGAGATGGCCTTCCCCTTCGCCGGGTTCTTCACGGTGATCTTGCCGCCCGAGACCGTGACCTTCTTCCAGGTCTGGCCGTAGTCGTACGACACGTACACCGCGAGGGACTTCAGGTTGGAGCCCTTGGCGGAGCCCTCGACGGTCAGCGGGATCTTGACCGTCTTGCCGGCCTCGACCTTGTTGTCCAAGCCCGTCTGCGCGTTGAAGCGGACCATGGAGGCCGGGAGGGTGGCCGTCTTGTTGGCGGCCGGCTTCTTCGACTTGAACTCCCAGCTCGCGTCGATGCGGGTGGAGGCCTCCGCGACCTTGACGCTGCGCTTGACCGAGGTGGTCAGCTTGTACGACGCCTCGCCCGACGGGACGGCGAACGCCTCCCCGCCGAACAGCGGGTCGTCGTTCGTGCCCACCTTGGTGCCGTTGCGGTACAGGCTGGTGCTGACCGCGGTGAAGTCCGAGGAACCGGCGTGCCCGGCGCCGTCGGAGAACAGCGGCACGTATCCGTAGACGCTGTTGGCTTCACGGAAGAGCCCGTAGTCCTTGTTCAGGTGCGGACCGAAGACCGCCGTGTTGAAGCGCTTCGCGTACTTCTGGCCCGCCTTGAAGGTCTGCGGGTTGCCCAGCGTGTAGTAGGCCTCCGAGATCGGGAAGCCGTCCGCGTCCTTGCCCTTGTACTGCGAGAAGTCGAACGACCACTGGATCTTGTCCGCCGTCGACAGGTACAGCGTGCGGGAACCCGGCAGCTTCTGCTCCACCGCCGTACCGAAGGTGAAGTCGTTGGGGAAGAAGCCCACCGGAGAGAGCGAGCCGGTCTTGCCGGGCGCGCCGGAACCCAGGTCGTTCTTCACCGTGGCGAGCTCGCTCGCCTTGAAGTGGCGGACCTTGCCGCCCTGGACCTTCTTGACGTCGGCACTGGTGGCCACGTCGTACTCGGCGTTGGCACCCTTCGTCCACTGGCCGCTCCAGGTCTGGTGCAGGCCGGAGACCTCCCCGCCGAGGGGCGCCACGCGGATGTCGTCGAAGGACTTCATGCCGACACCGATGCCGACACCCGCGGTGTCGTACATGTAACTGATCATGCCGAGCTGCTGCTTCGCCTGCGCGTCCGGGACGGTGATGTCCGCCGCCTTCGTCCGGCGGGCGTCGATCGTCACCGAGGTGTTCTTGGTGACGCTCAGCTTCGGCTGGACCAGCCAGTCCAGGCCGCCCGCGAAGTTCACGAAGTCCTTCGCGATCCAGGCGTCCAGGAGGTAGTTGCCCTTGGGGACCCGCATCGTCGTCGTACCGGAGTCGGAGATCGTCACCTGGTAGGCGCGGCCCTCGGCCAGGCCCGAGAAGCCGATCAGGACGGTGTTGTAGTCGGGGGTCGGCCGGCCGTCACGCCCGATGTGCTTGATCTTGACGTCGTACGACTCCACCTCGCGCTGCACCGCGGCCGCCGTGCGGACGGTCTGGCCGCCGCCCGTCGCCGTCACGTACGCGGAGTAGGCGCCGTCGAGCGTGCCGCCGAGCTTGGTGTTGACGCTCATGCCGACGGAGGCCTTGCCGCCCGCCGGGACCGTCACCGTGGTGGCGGCGAGCTTGAAGAAGCCGGCCGGGGCGGCCTGCCCCTTCGGGTTGGTGGCCGTCGACGTCAGCTTCAGGGTGACGTCCTTCGTACCGAGGTTGCGGTACGTCAGCTGCTTGGTGACCGGCTTGTCGTCGGTGTGCGGCCACTGCTGGGTGCCGAAGCTCACCGACACCGGGTCGGCGACGACGGTCTGCTTGATGGCCTTGTCGACCTGGATACGGCCCGAACCCTGCTGGAACGGGGTGTACTTGCCGCCCTTGGCGGAGCCCGTCAGGGCGCCCTTCAGCTCGCTGTAGCCCCAGTCCGGGTGCTCCTGCTTGAGGATGGCCGCGGCGCCCGCGACATGCGGGGTCGCCATCGACGTACCCGAGATGGTCAGGTAGCCGGGCGGGTTCTCGCCGACCTCCTGGTCGATGACGCTGCCCTTGGCGGCGGCCGCCGTGATGTCCACGCCGGGCGCGGTGACGTCCGGCTTGATCGCGCCGTCGCCGGCCCGCGGGCCGGTGCTGGAGAAGTCGGCCAGCTTGTCCTTGTCGTCGACGGCGCCGACGGTGAGCGCGGCGTCCGCGCTGCCCGGCGAACCGATGGACTCCGGGCCGGAGTTGCCCGCGGCGATGGCGAAGAGGATGCCCTTGTCGGCGGAGAGCTTGTTGACCTCCGCCTCCAACGGGTCGATCTCCGGGGTGTCCTGGCCGCCGAGGCTGAGGTTGACGACGTCGGCGCCCTGCGCGGCCGCCCACTCCATGCCGGCGAGGATGCCGGAGTCGTCACCGGAGCCGTTGTCGT
This sequence comes from Streptomyces sp. NPDC001668, assembly GCF_042893155.1. NCBI lineage: Bacteria > Bacillati > Actinomycetota > Actinomycetes > Kitasatosporales > Streptomycetaceae > Streptomyces > Streptomyces sp. NPDC001668. Next base: position 793,859 of record NZ_JBIAUQ010000003.1, read on the forward strand.
CGAGGACCTTGCCGTTGAGGATCTTGGCGCCGGGCGCGACACCCTTGTACTTGCCGTTGGACTTGGCGCCGGTGCCCGCCGCGATGGACGCGACGTGCGTGCCGTGACCGAAGTGGTCGGTGGCGTCGGCCGCGGTGGAGAAGTTCTTGGACTCGATCACCTGGCTCTTGAGGTCCGGGTGGGTCGCGTCGACACCGGTGTCCAGTACGGCGATCTTGACGCCCTTGCCGTCGTAGCCGGCCGCCCAGGCCTTGGGGGCGCCGATCTGCGGCACGGACTTGTCGAGGCTGGCCTTGCGGGTGCCGTCGAGCCAGACATGGGCGATGCCCGAGGCGGTCCGGTCACCGTTGGTGACCGCGTCCCAGAGCTCGGGCGTCTCCTTCTGCGGCGTCTGCACGGCGTCCGCGTTGAGCGTCGTCAGGGTCCGCCGCAGGGTGCCCGCGTCCCGGACGTCGGCCTTGGCGGCCGTGGCGGCGCCCTGGTAGCCGACGATGACCTTCAGTCCCTTGGCCTGGGACGTGCGGGTGGCGGCCTTGTTGAGCTCGGTGATGTCGAACAGCCGCTGGTCGAGCTTGCCGCTCGCGACCAGCCGGACGGCGTCCGCCGGGATCACGAGCGTGTGCCCGTCGGTCTTCCGGATCTGGACGGGTATGTGTTCGCGCCCCTTGGCCCGCTCCAGACCGACGACGCGGCCCTTCGCGTCCACGACCACGCGGTCACCGGTGATCAGGGTGATGCGGTGCTTGGGCGTGAGCTGCGCCTTGCTGGTCCGGGCGCTACTTGCCGTCTGCTGCGCGTCCGCCGCGGCCGGGCTGGTCATGCCCGCCGCGAGCGCTACCGCGGCCGCCGTGGCGATCGTGGCCGCGCATGCCTTTTTCACTTGTCTGCGCAAGATTCCCCCTTGCAGAAGGACCGGGTGAATTCCCCGTTCACCCGGGCGGGGGGAGAATCGCACGCCTATGCGTGCACCCCCCGTGCTCGCAGTATGCCGAGGGGTGATCACGACCTCAAGAGACAGCACTCCGACAGCAAAGGCTGTTACAAGACTGCCGGATTCAGGGGGAGTTGGGGTTGATCGTTCAGGTGGCGGCGTTCTCCTTCACGGTGATTCTCCCCTTCCGGATCGTCGCGAGACGCGGGGCCTTCCTCGCGATGGCGGAGTCGTGGGTGACCATGATGAAGGTCAACCCCAGCTCCTTCCACATGCGTTCGAGTACCTCCATGATCTCGTCGCGCATCGACTCGTCGAGGTTGCCGGTGGGTTCGTCGGCGAGGAGCACCTTCGGCTGCTTGACGAGGGCGCGGGCGATGGCGACGCGCTGCTGCTGCCCACCGGACATCTCGGAGGGCAGATGCGCGAGCCGCTCACCGAGGCCGACGGAGGTGAGCGCCTCCGCGGCCCGCTCCCTCCTCTCCTTCGCCTTCACACCGAGGGGTACGAGGGCTGTCTCGACGTTCTCCTGGGCGGTGAGGGTGGGGATCAGGTTGAAGGACTGGAAGACGAAGCCGACGTTCTCACTGCGGACCCTGGTCAGCCTGGCCTCGGACAGCTTGGCCAAGTCGGTCCCGTCCAGCACGACTTCGCCCTCCGTGGGCTTGTCCAGTCCGCCCAGCATCTGGAGGAGGGTGGACTTGCCGCCGCCGGTGGGGCCCTGGATGACGAGACGGTCCCCGTCGGGGATGGTGAGGTCCACGCCTGCGAGCGCGTCGACGGTGTCCTTGCCTCGGGTGTAGCGCTTGGTGACGTTTCTGAGTTCGTACATGGTTCGGTGCTCCTGAGGTGTTGGTCCGAGGGTGCGTGGTGCGTGGTGCGTGGTGCGCGGTTGGGGTTCGGCTGCGGGTGGGTGGGGGCTGGTCGCGCGGTTCCCCGCGCCCCTGGGTGGGTGGAGTCGCCGTCGCTCGACATGTCGCCGTTGGTGCGGGCAGGCGTGCCGCTGGGGTCGCTCCCCACCCACGGAGAGCGGCCCCCGCCCAGCGGCGGCGAGCGGAAACCTGCCCCCCGCCCAGCCGCAGCCGACCGCCCGCTACTCGACTCGGCGCAACGCGTCCGCCGGACGCAGGCGAGACGCGCGCCAGCCGCCGAAGGCACCGGCGATGAGGCCTCCGGCCACCGCCAGGGCCACCGCGACCGCCACTGTCGTCAGGCTGACCGGGGCCGTCAGGGCGACGTCGAGCGTCTTCGCGGCCGCCTCACGACGGAAACCACCGAAGCCGCCTCCGCCGCCGGGACCGCCCGCGCCCCCGCCGCCCAACTGCGCCTGCAGCGTCGGGCTGACGGCCGTCACGGCGTACGCGCCCGCGAGCCCGAGCGCGATGCCCAGCGCCCCGCCCAGCAGGCCGTTCACCATCGCCTCGCCGACGACCTGCCGGGTCACCCGCCCCGACTTCCACCCCAGCGCCTTGAGCGTGCCGAACTCCCGCACCCGGCGCGAGACGGCGGAGGAGGTCAGCAGACCGGCGACCAGGAAGGCGGCGACGAGCACGGCGATCGACAGCCACTTGCCGACATTCGCAGCGAGCGAGGACGCCGTCGACAGCGACCCCGACACCGTGTCCGCGAGATCCGCCGAGGTCGTCACCGTCGTACCCGAGACGTTCTTCTGGATGGCCGACTTGACGGAGTCGATCTTCTGCGAGTCGGTCGCCTTGACGTAGATCGTGGTGACCTTGTTCTTCGCGTCGCCGAGCGTCTGGGCCTGAGTGAGCGGGATATAGACGTTGGCGGCCGCGTCCCCGCTGTCCGCGGTGGCGACGCCGATCACCTTGAACTTGACGTTCTTGATGGTGACGGTGGAGCCGACCTTGAGCTTCTTCTCCTTGGCGTACGCGGAGTCGAGCACCGCGACCTTGGCGTTCGTCTCGGCCGAGGTGAACGTACGTCCGCTGGTGATCTTGGAGGAGGTCAGCGGTCCGAGGGCCGGCTTGGTGACGTCGGCGCCGTAGACGGAGTAGTTGTTGACGTCGAAGTCGGCGCCGCCGCCCCGCACTTCACCCTGCGGCTGCCCGGTACCGCCGCCGCCGCGGCCGAAGCCGCCCGCGCCGCCCCCGGTGCCGTTCTGCTGGAACTCGCCGCGGGTGAACTGGCCGTTGATCTTGATGACTTGCAGACTCAGCCCGCCGACCGCGTCGGAGACACCGGTCTGCCGGTCGACCTTGGTGACGGTCGAGGTGGGCAGGGTCTGGAAGCCCTGCACCATCACGCGGTCGCTGCTCTGCTCCGCGCCGGAGCCGTTGTCCTGCGCGTCGAACCGGAAGCGCGGCCGGTCCGAGGAACCGGCCTGCGGCTGGGCCGCCTTGGTGACGGTCATGTCGGTGCCCAGCCCGTAGAGCGACTGGAGCACCTTGTCCTGGGCCTTCCCCATGCCGGAGGACACGGAACTGACCACGATGACCAGCGCGATCCCGAGCGCGAGCCCGGAGGCGACGACGAGGGCCGCCTTTCTGCGGCGGCGCAGTTCGCGCCTCAGGTAGGTGAAGAACATGGCCGCAAGCTAGGTACGGCGCGTGATGACTCCATAAGCCCCATATAAGAGCTGCATGAGAAGGCTGTCAGGGAGCCAGGCAGGACCTCGGACGAGTCTGTCAGGAACGCGGCTGCGGCGGACCGACCGTGCTGGTTCACTGCCCCGGCCCTTCCAGTTCGCACCACACCGTCTTGTGGTCGACGCCCTGTTCCACGCCCCACCGCCGGGCCACCCTGTCGAGGAGGGCGAGGCCGCGACCGGACTCGTCCACGGCGGTGGCCCGCAGCAGGACGGGCAGGGTGCGCGGGTGAGGGTCGGTGACCTCGACCCTCGTGTGGCCGTGATCCGTGCGCAGGACCCGGACGGTCACCGGGGTGCCCTCGCCCAGATGGTCGATCACGTTCGTCAGCAACTCGCTCGCACACAAGCGGACTTCGCAGCTGTGGTCACCGAGGAGACCGCGTACCTCGGGTACGGCCTTGGGGAAGGCGAGCAGGTCGAGTTCGAAAGGCACTGTCCGGCCGCCTCGCGGAGGGCGGCGGCGAGTTCACGGGCCGTGCCGACGTTGCAGTCGCCCAGGGCGATCAGCGCCAGGACGCCGACGCGGAGCGAGGGCAGCGTGATGCCGTGCAGGGTGAGAGCCTCACGGAGTTCCTCCAGGCAGAGGGTGGTGTCGTACGGGGTGTGCATGAGTCGGCGCCTCCTGTGCGCTGTGTGACGAATCGCTCACAGACTGACGTGAAGCTGGCTACCGTGAAAGGGAGTTCGCGTTCGCGACCTGCGCTGCGAAGGGGGAGCGATGGCACAGCGCAAGGACATCGACGGCTCGATGAGTGTCCCGACCTTCTACGGCAAGGAGCTGCGGTGGATACGGGAGGCGGCGGGACTGTCTCTGGAGGCGTTGCTCGAAGGAAGCTTCTTCGGCAAGACGTATCTCAGCGACATCGAGCGCGGGGAGCGACGGATGCCGGTGGAGTTGGCTCGGCACGTGGACAAGGTGCTGGGGACGGACGGGTTCTTCGAGCGGCACTGTGAGGATGTGCGGAAGGCGCGGAGGGCGGGCCACGCCGGGTACTACGAGAAGGCATTGGAGGCGGAGAAGCACGCCAAGACCATCGAGGTGTGGGGCCCCACCATTCTTCCGGGGCTGCTCCAGACTCCGGCGTACGCACGGACCGTGGTCAGGGCTACTCATCCGCTGGCCCTCGGCGAGGAGGTGGAGGAGAAGGTCACCGCCCGCATGGCGCGGGGCTGTCTCTTCGATAGAGACCATCACACTCCGTCGTACCGGGCGATCCTGCACGAGTCACTGGTCACCGACCCGGTCCCGTCGCCGCCAGAGATGGCCGAGCAGCTCGACCGGATCGTGGCCCTCGCCGAACGGCGTCGCATCGCTACGCAGATCGTTCTGCGGAAGAGCGGCCCGCACCCCTTTATGCTCGGCACCGCCATGATCATGACTTTCCCGGCCGCCCCACCGCTCTTCTACACGGAGTCGCTGCACAGCGGGGACACCATCGACGATCCGCCCCTCGTGGAGGAGTACCGCAGGTCGTACGATCTGCTCAGGGCCGTCGCACTGTCACCGGATACGTCCCTGGCCATGATCAAGGCAGCCGCAGAGGAATACCGAAATGGCAAGCAACCGGATCGACTTGAGTGACGCGCTCTGGCGCAAGTCGAGCTACAGCAACGGCGACGGCGGCGACTGCGTCGAGGTCGCCGACAACATCCCCGGCCTCGTCCCCGTCCACGACTCCAAGGTCCCCGACGGCCCCGCCCTGCTGCTCACCGCCGGCGCCTGGGCGCCGTTCGTCGAGGCACCCAAGTCGGATTGACGTCACAGCTCCCGCCGGGCGAGCGTGCCGGCGCCACGGCACTCAGGGAGTTGCTGCCCCCACCTTGACGTGTTGCATCCGTTCCGCCGTCGTCGATCCGGTCCCGGGGTCGTCTCCCGTGACGTTGAAAGTCGCGAAGTACTCCACCGTGCTTCCGACAGAGCCGACGTCCAGGTAGACGGGCAGGGTGTGGTTCCCGATCTCCATGGTCAGCCGAAGGGTGATGGTGTTGTCTGCTCTCAGGTAGCCGTTGTACTGCGCCACCCCGACGCGCTGCTCCCCGCCGCCACCCGACCCATTGAAGCCCTTGCACTGCAGGGCCGCGTCCGCCAGCCGGGCCATGACCTTGTCGGCATCCCCGTCGGCATACGAGGCGAGCCGCACCCGGACCATGACCCCCGACCGATCCTCAGCCACCGCACTACGCTCCACGGCGGCCACCGCCTTGACGGCGCCGCTCTGACTCAACGCGTCGGCAACGGGCTGACACACCGCCTTGTCGGCCACCGTCCGAGCCCCACCGACAGGCCCGGCCGCCGACTTGGGAACAGTCACCTCCCACCCCGGTACGTCATCCTTCTCGATCGCGGCGCTCTCCAACTGGGTCCGCGTCAACGCCGCCTTCCCGGCGGAGACACCCACTTTCGCAGCGGCAGCCGTACCGGTCGCCCCCGCCGAAGGCTTCGCCGCCCTGGAGTCGTGCCCGCATCCCGAAACAACGAATACCAAGCCGACCACGATCGCGGCCCGCACTACGCCTGCACGTCTACTCACCAGTTCCCCTTAGCCGACAACCAGCACTACACGGGCGGCCCAGTTGAGTTCGTCGACAAGCACGACTAGCCCACCCTCGCCGCGCCGACCAAAAGTCAACACAGCCTTTCCGTCAGAATCCTGGATGCGGATTTTTCCGGAGCGGGACCCGAACACGCCGGAGAAAGCCTGCACCAGACCCTCGACCACATCCTTCGGTGCGTCCCTTCGATAGACGGCAACCTCCACAGGCCCGTCGACAATGCTCTGAACCGCTACATAAAGCGACTCCTCGTCGACGTGCACGTATTCAGTCGACGCGTCCCAACCATCGTGAGATGCCCTGCTCTCAGAGTCTTCCACTACAAGAAGTCCATGGTCGAACCGAGTAACGAAAGAACCCAAGAGATTTTCATGGCTGGTAGTCATAGTGATCCCTGTTCAGTTGCCGAACTATTCCACCCTGCTGTCGAGCACACGGAAGACAGTGAGGATATGCCGTCTGCGGTGTCCCGGGAGCTACGGCACTTGTCGCCGGCTGGTGATCCGGAATCCAATTCCCGGATTTTGTTCCTGGATCCGTGGTACCGCATACGTGACAGCCGTGGGTATCCCCGGCTTCATTTACGAGATCCCGTACGCCAGGCGCATCAATATCACCATCCACCAGCCCAACTCCCTCGCGGGCATGTGCACCAGCGCCGAGTGTCTGATTCACCACGCAGGCTTCATCCACGTTGTGGACGAGAATGAGAGCGTCGCCTGCCCGCACATAGTACGTATGAAGGTCACCGACAGTGAGGTCGTACGTCGTCTCATTCTGGTGAAAGTTGCGGACGCCAGTCACCGTGACGGTCGTGCCGTCCGCCGTGCGAAGCTTCGTGCCCGGAGTGAGGTCGTGGGCATCGACCCACCGGTGGTGGGTGGCGTCCCAGAAGGGATGGTGCCAGGTGGCCGTGAGGGTCTGCTTGGCTGTGGTCTCAGCCTGCTGTGGCGGGCCCCGTGTCGGTGCCGTGTCCAGCGTCAGCGTCGTGAAGTCCCTGTCCGTCTTCGTGACGATGACGCCCTGGACCTTCTCCGGAGCCGTGACCCCGGTCTGCGGGTCGGTCGCCAGGACCGTGTCGCCGGCCTTGAGCTTGCTGATCGGTTTCGACGTGCCGTCCGCGAGGCGGACCTCCGTACTGGGCACGAAGCTGTGCACCGAGCAGCCCACGGCCTCGGTCGCGTCGGCTTCCGCGCCCTCCGCCGCCCGCGCCTCCGCGAACCCGCGCTCCGCCCGCACCGCGTCCTCGGCGATTCTCGCGGCCTCCTCCGCGTCCTTCACCGCCGTATAGGCACGATCCAGCGCCCGCCAGATCTTGAAGGCCTCCACCCCGACCTTGATGGCCTTGAAGACCTTCCCCCAAGGCACCGCCGTGAGGGCCGTGTTGACGCAGCCCATCACATCGCCCTTGGTGAAGCAGTTGTAGGCGTCGGTCAGACCGATGACGTCCGCGACCAGGCTCAGCAGCTGGTGCTTGAACCCGGACACCTGCTTCTTCGCCGCCGCGGCGGCCGCGCTCGCGGTGGCCTTGGCCCGCTGCGCCGCCTTCACCTCGGCCTGTGGGTCGTACGTCTTGCTGTTGATGTTGCCGCCACCGGCACCCGTGCCGTGCCCGAGCGTGTGCCCGTCGGTGCACCGGCCGTGGTGGCAGTACGCGGTGTTGCTGCCGCCCGGGTCCACCGGACCCGTCGTCACATACCGCGTCGGGTTGCTCTTGCTGCCCCCCGTGCCGCCGATCGGATAGCCGACCCCGCACTGGTCCGCCATGCACAGACCCGACGGGTCGGACTCGGTGACCGGGGAGTCGCCGGCGTAGTCGTAGGCGTTCCAGGTCTGCGGTGAGCCGGTGTCGAGGATGGGGTCCGGGCTGAGGAAGCGGCCGATCGTCGGGTCGTACTCGCGGGCCCCGAGGTTGGTCAGGCCCGTGTTGTCGTCCTCGGTGCCGCCGACATAGCCGCGTTGGCCTGTCCAGGTCCCGGCGGACCGGTCACGGGTCTCACCGAAGGGCTTGTACTGCCGCCGGACCACCTGCTGCGTCTGCGAGTCGATCTGCAGCGTGCCGGTGCCCTGGCGGTCCGGGATCAGGTACGAGAACGTGCCGTCCGAGGAGTGCGTGCCGACCGTCTCGCCGGCGATCGAGATGTACCGCACGCCGTCCGCGCTGGTGGCCCCGGATTTGAGGGTGACCTCCTCGTCGCCCGTGTAGAGCGTGGTGGCGTCGGGGCTGCGGCGCAGCAGCAGCGTGCCGTCGGCGTCGTACAGGTACTTCGTGTCACCCGCCGAACCCGTCGAGGACAGCTCGGAGAGAGCGCCCTCATCGTTGTAGGTGAGGGTGTCGGTGCCCGCTCGGGTGGTCCGGGTGAGGGCGTTGCCGTCCGCGTCGTAGGAGTACGAGTTGGTGGTGTCGGCCGTCGAGTCGCCCGGTACGACCGTGTTCACCTGGGACACGGCGTGGGCCGGGCCCGCGCCCGCCGCGGCCGGGGCGTACGAGGATGTCGCGTCCTTGGCCGTGTCGCCCGAGGTGTCGTGGTCCACCTGGGTCGAGCGGGCACCCGTAGCGTTGTAGGCCCACGACTGCCAGTACGGCGACGGGCCGCCCACCGTCGAGGAGGCTCCGGGCGCCGGAGTGGCCGTGCAGTCGTCGGTCGCCGTCCACGCGGACTTCAGGCGCTGCGCCCAGTCGTAGGTGAAGCACTGGGTGTCGGTCCGGCCGGTCTCCAGCTTGTCGGCGATCTTCGTGACGTTGCCGGACGGCTGGTAGGAGTACGCCGTCTTGTCGGCGATCGCCGCGCCGGACTGGGTGATGGTGGTGGAGCTGGTCAGACGGTGGGTCTGGTCGTCGTAGTTCAGGGTTTGCTGGGCGAAGTTGCCGTCGGTCCCGTAGGTGAATTGGTAGGGCTCGTCGAACTCCGTGTAACTGAGTTTGTCGACGTAACTCCAAGTGCCGCCGGCCACGGCCGTGGGGCGGTCGAACGCGTCGTAGGTGTAACCGACCGTCTCCTCCGGCAGTTTGACGGCGGCCGGGTCCTGGTCGGTGTAGTTCTTCAGTGTGCCGGTGAGGTTGTACGTGTTCTGGTGGAGGTAGTTGCCCGCCAGCGCGCCCTCGGCCGCCGGGATGACGAGTTGGGTGGCCTGCGTCCAGCCGTGGCTGTCGTAACCGAGGACCTTCTCGGTGTAGGCCGAGCCGCTCGTTCCGCCGACGTAGCGGATGGACGCGGTGGGCCTGCCCTTCTTCAGTGTGTCGTAGGTCCACGCCGTGAGCTCGTTGGCGGTGGACTGCGCGACCCCGCCCGTGGTGTCGAACTCCGCCTTCTTGCGGCCCATTTCGTCGTACTGGTAGCTGATGGTCTTGCCGCGCGCGTCGGTCGTGGTGAGCAGCTGACCGGCGTTGTCGTAGGTGGACGACGAGTTGCCCGTGTCGGGGTCGGTCTGAGAGGTGCGGCGGCCGAGAAGGTCGTAGTGGCTGCTCCACGTGTTGCCCTGACCGTCGTCCTGGCCGGTCTGGTGTCCGTACCCGTCGTAGGAGTAGGTGACGGTGTCGGCGGCGCCGGTGGGTGTGGTGCCGTGGTAGCGCAGCAGTTTGACCAGCTGGTCGCGGGCGTCGGTGTAGGTGGTGGTGGGGGTCGCGCCGGCGGGCGGGGTGACGTCGACGCGGTCGGCGCCGGGGTAGGCGGTGGTGGTGCGCCAGGTCTCGGAGGCGAAGTGGTAGGCGATCGAGGCCGTGACCCGGCCCGCGCCGTCGTAGACCGTGGCGGTCTGGGACGGGGTCTGGTTGTCGGCCGCGTCGACCAGGTCACCGGACGGGGCGCCGGTGTTGTAGTACGCGTCGGAGCTGCTCACCGGCCAGCCGTGCGAGTCGTAGACGGTGTCGGTGATGGTGCGTCCGCCGTCCACCGTCGCCGTCTGGGTCTCGCGGGGGCGCAGCATCGCGTCGTAGATCGAGACGGAGGTGCGGTAGGCGTTGTCGTCGGTGAGGGTCTGGGTGGTGACCGTGGACGGCGCCGAGGGCGAGAGGTTGTAGCTGTACTTGGTGTTGGGGTTGTTGTCGGTGGGGAAGCCCGGCGCCCACACCGCGGTGAGGCGGCCGAGCGGGTCGTAGGTGCTGGTGGTGGCGTATCCGGCCGCGTCGGTCGTCTTCAGGTCCAGGCCATGGGCCGGGTCGAGCGTGGAGGTTGTCGTGAAGGCGGTCGTCTGGCCGGTGACCTTCGGCTGGGTGACCGAGACGGAGGTCGGGGACGCGCCGGTCGCGGGGGTGTAGGCCGTGGTCGTGGTACGGCCGTCGGCGTCGGTCTCGGTGCGTTCGCGGCCGTAGGTGTCGTAAGTGTTCTGCAGGGCCGTGATGTGGTGGATGGTGCCGTCGGAGGCGACCGAGTCGGCCTTCTGGACCATGGTCACATCGCCCTTGGTGGGCGCGGTGGTGTTGTCCGTGGCACCGTCGAAGAACGTCAGGTCGTCGCTGAGCAGGTCCTTCGTGTAGTCCGGAGTCACCGAGCACTTGACCGAGAGCTCCTGGACCCGGCGCGGCACCGGCAGCAGAATGCCGTCGCTACCCGCCGCGTACCAGGTGCGGGTGCACTTGTCGTCGGCGGATGTGGTGGTGTCGCCCTGGTCGTCCACTGCCGTGGGCAGCCCGGTCGCGCCGTCGATCGTGTAGTCGATCTCGGTGGTGCGCTTCGTGCCGTCGGCCTTGGTGGTGACGGTACGGACCCGAGCGATGTTGGTGCGGTGGGCGACCAGGGGGTCAAGGCCCGCGTTCGTACGGGTCTGGGTGGCCGTCACCGCCGAGCTCCAGGGGTCGGTGACACCGTCGGACAGCAGGGCGCCCCCGTCGCCGTTGTAGGACTGTGCCTCGAAGGTCTGGCCGGCCAGCCAGTCGGAGTCCTTCTGCGGATCGTCGTTCGCGGTGTCGTTGAGGGTCGAGCTGCGCGTGCCGGTGGAGGTCTTGTCACCGTCCATACCGCGGAAGAACGTCTCCCGGGAGAGGGTGATCGTCGCGGGGGACGTACCGGTGCGGGTCTCGACCGTTCCGTAGCCGCGCCACTGGTTCCAGGTGCGGTACTTCGCCTGGGTCAGCGGGTCGTCGCTGTAGTGCCAGGCGGGGTCGCCGAGGTACTTGTACGACGTCTGGACGGGGAGGCCGCCGCCCGTGGGGTCCTGTGCCGTCACGGAGTTGACGACGAACTTGTTGAACCAGTCCAGCTGCGGGGAGGTCTGGCCGGGTGGCGTCCAGTACTGCGGGTAGCAGCGGAGGTTGTTGCCGTCCTGGCTCGACGGCAGCACAGCCGTGCCTGTGCGGTGGCACTGCGGCCCCGTGTAGTTGACCGTGACCACCTCACCGGACTCGGTGGTGACGGTGGTGATCCGGTAGCGGGTGATCGGCTGGTAGCCGTCCAGTCCGTCGACCCGGTTGGCCAGCGCCTGCCCGGCGAACTTGACCGGCGGCAGATCGAGGCTGCCGCCGTCCTTGCCGGTGTGCACGATCTGGCTCAGCCAGAGCGACGGGGTGGTGGTGTCACCGGTCGACGGGAAGGTGTGGGTGAGCGTCCAGGCGTCGACGTCCTTGTAGGCGGTGCCGACCAGGACCTGGGTGCGGATACCCGTCAGTCGCCGGGTGGTGAAGAAGGCCGGCCCGTGGTTGGCGCAGGTGCCCGAGGACGGGCAGACCTGGTCCACGGGGACATCCGGCCAGTGCGAGGCGTTCGCTGTGGTCATCTTCGAGGACGCGCAGTCGAAGCCCGAGTCCGCGAGGCACCGCTCGGAGGTGTCGAAGAAGACCTGGGCCGCGGCCGGTGCGGTGCTGTCGTAGACCTTCCCGTCCAGCTGCCCGTACTGGATCTTGGCGAGGTAGCCGCCGCGGGAGTAGGTGGTCGGGGTGGTGGAGTTGTCCCGGCCGTAGTAGCCGGTCTCCGGCGTGTACCAGTAGCTGACGGCGTTGCCGTGCGGGTCGACGGTGTAGTCGAGGTTCCACCGGTAGCCCTGCTGGCACCAGGAATCGGCGAAAGCGGCGGCGTGGCAGGGCTCGCTGGTGTCGTTGCCGTAGACGGGGGCCGTGAAGACCGAGTTGGTGGTCGCCGCTCCGGTCGTCCAGCCGGGCAGGCGATTGCGGCCGAAGTAGTACTTGGCACCGTCGGCGGTGGTGACGACGAAGTACTCGTTGTCATTGTCGCCGTTGACCGTGTCGGTCTTGACCTCGATCTTCTCGCCGTTGTCGCTCTGGGGGTGCCAGGCGCCCGACTTGGTGTCGTGGACCAGGGTGTTGGAGGAGCCGTTCAGTGACAGCGTGAGGGTGTCGACGTCGTCCGACCAGCACTCGTCGGAGGTCTTCGGGGTGCCGTTCGCGGTGTCGTCGGAGCAGGAGGTGTAGCTCCTCTCGACGAAGCCCGGCGAGTAGTCCCAGCCGTCGCCGATCCAGGAGGACTGGGCGTTGGTCGAGGAGGTGCGGCCGTCGACGGCCTGCGAGCTGTAGTCCAGCGAGACGCTCGGGGTCAGGCTGCCGGGTACGTCCGGTACGGAGATCGGATACGAGTAGGTGAACGCGCCGGACGAGCCGCCCGCCGACCACTGGCCCGAAGAGGCGAGAGAGGTGGCCGCGTAGGTGCCACCGCCGCCGGACGCGGTCGCCTCCGCCGCGAGGACCATGGGCTGTGCGGTGGTGACCTGCGTCGAGACGGTCTGGGTCTTGGTGTCGTTGGTGGACGGCAGCGGGGTCTGCTGACGGCACTTGGCCGTTTGTGGGGTCGTGAGCGCGCAGGCCGGAAGCTGCACCAGGCGCAGCCGACCGGCCCAGTCGCCCCCGTAGGCGTCCTTGAACTCCGAGTAGTCCAGGCCGACTTGAGCAGCGCCTTGGTTGGTGGCCCGGTCCGGACGGACAGTGAAGACGACGCCGTGCAGACCGAGTTTCCGCGCCGCGGTCTGCCCGGGCATCGACACATCCAGGCGCGTGCCGGCAGCAGCCCGGTGCGCGCCCTTCGCCGGGGCGAGCGTCACCGGTACGGCACCGGTCCGCGCAGCGCCCTGTGCGGGGACGGCGACCTCGACCGTGCTCTTGACGGGCCAGGTCCTGTGCGCCCGGGCGGCGCTCCAGTGGGCCATCTGCGGGACCTTCGCGGCCTTGCCCTTGACCGGCGCAACGGGCACCGGGCGTTCTTTCGCGGCCTTGACGAGATAGTCGGCACGCCGCCCGGCAGCGGCGGCACCCGTAGGCGAGAGAATTCCCATCAGGAGACCGAGGGCGCTGATCGCGACGATCCAGAAGGCGGGCGCCCTGCGTATCCCCATGGTCTTTCTGTAAATCCGCAACCGAGAATTCTGACGCACTGCGGCCCCCCATTCCAGCACGGCTGTCGAGAGCTATTGGAACAGGCCGCGACCCACCTGTCACAGCCCGCACACATTTACAACAGGTATAGACATCGCCACGCATCGCCCCTTGTTCGACCAAATTTGACGGACGAACGCATCAACTCCCCCACCAACAGGGTCGATTGCTCAACAACGCCACCATCCAGCCCACGAGACAGCAAAGTTGCGCACACCATCCACACATCGGTGAAGCCCCCGCAGCACGACTTATCTCTGGCCCCGTTGTCGCCTCGACATAACTACGGGTAGCCTCCCTCGCGCCCACAGGCGTTTTCTCTCGGACTCAAACAGGGGGGGCAGATGTCCGACCGTTCCTGCCGGTTTTCATCCGGCATTCCATTCAGAAAGAGCCGGCGAATACCGGGCACATTCCTCGCCCTTGCCACAGTCAGCGCGCTCTGCCTGACTCCGCTCGCCGCTCAGCCGGCGTCTGCCGATTCCGTACCGGGCTCCGTCGCGGACGTGAACACCGGTCGGCCCGATCTGACTCCGGCACCGACGGACGACACCAAGCCGCCGGCGCCGACCGGCTCACTGCGCCCGTCCGACGACGGCGGCGACCTGACGTCCGCCGAGGAATCGGCACTGGCCGCCGCTCAGAAGCAGGCCACAGCGACCGGCAAGTCCGTCCAGGTCGACGCTCTGACCACCGAGACGGCGACCACGACAGCGAACCCGTCCGGCACGGTCACCTACGACTCCAGCCTGCTGCCCGTCCGGGTCCGCAAGGCCCACCACTGGGTACCGGTCGACGCCACCCTCCGGCGCAACGCCGACGGCACGTGGAGCCCGGAGGCCTCGGCCGAGCCGCTCGCCCTCTCCGGCGGCGGTACGACCCCGCTCGCCACCATGACCAGGGGCAAGGCGTCCCTCACCCTGTCCTGGCCGTACACCCTGCCCACCCCGCATGTCTCCGGCGCGAGCCTGACCTACCCGGACGTGCTGCCCGACGTGGACCTCATGCTCACCGCGGACACCCAGGGCGGCTGGTCCGAGGTCCTCGTCGTCAAGAACGCGACGGCCGCGGCCGACCCCGGGCTCGCCCGAATCGCCCTGACCACACAGGCCAAGGGCGTCACCGTCACCGACGACGGCCACGGCAACCTCGCTGCGACCAACCCCGACGGGCAGGTCCTCTTCAGCGCCCCGCAGCCGGCCATGTGGGACTCCAGCGGCACCGGAGCCACCTCCACGGCACCCGCGCCCAAGGCCCATGTAGCCCCCGTCAAGGGCCGGTTGCACGGCCGCACCCTCTCCCTGACCCCCGACACCAGGCTGCTCAGGGACGCCCGCACCAAGTTCCCGGTCTACATCGACCCGACCTGGAACCCGCACTACGCCAGCGGTGCCAAGCAGCACTACGTCGAGACCCAGCAGGGCTGCCCCACCGCGAAGAACTACGACTCCACCCAGTACGGCGATCCCGGCGTCGGCTACAACAGCTGGTCGGGCTGCATAGGCGTCGAACGCTCCTACTTCCAACTCGCCGTTCCCTCCGCCGTCTACGACTCTCACATCGTCTCGGCGACGGTCGACGCCAAGGAGAACTACTCCGCCAGCTGCAGCCTCTCCTCCGACGTCTCCCTCTACTGGTCCGGCGCGATCAGCTCCTCCACCACCTGGAACGCCAAGCCGTCCCTGACCAGCAAGCTGGCCACCAAGAGCTTCGGCCCGGCCTGCACCAGCGAGCCCTCCGGCGGTTTCCCGGTGACGTCGACGATCGCCAAGGGCGCCGCCGCACACTGGAAGAGCTGGACCTTCGCCCTGGTGAACAGCCAGAACAGCAGCGGTGACGGCAACTACTTCAAGCGGTTCGACAACAATCCCTCGATGTCCATCGAGTACAACCACGTCCCCAACAAGCCCGGCACGCTGGCCACCAAGGTCGGCTCCACCTCCCTCGGCTGCGGTACCGCCACGCCGTACCCGATCGTCGGCAAGACCCTCGCCACCACCCCGCCCACCCTCAACGCCAAGGTCAGCGACACCGACAAGGACGCTCTGGCCGCCACCTACTCGTACTGGGTGGGCAGTGGCTCGGCGACCACGACCGCCAGCGCGACCGTGGCCAGCGGCGCCAACGCGCCCAAGCAGCTGCCCTCGTCGTTCATGAGCGGCCTGGCCGACGGCAGTGTGGTGAGCTGGAAGGTCACCTCCAGCGACGGCAAGGACACCTCGGCGACCTCGGCGACCTGCCACTTCACCGTCGACCTCCACAGCCCCGCCCAGCCGACCGTCACCAGCGCGGACAACCTCTATCCGGAGGATCAGCCCGGCGCGACCGCGGCCGGCACCCCGGGCAACTTCACCGTCTCGGTGGACCCGGGCACCAACGGCAACAACGCCGCCAAGTTCCTCTACGGCCTGGACGCCGCCCCGCCCACGTCCAACACCCCGGCCGCGCAGACCAAGACGGCGGTCAGCAACAAGGCCACCATCACGGTGACCCCGGTGGCCCCCGGCACCCACACCCTCTACGTCTACGCGGTCGACTCCGCGGGCAACGTGTCCTCCCAGCAGCAGTACGAGTTCACCGCCGCCGGGCACACCACGAAGAGCTATGCCAGCCTGCAGGCGGCCTTCAACAACACGACCACCACCGACGACAGCGACCCCACCACCGCCGACGCGGACGGAGCGGGCGGCTCCCTCTCCCTCCAGGACCTCAAGGCGGCGGGGTGGCAGCCCGGCGGCAAGATCACCGTGGACGGCGCCACCTTCACCCTGCCCAAGTTCGGCGCCGGCACCGGCGACAACGTATTGGCCGCCAACCAGACCATCCAGATGAACGGCACGACCGGACAGGCCCTCGTCTTCCTCGGATTCTCGACGTACGGGTCCGTCGGCTCCCAGCACCAGGAGACGGACTTCACCAGCCCCGTCGTCCCCGACGGCACCAACAGCTCGGCCACCAACTGCAGTCTGGGCAACGGTACTTACGAGGACTGCGTCACTCCCAAGGGTTCCATCACCTACGGCGACGGCAGTTCGGACCGCTACTACCTGACCATGCCCGACTGGGTGGACGGTTCCGACGCCCTGGCCGCCGTCACCCTGCCGCACCGGAACATCCCCACCGGGCAGGTGACCCACAACACCAACATCTATGCCTTCGCGGTACCCCTGAAGGCCGGCGCCACCGTCAGCTCGGTGACGCTGCCGGACCTGGCCGACGCCGCGCGCAGGTACGTGCCGGGGATGCACATCATCGGCATGTCCGTGCGCGACACCACCACCGCCGCCAACAGCGCCGCCTGGACCGGTACCTGGAGCGCGCCCAGCGAGGGACTGTTCCGCTTCCCGGACATGGGGTCCTTCAGTAACCAGACCTTCCGCGAGGTCACCATGGCCAGCGCGGGCGGCGACTCGGTACGGCTGCGCCTGTCCAACGCCATCGGGACCGATCCGCTGTCCCTCGACCACGTGACGGTCGCCCCCTACGGCAACGGCGCCACCCTGGCCTCTCCACCGGTCGACGTCACCTTCGGCGGATCCAAGTCGGTGGTGATCTCGGAGGGCGGCGAGCTCTACAGCGACCCCATCCCCATGACGGTCGCGCCACGCGGGGTGATCACGACCAGCATCCACCTGGTGAACCAGGTGAACTACCTGGTCATGCACCCCTGGGCGGCAACCGACACCGTCGGCTACGTGAGCGCCGTCGGCAGCGGCGACCACACCACGGACACGGCGAACACGGCCTTCACGGGCACCGGAACGGAATCGGGCCGCTTCGCAGGCATCCTGACCGGCGTCGACGTCACCACCACCGACCACCGGCCCACCATCTCCGTCCTCGGCGACGGTCTCGTCAACACCCGCACCACGGGCACGACCGCGGGCTACACGACCTCACGTTTCAACCAGTGGCTGGCGTACCGGCTGGCCAACAACACCGACGGCATCCCGGTGTACGGCGTGGTGGCGTCCGGCATCGAGAACAACTACCTCGGCACCGACCAGGGTCCAGGCGCCGGAGGCCGCGCGGCACTCACCCGCCTCGACCGGGACGTCCTGTCCGTCCCCGGCATCCGCACGGTCGTGGTCACCCAAGGTCTTGAGGACATCGTCGCGGGCCATGACGACGTGGACATCGACAACGCGCTCGGCCTCCTGAGCGACCAGCTCAGAGGCTGGGGCATCAAGGTCGTCCTCACGACCCTCACCCCATGCGACGGCTACAGCCCTTGCACCACGGCCATCGACCAGAACCGCATCGACACCAACACCTGGATCACCGACCAGGTCAACTTCTCGACACCCACAGTCAGTTACGTCGACGCGGAAGCAGTCGTGGCGGTCACCGACACGGCAAGCACGGCGGATCCCCAGGCCCTGAAACTCGGCAACGACACGGCCCCGGCCGACTACGACTCCGGCGACCACGTCAACCTCACCACCGACGGCTACAGCGCCATCAGCGACGCGTACGACCTGACCTCGCTCGGCCCGGATACGTAGAGCGCACGTCGAACTGAGATGCAACGGCTGAGCTGCGCCTTTCCCGCAGCAACGTTGAGGGCGGCCACCCGATCGGGTGACCGCCCTCAAGCGACCTGGGTCAGCGGCGAGACCTCAGACCGCCGACCCCGCCTTCCAGTCCGCCCAGCTCAGGTTCCAGCCGTTGAGGCCGTTGTCCGGGGCCACCGTCTTGTCGCCGGTGTTGGAGACGACGACCACGTCACCGACGATCGAGTTGGTGTAGAACCAGTAGCCCGCCGTGCCGGTGTCGTTGGCACCCTTGGTGTCGGACAGGCCCACGCAGCCGTGGCTGGTGTTCACGCTGCCGAAGACCGACTTGGCGCCCCAGTAGTTGCCGTGCACGAAGGTGCCGGAGTTGGTGAGGCGGATGGCGTGCGGCACGTCCTTGATGTCGTACTCGCCCTTGCCGTCGTCGTCGGTGAAGCCCACGGTCGCGCCGTTCATGCGCGTCTCCTTGAACTTCTCGGACATCACCATGATGCCTTCGTACGTCTTGTTCTCCGGCGAACCGGCCGAGATCGGGATGGTCTTGATCGTCGTGCCGTTGTGCGTGACCTTCATCTGCTTGGTCTTGGCGTCGACGTACGAGATCTGGTTACGGCCGATCTTGAAGGTGACCGTCTTCTGCTGGACGCCGTAGACACCGGAGGCGCCCTCCACGCCGTCGAGCGCGAGCTTCAGCGTGACGGTGGAGTTCTCCTTCCAGTAGTCCTCGGGGCGGAAGTCGATGCGGTTGGCGTTGAACCAGTGGCCGACGACCTCCTGACCGCTGCTGGAGGAGACGGTGATGCCCTTCTGGACGGCCGCCTTGTTGGTGATGGCCTTGTCGAAGTTGATCGACACCGGCATGCCCACGCCGACCGTCGAGCCGTCCTCCGGCGTGAAGTTGCCTATGAAGCTGTTGGCCGGGGAGACCGTCGTGAACGAGGCGTTCTCGTGGGCGACGAGCCCGTCGGAGTCCTTGGCCTCGGCGGCGACCTTGTAGGTCGTGGAGCGCTCCAGCTGGGTGTCGGGCTTCCAGCTGGTCTTGTCGGCGGACAGCTCGCCGGCGACCTTCGTGCCGTCGGTGGTCGTCATCGTCACGTCGGTGAGCGTGCCCTTGCTCACGGTGACGGCGGCCGAGTTGTTGATGGAGGCGTTGTCCGTGCCGTCCTTCGGCGTGATCTTGATCTCGGCCTGGGAGCTCTTCTTCGCCGCCGCCTCGTCGGCCTTGGCCTGCGAGGTGTCGCCGCCGCTGCTGCTGCCGCCCGACGAGGAGTCGTCGCCACCGGAACAGGCCGAGAGCACCAGCACCCCGCCGAGCAGAGCGGACGCGACCGTCAGGCCCCTGCGCCGCTTACTGACCGTCATCACACGCTTCTCCATCGTTGCCGAATCCCAGAAACCCCGAAATCCCGAGAGTCCCCGTCAATAAAACCTAAACGCTACGACCGGTTCGTCCCGTTCCACCTTCTTGGAAGGTGTGGGGCACACCACGTCCGCCGTGGCGGCAGGTGCGTCTGTCGGTCCGTGCGACCCCTGAGACGACGAAACCCCGGACGGCGGTTGCCGCCCGGGGTCACGATTTTCCCGGCGCGCTCAGCCGACGACCTCTTCTTCCTCGTCTTCCTCCACATCATCCTCGTCGAGGTCCCAGTCCGGCGAATCAGGGTCGTAGTCGATCTGCTCGCTGCTCCAGGAGGCCTGGGCCAGTTCGACCCCCGGCACCTCTCCGACCAGGTCGAACGGGTCCACGAGATAGGCGAGCGCCTCCGCCGTGTCTTCCGTCACAGCGCTCTCGGCGTGAGTGCGCTCCTCGTCCGGCATGTCCGGATCCTCCGCGATCCGCGCCAGCGCGGCCCGGGTGATGGCCTCCCGGTCGTCGACCTCGACGACGAGTTCCACCCGAAGCCGCACAAAACGTGATGTCTCTTCAGTGCTCATGCCCGGAGCGTAAAGCCCATCGCTCCCGTGACTTTCCCGTGACCCGCGCCTTTCACTAACATCGCCCCACACGGCCAATTCGCCAGCACCACAAGGGGATCGATATTCCGTGTCATCCGTTCGTCGTCCGTTGCTGACCGCCACCGCCGCGGGGACCCTCCTGGGTGCCCTGTGGTTCGTCCCGTCTGCCAACGCGAGCCAGGACAACCCGGCGAGAACAGAGCCGTCCGTGCAGGCCACGGCGCAGGCGCGGGTCACGACCACGAGCGCGGAGACGTCCACGGACGACACCCGGCTCGCCGACACCGGCAGCTTCGACACGACGCCCTACGTGGTCGGCGGCACCCTGTTCCTCACTCTGGGTGCGGGCTTCGTCGTCTATTCGGTACGCCGGGAACGCCTGGGTTTTTAAACCGGCTTGACGTTTTCTTGGCAAAACGTTCATAGTCCGCACATGAAGAGATCATCGAGGGCGCGCATAGGCGCCGCGGCGACCGTGAGCGTGCTGTCGCTCGCCCTCATCACCGGATGCGGCGGGGGTTCGGACGACGACTCGAAGGAGTCGGGGGCGTCCAAGGAGTCCGGGGCTTCCTCCTCCCCGAGCACGACGACGGCCGCGAAGGCGCTCAGCGCGGCCGAGCTGAAGAAGTTGTTCCTCGCCAAGGGCGAGCTCGCCGGTTACGAGGTCGACACCGCCGGCGACGACACCCTGCCGAAGTCCAAGAGCGAAGTGAAGACCGACAAGGCCGCCTGCGCCCCGCTGGCCCACGCCATGGCGGGCCTCGCGCCGGGCGACACGGACGCGAGCGCGAGCTACACCGTCACGAGGAAGCCGAAGGCCGCCGCGTCCTCGGACGAGGCCTCCCTGGAGGACGCCCTCGACGTCGAGCTCAACTTCGTGGGCCTGTCCTCCTACGACGGCGACGGCGCCGAGAAGGCCGTCAAGACCGTCTCCGACGCCGTCACGGCCTGCGCCGGCGGCTTCACCATCACCGCCCAGGGCGAGAAGCAGAAGATCACCGAGGTCGCCGCGGGGAAGCCCTCCGGCAAGGGCGACGAGTCCGTCGCGTTCTCCGTCGGCTCCGACATGGACGGCGAGGGCAAGGCCACCTTCGACACCGAGGTGGTCCGCGTCGGCAACACCGTCTCCACGTACTACACGGTGAACTTCGCCTCGCTCGACGGCGGCAAGGCCGCCCCGGTGCCGACAGCCCTGGTCGACGCCCAGCTGGCCAAGCTCAAGTAACCATCACCGGGGCCCTGTTCAGCCGTACGGCGCACAGGGCCCCGCCCGCTCACAGAAGCGGCCCGGTGACGGCCTCCACCGCCGACACCAGCCGCCCCTCCCGCACGAACACGTCGGCGGCGGCGAGGTCCGGCGCCAGGAACCGGTCGGGCCCAGGACCCTCGACTCCCGCCTTGCGTACGGCGGTGATGGCGGCCTGCGTCGCGGGCGCCGGACTCAGGCCCTCGCGCAGCTCGACGGCGCGCGAGGCGGCGTAGAGCTCGACGGCGAGGACCCGGGTGAGGTTGTCGACGGCGGTGCGCAGCTTGCGCGCGGCCGACCACCCCATCGAGACGTGGTCCTCCTGCATCGCGGACGAGGGAATCGAGTCGGCGGACGCGGGCACGGCCAGCCGCTTCAACTCACTGACCAGCGCGGCCTGCGTGTACTGCGCGATCATCAGCCCCGAGTCCACACCGGCGTCGTCGGCGAGGAACGGCGGCAGCCCGTGGGACCGGTTCTTGTCCAGCAGCCGGTCGGTTCGCCGCTCGGCGATCGACGCGAGGTCGGCGACGGCGATGGCGAGGAAATCAAGTACATAGGCGACCGGCGCGCCATGGAAGTTGCCGTTGGACTCCACCCGGCCGTCCGGCAGCACGACGGGGTTGTCGACCGCGGACGCCAACTCCCGCTCCGCCACCAGCCGCGCGTGCGCCAGGGTGTCCCGCCCGGCCCCGGCGACCTGCGGCGCGCAGCGCACGGAGTAGGCGTCCTGGACGCGGGGGGCGTCGTCCTGGTGGTGCCCGGTGAGCTCCGAACCCTTCAGCACGGCCAGCATGTTGGCCGCGGAGGCACCCTGCCCCGGATGCGGCCGGATGGCGTGCAGCTCGGGCGCGAGCACCTTGTCGGTCCCGAGCAGCGCCTCAAGGCTCAACGCGGCGGTGATGTCGGCGGACTTGTAGAGCATGTCCAGGTCGGCGAGGGCCATGACCAGCATCCCGAGCATGCCGTCGGTGCCGTTGAGAAGGGCGAGCCCCTCCTTCTCCCGCAGCTCGACGGGCGCGATCCCGTGCTCGGCGAGCAGCTCACCGGCGGGCCGCACGACGCCGTCGGGCCCCTCGGCGTCCCCCTCCCCCATGAGCGTCAGGGCGCAGTGGGACAGCGGCGCGAGGTCACCCGAGCAACCAAGTGACCCGTATTCGTGGACGACCGGCGTGATCCCGGCGTTGAGCACGTCGGCCATGGTCTGCGCGACCTCGGGCCGCACTCCCGTGTGTCCCGAGCAGACGGTCTTCAGCCGCAGGAACATCAGCGCCCGTACGACCTCCCGCTCGACCCTCGGCCCCATTCCCGCGGCGTGCGAGCGGACGATGTTCCGCTGCAACTGGGCCCGGAGCTCCTGGCTGATGTGCCGGGTCGCGAGGGCGCCGAAGCCGGTGCTGACGCCGTAGACGGGCTCGGGCTTGGCCGCGAGGGCGTCCACGATCCCGCGGGCCGCGGCGAGAGCGGCGACCGCCTCCTCGGAGAGCTCGATACGGGCACCGTCCCGCGCCACGGCAAGGACGTCGGACGCGGTGACCCCGGACGTCCCCACCACCACAGTGTGCATATCCATATTCAGGAGCGTACGCACTGAATTCTCGGATGTCACTACTGGGTCGGGGTTACGCCCCTTACCGCCGCGCGTCCCTCAGGGCCGCCGCCCCCGGAACGTCCGCCGCTCGGCCGTCGGCCCGGAGGGGGCGGCATCGGCCAGCCGTACGACGGGATCGTCGGGCCCGGCCCGCCCCGCGACGACAGGCCTATCGGCACGTTCGGCCTTGGCCCGGTACTGCGCGGCATCGGCGAGCCGGAAGAGCCGCCGGCCGGACCGCACGGGCCCGATGGGGTCCGCGGTCGAGGCGACCCCGCACGCGACCCCCTCCCCCAGTTCCAGCTCCCCGGCCCGCCGGCAGAGTTCACCCGCCACCCCGACCACGTCGTCGGCGGGCGGCCCGACCGCGAGCAGACAGAACTCGTCCCCGCCGAGCCGCGCGGCGAGAGCGCCCGGCAGCATGGCCCCGCACAGCGACAGCACCGAGCCGAAACGTTCCAGCAGACGGTCGCCCACGGCGTGCCCACAGGTGTCGTTGACCCGCTTGAGCCCATTGAGATCGCACACGACGAGACTGACGACGACACCGTCCCTCTTGTGCCGGTCGACGGCCTCGTCCAGCCGCACGTCCACGGCACGGCGATTGGCGAGCCCGGTCAGCGCGTCCGTGAACGCCAGCCGTCTCGCCTCCTCCAGCCGCTCCGCCTGAGCGATCCCGGCGGCCACGACGGCGGCCAGTACGGTGGCGAAGTCGGCGTCCTCCCGCCCGAAGACCGGGGCACCGGTGGGCCGGGCGACGTACAGCTCCCCCCACGCCCGCCCGTTCAGCACGATGGGGGCGACGACACAGCTGCCCCGCCCCCTCCTGCGGAGCGCGGCGACCCGCTGGTGCACATACCCGGGCCGCCCCCCGACCACCGGCCCCTCCGCCGTCTCCACCCACGCGTTGGGCTCCCCGCCCCCGGCCCACCGCTCGTGCAGGAACTCGGTGATCTCCGGGAACTGGTGCACCGGGTAGGCCTCACCGTCCGGGAACTCCTCCTCACCGGCGGCCCGCTCCCCCACGTTCACCAGCACCCTGAGCCGTCCGAGCTCCCGCTCCCACACGGACAACGCGGCGAAACTCCCCCCGAGCGCACGGCACGCCCCAGCGGCGGCGGCCCGCCACGCCTCCCGGGAGCCGTGAGCCGCCGCCATGCCCTGCGCCAACGCGACGACCGCGGCCAGCCGGATGTCCTCACCCATCACTCCAGGCTAGGGAGGATTCGGGTGGGGGTCCGGTTGGGGCTGGGCCGTTAGGGAATCCGTGGCGTCCGAGCGGGGCGTCTAGGGGGGTGCCGGGTCGGGTTGTGGGGCGGGTGAGTGGGGGCTGGTCGCGCAGTTCCCCGCGGGGCCGCTGCGCTGGGCTTGGGCGGGGCGCCTATGGGGGTGCCGGGTTCGGTTGTCGGGCGGGTGCGGGTGCGTTGTGGCTGGTCGCGCAGTTCCCCGCGCCCCTGGGGTGGGACGGTGGACGCTCCTCAAGCCGCCGACGGCGGGAAGGGGACGGG